>CAYWTV010000024.1:0-20660 GCA_964461305.1 uncultured Peptoniphilaceae bacterium
TATTTTAAAGGACAAGCTTAGTTAATTTAAGGAAGTGAAAAATGGAAAAGATGTATCATATAGGGATTGATAATAGTCACAATGCAAAATACGCTATTTTACCTGGAGATCCAGCTAGAGTAGAAAAAATTGCACAATATTTAGAAAATCCTAAAAAAATTGGACAAAATAGAGAATACACCACTTATTTAGGACAACTAGAAGGAGAAAATGTTCTAGTAATGTCTACAGGAATGGGAGGACCTTCAACTGCAATAGGAGTAGAAGAACTTTTCATGACTGGAGTGGAGAATTTTATTCGAGTGGGAACTTGTGGTGGTATGAATTTGAAGGTTAAAGGCGGAGATTTAGTTATTGCAACTGGAGCAATTAAAATGGAGGGAACAAGTAACGAATATGTCCCAATAGAATTTCCAGCAGTATCTAACTTTGAACTTACTACATCACTTGTAGAGGCAGTTAAAGAAAAAAAATATCCATATCATACAGGGATTGTACAGTGTAAAGATTCTTTTTACGGGCAACACGACCCTGATCGCATGCCAGTAGGATACGAACTAAAACAAAAATGGGATGCATACATTAAAGCAAATTGTCTGGCTTCAGAGATGGAAAGTGCAACACTCTTTACTGTATCTCAAGTGTTAGGAACTAGAGCAGCTTGTATTTTAAATACTATATGGAATCAAGAAAGAGAAAAAGCAAATCTTGATAATCCTCACGTACACGACACTTCAAAGGCAATAGAAATAGCAGTTGAAGCCATAAGAATAGAAATACTAAAAAATAAATAAAACTTTAAGCCGAATATTTAGTATTCGGCTATTTTTATGGTATGATTTATAAAAGAATATTACTTTAGAAATTTAAATTTGAAAATTATTAACCACATTTATTTCAACTCTTTAAGTAAAAATTATTGTAAATCTTTTGTAAAGACTGTTAAATACACAATAAATATTTTTTGTGGAAAAGTATCTTAAATTGTGGATAATGTGGAAAACTCACCTAATCAAGTCTAGGACTAAGTTATAGTAGTTGAAAACTTTCAATCAAATATTTCATATTGAAAATAACCTCAGAAACTAGTGAAATCAATGGCTGTAGAATTTTTATAATTAGGAAATATTTTATTACTGAAGTAATTTATATAATAATATATTAATAAATATTAATTTGTAAACTATAGGGGAGTTATCCACAGGATAATTAAACAAGTTTTACAATTTAAAAATATTTGGAGAAAATATGTCGAAAAAATTGTTTATATTAAGTACGAAGGCTGGAAAGGGCGAGTTTGTACAATTAGAAAAAGATATAATAAACACTTACAAAAATCATAACAGAGAAGATGAAATTGAAATAGTTAAAACTAAATACAAAGATCATTCAATAGATTTAGCCAGAGATTTTTCTAAAAAAGACTATAAAGATAAAATAATAATTGTCTGTGGAGGAGATGGCTCATTAAGTGAAGTGTCAAATACACTAGTAAATACTAATACAGCCCTTGGACTTATTCCCATGGGGACAGGAAATGACTTTTCTAAAAATTTTAACTATAAAAATTTTAAAATTGAAGATACCTTTGAGCCAAAGGTACTGCCTATTGATATGATAAAAGTAAATGAAAAGTACTGTATTAATGTAATGAGTTTAGGTTTTGATACTCAAGTTTTAGAAAAGACTTATGAAATTCTAGAACAAGAGCCTAATTTAGGAAATAAAGCTTTTTTAAAAGGAATAGTAAAATCCCTTAAAAATATAAAATATGAAAACTTAGAGTTAGATTTAGTTTTAAAAGACAATACAAAAATTAATGTAAAAGACGAATATATTGTATCAGCTCTTTGTAACGGCTCCTACTATGGATCAGGATTTAATCCATCTCCTAAGGGCAAAATAGATGATGGAATTTTAAATCTTATTGCAGTAAAAAAACTTCCACTATATAAAGTAATTCCAATACTTTTACTTTATAAAACTGGAAAACACATGGGACTAAAGTCGGTAACAGAGTATCTAGTCAAATCTGGTGTAATAAAATCTAATAAGGAAATTATTGCAAATATAGACGGAGAAATATTTAGATCCAAGGAATTTGAATTTGAAATATTAAAAAACAGTTTAAAGTGGGCGTATTTTAATTATTAATCGAAAATTTTTCAGATTAAAAAAACAAAAAAGGCTATATTATTAAAAAATAATATAGCCTTGATTTTTATTTTATTCCACATCTCTATTTCTATAGGCTACAAAACCTATAATTGACATTATGACAAATATTCCAAGCTGAATTATAAGTGCCCTTTTGTCAATTTCTTCTAGGGGATAGTTACTTACATATCCAAAAGGTGTGATTTTTTCTAATATTTCTGGAAAATCTAGAAGTCTTCCTAAATATACCACAACAAAGGTATAACCTAAATATACATAACTTAGCCAGTGAAATTTAGGTATAAGTCCGATTAAAAGTACTGATATTCCAAGGGTTATTAGTATTGGCGGAATATAGTTTATAGCCGATATTATAAAGGTCTGTAGAGATGGAATATCTTCTAAATAGTTTTTACCTATTCCGTAAAATGTTCCAGCAATTATAAGCTGAAATACTACTGCACTAAAAACGGAAATAATATAAAAAGAACCTAAATAATTTATTTTACTTACAGGTTTTGTAAGTATTATTTCTGAATAAGAGTTTTTTTCTTCAGAAATTATTCTATTTATAAATATTAACACTGGAACTGCACTTATCATTGACATTACAAGCATTAACATACTAATAAATTGATCAGTTAGAGAATGATCAGAATCAATTACTAACATATTTCGAATTAGCTCTGATGATTTTAAATAATTTTCTAAATCTCCAAAAACAGCCCCATACATGCCAGAAAAAACCATTATTACTACTATCCAAATAAAGATTTGAGATCTTAAAAGTCTAAATGTAAAAGTATAAATTCCACTTAATATTTTGCTACCTTCGATTCTACCTTTTCTCTCTTTTATTAATCCACCACCTAAGTCTCTATTATATGAAAAATAATAAGATGCAACTGCAATTAATATTATCTCTACTAAAAGCACACCTAAAGGCCAAAAATAATCATTTACAAAATTTTCAGTTCTTGTTATAAGTCCCAAAGGAGAGATTAATGAAAGTACTTCTACAGACACATCACCAATGGCCCTTAAAAGATAAACTACTATAAGGGTAAGAAAACTCAATGTGTTAGTTCCTCTACTTGTGGTGGTTATTTGAGAAAAAAATGCAGTAATTAAACTAAATAAAAATCCAAACCCACCTAAAGATAATCCGAAAATAATTATACCTTTAATTTCCATTTCTCCAGAGGATATAAAGTAAAATCCAATTCCAGTAATTAAAGAAAGTAACAGATTTATAAAAAAGGAAACTATTAAGGTAGATGTTAAATTTGACAATCTCCCTACTGGAAAGGAATTTATAAGTTCTAACCTTCCTAGTTCTTCGTCTTTTCTAGTGTGAGAACTTACAAATAAAATATTCCAAGCTCCGTGAATTAACCCAATAAATACTGTCATATAATTTGCATAAATGGACCCTACAGTATAAGAATCTTCCACAAAAACAGGGCCAACTGTAGAAATCATAGCTGGATTTTTCATAGTTTCGACTATAATGGTCATATCATCGGAAGTATCTAAAATATTTTGAAATACTGGTACAATAAATACCAAAAACATAGCCATTGTTATTATATATAGTGGAGTTTTTAATTTCTCCTTTTTTAAAATAAATTTTATTAAAGAAGAAGTATTGTAAAATAAATTATTCATATTATTCTTCCTTTTCATAATGGCTCATAAAAAGCTCTTCTAAAGTAGGGGGTTGGGATTCTAAGGTTATTATCTCAAATTTTGATAGATCTTTTATAACATCTCCCAAATTTGCTCCATCTACACTAAAAGACGCTATATCGTCTTTAACAATATAATCAAATACTCTTTCATCTTCACCTAAACCAATAATAGGAGATTTAGTAGTAGTTTTGATTTTAGACATTGTAAGATGTCTTAGATCTTCTAATTTTCCACTTTCTATTATTTTACCATCTTTAATAATACTAATTTGGTCGCAAAGCTTCTCGACTTCTGAGAGAATATGAGATGACAACAATACGCTTTTTCCACTGTTTTTAAATTTTCTAATTTCTTCTTGGAAGATAGATTCCATTAAAGGATCTAGTCCAGATGTTGGCTCGTCAAAAATGTATAAATCTACATCTGAACTTAAAGCTGCAATTAATGCCACCTTTTGACGATTTCCCTTAGAATAAGCTCTGCACTTTTTAGAAGGGTCTAGGTCAAATTTATCTATAAGTTCTTCTTTATATTTTTTATCCTTTTGTTTTTTTAACCTTAAGAAAAAGTCTATAACTTCTCCACCTGTTAAATTCGGCCAAAGGTTCACATCTCCAGGAACATAACTTAGATTTTTGTGAATCTCCACAGAATCTTTCCAACTGTCTAGGCCAAATACCTTTGATGAGCCAGTGTAGTTAAGCATTCCTAAAATCACTCTAATTGTAGTTGTCTTTCCAGCTCCATTTGGACCAATAAATCCCATGATTTCTCCATTATTTAAATTTAAATCTACACCTTTTAGAGCGTGAAAGTTTCCGAAAGTCTTTCCAACATTTTCCAATTTTAAAATATTTTCAACCATATTATTTTCCTTTCTTATAAAAAAGCTTTTCTAAATCTTCAATTATTTTATCGAACTTTTTCCACTCCAAGTCATAGTCAGCACTTCCCAAAGGAACATCCTTATATTTATTGATCATATAATTTGAAAAACCATCCATAACCCAGTTTATATATTGAAGAGCATTTTCTTTTTTTATATCAGTTCTAAGTTTAGAATTTTTAACTTCATAATTCATTATTTCTTGATAAGAATCAAATATATTATTAACTTTATTAAAAAGTTCCAAGGCTTCTTCCTTCATTTCTATATTATCTGTAGCAAGATATAAACTTCCACTAAAGTTAAAGAGGGGTTTTTCCTCAGCTAAAGTAATTAATTTGGACTTAGCTATTTCACTATATCTTTCTAAATAATCTAATTTTTTTAGTTCTGAATATAAATTGTCGTATTTTTTAATAATATAATTCAAGGAGTAAATTATTAAATAATTATATAAATCCAGTTTTGTATTAAAATAGTAAAAGACCATTGATTTAGATATTCCAGCTGACTTTGCTATATCTTCCACAGAAGTCTTTTTATAACCGTATTTAGAAAACTCTTCCATAGCACCATCTAGTATCTGTTTTTGTTTTTTTATTTCTAATTTATTAAAGTTATCAAACATAAAACCTCCCATAAACCGATATGGTTTATTTAATAATACCATTATAGACCAAATCGGTCAATGAATATTTACTATATTCATATTTTAACTGTTAATAGAAACTGTGCTATAATAAGCTCATATACATAAATAATAGGAGGAAAAAATGGATTTTAATTTAGATTATACTTTAGAATTTTTAGAAGAAATTATTAATATTAGTAGTCCAAGTGGAGATACTAAGGAAGTAATGGATAGAGTTGAAAGAGAATTTAAGGAACTTGGCCTAAATTGGAAGAAAACTAAAAAAGGTGCAAGTTATGCTGTATTAGAAGGAGAAAATACAAAAGAGTCTATTTTGTTAACTGCCCATGTAGATACCCTAGGAGCAATGGTAAAGGAAATCAAATCAAATGGCAGATTAAAGATGTCTAAAATAGGTGGATATTCATGGGGAGCTGTTGAAGGAGAAAATGTTAATATAAAGACTACTGAAGGAAAAATTTTTACAGGAACTATTCTTCCAGAAGAGTCATCTGTTCACATTTTTGATAATGTAAATGACTTTAAAAAGACAGACGATTCTATGGAAATTAGAATCGACGAGAAAACCACTTCACCAGAAGAAACCAGAGAATTAGGTATAGAAGTAGGGGATTTTGTTTCTTTTTTTCCTAGATTTATTTTAACAGAAAATGGATATATTAAATCTAGACACATAGATGACAAAGCATGTGTTGCAGTTTTACTTTCAGTTTGTAAATACTTTTTGGAAAAAAATATAAAGCCAAAATACACAACTTATTTTTATGTGGCTGATTATGAAGAGATAGGACATGGACTATATTTTATTCCAGAAAACATTAAAGAAATAGTCGCAGTAGATATTGGAACTGTAGGTGGAAGTCATAGATCCTTAGAAAGAGCTGTTACTATAATGGCAAAAGACGGAGTAACTCCTTATGATTTAGAACTGAAAAACAAATTTGTAAAACTGTCAAAGGAAAATGAAATAAACTACCGAATTGATATTTCGAAAAATTACGGTTCAGATGCAAGTACAGCTTTGAGACAAGGAAACGATGTAAGGGTAGGATGTATAGGTCCAGGGGTAGATTCAACTCACCACTACGAAAGAACCCACGGAGAAGCCTTAGAAAGTACAATAAAACTAGTTAGTAGCTATCTATTAAGTGAATAAAGGAGATTTAAATGAAAAATTCTGAATTTATAAAAAAAATCGCCCAAGAAGAGGACAGTTTTTATTTATACGACGAAGAAGTTATTTTAGAGAGAATTAACAATTTAAAGGAAAACTTTCCAAGTGTGGAATTTTTATATTCTTTAAAAACAAATCCAAATCCAGATATTTTAGATACGATTTATGATACTGGCCTTGGAGCAGATGCAGCATCATTAAAAGAAGTAGAAATTTCCTTTGAAAGAATAAAGAATAAAGAAAAAATTCAATATTCAGCACCTGGAAAAAGTGAAAAAGACATTGAAGAATCCTTCGATAAAGCTATAATAATCGCAGATAGTATTAACGAAGTAAAACTCATTTCAGAAGTAGCTGTAAAAAACAGTAAGGAAATAGAAATTGGAATAAGAATAAACCCAAACTTCACCTTTACAGAAGACAAGGGAATGCCGGGGAAATTTGGAATAGATGAAGATTTGTTTTTTGAAAAATTAGATGAATTTCAAAATTTACCAAATATTAAAATATCAGGAATCCACGTTCACTCTAAAAGCCAAGAACTAAATTACAAAATAATCGAAAATTACTATAAAAACCTATTAGATCTCACTGTTAAAGTAGAAGAAAAATTAAATGGAGAGCTAAAATTTGTAAACATGGGCTCAGGTATTGGAATACCTTATGAGGAAGATGACAAAGAAGTAGATATAGAGACTTTGGGAAATTCTTTAGAAAAGTTTTTAAAAGAATCTAGTGAAAAACTTCAAAAAACAAAGTTCTATATTGAAACTGGACGATATTTAGTTGGAAAATCTGGAATATATGTTACTAAAGTTAGAGATAAAAAATCCTCCTTTGGGAAAAACTTTGTAATTCTAAATAACACCTTAAATGGTTTTTATCGACCATCAATTTCTCAAATGGTAAGTCTATATACAGATTATAAAAATGCCCCAGCAAATGAGCCATTATATACCAGTCCAAATTCATCACAGTTTTATCCATTAGAAAAACGTGGTGAAAAAGAAACAGTTACAATAATGGGAAATTTATGTACTGCAGCAGATGTAATAGAAAAAGAAATTGTATTCCCAAAACTAGAAATTGGAGATATTGTAATATTTAATAATGCGGGAAGTTATTCCATAGTTTTAACACCTATGCAATTTGCATCAATGGAAAGACCTAAAGAATTTTTATTAAAGAAAGATAAAAGTATAAAAGAGACAAAATAAGGAGAGACGATGACAAAAAAATTATTAGTTTATAATATGCCAGAAGATGTACTTGAAATATTAAATAAATACCAAGATAAATACGAATTTGAGACAATAGAAGCGACTAAAACCCACCTTAATCAAAAAGTAGGACATATTTTAGAAGACAATATTGATGAAAATAAAGAAAATCCAGAATTAGAACATATAGATATAAACTTTTTAATGTTGCATAATTTTACTAATGAAGAATTAGATGGATTTTTAAAAGATATGAAAGAAGAATCTTTAATAATACCAAATAAGTGTATCTCAACAGATACTAATAAAGAATGGATTTTACACGATCTATTAAAAGAAAACAAGGAAGAAAGTGAGCTAATGCCTATACTACACGGACTTTATTCCTTGAGAAGTGCTGGAGAAAAGATTCTTAAAAATACTGAAGATAAAGAATTAGAAGAAGGAATTAGCAAAATAAACTCTTTGATAGAATCTAAAAACTTTGAGAAAGAAGAAATGAGACAGCTTTATAACAATGTAGCAAAAATTTGTAATAAACATTTAACTAAAGAACAATAAATTAATATATACAACAAGAGAAAGATTAGAGATTAAAATTTTCTAATCTTTTTTATTTTATAGAAAATTTACTAATAAATTTACTAAACTATTTTCATTTTGAAAGTTTTAGTATATTATATACAAAAGGAAGGGGAAATTATGGAAAAAGATAACAAGAAAACCTTTACAGTATTGGAAAAGGATTTAGAAGAAAAATATATAGAAGATATGGCAAAAGACGGTTTCTTGTTGATTAAAGTAGACCAAGATGGCCATTACTTTGAAAAATCCCAACCAATAGAAGGTAGAGCAATTATAGAATATTTCGCAGATTCACCCCCAAATGAAATGTATTACCAAAATAAGGGGCTTGATTTAATAACATCTTTAAAGGGTTCAAAGGGTTATTGGAATTACTATTTTGGCATACCTACTGAAGAAATAGTTAGAAGAAAAGACGATTATCACAGCATATTGAAAATGATTTCCAAAAGATATGAAATTTTTTGGACTATTATACCTATGACCTTGTCTTTGTTTGGAGCATACATGTTTGTCAATAACAGACATCCTCTAAATCTAATTATTATAATTCTTCCTTTGATTTTAATATATAAAATTAGAGGAATGAATAAAGAAATAAAAGAAAAAATAAAACGAGAAGAGGAGGTGTGATTTTTGGCGACTATAAAAGACATTTCTAAAGAATCAGGTTTTTCACCAGCAACGGTGTCTAGGGTATTAAATGACGATAAAAATATTAGTGTCAAAAATGAAACTAGAGAAACAATACTGCAGGTAGCTAAAGAACTAGGTTATACACCTAAGCACAATAAAAATCACGGAAGTTATGAAATAGGAATTCTTCAATGGATATCATCAGATGTAGAACTAGAAGACCCTTATTATTATACTTTAAGATTAAGTGTTGAAAGCTGTCTAATGAAAGATAAGGTTCACATTAAGAGATTTTATAAAGAAAATATGGATGATATATTTGAAGATTCAGACTTAAAAGGATTAATTTGTTTAGGGAAATTTTCAAAAGATCAAGCAGAAGAGTTTAGTAAATCATTTAAAAATATAATTTTTGTAGATTATAATCCTGATGAAAAGCTTTACAACAGTGTAACATCCGATATGAAAGAAGCTACAAGGTCTGTAATAAGATACCTTAAGGAAATTGGACATAGAGAAATTGGATTTATCGGTGGCAGGGAAAGATCGGGAAAACACAATACTTTATTTTTAGATATTAGGGAAAAAACCTTTGAAGAAGAAATGGAAAAAGACAAAGAAATGAAATACGATCCTAAATTCAAAAAGGTTAGAAACTTCGATGCTATCACAGGTTACGATCTTATGAACTCTATGTTAAAAGAAAAAAACTATCCAAGTGCATTTATTTGTGCAAGTGATTCAATAGCCATTGGAGCCTTAAGAGCTTTAGGGGAAAAGGATTTGATAAACAAAAAGAAAATTTCAATTGTTGGTTTTAATGATATTGCAATGGCTAAATTTACCAATCCGCCATTAACTACTGTAAAAATAGATACGAGATTAATGGGAGAATTGGCGGCAATGTTAATGAAATATCTACTACAAAATGATGTGTTAACCCCAATAAATGCAATTTGTCAGACAGAATTAATAAAAAGAGAATCAACATTTTAGGAAAGATTTACTAAAAATTACTAAACATACTTGAAATTTAAATTAAAAGGTTGTGAAAACGATTGACCTAATTTAGTAAAAGTTGTAAACTGAAAATAACTTATAAAAAGTGAATTTAGAAAGGTGGAAAAAATTAAATGAAAAAAAGATTAAGTCTTTTACTGTTAGCTTTAGTTCTTATGTTTACTCTAGTAGCATGTAATAATGAAACAGATACTACTGAAACAACAACTGAAGAAGCAACGGAAACAACTACAGAAGAAACTGCTGAAGAAACAGCAGAAGAAACTGGCGAAGAAGCAGCAGAATCAACAGCTCCTCAAGAAGGAGACACAGTAAGCGTTGGTGTAGCGATTTATCGTTTTGACGATAACTTTATGACTCTTTATAGAGAAGAGTTAGAAAACTACTTTAGCCAATTAAGCGAAGAAACTGGAGTTACTTATGAACTTGACATCCAAGATGGTAAACAAGATCAAGCAACTCAAACTGAACAAATTAACAACTTTATAACTCAAGGAAAAGACGTAATGATTCTTAACTTAGTTGATGTTACTGCAGCAAATGCAATTATCAACTTAGCTCAAGAAGCTGACATTCCGATAGTATTTATTAACAGAGAGCCAGAAACTGATGATATGAAAATTTGGCCTGGAAAAACTACCTATGTAGGTGCTGATGCAACTCAATCAGGTACTTTCCAAGGTGAAATGATAGCAGAAACTTCTAACCAAGGAGATATTAACGGAGACGGTCAAATTAACTATATTATGTTACAAGGTGACCCTCAAAACGTAGATGCTCAACAAAGAACTGAATTTTCAATTAAAGCTTTAGAAGATGCTGGATTAACTCCAAATGCATTATCTGAACCTTACCAAGCGAATTGGGACTCAGCTAGAGGACAAGAATTTACAGCTAATGCTTTAGCACAATTCGGCGAAGATTTAGAAGTAGTATTTTCTAACAACGACGGAATGGCAATGGGTGCAATCCAATCTATAAACTCAGCTGGAAGAACAGTTGGCGAAGACATTTATCTAGTAGGTGTAGATGCTATACCTGAAGCAATTCAAGCTTTAAATGACGGAAACTTAACTGGTACAGTATTAAATGACCACTTTAACCAATCTCATACAGCAGCAGATGTAGCTGTAGAATTAGTAGGTGGAGCAGATGCTGAAAGCTATTACTGGATAGACTATGTAAAAGTTTTATCTGAAGATGACGCAGCATTAAAAGATACAGAACCTAGAACTGAAACAGTTGAAGAAGCAGAAGCACGTTACGCTGAAAGAGAATCAAACTAATCTAAACAATGGCAAGTGTGCTCCAACAGGGCACACTTGTATTTTTTTAAAGGTAGGAAAATTATGAGCGAATATATTTTAGAAATGGAAAATATAAATAAATCTTTCCCAGGAGTTAAGGCATTAGATGATGTTAGCTTAAAGGTGCGTCCTGGTTCAGTTCACGCTCTTATGGGAGAAAATGGAGCAGGAAAATCAACTTTAATGAAGATCCTATTTGGGATGTATTCTAGAGATTCGGGAACTATTAAAATAAATGGAGAGGAAGTAGAATTAACTACCCCTCAAGAATCTATGGATCATGGGGTTTCTATGATTCATCAAGAGCTACAACCTATTCCAATGATGACTATAGGAGAAAACATTTTTTTAGGAAACTATCCACTAGGAAAATTTAATCTAATTGACCACAATCACATGTATGAAGAGGCTAAGGGTTATTTAGAGAAAGTAGATTTAAGAGTAAGTCCAAAAACAATGTTAAACGAACTAACAGTATCACAAATGCAATCTGTAGAAATTGCAAAGGCATTATCAAAATCTGCTAGAATAATGATTATGGATGAGCCTACATCTTCACTAACATCTAGTGAAGTAGAAACTTTATTTAAAATTATCAGGGAATTAACTGCTGAAGGAATGGCGATTATTTATATATCTCATAAAATGGATGAGATTCTTCGAATATCTGATGATATTACGATTATGAGAGACGGTCAATATGTTGGCACATGGCCAGCAAAGGAAATGACAAATGCAAGTATTATTAAACATATGGTAGGTAGAGAATTAACCAGTTTATATCCTCCAAAAACTAATGTAGTACACGATGATGTAGTTTTACAAATAGAAAATTTCACTTCACCAAATCCCCTTTCTTTTAAAGATTGTAATTTTCAATTAAGAAAAGGTGAAATTTTAGGAGTAGGTGGACTTGTTGGTGCACAAAGAACTGAACTACTTGAAGCCATATACGGGATAAGATCTAGTATAGATGGAAAAATAATAAAAGACGGAAACAATATTAAGGTTAATAATCCAAAGGATGCTATAAAAAATGGAATTGCACTTTTAACAGAAGATAGAAGGGCTACTGGAATTTTTGGCGTATTGTCTGTTAGAGACAATACTTCTGTTGCATCATTAAATAATTACGTAGGAAAAGGTGGATTATTAGATCAAAAAAAATTAGATATATTAGCAGAAAATAGTATAAGAAGACTTAGTATAAAAACCCCAAGTTTAGAAACTCCAATAAAATCACTATCAGGTGGTAATCAACAAAAGGTTATTATATCAAGATGGCTTGCAAACAACCCTGACATTCTTATATTAGACGAACCTACTAGAGGAATTGACGTAGGTGCAAAGTATGAAATATACCAAATAATTAATGACTTGGCAGCTGAAGGAAAATCTATAATTATGATAACCTCAGAAATGTCAGAGTTATTAGGAGTATCCGATAGAATAATGGTAATGTGTGAAGGTAGAATTTCTGGTTTCCTAGATGGTGGAGCTGGTACTACACAAGAAGACGTTATGGACTTAGCTACAAGGTATATGTAAGGAGATAAATTATGGAAAGCAATAAAAAATTTGATTTAAAAGTATTTATGGCCGACTATGCCTTAATTGTAGTCGTCCTAATAATGATAATATTTACAGGTATTACAAAAGACAATTTTATTTCATTAAATAACTTTTCAAACTTAATGGCCAATGTATCTGTTAGATTCATTATAGCTTTAGGGGTAGCAGGTTGTTTAATTATTAAAGGGACAGATTTATCAGCTGGACGTATTGTTGGTTTATCAGCATTAATAACTGGTACATTGGTTCAAAAACCAGATTACGCATCGAAATTCTTCCCTAATTTACCAGATATGCCTATTATAGTTCCACTACTTATAGTATTGGCAGTTTGTGCATTTTTTGGGTTGATAAATGGATTAATTATAGCTTATTTACACGTACCACCATTTTTAGCAACATTAGGTACTCAAATAATGATCTATGGTGTGAATATGATTTATTCACAAAATAGACCTATTGGTAACTTTAAAGACGGATTTATTCAGCTAGGACAAGGAAAATTGGATTTTATACCAGGACTTGGATTTATACCCTATTTAGGAATAATAGCCGCCGTCGTGGGGGTTTTGATTTGGATTTTATATAGTAAAACCCGTTATGGAAAATATATGTATGCCATTGGTGGAAACGAAGCTGCAGCAGAAGTTTCAGGAGTAAATGTAGAAGCTTCTAAAATTAGAATCTTTGCCCTTGCAGGATTGTTATACGGACTAGCTGGATATTTACTAACAGCTAAAACAGGTTCTGTTGGACCAGGTGCCGGTCAAGGTTATGAATTAGAAGCAATTGCATCAGCAACTATAGGTGGTGTATCTACAGCCGGTGGACAAGGTACTGTACCAGGAATCCTTTTAGGGGTATTTGTATTTGAATTACTAAAAAACAGTTTATCATTCTTAGGAGTATCTCCTGATATGACAAATGTTATCCAAGGTATAGTTATAGTAGTAGCTGTAGCATTAGACGTTAGAAGAACTTTAGTTAAGAAATAAGAAAAGACCTTTTAATAAGGTCTTTTTATAAATAAAGACAGTGAGGAAAACCCATGAACACATCTATAAGTCATGACAATTATTTAAATATGAATGTATATGTCATTGAAAATGATAAATTAATAGTAAAAGTTTTAAAGGACTTTGGAGCTAAAATCCTTTCGATTTATCACAAAGAAACAGATTATGAACTGTTATTTCAACCTACTAAAAATGAATACAAGATTCCAAAACTAGGTGATTCCTTTGAAGAATACGACACTTCTGGAGTTGATGAAATGCTCCCTACTATAGATCCTTGTTTTTATCCAAACTCCTATGTTAAGTTAAATGACCATGGAGATGTTTGGGCTCAAAAGTGGGAAAATGATATTAATGACAATACTTTAATATCAAAAGTAAGAAGCGACACTTTAAAATTGGATCTTCATAGGAGTATAACATTAGAAGATGACGAAATAATATTAAGTTATAAATTAAAAAATTTAACTGAACAAGATCACTATTATCTTTGGGCTTTTCACGGTTTGTTGAATTTTAATGACAAAACAGAATTAGAATTTCCTACAAATGGTGAAATCATTAATGTATTAGATTCTACAACTTATGATTTTGATTATAAAAAACTCAGTGAATATCCAGATAAAAACTCCTATAAATTTTATTTTGTAGATGAAATTGATAATGGAGAAGTAAAAATATTCCAAAGGGATAAAAATTTAGAGATAAAATACAATTTTTCCACTGATATAAATAAGTATTTAGGTGTATGGGTAACTAAGGGAGGATTTAAAGGTGAATACAACTTTGCCATTGAACCTTCTAGCGGTTTTTATGATTCTTTAGAAAGGGCTTTTTTAAATAAGAAAGCTTCAAAAATCGACTCTAAAGATGAAAAAAACTGGGAATTAAAAATAAAAGTAAGTAAAGGAGAGATTAATGGCTGAACTAAGATATAATCCTCTTTTAGACGATTGGACAATGGTAAGTGCCGATAGATCTAAAAGACCAGACATGCCTAAGGATTTTTGTCCTTTTTGTCCAGGATCCGGAAAGGTTCCAGAAGATTATGATGTATTAAAATACAACAACGATTTTCCGATTTTATCTCAAGAACCTCCAGAGCCAGATAATATAGGCAGCGAATTTTATAAAACAGATTACTCATATGGTAAATGCGAGGTAATTTTATATTCTAAAGAACATTTAGGGAAATTTTATGAACTTGATTTAGATCATATAATAAAACTTGTAAATCTTTGGAAAGAAAGATTTTTAGAATTAAAACAAGACGAAAAAATAAAATATATTTTTCCATTTGAAAACAAAGGTAAAGAAGTTGGTACTACAATGCCACATCCACATGGACAAATTTATGCATATTCTAAAATGCCATTAAGACTTAGATTAGAATTAGATAATTGCAGAACCTTTTATAAAGAAAACAATGAAAATATTTTTGACAAAATGATTCAAGAAGAAAGGGATTTTAAAGAAAGAATTGTAATGGAAAATGATAGCTTTATTGTATTTTTGCCATTTTTTGCAAATTATCCCTTTGAAACTTATATAGTATCTAAGAAAAATATAACTAGCATGGAAGAATTTGACGAAGAAATTACTCGTGATTTTGGAGAAATATTAAAGAACCTAACAGGAGCCTTTGACAATATTTATAATAAGCCATTTCCATATATGATGGGAATATATCAAGAACCAGTAAATTCTCCAGAGTACGATGGCTTCAAAGACTATTATAGATTTAATGTGAAGTTTTTCCCACCTCTAAGAGGAGAAAACTCAATAAAATACAACGCTTCATCTGAAACTGCCGCTTGGGTTCACGGAAATCCAAGACGTGTAGAAGAAACGGCAAGAGAGGTAAGAGAAGCCTATGGGAGGTTTCTAAATAATGAAAGCCCAAGAGATTAAATTATTAAGTAAACTAACCAGTATTTTTGAAGAAAAGTATGGAGATAATGGTAGATTATTTTTTTCTCCTAGTAGAATAAATATTATAGGGGAACACATTGACTATAACGGAGGAAAAGTGCTTCCCTGTGCCATTGAAATAGGAACTTACGGGATGGCAAAGGCTAATGACTTAGGATTATTGAGACTTTATTCAGTTAATACTAATTCTGGAGCAGAAATATCTATAGAAAATTTAGACTTTGACGAAAAATGCGGCTGGATGAATTATGTAACTGGTATGTTTAAAGATTTAAAAAAAATAAAATCTGATCTTCAAGGTATTGACGTTGTAGTATATGGAAATATTCCAACAGGATCTGGATTATCTTCTTCTGCATCTTTAGAGATGTTAATTGGGGAAATTTTAAATACGATATTTGATTTAAACATTTCAAGAGAAGATATGAGTGTTATTGGAATGAAAGTGGAAAACAACCACTTAGGATTACAAACTGGAATTATGGATCAATTTGCCATAAGTTTGGGAAAAGAAAATTCTGCTATATTACTAGATACTTCCACTTTAGATTATGAATATATTAATATAGACTTACAAGACAATGTTTTAGTAATACTAAATACTAACAAACCTAGGTCTTTAGTAGTTTCTAAATACAATGAAAGAAGAGCAGAAACTCAAAAAGGATTAGATATTTTAAAGGAATATGTGGACATAGATAATTTGGCTCAATTAGATGGAAATCCTAATTTTGAGGAATTAATCGAAAAAATCGACTCTGATGTTATAAATAAAAGAGTTAGACATGTAGTAGAAGAAAATAGAAGAGTTAAGGACATGGTAGTAGCCATGGAAAATAAAGACTATGAAAAAATGGGACTTATTTTAAATAGTTCCCACGAATCTTTAAAAAACTATTACGAAGTTACTGGTTTAGAACTAGATTCCATTGTAGAAGGAGCAAGAAAATCTAAATACACTTTAGGTGCAAGAATGACAGGTGCAGGATTTTCAGGGTGTGCAATAGCATTAGTTAAAAAAGAAGGTCTTGAAGATTTAGAAAAAAATGTAAAAGAATACTATAAAAATCAAACTGGTTTAGAAGCAGATATTATTATATCTGAAATTGTAGGGGGGCCTAGGGAAATAAAATGAGCATATTAGTAACAGGTGGAGCAGGATATATAGGCTCACACACAGTTCGTTATTTACAAGAAAAAGGCGAAGATGTAATAGTAGTAGACAATCTACAAACTGGACATAGAGACAGTGTAAATGTAGAAAAATTTTATAAAATAGATTTAAGAGATTCCGATTTAGATAAAGTATTTAAAGAAAATAACATAGAAGGAGTTATTCACTTTGCAGCAAATTCCCTAGTGGGAGTGAGTGTAAAGGAACCTTTAGATTATTTTGATAATAACGTTTACGGGACTATGTGCTTATTAAAGGCTATGATGGAAAACAATGTAGACAATATAGTCTTTTCATCTACTGCAGCAGTATACGGGGAGCCTGAAAATGCTCCAATACTTGAATCAGACACGACAAATCCTACGAATCCATACGGAGAAACAAAACTCACAATGGAAAAAATGATGAAGTGGTTTGACAAAGCTTATAAAACCAGATTTGTTTCCTTGAGATATTTTAACGCAGCAGGAGCCCATGAAAGTGGCGATATAGGAGAGATTCACCAACCTGAAACCCACCTTATTCCACTTATACTACAAGTGCCAATGGGAAAAAGAGATAAGATTTCCATATTTGGAGATGATTATAATACTCCAGATGGAACTTGTATAAGGGATTATATTCACGTTTGGGACTTAGCAGATGCCCATTATCTAGCTTATAAGTATTTAAAAGAGAACAACCCATCTGAAATATTTAATCTAGGCTCAGGAAATGGATTTAGTGTTAAGGAAGTAATAGATGTAGCTAGGGAAGTTACAAATTGCGACATTCCTGCAGAAGTGGTAGATAGAAGAGAAGGAGATCCGGCTATTTTAGTAGCATCTAGTATAAAAATTAAAGAAAAATTAGGATGGAATCCACAAAAAACTAACCTTCACGAAATTATAAAAGATGCGTGGAACTTTCATCAAAAACATCCTAATGGATATTAAAAAAATACGTCACGAAATTTTTCGTGACGTATTTTTAGTTTTTCTTTAAATATCTACTTTTGTATTGAAGAAGCTACTGATATAAAAGTTAGTGTTATTCATTAAACAAATTCATCCTAAAAATCTAATATTGCCACTGCACGAACAGGAGATCCATCTCCATTTTTAATTTTTAATGGAAGTCCTATAAATAAAAACTTTTCATTTAAAGGAAGTTTGTCTAAATTAATTAAATCTGTATAAGTTGGAATTTTATTTTTTAGTAACAATCTTTCTAACTTTTCAGAAATAATTCCCCCTACAAATACAGGTTTTGATTTTAAAATTTTATCTACTAAGTCTACGTCTACTAACATATCAAAAATTAGTCCAGAATTTTCAGGAAAATTTTCTTCTACTGAAACTTTATAACTATAAGCAATAAAACGATTTAATGGGATTTTATCAATAAAATCCAGTGAATCATCCACATGAAAAAAAGCATCCACATGGGTTCCAGTATGGGTTCCCATTTGTATTTGACTAACATTCCAATTGTCTTTTTTGACACTTTGGACTTTAGTTATTTTGACTTCTGGGTCATTTGGATATATTTCCATGTTGTTTTTTATTGTTTTAGATAGATCGATTATTTTCATATTTACCTTCTATGTATAATAAAAGAGAGCTTTTAACTCCCTATTATTTTATCTACTTACTTGGATTATAACTTCTCTGTTGTTGTGATCCCATTCGATGTTTTTACCTTCTCCAAGATTTCCGTGGGTTAGTCCAAGTCCCTTTCCAATTTCAGATACCGGCAACATTATTCTTCCATCTACTGTATCAGGATCCACACTGAGGAAGTGTTGTTCTCCATTTGCATAAAATTCTCTAGAGTCTAGATTTATAATTAAGGTACTAGATCCTCTTACGAATACTGCATTTCTAGTTTGATTGTCAAATTCCACATTGTAGCCTAAAGATTCAGCTACGAATCTAATAGGAAGCATAGTTCTTCCATTTACAATATAAGGAACTGTATCCATTTTTTTAGTTTCAGTTTTTGAGTCTTTAGTTTGAGTGTATTCAAGGGAACCGATTTTAAATTTAGTTGTAAAATTGTAAGTTCCTTGACCTGGATCTCCAGTAACATAAGCACTAGTTTCTATTGGAAGATTTACATTATTTGCAGTAGTAATTCTCAAAACTTCTCCGCCTATTAACACTCTAGAAGTTTTTATTGCAAAATTTCCATCTCCTTCTAACTTTTTAGTAGCCAGTACATTTCCTAATCTGTCTCTAATAGTTATTGTAGACCATGGTGATGCATTTTCTCCTCTAATATAGTCAGTTCCACCTGCTGCTTCTACGATTTTTGGTGGGTTTAGTGGGTTTTTATCTACGTAAACTTCACCAGTAATTATATTTGCTCTAGACAGATAATATCTATTTGATAGACCGTATCTGTTTTCTACTAATAGGGAATAGTTACTTAAATCTTCAAAATAAATTCTATCTCTATAATCTTTTAATATAACTTTAGATCTAGGATTTGAAACTCCTCGATGATTTATAAAATAATATCCTCTACTGTCCGAATAAGTGTGTCCAAGATAATTTCCACTAGAATCATAAACAGTAACTGGAGAGTTAGCACTAGTATATCCTTCTACTACAGTAGTAGTATTCACATTTGGATATAGTCTTTTATTGGCATTTGGAAAAGCTGAAAAATCGTAGTTTATTACATAGCTTCCATCTCGATTGCTAGTTGTACTACTTACAACTCTATTGTCTTTATAAAGACTAACTGTAGAATCAGGAGTTGCTTTTCCCATAATTCTGTTGGAATAAACATCAGCTTTATAGATTCCAAGTCTATTGTCTCTATTTGACATGTCAATTCTAAATCTTTGTGGTCCTGTTACTCTAATAGTTGTGGATACTTCGTCATATCCACCTCGATTTGCATAAACAGTATAAGTTCCAGGTGCTAATCTAATATATCCATCAGTAGAACCAACTCTTCTACTTCCACTAAATACTGTAAATTCTACTCGACTTAGTAAATCGTTTCCATAATAACTGTCATAAGCAGATAAAACTACATCTACTTGATTACTTGCCACTGCTACATTAGGCACTATTACAATTAATAAAAGTAACGCTAAGGTAATCGATAATAATTTTTTACCCATAATATACCTCCATTTGTATTATTACTATAATTATATCAGATAACAATGGAAAAAGTGTTTAAGAAATAGTTAAACTTTGGTTACAAAGGCTTTATTTTGAAAATTAACTAATAAATTATTATATATAAATTTAATCATTAAAAATTTTAAACAATTTTCAAATTTTTGTTAGTTTTTAGTTATTTTGTGGTATATAAGTAATGTAATCATAATTGTAAGAATTGTTTAAAAAAAATTAATATAATTTATAGGAGGAATTTATGGGAATTTTAGGATGGTTAATCTTTGGAGCCTTAGTAGGCTGGATAGCAAGTATGATAATGAAAACTGACGGCAGTATGGGCGCTTTAGCTAATATAATTGTAGGTATAATCGGATCTTTCATCGGTGGATGGGTTGGATCAATGTTAGGCCTAGGATATAGAGTTGGCGAATTTAGCGTTATGGGTATCATTATGGGTATCGTTGGTGCTTGTATATTGATATTTATCGTTCAGTTATTAACTGGTAGAAGAAGATAAT
>CAYWTV010000025.1:0-4811 GCA_964461305.1 uncultured Peptoniphilaceae bacterium
TTTTAGACTATTATTAAATTAGATATACATATTATAGGAGAGATTAGATGATAAAGTGGGTTTGTAGTGTTTGTGGTTATATTGTAGAGGGGGAGAATCCTCCGGAGTTTTGTCCTGTTTGTGGAGCGGATGAAAAGGATTTTTTAATGAAGTTAAAAGATTATCCTAAGGATGTCAGTGCTGATACTTGGAGATGTGAAATTTGTGGCTTTATTTCAAATGGTGAAAAACCTCCCACTAGATGTCCTGTTTGTAAGGCTTCTTCTGATGATTTTGAGCCTATTTTAGATAAAAATACTTTGTTAGATTTAGTGGATACATATAAAGATGAATTTGAGGGGGATTCTCAAGGAGCCTCTTGGAGATGTAGTGTTTGTGGATATATTTATCAAGGGGAGACTCCTCCTGATGATTGTCCTATATGCAAGGCAGATTCTACTAGATTTGTAAAAATAAGTTAGGTGGAGGTTGAAATGTTTGTTAATATAATTTTAATTCTATTGAGTATTTTGTTATTATTTGCTGCTTATAGAAATTTCAAATTAAAGGATCTAATTATTATTCCAGGAATTATGGACAAGGTTATAACTGGCTCTTTAATTGGGGCTTTGGTATTGTTTTTCTTAGTTGCATATATGATAAATGCTAATGTTTTTGGATATTTATTTGCGATTTGTACTTGGATTTTATTTTATACTTTAATGACTTGTACAGGATTTACTAAGGAACACCTTATTTATTATGGCGGAATAAATATATTTCTTTCTAAGAAAAAAATTTCTGAACTTAAATATTTAAAGGTGGATTATATTTATGCTTCTGGTATAGTAAGGACTTTAGTTAGGGGGAATTTATTAAAAAGAACTATTTATTTTCAAAAAAACTACTTAAAGACTATAGAAAAAATATTAAAGAGAAACAATGTGAACTTTTATGAGAAAAATGAGTCTGTTAAAGAGAGTAACTAGGTGCTAGATTTCTAGCACTTTTTTTAATTTTATAATAAATTTTGTAATTTACTATATATTGAAAAAATACTTCTTTTAAAGTATTATATATACTTGAAACAGACAAGGAGAAATTATGGATAAAGTAAATAAATTAACTAGGTCAGCCACTGCTTTAATTGTGTTTGCCCTCATTGGAAAATTAATGGGCTTTGCTAGGGAATCTTTAATAGCAAGCTATTTCGGTGCAGGTATGGAGACTGATGCATTTAATGCTGCTTTAAGATCTACAAATCTTTTAACGGCCGTTGTATCTAATGCTATTGCCAATACTTTTATTCCCATGCTTTCTAAAGTTAGAAAGGAAGAGGGAGAAAGTAAGGTTAAGTATCACACGAATAATATGCTTTGTTTAAGTATTGTTGTAGGAGTGGTGATGGCTGGTTTAGGGGTTTTAGTAGCTCCATTTATAGTAAATATTGTAGGGGGAGGTTTCGATGCTGAAACCTTTGATTTGACTTTACAACTTACTAAAATAGGTATGCCAGTAATTATTTTTGCAGCTGTTGTTGGTGTAATGACTGGATTTTTACAAAGTGAAGGTCATTTTGCTGCTACTGGTGCGATTCCAATACCCCTTAATTTAGTTTATATAATATATTTAATATTTTTATCAGGACAGTTTGGTATATTTGGTCTTACTATTGCTTCAGTTTTAGGTATTGTAGCCCAAGCTATATTTTTATTTCCTGAAACTAAAAGGGCTGGTCATAGGTATTTTCCAGTTTTAGATGTTAAGGATAAATATGTAAGACACGCCATGGAACTTTCCATACCAGTACTTTTAAGTGTGGCTATAAATGATGTAAATGTAGTCGTAAATACGAGGTTTGCTTCCGGCCTACAAACTGGTACGGTTACTTGGTTAAACAACGCTAATAAGCTAAATGTGTTAGTTTTAGGGATATTTATCTCTGCTATCACTGCAGTTGCTTTCCCAATTTTATCTAAAAACTTTTCAGAAGGAGATATGGTCTCTGGAAGAAAGAGTATGGCAGCTGGAACTAGACTAATTATGCTAATTACTATACCTGCTATGGTAGGTTTAGTAGTACTAGCTCAACCTATAGTGGAACTAGCTTTTATGAGAAATAAATTTACCCAATATGATGCTGATATGACAGCTCAGGCTTTGAGATTTTATGCTCCAGCCCTTTGTGCCCTTAGTTTATCGAATTTATTAAATAGGGTTTATTATTCTTTACAAGATACGAAAACACCTTTGATTATAAGTGGTGTTTCAGTAATATTAAATATTTTATTTAATTCAATTTTAGTTAAAGTTTTAGGACATATGGGCTTAGCCCTTGGTCTATCCATTGCTACTAATATTTCTGTATTTATTTCTTTTGTAGTCCTTAGAAGAAAACTAATTCACTTTTACGGTTTTAGTTATTTAAGGGCGGCGATTAAGAATTTTGTAGCTGCAGGTATAATGGGTATTGTAGCTTATTTTGGATATTTTGGATTAATTTCAGTTTTACCTATTTTAGAGACGAGAACTTTGTTTAAGTTAATAACTTTATTAGTTTCAGTATTTTTAGCAGTTTTAACTTATGGTGGAGTTTCTTATATTTTAGGTGTTGGTGAAGTCAAGATGGCAGTGGATATTATAAAGAAGAAGTTTAGTAGATCTTAAGTATTTGTTAGGGGGAAAACAAATGGGAGAGGTTAAGAAAAAGAAAATTTCTTTGTTAGAGTTGTTTCTAACTTTCTTTAGAATTAACGCCATAACCTTCGGGGGAGGCTATACGATTGTTGCTGTACTTAGGGATGAATTTGTCCTTAGGAAAGAGATTATTGACGAAGATGAAATGCTTGATTTAACAGCTCTTGCCCAATCTGGACCAGGGGCTATGGCTATAAATACTTCTGTACTTACAGGCTACAAGCTAAGGGGAATTCCAGGGGCGATTACTTGTATGCTTGCTTCTGTGTCTCCATGTATTATTATAATTACAATTGTCTCTTATTTTTATCAAGAGTTTAGAGATAATTTCTTTGTTAATGCAGCTTTAACTGGAATGGGCGGTGTTATAGCAGCTGTACTTATAGTTACTACTTATAATATGGGCAGACACGCCCTTAAAAAAACTCCCGTATTTTCTGGAATAGTTATGATTCTAGCTTTTATTTTAAGTTATGTATTTAATATAAATTCAGGACTAATTATTCTAGTTTTTGGCCTTTTTGGAATTGTGCTTTTTAGCATTATTAATGAGGAGGCTTTGAGATGAGTATACTTTTAGATTTATATATTCAGTTTTTCATTATTGGTGCAACGGCTTTTGGTGGTGGATACGCAGTTTTACCTCTTATTAATTCCTTTATTGTAGAAGAAAAAGGATGGCTAAGTGTAGCTGAAATGACGGATTTAGTTTCTATTTCTAATATGACACCAGGTCCTATTGCTATAAATTCTGCTACATTTGTAGGTACGAAGGTGGCAGGACTTCCTGGATCTTTAGTTGCAACCTTTGGAGTTATTACTCCTTCATTTATTCTAATGGGGATTTTAGGATATATGTTATTTTCAACAAATAAAAAGCTTAAATTTTTGGATAAAATGCTAAAGACATTAAGACCTGCAATAGTGGGACTGATTGCTATTGCAGCTTTAAATATGATGATAAATGCAGTTTTTGTAAATAATCAGTCACCTGAATCTTTTAGTGTTAATATTATTCCACTGATTTGCTTTATAGTAGGTTTAGTTCTTTATTATAGAAGGTTTGAACTTACAAAGTTGATTATTTTAGGGGCAACTATGGGAATAGTTTTAAGTTTAATAATGTAGAATCAAGGCAGATTGATATTTCAGTCTGCCTTTTTGTATCAAAAAAAATAGATGGGAAAAAGTCCCATCTATTTTGATGTGTTTTTTTAAGCAGCATTTGGTGTTTCAGCTTTTACATAAATCAATTCATTAAGTTCAAAAATTACCTTTGCAAGTTCTGCTCTTGTAGCTTTACCTTGTGGATCAAAGATATTTCCTGGCTTACCTTCCATTGTTTTAGTAATAACCATTATATCAACTGCTCTGTCTGCCCACTCAGAAATTAATGCTTCATCAGCAAAGTCTGGAGTTTGCATTTCTATTATTGAATATTCTTTAAATAGTAAATATCTACTTAATATAGTAGCCATTTCTTCTCTAGATAATTCTTGGTTAGGTTTGAAAGTTCCGTCTTCATATCCTAGAACTAATTCATTTTCACTTGCCCAAGCTATTGCTGGTCCATACCAGTCTTCGTTTACTACATCTGGGAATGAACTAGGATCAGTAGCTGTAGGTTCTTTTTCTAATCTATGAAGGGTAGTTACTATCATACCACGAGTAATGTTTGTATTAGGTTCAAATGTTGTAGGAGTCATTCCTTTAAAGAAATTATTTTCCACTACACTTAAAATATAATCTTCTGCCCAATGTCCAGAAATATCAGTAAAACCATCTTCTGAAACTGGTTTAGTTCCTTCTGTAATTCTACCTTCTATCTTTGGAGAAACTGTTTTTAATTTAGTTATATAATCAGCTAATACTTCAGAAAGTAATGGATGTTCAGATACTTTAACGCCTTCTTTAAACATTTCGTATCCGTCTCCACCTACTGCCATAAAGTCGTTAGTAACTAATTTATAAGTTTTTGTAGGATCTAATGGTTCATTTCCTATTACAACATCAAAAACTCTAGATCCTGCAGGTTGGGCTACATCGTATTTTAATGTCATTCCGCCAACATGAGGGAATTTTCCTACTACTTCTGGAGCTGAATCAAGTCCAAATTCTAAAGCTTCAAGAATTTT
>CAYWTV010000025.1:4911-7996 GCA_964461305.1 uncultured Peptoniphilaceae bacterium
GCACCACTTAGTTCTAATACTACTGGATAATTAGTAAATGGGAATGATTCTAATACTTGACCCATTGTAATATCTCCTGCAGGAATAGAAGCTCTGATTCCGCCGCCGTTAGTTAAAGCAACATCTGCACCTGAAACATCTAACATAGCGTCAGTTAGAAGATTTCCTAAGTTTGTTTCTCTAGATCTTACATTTTCACGGACTCCGTCTAAATCCACATCAGATTTTCCAACAACTCTTTCTAAATAAGGCTTGTTATCTTCTTGAATTGCTGTTATAGCTGATAGAATACTAGGATTTGGTTCAAGAGTTTTTAATTCTTCATAAGTGTGTAATTTTGAAGTTTTTGCAGTTACTTCGCCATTTTCTACTACTAAAGTAACTTCCCCAACATTATTAAGATGATTTCCTGTTGAAGCTATTAAAACTCCATTTACTAACATTGGTTCAGAAATTACTGTATGAGAATGTCCGTCAATTAAAACGTCAATTTCAGGAACTGCTTGAGCTAGTAAGTCCGATCTTTGTTCAGAAGATTTGTCTAAACCTAAATGTACAAGACCAACTACAACATCTGCCCCTTTAGACTTTAGTGCAGCTACTTGGCCAATAGATTCTCTAATATAGTCTGTAAATTCTAATCCATCAGTGTTTAGAGGATTTGATTTAGTTTTAGTTTCTGGAGTTGCAAGTCCAAATACTCCTATTTTTACTCCATTTACCTCGTAAATTGCATTTGGTTCTAAAGTTCTTTGACCCCTTGCATTTACTACGTTAGCTTGTAGTATATCAATATTTGTCATTTCTTGTAATTCTAATAATCTTGATCCACCGTAGTTGTAATCGTGATTACCAGGAGTCATTGCTTTATAACCAACCTCTTCCATTAGTTTAATCATTGACTCTCCGCTACTAATAGTTGCGAATGTCGTTCCGTGTAATACATCACCTGCATCTAATAATAGAGCGTTTTGTTTAGAATCTACAAAAGTTTTTAATTTTGCATATCCTAGTTTACCTGCATCTTCGTCTTCTTCAGCGTTTCCGTGAACGTCATTTGTATGAAGAATTGAAATAACCTTTTGATCAGTAGCTATTGACACTTCACTTGGCAATATTACTACCGATAAGATCATAACTAAAGCAAGTAATAATCCGAAAATTTTTCTTTTACCCATATATGCTTCCTCCTAAAAAATTTATATTAACACAAGTAAAACACCTTGGTTATATTATTAAGAATTTACCCAAGAAAAAAAATATTTAACAATTTTATCACAATTGTAATGAAAATAATATATTTGTTACAGTTTGATGAAAAAATTTCAAGGTTTTAGTAAATATTGGGAAAATATAGGAAAATCCACCTTAACATCAATTGACAAAAAAAGCCTTATGATACATAATTAAATAGGAAAACCTATGCATTTTATTAGATTAAATAATAGAACATAGAGTAAAATAAGAGGTGTAGTAAAATGAGTGCAACAATTAAAGATGTAGCAAAAATGGCAGGGGTGTCCATATCCACTGTTTCTAGAGTAGTTAACGACTCTAAACCAGTAAGTCCAGATGCTAGAAGAAGAGTATTACACGCTATTGAAGTACTAGACTACGAGCCTAACGAAATAGCTAGAAGCTTAGTAACAAGAAAATCTAATATTATCGGAGTAATTGTAGAAGATTTTGGGCTTTCATTTGTATCCCAAGTTCTTCGTGGTGTGGAGGAAGTTGCTAGAATTTACAATTACGATATTTTAGTATCAAGTACTTATGGTGATGCTGAAATAGAAGATAGATATATGAAACTTTTGTTACAAAAACAAGTTGAAGGTATAGTTGTAATAACAGAAAGTAGTAATTTAAATAGACTTTCAAATTTAAAGGAATTAAAAATTCCAGTTTCATATTTGAATAGATACTATAGAAGTAATGAAATTTCCACTGTTACAATAGACAACTCGGAAGCTATGACTAAAATAGTGGATTATCTAATAGAAAACAACCACGAAAAAATCGCCTACATTGGGATAGATAAAGATTTAGAAAAAACAGTAGAAAGATTTAAACGCCTTGGTTATACAGAATCTATGAAAAAAGCAGGACTAGAAGAAAGGGTCATTACAGTTAGTGAAAACTCTGATGAAGCCTTTTTAGATATTTCAAGTACTGTTGTAGATAGTATAAAAAATCAAGGAATAACAGCTCTTGCAGTTTATTCTGATGAAGCAGCTATTAAAATGATGAACATTTTACTTGATGAAGGTATTAAAGTTCCAGAGGATGTTTCTGTTACTGGAATGGGAGATATTACAATGGCTGATTTATACAGACCAAAACTTACTACTGTAAAAGAGCCTCTTTACGATTATGGTGCCGTTTCAATTAGAAGCATAATAAAAGCTATTAAGGGAGAGGAAAAAATGCCAGAAGAAAAAGTCATTCTTCCATCCCATATAATATCTAGAGAAAGTGTTAAAAAAATCTAGACAATGAACTATGTAGTAGTTTCAAGCTCTGAAATAAGGGCTAGGGCAATATATAATCTCGTTAAGGAATTTTTATCAAATAGTAACGGAGTATTTTTAGTGGGGGATTATGATATGGATTATCTCTTATATGAAGATTTGGATATGTTATTTTTTGATAAAAGTTATTATTACGAGTACAAAGGAAAATTTAATAAAAACCTAAAACCAAAGAAATTGTTTTTAGTTGCACTAGAGGAAGAGTCTAGTGATTTTGACGATTTTCAAAAAAATATAAATGTAATTTGCGCAAGGACATCAATGGAAAAATTAATGGATTTAGAAAAAGATAGTACAAAAGTAGCTTTTACTTTTGCAGATCTTTCAAAGAGAGATTTATCAATACTATATTTACTTAGTAAAGGATGTACAAATAAAGAAATAGGATCAAGACTCTATTTAAGTGAAAAAACCATAAAAAACAACTTAACTAGAATCTATAAAATTTTAGGAGTTACTAGAAAATACCAAGCTATATCTATGTTTCTTAAAAATTTCAAGACAGAGGACTAATATTAGTTCTCTGTTTTAATTTTATGTAAGGAGGATGTTTTGAA
>CAYWTV010000025.1:8096-20008 GCA_964461305.1 uncultured Peptoniphilaceae bacterium
CAATACTGGTTATATAATGAGATTTTCAAAAAGTCTAGGAGTAACTGAAAAAGGAAGTATAAATGAACTTGAAAAAACCACTCCCCACATAGAAGTTTATGGTGACGATTTAAGCCTTCCCCTTGTTAGACAAAATAGCATTAGAGAAATACTTAAATTAGAAGATATAAATTAGGATATTTTTAAATAACAATTTATAGGGTATAATATTCTTTGTTAATAATTGGGGGATGAAATATGTATAATAATGTAATGATGCAAGGATTCGAGTGGTATCTTCCCGATGAAGGAAATTACTATAAGAAGTTAAAAGAAAGGGCTCAAGAGCTAAAAGAATCTGGGATAGATGCGATTTGGCTACCTCCTATGTTTAAGGCTACAGGTACAAACGACGTTGGATATGGAGCCTATGACCTTTATGATTTAGGGGAATTTGATCAAAAGGGAAGTGTAAGGACAAAATATGGAACTTTGGAAGAACTAAGGGAAGTAATTGATGAATTACACAAACACGACATTAAAGTCTATGCAGATGTAGTTTTAAATCACAAGGCTGGAGCAGATTATTCAGAGGTTTTCAGAGCTGTTCAAGTAGACGAAAATGACCGTAACAAAGAAATCTCAGATGTACACAATATAGAAGCCTGGACTGGATTTGATTTTCCAGGAAGAAATGGAAAATATTCGGAATTTAAATGGAATTTTCAACATTTTTCAGGAGTAGACTTTGACCAAAAATCTGGTACAAATGGCATTTTTAAAATTGTCGGTGAGGACAAAGACTGGAATGATGGAGTATCTGAAGAAAAAGGAAATTTCGACTATTTAATGTTTGCAGATGTGGATTTAGATAACGAAGATGTAAGACAAGAGCTTTTTAGATGGTCAGAGTGGTTTATAAATCACGTAAATATCGACGGAATGAGATTTGATGCATTAAAACACATTAGCGATACTTTTTTGACAGATTTTATTTTAAATTTAGAAGCAAAGGCAGATAGGGAACTTTATTTCTTTGGAGAATTTTGGATGAATGACAAATTCACAAATGATAAATACCTTTATGAAACAAAGTATCACACAGATTTATTCGATGTTGTACTTCATTTTAATATGCACCAAGCTTCACTAGATGGACAAAATTTTGATATGAGAACTATTTTTGACAATACTATAGTAAAAGAGCATCCACATCTAGCTGTAACTTTCGTAGATAATCACGATTCCCAGCCGAAACAATCTTTAGAGTCCTTTGTAGAACCTTGGTTTACTAAAATAGGATATGGACTTATACTTTTAAGAAGAGACGGTTATCCATGTGTATTTTATGGAGACTATTATGAAATTAAAGACCCGTATATTCCAGGCCATAAAGACATTATAGATAATTTATTATATATTAGAAAAAATTATGCCTTTGGAGAACAAACGGATTATTTTAATGAGCCTCAACTTATAGGGTGGGTTAGACACGGAGATGACGAGCATCCAGGTTCTTTAGCAGTAGTAATATCCACAGGAGATATGAATTCATTAGTAATGAATGTTGGTAAAGATCAAGCAGGAAAAATCTACGTGGATTTAACGGGAGAAAACCCAAATGAAATCACAATAGACAAAGATGGAAACGGAAAATTCGAAGTAGGACCAGGAACTTTATGTGCTTGGGCAGAAAAAATCTAATTTTAAAAGACTATTGGAAAAATATCAATTTCCAAATAGTCTTTTTTATTTTCAAAATATTTATTATTTATTAATATATCCAAATGCATCTATGGCAGCTCTTGTTCCATCAGCTACTGCAGTAGATACTTGTCTAACCTTAGTTGTTCTAATATCACCGACACCGTAGACTCCAGGAATATTTGTTTTTTGATCTTCATCTACTTTAATATAACCATTTTCCATTTCAACTTCTTTAAAAAATCCATTGGCAGGATCTGCTCCAATGTGGACAAAGACTCCAAGGCCGCCTTTTTCTATAATTTTCTCTTCATTAGTATTTAAGTCTTTAATAGTGACTTTTTCTAAATACTCTTTTCCTTCAAATCCAATTATTTCTGAATTTAATAAGACTTTCATATTGTCTTTATTTTTAATTTGAGTTGTGAATTCTGATATGGCCCCTAGTTTTTCTCCGTGATGAACTATATAAACTTCATTTGCATATTTTGATAAAAACAAGGCTTCTTTACAAGCTCCATCTGAGCCTCCTACTACTATTACAGTCTTGTCTTTGAAATTTTCAAAATCCCTCATGGCATTTTGTAAAAGTCCCTTTAAGTAGTATTTTTCTTCTCCAGAAATATTTAATTTTTTTGGAATCGTACCAGATGCTATGATTACTACCTTTGATTTATAAGTATTTTCCTTAGTTTTTACTTCTTTAATATCTTCTTTTAAAAAAGTTTCTAAAACTTCTTCGTATTTAATTTCCACTCCAGAATTTAAGGCTTGGTCTTTGATTCTTTTTCCAAAGGTCAATCCAGTTTCATCAGGGTTTAGACCAGTATAATGGGTTACTGTGGAGATTCTTCCCACCATTCCTCCAACTTTTTCTTTTTCTAAAACTAAAGTCTTTAGACCTCTACTTGCAGCATAAATGGAAGAGCTAATTCCTCCTGGTCCACCACCGATAACTATTACATCGTACATTTTAATCCTCCCTTTAAATCAAAAAATAGGCTTACATTTATATTATAAGCCTAAAATTCCTTATTTAGAAGAGTATCTATATGCTCCAGGAGATATATTTTCAAATTGTAAAAAAGTAGTGCTAAAGTGACTTTGGGAATTGTAGCCACATCTTTGAGCAATATCGTTTAAAGAATGATTGCTAGATTGTAGATACAACTTAGCCCTTTCAATCCTTCTATAATTTACATATCTAGAAAAAGTAATACCAGTTACTTTTTTAAATAAATTGGAAAAGTAATTTTTACTAATATGTAATTCTGAAGCTAAAGTCTCAAGTGTCAGTGGTTTATCAATATTGTCTTCGATATATTTATATGCCATTGCTATATAATCGTTTTTCTTGTGAACATTATTTTCAACTAGTTCAATATAATTAGTGAATAAGTCTGGTGAAATATTTCCAGTATAAATATTTAAGAAATTTTCATTAAAAATTTCTTCGCTTCTATCACAGCATTTGTTGTTAAAATTAGAATATAAAAGTGCGTTAATAGTAGAAATCATAACAAGTTTCGATTCTGTAGAATTGTTGGATACTATTTTATTATAAATTAAGTTCACCTTTTCAGTGTCCTTTTTATATAATCCATCTAATAATAATTCGAAATCATTATTTATTTTACGTTTCATACCAGTCCTCCCGATTATTCAGATTATAAATTAAATAACAAATGTAATCAAATATTTTTTTAAAATTGTGCTAAAAAATAAAAATATTTTTTGACCTTTTTACTATTATAATATAAGTTCATTTAAAAGCTATAATTAATTTACATATTTTTTAATAATTAATAATTATTATTAATAGGGGTAATTTTTTAAAAAAGTTATGTATTTTTTTAAATACACTTAAGAAATTATTATGTATAATGAAATTGATAATAATAGTTTACCAAAATATTATGGTACTATTATTACCTCTTATTAATTATTGTTAGACGGTAAAAAACTGCGAAATCCACACTTCGCAGTTTTTTAGATTTTTAAACTATTTAATTTGTAATTTTAATTGGGCAATTCGATTTTTATCTAAATCTAAAATTGTAAAAACTAAGTTTTCATATTCTAATACTTCACCTTGTTGAGGGATTCGGTCAAATTTTTCAATTATAAATCCACCAATAGTGTCGACTTCTTCAGAATCGATATCTAAGTTTATTCTCTTTCGAAGATCTTCAAGTCTAACTCCACCATCTAAGATGTACATATTGTTCTTTAGGGGAAGGATTTCCAATGAATCGTCAAACTCGTCGTATTCATCTTCAATTTCTCCAACGATTTCTTCTATTAAATCCTCCATAGTTACTATACCATCTGTTCCACCGTATTCATCTAACACAACGGCAAATGTAGCTTTTTGTAATCTCATTTGGGTAAATAAATCTGAGGATTTTTGATATTCAAATGTATATATTGGTTTTCTAAGGTTTCCTTTAATTTCAAGTTCCTTATTATTTAAAACCATACTCAGTAAATCTTTTACGTGAAGAATTCCCACTAAATTGTCTATATCTTCTTCATAAACTGGAATTCTAGAATAACCTTCTTCGTTAAAGACTTCTATTATTTTATCGGGAGTGCTATTAATATCGATTGCCACCACATCAGTTCTAGGTGTCATTACGTCTTTTACATAGTTGTCACTAAATTCAAAAACCTTTTCTATCATTCCGTATTCTTCAACATCTAACAGACCCTCATCTTTAGAAAGATTCATAGCAGTAAAAAGCTCGTCTTCTGTAATTTTAGGTTGTTCAACGTCTTTTTCCCATCCTAAAAAAGATCCGATTGTTTTAGAAATAAATCTGATTACTAATATTAAAGGTGAAGAAATTCTAGTGTAGATTTTAGCAAATTTAATAAACTTAACAGCTACCTGATCTCCCTTTGAAAGGGAAATAAAGTATGGAGTACTTTCTCCAAAAACCAAAACGAGTATTGTTCCAAATATAACTCCAAGGATAGCTCCTACAAACCTATAATAGTAAAATCCAACATAACCAAGACTTGCAGTTACAAAGGCATTTGACATATAGTCGGAGATCATAAATGTAGTTTGAACTTCATTTATAGAATCTATAAGTTTACCAACTTGTTTTTCTTGTTTTTCAGTTATTAAATCATCGTCTTTCATTCTTTCTAATTTGTATTTGTTAATGTTTTCAAAAGAATATTTAAGTAAAGTGAAAAATCCACTAAGAAATAAGGCCACAAGGGCAATGATAATCTGGGGTACAGGCTCGAGACCCATTTAACCACCAACTCCTTTTTATTTATTTTTTTTATTATATCATAGATGGAAATGTACTTCTAATAAATTTATTTGACACTTTTCTAAAATGAACTAATAGTGAAAAACCCGGCGAAAATTTTAAAAATAAAGGAAAAAACCAGGCATAATACCACCATGAAAAATTGTAACAAATTTGTAATAAAGGCTAAAAGCCTTTAAATTACTAAGTTCTAGAATTAGAAAAAAACAGGTAAAAATTGTGTAAAAATTAAATAATGGCTTATTTACTAATGTTGAGGTAGTTTTTTCTGATTAATTGACAAAAATATCAGAATAATTTATGATTTCTTAAGTGGTTAAATAGTTACAAAATAGTTACAAATCAAAAACAATTTTATTTAGCCATTATTTTTTAGGAGGTAATTATGAATCAAAATAAATTTCGAATTGGTAAAATACATACCATATTGATAATACTTGCATTAGTAGTAATAGGAATGGGTTTTACAACTTTACTATCTAATGAAGTAACTCTAAACTTAGACGGTAAGGAAGAAGTTCTAAATACTACTTCTAAAACTGTAGAAGAATTTTTAGGTGAAAGAAATATTAAATTAGAAGAACATTCTTACTTAGATCCAGCGGCTGATACTGAAATTTCAAGTCAAATGAAAATTACAGTTAGAAGTCCTAAGGAAGTTATCATATTAGATGATGGAATTGAAAAAACTGTTAAAACAGGAAATTTAACTACTGAAAGTATTTTAAAAGAACACGGATACGAACTTAAAGACCAAGACTACACAGTTCCTGGCCTTGAAGAAGAAATAGACTTTACTATAAAAGGTGCTCCAGTAATTATAATAAATAGAGTTTATAATAAAACTATTACAGATGTAGTATCTATTCCATTTGAAAGTGAAACTAGAGAAAACCCTGAGATATTAAAGGGCGAATCTAAAGTTGTTACTGAAGGTGTTAATGGAAGTAAAATAGTAACGACTGCTAAAACTATTGAAAACGGTGAAGAAATCTCTTCAGTAGTTAGTGAAGAAATAGTAACTGAACCTATTAAAAAAGTTACAGAAGTTGGCACAAAAGAGCCACCAAAACCACCAGTAGTTCAAGCTAATCAAACTCAAACATCAAACTCACAAGCATCATCTGGAAACACAGGTGGTGGATATATAAACGGAAGAAAAATCTTAAGAACTATTACTATGAATGCCACAGCTTATGATGCATCTTATGAATCAAATGGTAAATGGGCAGGAGTTACAGCTTTAGGTACAAAATTAAGACCTGGAGTAGTAGCAGTAGATAGAAATGTTATACCACTAGGTACTAGCCTATATATAGAATCTAACGACAGCTGGCCATCATACGGAATGGCAGTAGCTGAAGATGTAGGTGGAGCTATTAAAGGAAATAAAATAGACTTATTCTTCCCATCATCAAGTACAGTGAGAAGTTTCGGTAGAAGAACAGTTACTGTTCACGTACTTGCTCCATAAATAAAGATAATTTGAAGTCGAAATATTATTATTTCGACTTTTTTGTTGTTATAATATAAATAATCTAAAATTAAAAACCTATTAAAAGGGTAATAATATATAGATATAGACTAATATAAAGGTGCAAGGTATGTTTGGAGAAAAAGAAAAGATAACCATTGAGATAACAAAGGATATTTTAAACAAATCTAGGGAAGTTTTTCAAGATAAAAATATAGATATGGACAGGGCAGTAAGCCTACTTTTAAAAAAATTCCTTGAAGAAAATACTTTACTAGATGAATACTTATTAATTTACGAAAGTGAAAAATCCACTTTGGCTAAGAACCATTTATTAAATGAACTAAATAAAGGTGTGGAATCATTTAAAGAAATGGAAATTGAAAGTAGAGATATATTGGGGTTTTTAGGGTTAGATTATGGATAAAATAGTTTATTCAAAGATCGCATTTGAAGATCTTCAAAAAATCAAATATGAAAAGTCAATGGAAGATGTAATCCAAGGAATCGTTTTATTAAATAAAATTGTGGATTTTATTGAAGATTTAGTAGATAAAAAGGACCACGAAAATTTTAATGAAGAGTTTTATTATATTAAAATTGACGATTACTTTGTGTTTTATATTATAGAAGATAAAAAGTTTAAAATAGTTCGAATTCTTTCAGAGAATTTAGATTATATAGAAGAGATATTTAATTAGTCTTAATTAAATAGGAGGTAGAAATGACGATAAAAGAGAGAATACTTGAGATTATCAGCTCTGTAGATAGACCAATCGAAAAGGAAGAAATAGCTGATATTTTAGGTATAAAAGGAAGAGAATCAAGGGATGTTTACAAAACTTTAAAAAGTATGGTTAAAGAAAACTTGATTTCCAAAGACAAAAAAGAAAGATATAAAAAATTTGAATCTGATAAATCCTTTGAAGGAAAAGTAGACATGGCTGAAAAAGGCTTTGCTTTTATTATAGTAGAAGGAAGAGATGACATTTTCGTTTCACGAGATGACCTTTCAGGTGCTATGGACAAAGATACTGTAATAGTAACTGTTAAAGAAAAAAATAAAAACGAAGGTCAAAGGGACGAAGGATATATTGAAAGAATAATAGAAAGAGGAACTAAGGAAATAGTTGGTACCTTGTCTATTAGAAAAGATGACGAATTTGGATTTGTAATCCCAGATGATAAAAGTATTAATCAAGATATTTTTATTAAAGGGAAAAATTTAAATGGCGGAAAAAACAACCAAAAAGTATTTGTTAAAATAACTAAATATCCAGAAGGAGATAAAAAACCTGAAGGTGAAATAGTAGAAGTTTTAGGATATCCTGGAGATAAGGGAATTGATGTACTTGCAATAGCTTTAAACCACGGAATACGAATGGATTTTCCAGGGGGAGTTATAAACGAAGCAAAAAACATTCCAGATGAAATTTTAGAAGGAGACTTAAAAAACAGAAAAGACTTAAGAGATGATTTAATATTTACAATAGATGGAGCAGATGCAAAAGACTTAGACGATGCTATTTCCATAGATATTAACGACAAAGGAAACTACCTTCTAGGAGTTCATATTGCCGATGTTACAAACTATGTTAAGGAAGGATCCCCACTAGATGTAGAGGCAGAAAAAAGAGGGACAAGTGTCTATTTACTAGATAGAGTAATTCCAATGCTTCCAAAGGAGCTATCAAATGGAATATGTTCCCTTCATCCAAATGTGGATAGATTAACTCTTTCAGTTATTATGGAAATCGACAAAAATGGAAAGGTAGTATCTAATGAAATAGTAGAATCTGTAATAAATTCTAAAGCAAGACTAGTATATGACGATGTTTCTGACTATTTAGAAAATGACGATAATAAAGCCAAGGAAACCCTTGGAAGAGATGTTACTGACTCTTTAGATAAAATGGTAGAATTAATGGAAATATTACACGAAAAACGCCATGAAAAAGGAGCCATTGACTTTAATTTTGTAGAGGGAAAAATCGACCTAGACGAAGACGGAAGAGTGCTAGATATTTACAAAGACGAAAGAAGAATTGGAAATAGATTAATAGAAGAGTTTATGTTAATAACTAATGAAACTGTTTCTGAAAATTATTTTTGGCAAGAAATACCATTTCTTTACAGAATACACGAACATCCAGATGAAGAAAAATTAAACACATTCTTGTATTTTATTAGAGGTCTTGGATATTCCATAAAGGCAACTCAAAATGAAATTCACCCTAGGGAACTTCAAGGGCTTATAGAAGATGTATCAGGTAAAAAAGAAGAAGCAGTAGTAAGTAGAATGATGTTAAGGTCTTTAAAAAAGGCTAAATACTCAAAAGAAAATGACATTCACTTTGGTTTGTCATCAAAATACTACTCTCACTTTACATCTCCAATAAGAAGATATCCAGATTTACAAATACACAGAATTATTAAAGAAAACATTAATGGAAAACTAAATCCACAGAGACTAGATCACTATGATAGAATTTTGCCAGAAGTTGCTGAAAATTCATCTTATACAGAAAGAGTAGCAGAAGAAGCAGAAAGAGATGTGGAAAAAGTTAAAAAAGCTGAATACATGGAAAGATTTATTGGAGAAAGGTTCGAAGGGATTATATCTGGAATTACAAGTTTTGGTATCTTTGTAGAATTAGAAAATACCGTTGAAGGCTTAGTAAATTACAATACTATGGAAGACGACTATTATAATTACGATGAAAGTAGAATTGTAGCTGTGGGAGAACGAACTAAAAAAGAATACAATCTAGGAGATAGAGTGTATGTGGAAGTTGTTCATGCAGATAAAGAAAAAGGTGTAATTGACTTTGTATTAGTAAATAGCTTGGAGCGTGAAGATGGCGAAGAAGAAAGCTGATGGAAACAATTTAGTCACAAATAGAAAGGCTCGTCACGAGTATCATATAGAAGAAACATTAGAAGCAGGACTTGTTTTAAAAGGAACAGAAGTAAAATCCATAAGACAGGGAAGTGCTAATTTAAAAGAAGCATACATTTCATTTAAAGATCAAGAAGCATTTGTAGAAAATATGCACATTAGTCCCTACGAACAGGGAAATATTTTTAACGAAGATCCAGTGAGAAGAAGAAAACTCTTACTTCACAAAAATGAAATAAAAAAGCTTCAACAAGAAGTTCAAAAAGACGGAAATACCGTTATTCCCCTAAGACTCTATTTAAATAGAGGAAGGGTAAAAATGGAAATCGCAGTGGCAAAGGGTAAAAAACTCCACGATAAAAGAGATTCAATCGCCCAAAGGGAATCCCAAAGACGAATAGACAGAGCCATGAGAGAAAATTTGAAATAAGAGCCGATTTAATATCGGCCCTTTTATTATGTTATAATATAATAAGAAAATACATAGAACAATTTCAGGAGGATATAATGGAAAAAATATTAGTAGTAGAAACTGGGGGAACATTTGCAACAGAAAGTCTAGAAGGAATCAGATCCTTAAATAAAAAAGGAGTAGGAATCTACGATAAAGAACCTATAAAAGAAAGAAAAGAAAAATACAATATAGAATTTGAAGTAATAAGGCCCCTTTATACCCTTAGTGAAAACATGACATTTTTTAAAGAAAATCAAATAATAGACACACTGAGAAAAGTTGATTTTTCAAAATACATTGGAATTATCCTAACCCATGGAACAGACACTATGGCATATACGGCTAATACCCTTAGTATGCTCTTTTCTAATAAAAGCATACCTATAGTATTAGTAGGAGCGAATCATCCGATAAATATGGAAATATCTAACGGAGTAGACAATTTCAAATCTGCAGTAGACTTTATAGTAAAAGTTAAAGTCCAAGGAGTATATGTAATATATAAAAATGCAAGATGCGAAATTCAAGTTCATTTAGGATCTAGAATAAAACAAACAGACCAAACAGTAGATACCTATAACAGCTATAGAAATTCACTATTTGGATATATTCAAGATGAAGAATTTATAAAAACAGAAATAGCACCAAAATTAGAAGAATTAAACAAGAAAAAAGAAAACAACTACTCAGAATTAAAATTTAGAATATCAGATGTTCTAATGCTAATTCCTTATGTAGGGTTAAGATATGATTTAATAGATATATCTAAATTTGACGCCGTAATATTAGGAGTATATCATTCAGGAACATTAAATACAGATAACGAGGAAGCTCAAACTTCAGTAAACACATTATTTAAAAAGGCAAAAGAATTAAACATTCCAGTCTTTATATCAGAAGTGGTATCAAATATAGACGTATATGAATCTACAGAAACCATAGAAAAACTAGACAACGTACATTATATTTATGACACATCAATGGAAAATCTCTATGTTAAACTAAACTTAGGACTACCGAATTTAAACAAAGATGAACTAATAGAATATTTAAATACAGATATATTTTTTGAAAAAGTTTTAAAGAAATAAGGGATAAAAAATGATTAAATTACCAGAAAGAATACAACTAGCTAACTTGCCTACAAAAATAGAAAAACTAGAAAGGTTTTTTAAAAACTCAGAAAAAAACATCTATATAAAAAGAGACGACCAAACTGGTATGGAATTATCGGGAAACAAAGTAAGAAAATTAGAATTTGCTTTAAAAGAAGCACTAGATAAGAAAGCAAAAACCCTAATTACCTGTGGAGGAATCCAGTCAAATCACGCAAGAGCAACTGCAGCAGCTGCTAAAAAATTAGGACTAAAATGTATATTAGTTTTAAAATCCGATGAAAAACCACATCCAGATGGAAATCATTTACTAGATTTACTATTAGATGCAGAAATCAGACTTGTTAAAAGTGAAGAATTTTCTGAAAATCTAGAAAGTATTTTAGAAAATATAAAGAGAGAATGTGACAACAAAGGAGAAAAAGGATATATCTTGCCAATAGGAGCCTCAAATGGAATAGGAACCTTTGGATATGTAAAAGCCTTTGAAGAAATCCTAGAACAAGAAGAAAAAATGAAATTAGAATTTGACACCATAGTTTGTACAGTAGGATCTGCAGGAACTTACGGAGGATTGTTACTAGGAAATCAAATTTATAACTTAAATAAAAAGATAGTAGGAATAAATGTCAGTGATACAGCAAAACACTTTAAAGAAAGAACTAAAGAACTGTTTGTAGAAGCAAGTGAATATTTAGAAAAAGATTATAGCGTAACAGATGACGAAATAAATATTATCGACGGATACGTAGGTAGAGGCTACGCTTTATCAAGGGAAGAAGAAATAGAATTTATTAAAGAATTTTCAAAATCAGAAGGAATAATCCTAGACCCTGTATACACAGGCAAGTCCATGTACGGATTTTCAAAAGAACTAGAAAAAGAAATTTTTAAAGAATCTAAAAACATATTATTTATCCACACAGGAGGACTATTTGGATTATTTCCAAGTAGAGCTTTATTTTAAATTAACCAGAGGGAATTTCACCTCTGGTTTTTT
>CAYWTV010000026.1:0-17188 GCA_964461305.1 uncultured Peptoniphilaceae bacterium
GATCCCTTTTAATATCTCTTCGGACAAGGGAAAATTTTCAAATTTCAATATATTACATCCTATTCTTTTAATTAATATAAATAAGCAGCCAAGTTGACCTTGGCTGCAAAATCATTCTCTACTAGTATGAACTATAAACTAAAAATAAGCAAGTTTTTATTTTTTCTTATTTATAACTAACTTATAGAACTCTATTAAGGGTATATAAAATATATTAAATAACATTCAATACAAAGGAGAAAATCTATGAGAGCTGTGTGGAAAGGTGCTATTAGTTTTGGTTTAGTAAATATACCTGTAGACTTAGTTAGTGCTGAAAAAAGTAACGATTTGAAATTCAACTTATTAGACAGTAGAGATAACAGTAGAATTAGATATGAAAGAATAAATGAAGAAACAGGCGAAGAAGTACCATGGAACCAAATTGTTAAAGCTTATGAATTTTCTGAAGATAACTATGTAATAGTAACTGATGAAGATTTTGAAAAAGCTGATATTAAAGCTATGAAAACCATAGACATTGAAACTTTTATAAATAGAGAAGAACTCCAACTAAAATATTTTGAAAAACCTTATTATATTCAAACAAAAAGAGGTGGAGAAAAGGCCTACGTACTTTTATTAGATGCTTTGAAAAAGACTGATAAAATTGCAATAGCTAGAGTTGTCATTAGAACAAAGGAATACTTGGCAGCAATTTATCCCCAAGACGATTTATTAATTCTAAATTTAATAAGATTTGATCAGGAACTAAAATCTGTTGAAGATGTTAAAATACCAGAAAATGTTAAAGTAACTAAAAAAGAATTAGACTTAGCAGTTAAACTAATTGAGGACATGACTGAAGAGTGGGACCCTACCCAGTACAAAGATGAATACAGAGCGGCATTAATGGAAAGAATTACTGCAAAAGCAGAGGGAGAAGGTTTAGTAGAAGATGAAGAAGAGGAAGAAGAAGACAGCGGAAAAGTAATCGATATTATGGATTTATTACAAAAAAGTGTGGAAGGAAACAAGGATAAATCTAAAGAAAAATCCACTTCTAAAACTAAAAGGAAGAAGACTTCATGAGTTTAAAAGAATATGATAAAAAACGTGATTTTACAAAAACAAAGGAACCAAAAGGTTCAAAAAAGAAAAAATCAGATTCAGATTTGATTTTTGTCGTTCAAAAACACGATGCCACAAGACTTCACTACGACTTTAGATTAGAGTGGGATGGAGTATTATTAAGCTGGGCAGTACCAAAAGGTCCATCATATAACACTAAAGACAAAAGATTAGCTGTTGAAGTAGAGCCTCATCCTTACGATTACAAGGACTTTGAAGGAACAATTCCTAAAGGACAATATGGCGGCGGAAGTGTAATGCTTTGGGACGAAGGAACTTGGAACCCACAAGAAAATCATGATTTTGAAAAAGGACTAAAAGACGGTAGTATTAAAATAGAAATCCACGGAGAAAGGCTCAAAGGAAAATGGGCATTAGTTAGAATGAAAAAAAATCCCTCTGATAAGCAAACTAACTGGTTATTAATAAAGGAAAAAGACGAATACGCTCAAGATAATGATGGAATATCAGATTTTGATACAAGTGTCCGTTCTGGAAAAACTATGGATAATATTGCTTCTGGAGAAGAGATTAAAGATTATTCAGTTCAGCTTGCCACTTTAAAATCTTCTTTACCAAAAGGTGACAATTGGATTTACGAATTAAAATACGACGGTTATAGAATTTTAGCCTATGTAGACAATGGAAATGTAAGGTTAATGACTAGAAACGATCAAGACTATACCCATCACTTCCCCAGTATAAAAAAATCCCTTGAAAAAATAAAGGATAAAGTAGTTTTAGATGGAGAAGTAATTGTAACTAAAGATGGAATATCTGATTTTCAAAGTCTACAAAAATATATTAAAGATAAAAAAGGTCCAAAACCTGTTTATATGGCCTTTGATTTACTTTACTATGGTGGAAAAGATATTACAGATGAGCCACTAAAAGAAAGAAGAAGCTCTTTAAAAAAATTATTAGATAATCATGAACTTAAAGATATAAACTTTAGTACAGATGTTAAAGGAAACCCACAGGAACTACTAGATACAATTTGTAGCTCTAAAATGGAAGGTCTTATTTGTAAAAAAGAAGATAAACCTTATATACCTGGTAGAAATAATGATTGGTTAAAGGTTAAATGTGAAAATAGACAAGAGTTTATTATAGTTGGCTATACCCAAACTGAGTCTAGAACTAGAGCCTTTTCAGCTTTAATATTGGGCATAGTTGAAGATGGTAAAATTATACATGCAGGAAGAGTTGGAACTGGTTTTTCTGAAAAAAGTGCCAAAGAAATAATGAAAAAAATGAAACCCCTTGAAAGAAAAACATCTCCCTTAGAAAATCCACCAAAAAAACGATACAACGAAAGTCTAACTTGGATTCGTCCTGATTTAGTTGCTGAAGTATCCTTTTCCCAGTGGACTGATGAAGGCCTACTTAGACAGCCTAGCTTTAAAGGTATTCGCTTAGATAAAGACTTTAAAGAAGTAGAAAATGAAGAAAAAAGAGATGCCCAAAAGACTAAAGAAAATGAAGAATCTACTGATGAAGAAAAAGTAGAAAAAAAACAAAAATCTGGTGTGGTTGTAAAAAAGAAACCTAAAAAGAAAAAAGATGAAAATGAAGTAGTTTTGTCTAGTCCTGAAAAGGAAATATTTAATGATTATACTAAGAAAGATTTATATGAATATTATATTAAAATTTTTGATAAAATTCGCCCATATATTGAAAGAAGATTTTTAAGTTTAGTAAGATGTCCTAATGGTATTTCCAAAGAGTGTTTCTATCAAAAAAACACTGACGAAAACTTCAAATTTTTACAATCTGATAAAGTAGAACTAAAAAAAGGAGATGTATCAGATTATTTATATATTGATGATATTGAAGGTATAAAAGAAGCTGTCCAATACTCCACAATTGAGTTTCACATTTGGGGTAGTAAAATTGATAATATAGAAAAACCTGATATGCTAGTCTTTGATTTAGATCCTGATGAAGGAATGGATATTGAAAAAGTACGTGAAGGATGTAGAGATTTAAAAGAAATCTTAGATAAATTAAATTTAAAATCATATCTTAAAACTAGTGGAAATAAAGGCTATCATATAGTTGTTCCCCTAGTTCCCAATGCGTCATTTGAGGAGTGTAGAGAATTTACAAAAAATGTAGCTATAGCCATGGAACAAACTTGGCCAAAAAAATACACATCAAATATGCGTAAAGAAAAACGCAAAGGAAAAATTTATGTAGATTGGGTTCGAAATACTAGAGGAGCTACAAGTGTAGCACCCTATTCTGTTAGAGCAAAAGAACCAGGAGCAGTATCAATGCCCATAAGCTGGGATGATTTAGATAAAGTTGAACCAAAGGATTACACTATGGAAAAAGTATTAAAAAACAGGAAGAAAGATCCTTGGGCTGATTTTTTTAAAACAGATCAGAAAATCAACAAAGGCTAGGAGAAATTGTGGAAATTAAATTTGCAAAAATAAGAAAATTTTATAAAGAAAATATTATAATAAGTTATCTACTAATGCTTATAAGTTTTTTGATAATTGGAATTAGCTATGTACAATTTTTACCACAGTTTAATATATTTAGCGAATTTTTTGAATTAATTAACTTAAATGTATTTTTAACATTTCCAATGACATTAGCATTTATAATTTGTTACAATAAATTGTTTCTAAAACTCATAATTTTTTCAGGAGTTTTTCAAGGAATTTACTTTGCAAATTTAATATTTACCACTTTGTCTATTGGGGTTTTAGGGCCTAAATTCTTTGTAGTAACATTATTAGTACAACTTGCCTTTTTGGCAATGACATATATTCTTGCAAATAAATACGTACCGATAATTGAGGAAAATTTAGAAAAAAGCAAAAAAGCATCACTAGCTATATCTGTAATTTCATTTATTTTGCCAATAATACTTATTAATATATTTGGCAGAATAATATATTCATTATTACTTTCTTAATAAATAAATCCTGAGAAATTAATCTCAGGATTTATTTATTACCAATATATTTTTACAGCATTACCATTTATTTCATTCAAATCTCCAAATACGTCTAATATTCTAATTCCGTATTCCCCTAGATTTTTTAAAATCATTCGTCCATGTAGAATTTCAATCTCCAAATCCTTTTCAAAACTCAAAATGTCCCAAAGTGCATCTAGATTGTGACCAAAATAATCTGGAAAATTAAAAACTTCAACTAAATAATCGTATCCATCTTCTCTACTGACAAAATAATTTCCATCTATAAGATATTTCATAAAACCTCCTAATAAAGTTTCTCAAAGCTTTCATAATGGTCTTCAGTATAATAGATCAGACCGTCATTAGAAAAGACTATTCTCTTTGGACCTCTGTGATTAGTATATCCATCTGAGATATCTGCTTCAAAGTACTCCCGACTGTCATCTTCTGGAAGAAGTCCTTCAAAATTCCCAAAGTGATTTCCACCTACAACAAGTCCAGAGTCGTCATCAGCTTCCCATCCTATTTCTTTAGCTTTTTCTTTAGTAATATAATTATTGGGAAGTTTTCCAAATACATGAATATATTCAGCCACATCTTCCACAGAATAATAATACTCATATTCAATAAGAGCATTTTTATTTTCACTTTGATTTTCATTTAAATCACTTTCAGAATCATTAGAATTATTATTATCAAATACACTTTCTTCTTCTAAAACTACTTCATTAGAATTTATTATATTATTATTACAACCTACTAGAAGTAACAAAAATGCCAATAACAAAAATCCAATTTTCTTTAACTTATTTATTTCCACTCACCCCTCTTCACTTAAATAAAAATATACCCACTATATAAATTAAGAACCTAAGATAAGAATCCTAGGTCCTTAGATTTTAAAATATTTTTCTTCCCCTTACAAATTTGTGTAAGATGTTATTATTTTCAGAAAGATAAATTGTTCTTTCTAGCCTTTGATGGATGTTCCAATCTTTAGTTGGTGAATAAGTTTCATCGTCTAAAACTATTGCATCAAATTCAAATCCTTTTTTAAAAGACCCAACATTTCCAAAAAAACTTCCTCCGCCTAAAGTACCTAAATAAAAAGCTTCTTCTACCTTTAGAGCTTCTAAAGATTCGTCTACTAATCTCCATCTTAATTTAGAAACTTGGATAGCATCGCTCATAGCTCTAAATATGGATAAGTGAGTTCCACCTGCAACATCAGAACCAAGTCCTACATTTTGTCCATCATTAAGGTATTTTCTTATTGGAGCAATACCTGAAGATAGATTCATATTAGAATTTGGACAATGGGCAATGTATACTCCTCTTTCTTTAAGTAAATTTTGTTCTACCTCATCAGACCATACACAATGGGCCATTATAGTAGGAGCATCTTTACTACCTAACATTTTAAATTGTTCGTATGCATCTCCATAACAAGTGCTATCTGGACAAAGCTCTTTAACCCACTCTATTTCCCCTGGACTTTCAGATAAATGGGATTGAATAGGAATCTTGTATTCTGATTGAATCTCTTTTAATAATTCCATAAGTTCATCAGAACAAGAAGGTATAAATCTAGGAGTTAAAATTGGAAAAGTTCTTTCGTATTTTCCTTTAATATCATCTAACCACTCTCTAGTTTTTCTAGCACTTACTTCCGGTCCTACTTCTTCTAGTTCATCAGTTCCATTTCTATCCATATTGACTTTTCCAACAAAAGAAACTAAACCCGACTCTTCCATCATGTCCATTAATAAAATAGTACTAGGAACATGAAGTGTTGAAAAAATTGAAAATCTTGTATTTGGACCTTTAACTAAGTCTTTTATAAATCTTTCATAGGCTTCTTTTGCATAGTCAACATCTACGTATTTTGCTTCATGGGGAAAAGTATAAGTTTGTAACCAATCTAAAAGTTCCAAATCCATACCTAGCCCCCTATAATGATATTGAGGTGCGTGAAGGTGTAAATCCACAAGACCTGGCATAATTAATTTTCCAGTATAATCTATAAGTTTAAAATCTTTATACTCATCGGGAATCTTATCAAAAACTCCTTGAGAAATTCCATCTACACAAACTAAGTATCCATTTTCTTTAGTCTTAAGTTCAGTTGGACTTTCACTAAAACATATATCACCTTTTAATATAAATGATTTCTGTTTCATTTTATCACCTAATTCTTTCTAATATTATCCTAAGGATATTAGTCCATATCTAACTGCAAATATAATAGCAGTAGCTGCTGTTAAAAACTTTATCTCTGAAGTTCTTCCAGATAATAATTTTATTAAACAAAAACTAATAAGTCCCATAGCTATACCATTTGCAATTGAGTAAGTAAATGGCATAAATGTAATAGTAATAAATGATGGAATTGCATCAGTAATATCACTAAAGTCTATATCTTTAACACCTGATAACATGAGTACTCCTACGAATATTAAAGCTGGAGCAGTTGCGGCTGAAGGAATAACACTAATTATAGGAGCAAATATTATCGCCACTATAAACATAACAGCAGTTGTTAAAGCTGTTAAACCAGTACGACCACCTTCTGCAATACCTGCACTTGATTCTACTAAAGTAGTAACAGTTGAAGTACCTACTAAAGCACCAGCTGCAGTAGAAATAGCATCTGACATTAAAGCTTGTTTCATTCTTATAACTTCACCATTTTCGTCAATCATATTTGCCTGTCTAGCAGCACCGATTAAAGTACCAAGGGAGTCAAACATATTAACAAGTGAAAAACTGATAACTAACATAAATACAGTAAATATACTTTCCATTAAGTTATCACCTGCAAACAATCCAGCAAAGTCTAAATTAAAGAAAGAAACTTCCATAAAGTCGCTAAACTGTTGTCCTAAATTTAAACTAAAATTGTCAAAGTGAGTAACTCCTAGTGGGATTCCAATTATAGTAGCAGAAAGAATGCCTAATAAAATTGCACCTTTTACTTTACGAGCTGATAAAACACCAATTATAATTAGGCCAATTAAAGCTACTAGTGCTCCCATAATTATTTGAGTGTCAAAATCAGGATTTCTCCATTGGGAAAAGTCTACCATACTAATTAATGTAGCTTCATTTCCTACTACTATTCCAGAGTTTTGAAGACCAATTATAGCAATAAAAAGTCCAATACCTGGAGTTATAGCATCTTTAATACTCGGTGGAATAGCCCTAATAATAGCTTCACGCAACCCTACTGCTGTTATAAGTATAAATAATAACCCAGATAAAAATACGATTACTAAAGCCTGACTATAGGTATAACCCAAAGCTAAAACTACTGTGTATGCAAAAAAAGCATTTAATCCCATACCTGGGGCTTGAGCAAAAGGCAACTTAGCGTAAAAAGCTACTAAAGCCGTACCTATAAAACCACCTAAACATGTTGCGATAAATACACCATTTGAAATTTGATTTGCATATTCTGTTTGACCCATAATGTGGAAAGGATCTGAAATAATAATCGGATTGATTATTAATATGTACGCAATCGTAATAAATGTTGTAATACCAGCTAAAACTTCTGTCCTTACATCTGTGTTGTACTTTGATAGTTCAAAAAAGCGTTCAAAAAAACCTTTATTTGAATTCATGACAAACCTCCTATTTTTCACATATTTACAAGGAAAATATTATCATAAATACAAAATAAAAACCACCAAATAACCTGATTTTATTCAATTATCTACATAAAAATAAATGTATAATAATTGAAATTTATAGCCAGACTAGTTCGGCAGTCGATAGAAACACTTAACCATATTATAAGTTTATATAAATTTCTAAATATTATTTTTGACAACGTTTTCTCTTGATTTAAATACATTATCCCACTTTTTAATTTATTTGTCAATATATTGCCAATAAATTTTTACATATCAAAAAAGAAAAAGAACTATAAATAGTCCCTTTTCTTCAAATATAAAATAATAATTATACTAATAATAATTGTCAACAAAATCAAATATAAAAAGGCCATTGGATTATTTTCAAGGGGTAATTTTACATTCATTCCCCATAAACCACCTATAATAGTTGGAACTGTCATTACGATAGTTATAGAAGTTAATACTTTCATTATAGTATTTAAGTTATTGTTTATAACATTAGAATAAAGATCCGAAAGTTTATCTACCATTATAGTTGATTTATCTATCATTATTTCAGCCTGTTTGTTTTCAACTAATAAATCATGTAATAGTTCTTCACGATATTCGGATTCTGAAAAATTTTCCATTTCAAAAATACTTTTTATTACAGGATTGTTCTCTTTTATTGCCACATCAAAATTAATTAGTGACTTTTGAATATTTATCATATCGTATAGAAAATCAGTTCTAGAAGTTTTTTTTATTTTGTTTTCTAGGTTTTCTATTTCTAAGTTTAATTTTTTAATTTCATCAATAAACCCCTTAGAAATTCTCCATGCTAATTCTATAACGAAATTTTCTATATCCCCATCATTTTCCACTCTATGAAAACTAGCAGACTTTAAATTGTCAAAGACCTTTGAATCTTGATTTCTTACAGTAATGACCACATCTTGGAATATTATTATTGATACTACTCTTGTAATATATTTAGTATTAAGTTCTTTAATTGGATAAGTTAAAATAAAAAGATTAGGTCTATCGTCTTCTAAACCCTCTACCCTTGATACTTCGTCTGGATCATTAACATCAAGTAAATAATCCTCTGGAATACCATAAGTACTAATCAAATCTTCTAATTCTTCTTCACTTGGGTTTATTACTTCTATCCAAACTACATCTTTTTTATTTTCTGCTTTTTTAAGCTTTCCCTCTATTATTGTATATTCACATTTCATAATTATCTCCTAAAGCTATTCTCTTTATTTATAATACCCTATTTATAAGAATTCGTCTCTTTTATAGTAATATCAACACAAAATAAAAATCTCTAATAAAAATTAGAGATTGAAATCTTGCTTATTTATTTTTAATAGCTACTTCTACAAAATAATGAAATATATTTTGATGGTTTTGAAATTTTATTGAAGTATTTTCAGCATGCCACTGAATTCCTAACAAAAACCTATCAGAAATGTTTTCTATTTCAAAAGCTTCTATTATTCCATCTTCAGATATAGCCACATCTACTAAACTTTCCCCTAATTTATCAATACCTTGGTGATGAAGAGAATTTACTAAAGTCTCCTCTGCTTTCATTATTTTTGATAATAAAGAATCTTTCTTTAATTTCACAGAGTGTACTGGATAAGTTCTATCCATAATATTAATAGAGTGGGATCTATATCCCGAACTTGGAATATCTAAAATTAATGTTCCATTAAAATAGACATTTATAAGCTGCATCCCTCGACACATCCCCAGAATTGGTTTGTTAGTGTTTTTATAAAAATAATCTAGCAAAAACAACTCTTGATTGTCTCTTTTAGGAGATACTAAACCTGTATGCTCGTCAGCTATTTTATTATAAAGTAAAGGATCTACATCATTTCCTCCACTTATTATCAATCCGTCTAAATTATCTGCCAATTCTTTTAAATACTCTTCGTCTTCAGATATAGGTATTATTACTGGAATACCTCCAGCTTTTATTATGGCATCGGAATAATCATTAGCTATTATGGAGTACTCTTGTCCGAATCCTCCAATTCCCATTTCTATAAAAATTTGATCATCATCTGAATGATTTGAAGTTATACCAATAATCGGTTTCATAATACCTCCCATATTAATATTAATTTGCTTCTTCTTTAAAGTGCTTATTTATATATTCTTCATAGGAAGTAGCTTCATCCCTATAAGTTCCATCTTCAAAAATCTCTATAATTCTATTTGCCACTGTGGAAACTATTTCGTGGTCATGGGAAGTAAATAAAATATTTCCTTTATAATCAGAAAGACCCCTATTTACAGCTTCAATACTTTCTAAATCTAGATGGTTAGTAAGCTGATCAAATATCAACAAATTAGATGGATCTATCATCATCTTTAAAAACATCATTCTAACCTTTTCTCCCCCAGATAAAACACTAGAGTTTTTCATTACTTCATCACCAGAAAAAAGCATTTTTCCTAGAAATCCTCTATTGTAAATTTCAGATTGTTCATTGGAATATTGTCTCATCCAGTCTATGAGATTTAAGTTTTCATTTTGAAAAAACTTGTTGTTGTCCTTTGGAAAATACTCGGTAGAAATTGTCTGTCCAAATTTAAATTCTCCCTCATAATTATCCTCATTTTCAGTAATAACTTCAAAAAGTTTAGATATAGCTACGTCATTTCCTATAAAGGCAATTTTATCATTTTTGTTAACTCTAAAGGACATATCTTTTATTAAAGTCACGCCATTTTCTTCAATACTTAAATTTTCCACTTCTAATATGTCATTTCCAGGCTCTCTAGATAAAGTAAATCCTACAAAAGGATATCTTCTATTAGAAGGTTTAATATCGTCTAAAGTTATTTTATCTAAAAGTTTTCTTCTTGATGTAGCCTGTCTAGCCTTTGATTTATTTGCTGAAAATCTAGCAATAAAGTCCTTTAATTCCTTTGCTTTTTCTTCGTTTTTCTTATTTTGTTCTTTCGCCATCTTTAGTGCAAGTTGAGAAGATTCGTACCAAAAATCATAATTTCCCACATACATACTTATTTTTCCAAAGTCCACATCTACCATCATAGTACAAACTTCATTTAAGAAATATCTATCATGGGAAACTACAATAACAATTCCAGGAAAATCCATTAAAAAATCTTGTAACCACAATACAGCTTTAATATCTAAACCATTAGTAGGCTCGTCTAATAATAAAATATCAGGACTATCAAAAATTGCTTGAGCTAGTAAAACTTTAATTTTTTCTGATTCTTTTAAATCTTTCATTAACAGATTGTGCTTTGAAATTTCAATACCAAGACCTTGTAATAATATTGCTACTTCAGCCTCAGCTTCATATCCGCCCATTTCCGCAAAATCAGCCTCTAGTTGGGCAGCTTTCATACCATCTTCATCACTAAAATCTGTTTTCATATAAATTGCTTCTTTTTCTTTAGAAATATCGTATAATTTCTTATTTCCCATAACTACGACATCCATTACCACTTCGTCTTCAAAAGCGTAGTGATTTTGGTTTAATTTCGACATTCTAGAATTTTTATCCATAGAAACACTGCCTTTAGTAGGTTCTTTTTCACCAGATAAAATTTTTAAAAAAGTAGTCTTTCCAGCACCATTTGCACCAATAATTCCATAACAATTTCCTGGAGTAAAAACTAAATCCACATCCTCAAAAAGTTTTTTATCTGGAAAAATCATACTAACATTGTTTACTTGTAACATTTATTAACTCCCTAATTCATAATTTTAAATTTTAATCTCATCTATTATAACATTAATAAAAAATGTTGGGAAATTTATTCACTATAATTAAATAAAATCCTGATCTAAAACCAGGATTTTATTAATTCTAATAGCTTTTTAGTTATTATCTTTTAACTTTTTGTTCATTTTATCGATTTCTCTTTTGATTAACAGATAGTTTACTAACCATATTACAAAAAATATAATTGTGAAGATTAGTACAAAGAATATTAAATTAAACAAACTATTGTCTATCCAGTTTAATAAATATCCAATTACTATTATTGGAAATAAATTTATTAAATACATTATTAATGTACGTAAAGACAAACTCATCTTTTCATTTCTGGTCCTAATATTTTAGTAAATACATTTATTGTGTCTTCGTAATTTAGATTGATGTGTTTCTTTAAATTTTCTGAAATTAATATTTGTCTATTATTAAACTCTAGGTTTTCTAAATCTACCATTACATCTTTTAAAAATCCCTTATAGTTAAACTCATCAGTTTCTGAGTTTAATTTTTCTGCTAAATCTTTAAGGTAGACTACATCATAATAATTTTTTAATTTTCTAGCCATATTTTTCCTATCTTTAATTACATAATTATATATCCATCTTCATCAGATGTTTTCATCAGTGCTATAATACCTTCTACAAATGAAATAATATAAATTGTAATAACCCCGATAAAAGGTATAAAAAGTGATACTAAAATATAAACTACCCCAAGCATTGGTTTTTTACTATAAAACTTATGAAGACCTAATGGACCTAATACAATAGCAAGTAAAAAATAAATCCACTTGTTAACGTAGGCTCCATCTACAACCCCTCTAGATAAAGTTTCTTTATATCCATCATCTTTAGAAATGATAATGTCATCATCTGAGGTATATATTTTTACTCTATCACCTATTTCTGGAGGAATATCAAACATATCAATGGGAACTACTTTTATACTTCCATCAGATAAACCTAAAGAAACTTCGTCATTTTCAATCTTTAATACTTTAGTCATATCTACCTCCTCTTTTTTATATTTTACCATAAGATTAGACAATAAAAAATTATTAAAGTCTATGATATAATATTTATTTAAAGGAGAAAATTTATGAAAAAATCTAAAGATTTAAGAATTATTAAAACAGATGAAAATATAAGAAATACCTTTCTTTCAATTCTAAAAGAAAAATCCTTTGAAGAAATTACAGTTAAAGAATTATGTGAGAAAGCTCGAATTAGTAGAAATACTTTTTATCATCACTATCATTATAAGCATAATTTATATAATTCTATAATAAAGGATTCTGTAGATACCATAGTAAGTGGATTTAAACCTTTAGTTGAAAATGTGGAAGATATTAATGAGGAAATCTTTTACAAATATATAAATAATTTTATAGACAAATTTCATAATGAAAAAGAAGTTTTAAATATAATATTATCCCAAGATAAAAGTCTATTTACTTTAAAATTATCAGATGCATTTTTTGATTCAATTATGGATAATGCTTCATTAATTTCTAAAAATACAGATTCTCATGTTTATAGACTATATGTAAAATATATATCCTCTGGGTTAGTTGGATTTGTCATAGATTGGTTACATAAAGAAAGTTGTTCAAAAGAAGAAGCAAAAGAAATATTATATACTGTTAACCTTGGACCTATGAAAGTAGCTAGTAACTTTCTAAAAAAAAGTCGACCTAATAATTAGATCGACAATTAATTAAATTAGTAAATGACCACAATCTATCACAAGTTCTGCCCCTGTTACGCATCTTGATTCGTCACTTGCTAAATAAAGTACTCCTAAAGCAATATCTTCAGGTGAAGAGAAATGTGGTGGAAGTGGGTTCATAAATTTAGCTCTTTCTTCCATTTCAGGTGCTTGTTTCAACCCTTCTTCTAACATAGGTGTAAGAATAGGGCCTGGATGAACAGTATTTACTCTAATTTTTTTAGAAGCAAGATAATATGCTGAATGCTTCGTCATGGAACGAGCAGCTCCTTTTGATGCACTATAAGCCACATCAGCTCCATCAGCATCACCTGAAATTAAACTTGCTAGTGAATTAACGTTGACTACTGAACCTCCGCCGTTTTTTTCAAACTCAGAAATTAAAGTTTGAATTCCTAAAAAGATTCCCATAGAATTTATTTCAAATAATTTTAATAAATCTTCTTCAGATCCTTCTAGTATATTTTTCCCACTAACTATTGAAGCATTGTTTACTAAAATATCTACTTTCCCAAATTTATCTATAGATTCTTTTAGAACTTTTTCCCAATCTTCTCTTTTAGATACGTCTTGTTTTATAGCTATCATTTCTCCAGTATCTTTTAAAGAATCTGCAACATTTTGAACTTTTTCAACTCCACGGGCAGTGCCAATTACTTTAGCTCCTTCTTTTACAAATAACTCTGCAATTTTCGCACCAAGTCCTTGTCCTGCACCAGTTACTATTGCTACTTTTCCGTCTAATCTTCCCATAATATACCTCCTCTTTGTTAAGATATATCATAGTTACATCTTCATTTCAATTTACAAATAAATCACTTGTGATAGATATGATACATATTCATTAAATTTGTCCTATAAATATAAAAAACTTGGTTAAAATAAATTAACCAAGTTCTCAAACTATCTCCTAAATACTAATTGTCCTCCTACATAAGTTTCAAGGACTTTTGTATCTAAAATTTCTTTATCATTTTCTAAATTAAATAAATCCTTGTCAAGAACTATAAAATCCGCTAATTTTCCAGGTGAAATTGTACCTTTAATTTCTTCTTCTCCTGATGCATAGGCACTTTCGTAAGTGTATGCGTAAATCGCATCTTCCATAGACATTTTTTCTTTTTCTAAATAGGTTTTTTCTTCATCTCCTGTAATATTTTTTCGAGTTACTGCTGAATAAATATTTGGCATAGTGTCAAATGGTTCTACTGGCGCATCAGTTCCAAAAGATACATTTATCCCCTTGTCTTTCATTGTTTTCCAAGCATAAGATGTCCTAGATAGATTTTCACCTACTCTGTCACTAACTATATTCATATCGTAATCTATAAATATAGGTTGTACTAAAGCCATTACCTCTAGTTCCTTAAATCTATTTAATAATTCTTCATCTGTAATCTGACAATGAACTATTCCATGTCTAAGTTTTATATCTGGATAAGTTTTTTTAGCTTTTTCTATAGAATTTAAGGCCATTTCAATAGCTCTGTCTCCTATGCCGTGAATAGCAACTGGACATTTATTTTCGTGGGATAAAAGTACCATTTCGTCTAGTTCTTCTTGAGTAAATAACATTATTCCTTTTGTTGAACTATCATCATTATATCCATTTCTAAGAGCTGCAGTTCTAGCTCCTAAAGAACCATCACTTAAAATTTTAACTGTACTTATTCTGTAAGTTTCGTTTCCCCATCCGTAATGATATTCTTCATTAAAAAATTTCTCTTCATCTTTAACATTTAAAAACAAACATTGCTCAGATATCCTAAGTTTTAATTTATCTTCTTCATATAAATCTTTAAATAAATCAAATAATAAATTAAAATCTTGATTAGGTACATATCCAAAATCATCACTTTGTACAGAAGTAAGTCCTTGTTCAAAGGCTTTTTCTTGGGCTTTTAATAAAATATCTTTAGTAAGATCATAATCAAACCCTGGTTTTTTAGATTTAACATTTTCTAATAAATTTTCCTTTATAACACCATTTGGTTCACCATTAGGAAAAACTTCTATTAAATCTCCATATTCTGAAGCATTTGAGCTATTTAGTTCCAATAATTCTAACCCTTTAGAATTTAATACTCCAATATGAAAACAAGCTCTCATAATTAATATTGGAACCTCAGTAGACACCTCATCTAAATCTTCTTTAGTTGGAAATCTTTTCTCATCTACAAAATAATCTTGATTCCAACCTTCACCTTCTAACCAAAAATTATCCTCTTTATCTCTAGATTCTAATTTTTCTTTTAGTCTTGTTTTCAATTCGTCTATACTCCTAGTTCCAGTTAAGTTAACATTTAATAAACCCTTTGCATAATGTAAAAAATGCAGGTGGGAATCATTAAATCCAGGTAAAACTAAATTACTTTCTAGATTTATTTCATCAAATTCTTTTCCTTCAAGTTTTTTTCTAGAATCTTCTTCAGAACCTACAAAAAGAAATTTACTATCTTTTACTATGAAAGATTCTGCTTTCGGATTTTCTTTATCTACAGTTTGTACATTTGCATTTTTATATAATGTATATTTTTCACTATTCATTTAAATTACTTCCTCTTTTCAACTTTTTATCAAAATATAAATAAACTAACACACCAATAACTGGAACTATAAATCCTATTAAAGCTGTTACTGGATCTTCTATAAATGTATTGATCATTAATCCCATATATATTAAAGCTGTTAAAATTACAATAAATGGATATCCCCAAATTTTATAAGGCCTGTCTAACTCAGGATACTTTCTACGATAAATTATTACAGCAAATATTACTAAAACATTAAAAAGCATTCCTAAAAATATAACTAAAGACGTAAGCTGATTTAAACTTCTTAACATTACTAATATACAAGAAATCACACATTGCCCAATTAAAGAAACATAGGGAACTTTGTGCTTAGGATGCAGTTTACCGTATGCTTTAATAAAGTGACCTTCTTTTGCCATAGCATAATAAGTTCTAGGAAAAGCTAGTATCATTCCATTTAATGAACCAAACATTGAAATAACCATCCCAGTTACTACAATTATACCACCTACGTTTCCAAAAATTCTCCTTGCAACTTCTGTTCCCAAATAAAAATCACCAGAATTAATCATATTAACAATATCATTTTTAGGAAGTACTCTAAATATCGAGTAATTAAAAAGTGTATATAATATTGTTATACCTACTATTGCAAGAACTATAGCTAAAGGAAGGTTTCTACTTGGATTTTTAATTTCTTCTGCAACAGTATTTAAGTTAGTCCATCCTTCATAAGCCCACAAAGTAGCTACAGTTGCAAATGCTATCATTCCTAGTATTTCACCTGCTCCTACAGATGCATTTTCAGAAACAAGGCTTAAATCTGGAGATTGATTTCCATAAACAAAGGCTCCTATCATAATAATAAATATTGGTATTAGTTTAGCTATCATTGAAATATTTTGCAATATGGATCCTTGTTTAATCCCAAAATAGTTATATACAGTTAATCCAACTATTAAACCAATAGCAATTACCTTTACAGCATTGTCACTTATATCGTAGAAATTTCTTAAAGCAGTAGGTAAAGCTACGGCAACTGCCGCAATAGATCCAGCTCCACTTAAAAACAAACTGCTAAAACCAGATAAAAATCCAAAAATAGGATGATAAGCTTCGTTTAAATAAACTACAATTCCCCCTGCGACAGGTCTTGAAGCTCCAAGTTCAGCAAAACAAAGCCCTCCCAATAAAGAGACAATACCTCCTACAACCCAGCACAATAATGCTAAACCTAAACTCATACCAGTTCTTTGTAATACATAAGAACCTATGTAGAATATTCCTGAGCCTATCATTATACCCCCAATGATACTTATGCCTCCGAATACTCCTATCTCTTTTTTAAACTCTAAAGATTTAGGCTGTAAATCCTTGTTAGTTTTATTAATATCCATATTTTCCCCCTAAAAAATAGTTATTAAATTTCATTATATCAAATTGTACTGTAATATGTAACTATTATTTCACTATTTATAAAAAAAGAAC
>CAYWTV010000027.1:0-16875 GCA_964461305.1 uncultured Peptoniphilaceae bacterium
AGGGTATATATTCTGTTTTTCTAATATTTTCACATTGTATCTCCCTTATTGGTTTCCTTGCGTCAAATATTCTATTAGCTGCTTTAGGGTTTAATACATCTTTAATGAACTAAGAAGTAGTCGTGTCAAACTTAAAAGGGACAAAAGTAAGAGAAGAAATCAAAAATGTGTTAGATGATAGTGTGAAAGTAGGACTAAGAACAGTTAAGAAACTTAACAATCCTGTGGGATTACTCCCAACATAAAGCCTAAATAGAAATAAGTATACATAAATATAAAAACGCCACTCTTTAAAGTGGCATAAAAATCTAATTATAAGTATGGTGGAGCCGGTGGGAGTTGAACCCACGTCCGAAAACCCATCCACAACAGTTTCTCCGAGTGCAGTCATTTATTTTTTATTCATTATGAAACTCCAAATGACAGGATTTTCATAACATATCGTCATTAGTACCCTCTTTGCTATGTCGACTTACAAAGATTCGTTTCCCATAAAATTGACACTCACTTTAGAATAATGGGAGTTCTAAAGGGTGATAGCTGCATTTAGGCAGCTAATGCTAATTCGTTATTGTTGTTATTTATATTTTTTGAGCTGTTTAACGTTTATTCTCAAAAACGACTCGCTACTGATGATTCAAAATCCCCGTCGAAGCCATGTTCGGCCCCATATTATTATTAAAGGAGAAGTGATATACTTCTCCTTTATGTAGGCCGTACCCAAATTTCGATAAAAGCCTCCCGATGGTACACAGGTAGTTAACTCGGACCAGGTTGCCTCGCGGCACACGAAAAGTCATTGCTTAGTGCTGCTTCCTTCCGGACCTGACACGGTTCACAAGCTCCCGTTGCGCAAGACCCAATCTTCAACGCCACTTTCCTGCGGCAAACTCGACAAACTGTCACCTCATATTTGGTTTTCAATCCTGCTGTAGCGGATTGCAGGTTACAAGGTACCGCTAGTTCCCCATTTAGTACGGCAAATTTTTACTGGCGGAGAGAAGGGGATTTGAACCCCTGAGACGGGGTTGACCGTCTACCCGCTTTCCAGGCGAGCGCCTTCAGCCAGCTCAGCCATCTCTCCAATACCAATGCTAAAATATTATATTATAAATGTATGGATTTGTCAATGTAAAAGAAGTGAAAGGAGGAACTAATGTTTTATTAATTCTTCACTAAATAAATGTTTAAAATTAAAAAACGCCCCATTTTAAAGGGGCAAATTTTAATTATCGTATACTTCAATGCCTTTTTCATAATTTCTAATTTCTCTAATCAAATAAAGAGATCCGCACCAAAGAATTAAATCATTTTCTTTACTTATTGATTTGGTATACTCATACGCTTCTATAATATTTTCAATTGCTTTTACATTCTTTGAGTATTGGTTTACTTCATTTTCTAGCTCTTCTAATGTAAATGCTCTAGGGTTATTTATATTAGTGATTACTACTTCATCTGCTAAAGGAATTAACTTTGGCAAGATTTTTTTGTAATCTTTATCCTTTAATATACTAAATCCAAGAATTAGTCTATTGTAGTTAAAGTTTTTTAAGGATTCTATTAATGCATCCATAGCTTCTAAGTTGTGGGAACCGTCTATAATAACCTTTGGATTATCAGAAATCGTCTCTAATCTTCCTGAGTTTTTCGTCTCTCTAATTCCTTCTTTTATTTCCTCTTCACTTAAATCAAATTTTTCTTTAAAGTGATCTAGTACAGTAAGGGCAAGTGCGGAGTTGTAAACTTGATGTATTCCCAGTAATTTTGTTTGAACATTTTTATATTCTCTAAAATTATATAAATTCTTCCCTTCTCCAGTTTCTAAAATTTCAATTTCAGATTTTTCAAAGGTATATACTTTAGAATTTTTACTTTGTGCAATTTCACTTAATTTTTCCATTACAGCTTTTTCTTGAGGATAAATAAATACATCTGCGTCTTGTTTTATTATTCCTCCCTTGTTTTCTGCAATTTCCACAATATTATTTCCAAGTACATTTATATGATCCATAGAAATAGTCGTGATTACTGATGCAATTGGTTTTTTTATTATATTAGTAGAATCTAATTTACCGCCTAATCCCACTTCTACAACTGCAACATCTACTTTTTTATCATAAAAATACTTATACATTATTGCAGTTAAAACTTCAAAATAAGTATTGTGATAGCCTTCTATGTCTAGTTGTTCAACTACTGGTTTTATTTCATCAATATAATTTATAAAGTCATTTTTAGATATTTTTTCTTCATTTATTGTTATAGATTCTAAAATACTTTCCATATATGGAGATATAAATATTCCACATTTTAATTTTTTCGACAAGGTATTGTAAATGTAATTACATGTAGAACCTTTTCCATTTGTTCCTGCAACGTGAATTACTTTTATTTTATCTTGAGGATTTCCCAATTTGTCTAATAATTTTTCTATATTTTTTAATGTATGATCTCCATTTGAAGATCCTCTTTCATACATCCAATCTACATATTCTTTTAACATTTTATACCTCTTATTAGTTTTACTTGTAAAATTACAAATATGATTTATAATAAATATTAACAGAGTAGGTGAAGAGCGTCAAGTGTTAAGAAATGGGTTGTTGTTCTTAAACGAAAGTATTTTACTACGATTCTTTATCGCATCCGCTGTAGCCGCTTTGTAATATTTATAAAGGGGATTTTTTATTTGAAAAAAAATAATTATCTTAGAAGCTTAGTAATAGCATCTACATTTACTGCAATTTCGATTGTTCTCACAAGGTTTTTTTCCTTGATGATTACTCCAGAAATGAGAATTGGCTTTGGAACTTTGCCAATATTGCTTTCAGGACTGTTTTTTGGTCCTAGAGTAGGTGCACTCACTGGAATCGCTGCAGATTTAGTCGGAGTAATGATTAACCCTTTTGGAGCTACTATTCATTTGGGCTTTACTTTTAGTTCAATGTTAGCTGGATTTATTCCAGGATTTGTTCATTTTAATATATTTAAAAATGAAAAAAAACATGTGAATAAATCCATATTCATATCAATTTTACTTGTGTTTATGGGAGTTCATTTAGGACTTAATAGTCTCTGGTTATCTCAGCTTTATGGAAATTCTATATTTGTATTAATACCTCTTAGATTTGTAAAAATAGCAATTGAAGCTATATTAACAGGTCTTTTAATTTTTGTTATTTACAAAAGAGTTATTTCTTATATAGAAAAATAATCTTTAGAATTCACTAAAGATTCATAACTTTAAAAATCCCAGAAAAATTTTCCGGGATTTTTTTGATATATTTTTTATTTTTTTAATATTTTATAAATAACACTTCTTATTCCCAGCCACACAAAACAAGCGACGGCTCCTATAGTTCCAAGTCTTCCACCTATTCCAACATAAGCAGAGTTTACAATAATAAAAATAATACCTGTTAGGATAGATACAAATGCCATATTTAAAATACTACCTACTCTTTTACTTTCTATCATACCTGCATAGGATGCACAAGCGCCAACACCTGCTAGTAGCCCGCCAATTTCTTTAAAGAAAATAGAAAAAAATAAACCAGATATTAAAGTAACTACTGCTGAAGCTAAAACTGGGCCTTTATTTAAAACGCAAGATATTATATAAGTACTAAGTCCTGCAATTATTGCTACAATTATAATATAAATTTCTGTCATAATAACTCCTAACTAAAAATACCATATATAAATTTAGAAACAATGGTAGAAAGGGCTGCAGTTGTTCCGCCTTTTCCTCCAATTCCAGCGTAAATTTCTCCAGTTGCAAGTATTACTAACCCTACAACAATTCCACCTAATGATGCAGATAAAATATTAGGCAGAACTTCTAAGGAGCTCATCCCCACAAAAGATGATGTAAATGAAATTCCAGCTAAATCCTTTGGAAGAATAAATACTGCAATAACACCAACTATTCCATTTGAAATTACAGGTCCTAAATTTAATTTATGATTTAATAACCAAGTAATAATTACTGCTAAATACCCACAAATTACTACATAATGTCTCTTCTTCCTTACTGGTTTTTCCTTATAAATATTAATTAAATCCCTGGAATATTCCATTAAACTAATTATATAAAATATTCCAATTATAAATAAAACCCCAATTTTTGTTAAAGATGTTTCGTTTTGAATTGTGGAAATAAATAGACCTATTCCTGTACTAACAAATGCTAATAGACCGAGGATTACTTTCCACACTCCTGCTCGTTTTTTCATATTTTACTCCATTTTTTAATATTCAATACCGATTATATCATTTTGTCTCTTTAAATCAAAATAGAGTAACAAGTTTATTTACTCGTTACTCTATAAATGTTTATTTTTGTATATTGTTTTCTACTTTGTTGTTATTTATATATACTCCATCTTCAATGGAATAAAATCCATAGGGACCTTGTATTAATTCATATTTACCATCTTCTAATTCTCTTAAAAATAATAAATAACTGTTTCCTTCGGTAAATTCATAAAAATACTCTGTATTTACATCGTATACTCTTTGAGTTTCTTCATCTTCAAAATATCCATGATGTAATTTTACCCTAATATCATCTGAATTAGTTTCGCCCTTTTTAGTATCTGTAACTGTAAAATCCACATCTGTAAAGGCGCTCATAAACACATCTTCTTCGACTTCTGTAGCTTCAGCTGAAATACCATCAGAGTCTTGATCATATTTTACAGTTGTTGATTCGTCTGATTTAGTATATTCTTCTAAGTAAGGCTCAGAAATATTTTTAAATTCTCCCTCTACTACAACTTCTGCAGTGTCCATTAAATTATTAAAGGATTCGTCTACATAATCCGTACTTATCCCTACATTTATAGAATCCCTTGTAGGAATTCCATCTTCTGCTATTTCAGGTTCTGTTCCTGGTGCATCTGTATTTTCTACTTGTTCAATTGTATCTTCACTTTCTGTTGTGTCAGAACTACATCCTATTAGACCAATGGTCAATATAAACATAGCTAACAAAATAAATGTTTTTTTCATAATCTTCTCCTTATTATATTTATACTACCCCATTTTTAAAGTAATCCAATAAATAACACAAACCTTTCATAAAGACATAGTATTAATCATTTAGTAGTTCATTTAATGCCTCTGACATTGTAGGGTGAGTATAAATCATATCTCTTAATATTGTATAATCTGCATTTAGATCCATTGCAAGTTTTATTATATTTATAACTTCATATGCTTCTGAAGAAAATAACATTGCACCTAATATTTTGTCAGTTTCTTTATCTACTAAAACCTTCATTAATCCGTCAGTTTTTTGTAAAAGTTGTGCTTTTGGTACGGCTTTTGTAGGCATTTTAAATAGCTTATATTCTATGTTTTTTTCCTTGGCTTCTTTTTCATTTAAGCCCACTCTAGAATATGGAGGTGTAATAAACACTGTATATGGCACGTTTTTTCTTTTGTCTAAAGTATAATCTCCGTTTTCAAGGGAAGATTTTACAATTCTAAAATCGTCTAAAGAAATATAGGTAAATTGTTTATTTCCACAAACATCCCCCATTGCCCAAATATTATCTGCAGTTGTTTGAAGTCTTTCATTTACTTTTATTAAGCCTTTTTCAGTTACTTCAACTCCAGCATTTTCTAAATTTAACTTTTTAATATTTGCTCTTCTTCCTGTTGCTACTAGTATTTTTGTATTTTCTATTTTTTCTTCTTTTCCATCTACTTCGTAGTAAACAGTACTTCCATCTACTTTTGTTGTAGATGCAGAATTTAAAATTTTTATATTTTTTGATTCTAACACTTTAATTATAGACTCTGCTATATCATCGTCTTCTTTGTCTAAAAGTTTTTCTGATCTATTTAAAATCACAACTTCGCTACCAAAACTAGAATACATAGATGCAAACTCAAGTCCTATATAGCCTCCGCCAACTATTGTTAGTCTTTTAGGCAATGAAGTTTCTTCCATTAGAGTTTTACTTGTGTAAACATTTTCGTTATCTTCTATTCCCTCTATTTTTGGAAAATTAGTAGATGATCCAGTGTTTATAAATATTTTTTCTCCTTCTAGTTTTAGTTCTTCAGATTCTGTTACAACCTTTAAAGTATTTTTATCAATAAAACTAGCTTCTCCGTCTATTACTTCAACTGAATCAATTCCATCAATTTTTTCATAGTTTTTCATCCTAAGGGATGAGGTTACTTCTTCTTTTTCATTAACTGACTTTTCGTAAAATCTTTCTTTATTGTCAATATTAGATTCTTTAAGATTTGATATATCTGCATTTTTTACTAAGGACTTTGAAGGAATACAGCCTGTATTAATACAAGTTCCTCCATACATTTTGCTAGAACGCTCAATTAAGGCCACTTTCTCACTTTTTTTTCCTAAGTATCCTGCTAGTGTCTTTCCGCCTTTTCCAAATCCTATAATAATTGAATTGTATTTCATTTTTCCTCTTGTTATGTTTTAGTTATCTACTTATTTGAAAAATACCCATTTTAACAGATTTTAAAGGTAAAAAAATAGAAGGTTTAATCTGACCTTCTATTTCATAAATTATAGTAATATCCATCTTGCTAAATTAAAATATATTATTAAACTCATGGCATCCACCATTGTAGTAATCATTGGAACTGCCATAACCGCAGGATCAAATCCGAATTTTTTTGCCCAAATTGGAAGTAACCCTCCGATAATGTTTGATGAATATACTGTAAAGATAAGTGCAAGTAATATAGTTAAAGCTACATTAATTCCTTCATTAGAAATTATAAATACTCTAAATAAAATAACAACTGCTAATACTAAAATTATTATAGTGCTTATTTTTATTTCTTTTTTCAGTATTTTCATCGTGTCTTTTTCGCTAATTTCTCCAGTTGCAATTCCTCTAATTATTAATGTTGAAGATTGGGAAGATGCATTTCCTCCTGTATCTGTAAGCATTGGCATAAATGTGGATAAAACTGCAAATTGACCTAATATTTCCAAGTTGTTACTAATAATAAGTCCTGTCATAGTTGCAGAAATCATTAAAACTAATATCCAAGGAAGTCTATTTTTTGCTAATTGTTTTGTATTAGTATCTAAATAGATATCGTCATTTGGAGTAATAGCAGCCATTAACTGAAAGTCTTCTGTAGCCTCTTCTTCTATAATTCTAACTGCATCATCATAAGTTACTATACCGACTAATCTATTCATTTTGTCTAATACTGGAATAGCTAGAAAACCGTATTTTAAAAACAAATCAGATACAAACTCTTGATCATCATCTGTAGATACATAAATTACATCTTCTTCCATAATATCAGATATTAAAGCTTCTGGATCTGCAGTAACTAACTTTCTAAGGGAAATTATGCCTATTAATCTTCTTCTATTGTCTACCACATAGGAAGAATAAACTGTTTCTTTCTTTAGGCCTACATCGTGAATGTGTTCTAGTGCATCTTTGACTTTGTAGTTTTTGTGCAAACTCACATACTCAATAGTCATTACACTACCAGCAGAATCTTCTGGATAACCTAAAAATTCGTTCATCAAAGTTCTTTCTTCTGCTGATATATTTCTCAAAACTTTATTTACAAATTCAGCAGGCATCTCTTCTACTAAATCTACTATATCGTCAAAAAAAACCTCATTCATAATTTCTCTAATTTCATCTTCAGAAAAGTTTGTTATAATGTCCACTTGTTTTTCCAAATCCAAAAATGCAAAAACTTGAGCTGCACTTTCTTCAGATAACATTCTAAAAAGTATAAGTCCGTAATGTTTATCCTCAATATTAGATATAATTTCAGCAATGTCTACTTCATTTATATCAAGGAGAAACTCCCTAAGTTCTGAATATTTTTTTTCATTTAATAGTTTTAAAATATCTTGTTCTTCAAATTTTATTCTTTCTTGTATACTTCTTTTTTCCATTATTCTCACCTACCTATACTGGTAATAACAATGCTGCAATAGTAAAGTATATTACTAAAGCTACAGCATCTACTAATGTAGTTATTATAGAACTAGACATTATTGCAGGGTCTAATTTAATTTTGTCTGCTAAAATTGGTATAAGTCCGCCAAATACTTTAGCCACAACTATAGAAATAAACATGGTTATCATTACTACAAGGCCAATTCCTATACTAACTTGATCTAGGAAAATAACTTTTAAAAAGGAAATAATTCCCATAATTCCACCGACTATAAATCCCACCTTTAGTTCTTTATAGGCTACTTTCCACTTATCGCTAAAGTGTATTTCATCTAAGGATATATTTCTTACTGCTAATGTGGATGATTGAATTCCTGCATTACCACCTGCTGCTGTAATCATAGGTATAAAGGAGTTTAGTATTAAAAACTGCGTTAAAATCCAATTGTAGTTTTCAATAATTCCACCTATAAATATTCCAGATATAAGTAATACAACAAGCCAGATTATTCTATCTCTCGCTAATTTTATAGGAGACTCTTCTAAATATCCACCTTCAGATGGTGTCATTGATGCCATAATGTGAAAGTCTTCTGTAGTTTCTCTTTCCATAACTTCCATAACATCATCTACTGTAACTATTCCAGTCATCCTATCTTCAGTATCAACTACTGGAAGGGCCATAAATTCATATCTAGAAAATATATCCGCTACTTCCTCTTGATCAGTGTCAGTGTGTACGTATATAACATCATCTTCCATAATATCTTTTATTAATACATCTTTATCGGCCGTTACTATCTCCCTTAAAGAAAGTACACCTTGTAGCTTTTTGTTTGGCCCAAGTACATAACAGTTGTAAATAGTTTCTTTATCTATACCATTAGATCGAATGTATTTTAAAGCCTCATCTATATTCATATTCGCCCTAAGGGCAACATATTCAATAGTCATTATAGATCCAGCAGAGTCTTCTTTGTAGTTTAAAAATTGATTTATTAATTCACGTTCTTGAGAATCTGAATAAGTTAAAATGTTTTTTACTGCATTTGCAGGTAACTCTTCTAACAAATCTACCTTATCATCTAAATGAAGTTCGTCAATAATAGGTTGGATTTCTTCAAATTTTATAGATTCCACAATTCCTATTTTTTGTTCTACTGATATATTCGCAAAAACTTCTGCAGCAATGTCTTTGTTTAACAATCTAAATACTATTGTAGCTTCCTGTTGATTTAGCCTGTTAATAAATTCTGCAATATCAGCAATGTGATAATCTTTTATTTCATTTTGTAATTTAGCGTATTCTTTATTATTAAGATATTCGTATAGTTCGTTCATTATTTATCACTTCCTTTAAAATCCCGTTCTATTATTGTACTAAATAATTCAAAATAATTATAGTCTTATTAAAATATTGTGTAGAAAATCTTTAAATTAGGGTAAAAATAATTATGGAGGTAAAAAAATGTTTACTAAAATATTAGTTCCAGTAGATGGATCAGACAGCTCCAACAGAGCTTTAGAAAAAGCCATTGAACTAGGAAGAGTTTTTTCTTCGGAAATAGTTGTCTTCTCTGTAGCTCCTGAATCTCATATAATGAAATATACAACCACAGTTTCAGAACAAAACGAAAAATTAAACGAAGATTCATATAATACTACTAAAGAAATATTAGATTTATCTATGGAAAAATTAATTAATTATCCATATTCCTATGATACTGATTATTCAGTAGGAGATCCGTCTTCAGAAATTATTGAATATGCAAATAACAATAACATAGATTTAATAGTCATGGGAAATCGAGATCTTGGTATGTTTTCACGTACCTTTTTAGGTAGTGTTTCTACCCACGTTATAAATCACAGCGATGTTTCTGTTTTAGTAGTTAAAGACTGATAATGGTTTTTTATTATATTGCAATTAATATTCTGACTTTTGTAATGTTTTTTATAGACAAAAGGGCAGCAAAAAAGAACTTATGGAGAAAAAAAGAATCTTTATTAATGGGAATGATCTTAGCAGGTGGTGTTGTAGGTGGTTTTTTGGGAATATTTCTACTTAGACACAAATCAAGAAAACTAAAATTTAAATTCGTGTTAGTTTTATCTATAATATTACACATTTTAATACTTTATTATAAAAAATAGATTCTTACAATTAGTAAAAATCTATTTTTTGTTACAGCATTCATATTCAGTTTTTCCAATGTTTTTTTCTAATGATTTAATACTCTCTCTTATCATTTTATAAGTGATACTATGGGCAGCATCATCATAATAAGTAAAATTTATATTAGATTTATCTATATCTAATTCTTGTAATTTTTCTTCAAATAATTTCATTGCTTTAGATGAGATTACATCGTCTTTATTTCCTACATAAATTTCTAAAAATCTTCCATCTAAAGTGTTGATTTTGTCCATTGGATTAAACATTAGAAATATTTCTCTTTCCTTTTTGCTTATATTACTATCTAGACTTTCAAGTAATAATTCAAAATCAGCTAAACCATTAAATATTATGCCAAACTTTACACTTGGATCTATTGTAAATATACTAGATACTATCATTCCACCTAAAGAATGACCACCTATTGTTAGATTTGATGAGTCGGCATTTAATCTATTAATAGCAAGATTTTTTATATCTTGAAATTCTGCTACACTTTGTATTATTACATCTAAAGCTCCCTGAAAATTCTCATAATTTGCAGAGCCTCTACTTCCATGTTTTTCGATTTCAGGCATAATTACTTGATATCCATTACTAGCATATATTTCCCCAAAAAGTTCGTAATTCTCCACATTTGAACTCCATCCGTGATAGTAAATCATAGTTTTTCTGTTATTTGAATATTTTTTAGGTCTATAAACTAAAATTGGTATATCTCCAGCATTAATACTTAATTTTTCAATTAATTCCAAGTTTTCTCCTCCTAAACTAATTTCCAATCTATTTCTTTCAATCCATTATTTTTTAATATTTCATTTGTCTTGCTAAAATGCTTACACCCGAAAAATCCCCTATGGGCAGATAATGGGCTAGGATGGGGTGATGTTAAAATTTTATGGTTTTTATTTGTAATAAGTTTTGCTTTTTCTTGGGCAGGTCTCCCCCACAATAAAAACACCACTGGATCTTTTTTTAAATTTAAACTTTTAATTACCGAATCAGTAAAAATCTCCCAACCTTTATTCCTATGGGAGTAGGCTTTATGAGCCCTTACTGTAAGTACAGTGTTTAAAAGAAGAACCCCTTCCTTTGCCCACTTTGTTAAATTTCCATTAGAAGGAATTTCCATATTTAAATCTGAATTTAGTTCTTTGAAAATATTTTGAAGTGAAGGTGGTTTTTTTACATTGTCCATCACAGAAAAACTAAGTCCGTGAGCTTGTCCTACATTGTGATAAGGATCTTGGCCAAGTATTACAACTCGAACATTTTCATAAGGGGTATAGTGAAATGCATTAAATATATCTTCAGCTCTTGGGAATATTAAAGTATTTTTGTATTCATCAATGAGAAAACTTCTCAAATTTTGATAATAATCTTTATTAAATTCATCCCCAATATAGTTTAACCAGTCATTTTTAATTTTACTCATAAATAATCTCCTTAAAGTAATACTTTATCACAAATTCTTAAGTTTATGAAGACAAAAAAAACAGACTTATGAAAGTCTGCTTTTAGTATAAATTTTAATTAACCAATTTTAGTTACAACGCCAGAAGCTACTGTTCTTCCACCTTCTCTAATAGCAAATCTTACTCCTTCGTCCATAGCGATTGGAGTGATTAATTCTACTTTGAAAGTTGCGTTATCTCCAGGCATAACCATTTCTACTCCATCAGCTAATTGGATATCTCCAGTTACATCAGTAGTTCTAAAATAGAATTGTGGTCTGTATCCGTTGAAGAATGGAGTATGTCTTCCACCTTCTTCTTTAGATAATACATAAACTTCTGCTTCAAATTTTGTTTGTGGTTTAATTGTTCCTGGTTTAGCTAAAACTTGTCCTCTTTGGATATCTTCTCTAGTAACACCTCTAAGAAGTAGACCAACATTGTCTCCTGCTTGTGCTTGATCAAGAAGTTTTCTGAACATTTCTACTCCAGTTACAACTACTTTTCTAGATTCTTCAGCAAGTCCTACGATTTCAACTTCGTCTTGAACTTTAATAATACCAGCTTCTACTCTACCTGTAGCAACAGTTCCTCTACCTGTAATTGAGAATACGTCCTCTACTGGCATTAAGAATGGGTTGTCAACATCTCTTGTTGGTTCTGGAATGTAAGCATCTACTTCTTCCATTAATTTAATAATTTTATCTCCCCATGGTCCGTCTGGTTCTTCAATTGCTTTTAAAGCTGATCCAACAACGATTGGAGTGTTATCTCCGTCAAAGTCGTATTCAGAAAGTAAATCTCTTACTTCCATTTCAACTAATTCGATAAGTTCTGGATCGTCTACTTGGTCTTCTTTGTTTAAGAATACTACGATTGATGGTACACCTACCTGTCTAGAAAGTAAGATGTGCTCTCTAGTTTGTGGCATTGGTCCGTCAGCTGCAGATACTACTAAGATAGCTCCATCCATTTGTGCTGCTCCTGTGATCATGTTTTTAACATAGTCAGCATGTCCTGGGCAGTCTACGTGAGCGTAGTGACGGTTTGGAGTTTCATACTCTACGTGAGAAGTAGAAATTGTAATTCCTCTTTCTCTTTCTTCTGGAGCTTTGTCGATGTTAGCATAATCAACACCTTCACCAGTTCCGTATCTTTGGTTTAATACGTAAGTGATAGCTGCAGTTAAAGTAGTTTTACCGTGGTCAACGTGACCAATAGTTCCAATATTTACATGTGGTTTGTTTCTTTCAAATTTAGCTTTTGCCATTATAATCCTCCTAATGATATTTATCTATTTAAATTATTTTAATAATACATCAAATTTCTTATTTTTTCAACACTTAGAACCTAATTAGCTCCTAATACTTCATCTGCTATACTCTTTGGAACTGGAACATAATGATCAAATTGCATAGAGTATGTTGCTCTACCTTGAGTATTAGATCTAAGTGAAGTTGCGTATCCAAACATTTCTGCTAAAGGTACATAAGCTCTAATAACTTGAGCTCCTGCTATTAATTCCATTCCTTCAACTTGTCCACGACGAGAGTTAATATCACCTATAACATCTCCCATGTACTCTTCTGGTACTGTAACTTCTACTTTCATAGTAGGTTCTAACAATTGTGGGTTACCTTTTCTTAAAGCTTCTTTTATAGCCATTGATCCAGCTATTTTGAATGCCATTTCCGAAGAGTCAACTTCGTGATAAGATCCATCGTATAAAGAAACTATTACATCAAGTACTTCGTATCCTCCAAGTACACCAGTTTGTAGCGCTTCTTCGATACCAGCTTGAACTGATCCGATGTATTCTTTTGGAATAGCTCCCCCAACAATTTCATTATTAAATATGAATCCTTCTCCTTCTCCTGCTGGCTCAACTCTAATTTTAACGTGTCCGTATTGTCCACGACCACCAGATTGTCTAGCGTATTTAGTGTCTGCTTCAGAAGCTTGAGTGATAGATTCTCTATAAGATACTTGTGGGTTACCAACATTTGCTTCAACTTTAAATTCTCTTAAAAGTCTGTCTACGATAATCTCAAGGTGAAGTTCTCCCATACCTGCGATTATTGTATCTCCAGTTTCTTCATCAGTATAAGTTTTAAATGTTGGATCCTCTTCTGCTAATTTTATTAAAGCAGCAGTCATTTTATCTTGAGAAGCTTTTGTTTTTGGTTCAATTGCAACTGAGATTACTGGTTCTGGGAATTCCATGTTTTCTAAAACAATAACATCATCTTGATCACATAGAGTATCTCCAGTAGTAGTATCTTTAAATCCTACTGCAGCACCAATTTCTCCTGCATATATTTCTTCTCTTTCTTCTCTTTTATCAGCATGCATCATCATGATTCTACCGATACGTTCTCTCTTACCTTTAGTAGAGTTATATACATAAGAACCAGCTTTTAATGTTCCTGAGTATACTCTAAAGTAACAAAGTTTTCCTACGAATTGGTCAGTAACAATTTTGAAAGCTAAAGCTGAGAATGGTTCTTCATCTGAAGCATGTCTAAGCTCTTCTTCACCTTCTTCATTAGTTCCTTTAATTGCAGGAATATCAGTAGGTGCTGGTAGATAATCTATAATAGCATCTAACAGTAATTGCACACCTTTGTTTTTGTAAGACGAACCACAAGTTACTGGAACCATTTTTACACTAATAGTTCCTTTTCTAATGGCTTTTTTAAGCATATCTTCAGGAATTTCTTCTCCTTCAAGATAAAGCATCATAAGCTCATCATCATAATTTGAAACTTCGTCAATTAAATTTTCTCTATATTCTTCTGCTAAATCCTTCATGTCATCTGGAACATCTGTAATCTCAATATCAAATCCAGCGTCATCTTTATAGATTTCAGCTTTCATTTCTACTAAGTCGATCATTCCGATAAATTTATCTTCAGCTCCAATTGGAATTTGAATAGGCACTGGATTAGCTTTTAGTCTGTCTCTGATAGTCTCTACTGAACGGAAAAAATCTGCTCCTACAACGTCCATTTTATTAATATGGGCAATTCTAGGTACCATATATTTATCTGCTTGTCTCCAAACAGTTTCAGATTGAGGTTCTACACCACTTTTTGCGTCGAATAAACTAACAGCTCCGTCAAGAACTCTTAAAGATCTTTCTACTTCAACTGTAAAGTCAACGTGTCCCGGTGTATCTATAATATTAAGTCTATGATCATTCCACATAGCAGTAGTCGCTGCGGAAGTAATCGTAATACCTCTTTCCTTCTCTTGGTCCATCCAGTCCATTTGAGAACCACCATCATGTGTTTCTCCAATCTTATGGATCTTACCAGAATATAATAGAATTCTCTCAGTAGTTGTAGTTTTACCTGCATCTATATGAGCCATGATTCCAATGTTTCTGGTCCTCTCCAAAGGTATTTCTCTTGGCAAAATAATCCCCCTTTAAAAATGAAGCATTACCAACGGTAATGAGCAAATGCTTTATTTGCTTCTGCCATTCTATGCATTTCTTCTTTTCTTTTTACACTTCCGCCTAACTCATTAGATGCATCTAGAATTTCATTTGCAAGTCTATCAACCATAGTTCTTTCTCCTCTATCTCTAGAGTATCTAACTAACCATCTAAGACCTAAAGTTTCTCTTCTTTCAGCTCTAACTTCCATTGGAACTTGATAAGTCGCTCCACCAACTCTTCTAGCTTTTACTTCTAGAACTGGCATAATATTGTTTAAAGCTTTGTAGAATACTTCTAATGGATCTTGTTCTGTACGTTCTTCTACAGTTTTTAATGCACCATAAACAATTTTTTGAGCTTTACCTTTTTTTCCATCTAGCATTATATTATTTATTAGCTTAGTTATAACCTTATCAGCAAATAGCGGATCAGGCATAACCTCTCTTTTTGGTATATGTCCTTTTCTTGGCACTTTACTTCCCTCCTTAACCATAAATAGTAAATTCACAGGTACTCGGCACGTATTGTTCCGTCAGTGCCAATGTTAATATATAAAATCAATGAATAACATTAAGCACTTCTTTTTTACTTACGATAGTAATACCTTAATTATTTTCCTTTTTTAGCTCCATATTTAGATCTGGATGATTTTCTATCATTTACTCCAGCAGTATCTAATGAGCCTCTAACGATGTGATATCTAACACCTGGTAAATCCTTAACTCTTCCACCTCTAATTAAAACAACACTGTGTTCTTGTAGATTGTGTCCGATTCCAGGAATATACGCCATTACCTCTTCATCATTAGATAATCTAACCCTTGCTACTTTTCTTAAAGCAGAATTAGGTTTCTTAGGAGTAACTGTTCTTACAGCTACACACACACCTCTTTTTTGTGGTGAATCTTGTTTAGTAGTTCTTCTACGTAAAGAGTTGAAATTCACACTTAAAGCTGGTGATTTAGACTTTTTAGTTTGTCTTTGTCTTCCTTGTCTAATTAACTGATTAATTGTTGGCATTTACTTGCACCTCCTCATTAATTTTATATATTAACATCTAACCAATGTGTAATGATTAATTTACACACCATAATATTCTAACACCCTAAAGGGCGCATGTCAACAAAAATAGTTCACTTGCGCACAAAAAGTTTCGTTAGATAATAACTGTCTTTATAAAAACAGCTTATAAATTATACCACAAAAATATTAATAAGTAAAAACATTCTCAATTAGGTATTTTGTGATTATAAAAAATTGAAATTAGGTATATATATAAATAGATAAAAAATATTATATAAAAAAGGAGATAACGATGAAAAATATATACGACTTTACAGTAAAAGATACTTATGGTGATGACTATAAAATGGAAAACATTAAAGGAAAAGTAGCCCTAATTGTAAACACTGCAAGTAAATGTGGGTTTACTCCTCAATTTGAAGGTTTAGAAGAACTATATCAAAAATACAAAGACAAAGGTTTTATAGTTTTAGGTTTTCCATCAAATCAATTTGGACAACAAGATCCTGGTTCAGACGATGAAATAAGAGGATTTTGTAAACTAAACTACGGAGTAACATTTCCAATTATGAAAAAAATTGACGTAAACGGAGATAAAGAAGAACCTCTATACACTCACTTGAAAGACGAACAAGGAGGAATTCTATCTGGAAATATAAAATGGAATTTCACTAAATTCTTAGTAGACAGAGATGGAAATGTAGTAGAAAGATACGCTCCTACTACAGCTCCTAAGGATATAAAAAAAGATATAGAAAAACTGCTATAAAATATTTTACACTACCGCTATAAATTTATTAGGAAGCTTACGTAATTTTGTAAACTTCCTTTTTAAATGAACTTTGCAAATAA
>CAYWTV010000028.1:0-16129 GCA_964461305.1 uncultured Peptoniphilaceae bacterium
TACAAAGTTTTTTCTTAGAATTAATGTTACATTATCACTTCCATCTTTTGATTCTGATATTGTTCCTTCTGTAACTTTATCTGGAGAGTCCATATTTTTGTAAAATAAGTCAAAGTTATCCTTTAGAGTTAGTTTTCCTGTACCAGGGATCTGAACTAATTCTTCGCCAGCAGCCTTTACTACGTTAATTTTAAAAGCTGTAGTTAATCCTCCAAATATCATTATAAAGGCTAGTAATAATGATAATGCTCTTTTGAAAATAGTTCTCATTTCTCTCATTTTCCCTCCTGAAAACAGACAATTCTAAATACGTTCATTTTAATTCTAATAATAATTTAATTAAATCAAAAAACAGTTCTATCTTTTTAAGTATAACATTACATTATATATCCCAAATTATTATTTTGAATATATTTTTCGTTTTTATTTTAGTATTCATAACTTAATAAATTTTATTTTATTAGAGTCATTCTAATTATTTTATAAATATTTATGTTATAATTATTACATTAATAAGGAGGTAATATGAAGTATTCAAATTTTATAAATAAAAATACAAACCCTTCACGACTTGGGTTTGGTTTAATGAGATTGCCAATTATTGAAAATGACAATGGGCAAATAAATTACAAAGAATCTAGAAATTTAGTAGAAAAATCCCTTGAGCTGGGAATTAATTATTTTGACACAGCTTATGTTTATCACGAAAGGCAAAGTGAAATATTTGCAGGTGAAATTTTTAAAGATATTAGGGACAAGGTGTATTTAGCTACTAAACTTCCTGTTTGGAAAGTTGAAAAGCCTGGAGATTTTGAATATATTTTAGATGCTGAGCTTACTAAGATGCAGACTGAATATATTGATTTTTATCTTCTTCATGCTCTAGATAAAGAAAGATTTCAAATGGTAAAAGATCACCACATTTATGAATCTTTAGTAAAAGCTAAAAATGATGGTAAGGTTAGATATATAGGTTTTTCTTTCCACGACGATTTAGATACATTTAAAGAAATAATAGATACTTATGAATTTGATTTTTGTCAAATTCAGCTTAACTATCTTGATGAAAATTATCAAGCTGGTTTAGAGGGAATGAAATACGCTAAGGAAAAAGGACTTGGTGTTGTTGTAATGGAGCCTTTAAGAGGCGGTCAATTAGCTAATCTTCCGGCTTCCATAAAAGATAAACTTGGAAATTATACACCTCAATCTTTAGCATTTAGCTATCTTCTAAACTTAGAAGAGGTTGATGTAATACTTAGTGGAATGAATGAGATAGAGCAAATAGAAGAAAACGCAAAAGTATTTAGTGAAATATCTCCAAATTCCCTATCTGAGGAACAACTAAATAAAATTAATTATCTTAAAAACGAAATAGCAACAAGATTAAAAGTAGATTGTACTAGATGCAATTACTGTATGCCTTGTCCTGCTGGCGTGAAAATCCCTGGAATTTTCAGTATTTATAACAACAAATATATTTTCGAAGAAAGTCAAAAAGCTACTGATAATTATAAAAAATTAGTAGAGAAAAATTCTGACCAAAGTCAATGTATTGAATGTGGTCTTTGTGAAAGCAAGTGTCCACAACATTTAAATATTATCGAAGATTTAAAATCTGCCCACAAGGATTTAAAGGGAGGAATCTAATGAAGAAATCTATTATTTATATTACTTTACTAATGTTTGTTTTAGTAGGTTGTAACAATACTCAAAGTTCTACTGAAGTTAATAATGCTAATAACGAAAACCAAGTTCAAAATACAGATGTAAGTAATGAAACTGTAGAACAAGATGTTGATTCTTCTTTAGAAGAAATCCCAGAGGTTGAAGAAGATGTAGATTCTGAAGAAGAGTCTACTGAACAAGATAATGGAGATGTTGCACCAGAAGATCAGTTAAAGGCTCTTGTTGATGAGTCTGACTATGTTTCTATAGTTAGAATGTCTCAAACTGGTTCTACAGGAAGAGAAGTTAATGTAAAAGAAGATCTTAAGGGCTCTCTTAAGAGTATAGTTATTCCAGAAATACCAAATATTCAGCCTAATGAGGATTATTTAATATTTCTTATGGATTCAGCTAACGGAGAAATTGCTCTTACCCACACTGAAAATGGTCTAGTGCTACTTGAAAATGAAAATGACGAAAGATTAAACTACGTTAGAGAGTACTTAGAACCAGAGGATGCGGGGGATAATTAGAAGGAGGAAAAGTTGTTAAAAAATAGAGAGTATTCAAATTTATATTTATGGAAAAGATTTTTACCATACTTTTCTAAGTATAAATTATTAGTGTTTTTCGATTTATTTTGTGCAGGACTTACCACATTAAACGAATTGACATTGCCGATGATATTAAGATTTTTAACTAACCAAGGTGCAAATAATTTAGGTAATCTTACTTTGGATATGATAATTGGTTTAAGTTTACTTTATGGTGTTTTAAAAATCATTGATGTTGTGGCATATTATTATATGAACAATATTGGACACGTAACTGGTGCGAGAATTGAATCTGATATGAGAAGAGATATTTTTTCACATCTTCAACAAATGAGCACATCTTTTTACAACGAGAACAAAGTTGGAAAGTTAATGGCCAGAATTACCAATGACCTATTTGATGTTACAGAGTTTTCCCATCACTGTCCAGAAGAATTTTTCATCGGAGGCATAAAACTAGTAGTTTCTTTTATAATATTAATTCAAATTAATGTTCCATTGACTTTAATATTATTTACTATTATCCCAATAATGATAGTTGCTACTTCTAAAAAAAATCACAAAGTTAGATCTATGATGTCTAAACAAAGATCTCACATTGGAGAATTAAATTCCAGTATAGAAGATAGCTTATTGGGAATGAATGTAGTAAAGAGCTTTACTAATGAGGATTACGAAATAGACAAGTTTGAAGAAGATAATATGGAGTTTTTGGAAATAAAAAGAGGAACTTATAAAAACTTGTCATCATTTCACGCTATTTCTAGAACCTTTGATGCAATTATGTATATATGTATAGTTTTCTTTGGCGGTTTATTTTTAATAAATGGAACCTTACTACCTAGTGACTTAGTCGCCTTCGTATTGTACGCAAATGTATTAACAGCTACAATCAGAAGAATAGTAGAATTTTCAGAACAGTTTCATAAAGGTATGAGCGGTATTGAGAAGTTTGTAGAAATTATGGATACTGGCATAGAAATCTTTGACGATGAAAATGCAATAGATTTAGAAAATGTAAAAGGAAATGTTACATTAGAAAATGTATCATTTAGATACAACAAAGATGAAGATTTAGTTTTAGATGGACTCTCTTTAAATATAGAAAAAGGTGAAAAACTAGCTATCGTAGGACCATCTGGAAGTGGAAAAACTACGATAATTAACTTAATTCCTAGATTCTACGATATAGATTCTGGAAGTATAAAAATAGATGGAATTGATATTAGAAATGTAAAACTGAATTCCTTAAGGGGAAATATCGGAATAGTTCAACAAGACGTCTATTTATTTAACGATACTATATTAGAAAATATTCGATATGGTAAACCAGATGCTACAGAAGAAGAAGTTTACAAAGCGGCCGCACTTGCAGGAGCAGATGAATTTATAGACTTACTTCCACTAGGATACAATACTTTCGTAGGAGAAAGAGGAGTTAGATTATCTGGAGGCCAAAAACAAAGAGTTAGTATAGCAAGGGTATTTCTAAAAAATCCTCCTATATTAATTCTAGACGAAGCTACTTCTGCCCTTGATAACAAAAGTGAAAGATTAGTTCAAAAATCCTTAGAAGAATTATCTAAAGGAAGAACTACAATAACAATAGCCCACAGACTTACTACTGTAATTAATTCAGACAAAATAGTAGTACTTACATCTGATGGCATTCAAGAGGAAGGAACTCATCAAGAATTAATGGAAAAAAGAGGTATGTATTATAACTTATATACACAAGGATTAAAGTCCTTTGACGAAACCCCATTTAAAAAAGTTGATTTATAAAAAATAGTGCAAGTGAATTTTAGTTCACTTGCACTTTTATTATATGTTATTTAAAAATCTAACTCTACAGATTCGTTAGTATCTTCTCCAGGTTTTACAGAATCTTTATTTCCCACAACTTGTTTAAAGAAATTAGCAACAGATTTTGTGGTATTGCCAGTTTCCCAGTATTCAGCAGCATCTGCTTCAACTTTAACTAATACTAAAATAGGATCATCATATTCTACATTAAACATTTTTTCATAAGCTTTGTTCCAAAACTCTTTTTTTCTTTCTAAATCGTCTACAAAAGTAGCTTTACCAGAAATAGAAGCATAAGAATCTCCTACAACTGCAACGTTGACATTTGGATTTTTTCTAATCTCATCATATTTAGCAGTATCTTTTCTAGTAATGAACCATAAATCACCATCAAACTCAGTTTCTTGAGCTTGCATTGGTCTAGTAACTATATTTCCATTTTCAGAAATAGTAGTTAGCATAAATGTATCTGCATCTTTTAAAATATCTATTAAAACTTTACGAGCCTTTTCATTTCCATTTGTGTTTTTCATATTACAAATCACTTCCTTTTTTTATTATCTACATAATAATCGCTTTTAATTTATATATAATAAAAACCTGCAAAGCGTGTAATTATCTAGATATTTATGTACCCACCTAAAAAACATATATCTATAAAATCAAAATATATTGGAAATATTAAAATATAACTTTAATATCTTAAAATAAAATCAAGTTCATATGTAAAGAAAAGAAAATCCATTACTAAAATATAAAAGCCATGTAAACTTATGATTTACAAGGCTTTAAGTGGTGGGAAGTACTGGACTTGAACCAGCGACCCCCACGATGTCGGCGTGGTACTCTACCAGCTGAGCTAACTTCCCACTATTTATATAATAGATATCCAACTTAATAAAGTTAAAACACCCATAATAACTACTTGATGAGCCATATAAATAGGAAAACTATTCTTTCCAATATAGCTAATAAAACTTCCATTAAAATTTAAGTTTAATAAAAAATTGTCCATACTTTTATACTTGTGTCCTATAAAAAACCCAGTTAAAAATAAGAAAAACCAAGGAATTAAAGGAAAGTAATCTGAAGAAGAAAAGCCTTCACTATATATCCCTAAAGGAAATAAAAATTCATTATTTCTAAGAGAGTAAAAGACCTTTAAGTTTTCAAGACCAATTTTCCAAAATAAGAAAAATAATATAAAAGAAAGGGCTCCTTTTATAAAAGGATATTTTATCTCACCTTTATTAAAAAAACTAGTTAAAATCATAGATAAACCTATTAGATGAAGAACTCCAAACTTTATAGAAAAATCTGGCATGACTATACTTGTAACAACTGTAAGAACCATTCCTCCTAAAAATACCTTAATACCATTTTTAAGACTAGATCTAGACAAAGTAGTTGAAAATCCAGACAGAAAAATAAATGTCCAACAAATCAACTGCTGAATAGGATACCAAGATTCAATGGAGAAAAACCCCAAATCTTTATTAAAAATATATTTCAAATCATATAAAAGATGATAAACTATCATTCCAATGACAGCTAGTCCCCTTAAAAAATCAATAATCTCAATTCTTCTTTTTATAACATTTCTCCTTATTTTCTAATTATTTTCAACATTCGTAAACATTGGTAATTCTTTTATATAAATCATGTCTTTATTTTCTTCTCTTGATGTGTCTACTAAAATAGCTGCTTTTCCTATTACATTTGCTCCAGAGACTTTAACAAGTGCTTCCATTTCTTTCATAGAGTCTCCTGTGGATATTATATCATCAACTAATAATACATTTTTGTCTTTAAGTAACTTTTCATCTTCTTTATTTAAAAATAATGAACATGTATCGTTATTTCTTATGGATATTACTGATGCTGATATAGGTTCATTTCGGTAACATTTAATATTTTTCCTAGCTACTATATATCTTTTCATATTTAGCTGTCTTGCCATTTCATGAACTAATGGTATGCCTCTAGTTTCTGCAGTAACGAGATAATCTACTTTTGGAATTATTTTTACTAATTCTGTTGCACATTTATTTACTAATTCCATATCCCCTAAAATTATCAGATATGGAGATGTTTTTTCGTCAGAGATTTTTACGATTGGAAGTTCTCTTTCCAGATCTCCTATCTCCAGCTTATATGTATTTTTCATTATAGCCTCCGTTAATATTGTTATTATACTAATTATATATCATAATCTATCATTTTCAATTAAATTGATATAATTTTATTAAATAAATTTCTTCTAAATTGAGTATATAACTAAATGGTAACGTTTATATAAAATTGACTTTTTTTATTTATATCATATAATAATATTAACAAATTAGAAAGGAGTATTAAAATGACAGAAAAAAGAGAAAGAAATTCCGCATCCCTAGCCATTAGAATTCTTATTGGTATGGTTGCTGGTATTATTGTAGGTTTACTCCTACAAGGTAATCCAGAAATTGCAACTAGCTATATTGCACCTATTGGTACTGTATTTTTAAATTTAATTAAATTAATTATTGTACCTTTAGTATTTTCTTCTTTATTAATTGGTGTTGCAGGTATGGAAGATGTTACTAAACTCGGTAGAGTTGGTTTAAAAACTTTTGTATATTTCTTCTGTACAACAGCTATTGCAATTATTATCGGACTTATTTTAGGAAATGTATTAAGTGTTGGAGGAAATTATGTATTGCCAACTGCTGAAGCTATTACTTACGAAGCAAGTGAAGCTCCACCTTTTATCGAAACACTAGTAAACATTATCCCATCCAATCCACTTTCTGCAGTTGTAAATGGTGAAATGCTACAAATTATCGTTTTTGCACTAATTATTGGGATTGGTCTTTTAGTTATTGGAGAAAAAGGTAAAATCGTATTTAATTTCTTTGATGCTATAGCTGAAGCTTTTTATGCTATCACTTCATTTATAATGAAACTTGCACCTATTGGTGTATTTGGTTTGATCGCTCCAGTAATAGCTCAAAATGGTCCTGAAGTCTTATTACCATTATTCAAACTTATAGCAATTGTATATTTTGCATGTTTCTTACATGTTGCACTCACTTATAGTTTTTCTATAAAATTCTTATCTAAAATGAATCCTCTTGAGTTTTATAAAAAGGCATTCCCAGCTTGGGCTACTGCTTTTACTACTTCATCTTCATCAGGAACTCTTCCTGTTACAATGAAGTGTGCTGAGGATTTAAATGTTTCTCAACCAGTATATAGTTTTGTTCTACCTTTAGGCGCAACAATTAATATGGATGGTACTGCTATTTATCAAGGTGTAAGTGCTTTATTTATAGCTCAAGTATTTGGTGTAGATTTATCAATTTCCCAACAAGTTACAATTGTACTTACTGCTACTTTAGCTTCTGTTGGTACAGCAGGGGTACCTGGAGCTGGTATGATAATGTTAGCTATGGTATTAGAAGCTGTAGGCCTTCCTGTTGAAGGTATCGCTCTAGTTGCTGGTGTTGATAGATTCTTAGATATGGCAAGAACTTCTATAAATGTATTAGGAGATTTAAGCTGTGCTGTATTTATAGGAAGAACTGAAGGAAATATAGACGAATATAAAGTTGAGCCTGTAATTCATGAGTAAATTAGGTATTATTGGAGGTATGGGTCCTCTTGCTACTAGTATATTTTTTTCAAGAATAATCGAAAAAACCAATGCTTCAAAAGATCAAGACCATATTTGGACTGTAATATCTAGTCATGCAACAATGCCAGATAGAACTAGTGTTATCGAACAAGGACTTGATAAAAGTTTAGTTTTACAAGCTGTATCTGAAGATATTAAAATTATGGAAGTTGCTAATGTTGATAAAATAGCAATTCCATGTAATACATTTCACTATTTTTACGAAGATGTCCAAAATCTAACCGAGATTCCAATAATAAATATGATAGACGAAACTTTAAAAGAGTTTTCTAAGTCTTATGGAAAAAAACCATTAGTTTTATCCACAATTGGTACTAAAAAAGCTCGGGTTTATGAAAAATATTCTAAAAAATATGGAATTAGTATTATAGATTTAGAAGAAGAGTTTGTAAATGAAATTAATAATATTATTTATGATATTAAAGAAACTAACGTAGTAGAGAATCCTAAATTTTTAGAACTTTTAAATGTTCTTATAAATAAGTACAATCCTGATGGTATTATTCTTGCTTGTACAGAGTTGTCTCTTATTCCAATGGATAAAGAAAAGTATAAAGTTTTAGATGCTATGGATGTACTAGTTAGAGAATCTATTCTCCAAACTGGTTATCAATATAATTTATAAAAATCTTTTATGCCCAGTGATTATTGCTGGGTATTTTTATGTATAAATGTAGTAGTTGTAGTAGTTTATTGTTTAATTTTTTTATAGATGATATGATATTATATATTTAAAAAATTATTAAGGAGCTTACATTGGAAAAAGTTGCAATTATAGGAATGGGTATAGCTGGAATGGGTGTACTTTTATCATATAAAAAAGAAGTAAATTTAGATAAAGTTGAAATAGATTTATACGACTATACTAAAAGTTTTGGTAGAGGTTTTCCCTTTAGGAAAGACTCTGACGAGGTTTTATTAAACGCTCGACCAACAACCATTAGTTTTGATTATGAAAAACCTTATGAATTTGGCAATTGGTTAGAAGAAATTAATTATAAATACGACGAGTTTGTACCTAGACATATTTTAGGGGATTATTTAAATAAAAAATTAGTGGAGACTGTACAGTCTACTAACGCTCAATTTATGAAATCTCCTGCATATGACTTAGACTGGAATGAAGAAGATAATAAATGGAAGATAACCCTAGAAAATAAAGAACAAATCGAGTATGATAGGGTACATTTATGTTGTGGAGAACTACCTCAATTAGATGTATATGATTTATCTGAATATGAAAACTACATAGAATGTGTTTATCCTTTAGAGAAAAATTTAGAAAGAATTCCTATGGATAAGAAAGTATGTATTATAGGTACTGGTCTTTCAGGAATTGATTTAGTTAGATTTTTAGTTAAGGAAAAAAATCAAAGTGAAATTTCTATATTTTCTAGAAACAACGTCTTTCCCACTGCTAGAAAAAAAACTCTTGAACTTAAAGCTAGGTATTTTACTTATGAAGTTATTGAAAAGATCTTAGAAAATAACAATGGTTATATTTCTTTTGAGGAATTTGATGAATTGTTTAATAAAGAATTAGAATATCAAGGTGTAAATTTTGATGAATTAATGGATAAATATGACGTTGGTTTTAGGTCTTTAGAAAAGAGTATAGATGTAGATGAAAAATTATCCATTGCTCAAAGTTTATTTTCAGATACAACCAATCCTCTAAATTTATCTTGGGTTGGATTTACTGAACTCGATAAGGATAAATTTAAAGATAAATACAAAAATTATTTACAGATATTTGGAGGTCCAACTCCTAAATCAACAGCTAAAACTATTGTAGATGCTAAGGAATCTGGAAGATTAAATATACTAGAAAATATTAAAGATATAGTCTTTAACAAGAATACTAAAGAATTTGATGTGATAGATAAAGATAAAAACGTCACTTTTTCTGCAGATTATATATGCAACGCCACAGGTCTTGATAAAAGTTTTAAATCTGTAGACAAAGAAAATTCTTTCCTTGGAAAAATATTAAATAAAAGATATATTCAAGTTGATGAAGATGGAGGAATTACTGTTTTACCAGATAAAATAACTGTAATATCTCCAAAGTTTGGAGAATTTGAAAATTTACATGGCCACGGAGTTTTAATTTCTGGAGTTCAGCTTAGAAACAATTCTATTCCTACTATTCAAGAAACTGCCCACAAATTAATAAAGAGACTTTATAAAAAAGACTAATAAAAAAACCTTGGATAAAATTTCCAAGGTTTTTGTATATTTTGATTAACGTTTTGAGAATTGTGGAGATTTACGAGCTTTTTTAAGTCCGTATTTCTTTCTTTCTTTCATTCTCGGATCTCTTGTTAGCATACCTGCTTTTTTAAGAGCTGGTCTAAATTCTTCATTTACCTCTAACAATGCTCTAGCGATTCCGTGTCTTACTGCACCTGCTTGTCCAGTATAGCCACCGCCAGTTACTTTAATTATAGCATCGTATTGATCTGAAGCTTCAACTATATCTAGTGGTTCTTTAGCAATTACTTTAAGAGTTTCATAGTTAAAATAATCGTTAATGTCTTTACCATTTATAGTTATTGTACCATTTCCAGGCATTAATCTTACTTGTGCAACTGAAGTTTTTCTTCTACCAGTTCCTCTGCGTTGTTCTACAGCCATTTAAACAGACCTCCTTCCAATACTATAATTTAATTTCGATCGGTTGTTGAGCTTCGTGTGGATGCTCAGTACCTGTAAATAATTTTAATTTTTTTATCATCGTTCTTCCCATTGAATTTTTAGGTAACATACCTTTTACTGCTAATCTTACTATTTTAGTAGGATCTCTTTTTACTAATTCATTATATGGGACTTCTTTTAGCCCTCCAGGATAACCTGTATGGTAGATATATTTTTTATCTGACCATTTTTGTCCTGTAAGCTTTATTTTGTCTGCATTTAATACTATTACATAGTCTCCAGTATCTACATGTGGAGTATAAACTGGTTTTCTTTTACCTGATAGAATCATTGCCACTTCAGTAGCTAATCTACCTAAAACCATACCCTCTGCATCTATAACATACCATTTTCTCTCTATATTTTGATTATTTGCCATATAGCTTTTCATAAATTATCCCCTCCTTTTATGATTGGTTAGTCTATAAAAAAAGTTTCCGGGCTTCTTTTTTAAACACTGCAATATATTTTATACCATTTAGACCTATAATGTCAACTACTTTTAAGGAAAACTTTATAGTTTTTTGGCTAATTTTCAATATTGCTCCTTAGGCTATTATATATCATTTTTAATTTAATATCCAAAAGATTTTGTTTAATTAATTTCCAATAGGTAAAAAATATATTAAGGAGGATTCAATGGACAAAATATTAAATAAAGCTTATGAAGAAGGAAAATTACATGTACACGAAGGAGAGCTACCTACTTATCAGCCTCAACTTGCTAAGGCAAATATAGAAAATGTTGGAATATATTTAATTGATAAAGATAAAAATCACTTTAAAGTAGGAGATGTTGAGACAAAATTTACCGCCCAAAGTATTATTAAGGTGCTTTTATATCAAATTGCTTTAGAAAATTACTCTTTAGAAGAATTAAACAAATATGTAGGAGTAAAAGGTTCGTCTAAAGCCTATAACAGTATAGCAGATTTAGAATTAAGTGAGGGAAAAAAGCCTGTAAATCCATTTATAAATCCAGGTGCTTTGGTAGTTACTTATCTATTAATTAAAAAATTTAAAGATGATGCTTTTAATATTGTATTAGAAAAGGCAAAATCTTTAATTAATAGAGATGATTTAAATTACGATCAAGAGTTTATTGACACTGGAAAACCCGTTGCTTTTAGAAATCTAGCAATTATTAACACTTTAAAAAGTAATAATACAATTGAAAATGATGTTAGTACTGAAGAAATATTGGATTTGTATTTTAAAGCTTGTTGTTTATTAGTAAATGCAAAAGATTTAGCTAATTATAGTTTCGTACTTTCCAATAATGGACAAAATTCCAATGGAAAAAGTATAATAGAAAAAAATCACGTCAAAATAATCAAAGCTGTTATGGCTACTGCTGGTATGTATGATTATTCAGGAGATTTTGCTGTTAGAGTTGGTTTACCTGCTAAAAGTGGAGTTGGTGGAGGAATATTAACAGCAACGAATCAAAACATTGGTCTTGCAACTTACTCTCCAGGACTGGACTCCCAAGGAAATTCCCTTGTGGGTATAAAGATCCTAGAGATTCTTTCTAAAGAATTAAATTTGAGTATATATTAAAAACGCCTATTAAAGGCGTTTTTTAATCAGAAGATTTGTAGTTATATATTGGTTTAATTTGTTTTATTATAGTCACTGTATCTTCAATTGAATTTATGATTTCTTCAGTGGGTTTATAGGCCATAGGAGCTTCGTCTAGTGTTTTAGTAGATATTGATGTAGAATAAATATCTTTCATTTCATTTTTAAATTCTTCCATATTTAAAGAATCAAATGCATCTCTTCTACTCATCAGCCTTCCTGCTCCGTGGGGTGCTGAGTAATTCCACTGAGGATTTCCCTTGCCTATACAAATTAAAGCTCCGTCTCTCATATTCATTGGAATTAAAACTTTTTCGTCTTTTTTAGCCGATATTGCACCCTTTCTAATTATATTAGAGTCTAAATCTATATAATTATGGACAGTTTCCCAATTGTTATATTCATCTATATTTTTGTTCCACATTTTTTCTAAGATAATACTTGCTATTGTTCTTCTATTTAAACTTGCATATTCTTGGGTGATGAACATATCTTCTAGATATTCTTCTCTTTTTCTTCCCTCAATGTAACATAAATCCTTTGGGTATTTCGTATCTGATTTTTTTAAAGACTTTTCAACCTTTTTTAACAGCTTTTTCGTTTCTTTTTTATCTTCACTATTATTTAGTTTATCTTGAAGTTTTCTTTTTTCAAAAACTAATTCTTCTTCTTCGATACAATTTTCCAAAGCTAAGTTTTGATAAAATTTAGCAACTTGAGTACCTAAATTTCTACTTCCTGAGTGGATTACTAAATATAGATTATCATCGTCATCTTTATCGATTTCTATAAAGTGATTTCCTCCACCTAAAGTACCTATACTTTTTTTTAGTCGAAGCGGATCTTTCAATTCCTTGTACATATTTAAAGTTTCTAATTTTTTAAAGTCTTGATAAATCTTGTTGTGAATTTTAAATCCAGAAGGAATGGTTTGTATAGTTTCGTCTAGTTTTTGTAAATCTATTGATATTTTTCCTAATTCCACAACTAACATTCCACAACCGATATCTACCCCTACAATATTTGGTATTACTTTGTCTTTTAAATCTGCAGTAAAACCTATTACACTTCCTATCCCAGCGTGGCAATCGGGCATTATTCTAATACTTGTATCTTTAGAAAAATCTTGGTCCAAAAAAGTTTCAATTTGACTAATCGTAACTTTGTCTATGTTTTCTGTAAATACTTTTGCAAAGTTGTATTTACCATTTATAATCAATAAATCACCTCTATTTAAATATCTTTTAAAAAAGATGATAGAATTATCTACCATCTTTGTTATTATCTTAAAATTTCGCCAGTATATGCGTCTATATGTTGGTCTGGACCATTTTCTATATCTATTTCATATACTGCATTTCCGTTAATTTTTCCATCTAATTCCCAGTCTTTTACATAACCAGATCCAGCTTCAGTAATGGCTATAGACATGGCCTCTGACGGAGAAATTATTTGTCCTAAATCTATTATATTGTCAGTGTCGTTATCTTGATCTTTTTCCTGATCTAAAACATCTCCAGTTTCAGCATCAACATCTAAATCGTATTCAAAACCTTCATCCCAACCGCTAATTTCATATTTATATCTACCATCATCTTTATCAAATTCTATTTTGTCTATATTAATAGTATCTGATCCAAAAGTAGAATAAAAAGTTTCAATTGCTTGATCTAAAGATATTGCAAATTCTGTATTTTCAATACCTTGTCCATCTGAAGGTGCTGCCTCTGGAGCTGTAGTAACTTCAGTAGAAGGCTCTGTTACTTCTGAAGAAGTATCTTGCTCTTCATTAGAACTTTCTTCTAAATCTGTTAGCTGTCCTTCTTGTGACTCTTGAACGTGTTCATCTTGAACTGACTCTCCAGCAGGTGTAAAACTACACCCGATTAATGTAATCATCATAAATAATGATAAAATTGTAAAACTTAATTTCTTATTCATAAATCTCCCTCTTTCATTTTCATATAAATATGTACCCATTTTGAGGAAGTTTATTAAATAAAAATAAAATCGTTTCCGAGTAATCAAATAAAATAAGATAAATTCAGAAACGATTTTATATTTCTTTCAGGCTATACAGCATTTCCATTTTAGTCTCAATCACCAAATACCTTTCATAAAAAATTAGAATATTTTTATTGTAATTTTCTAATTTAAGTTGGTCTTTATTTTTAGAGGTTTAAATAGGTTTCATATTTTCTAATTTACATTCATTCTCTAATTTCATAACCATAGATCTTCTAAAACATAAAACTTTAGTTACATACCTTAGAAAATTCTTATCGATTCACTACTTCTAGTAATTAGAAAACTCATTTTCGTTTACTCTACTCTATTTAAATAGTCTCTAGACCTATAGAATCTTCATTCTATAACGATTAAAAAACTGTTTAGCGCTATTAAATTATATTTCTCTCAAGTTACAGTTAATATTGAGAGTAAAAACTTTATCATTAGCTTACATTTTTTAATATCATCATCTTCTAGTCACAATACTAAAAAGTATAGATTCTTATGATATTCTCAGTATAGCCTGAAAGTTTTTCAAGGATTTGTCTTCCTTGTATTTACATTATACCACAGGAAAACGTTTTGTAAACACTTTTTTTTAATTATTTTTAAATATTTTATATCTTTTTGTTCATATACTCTAAAATCCTTGTATTTACTTAATTTCAGGGACTTAATCTTTTGCCCATTTTTTTGATTTTTTCACAGCTTTATGCCATCTTTTAATTTTTTCTTTAATATCTTTTTTATCTACTTCAGGTTTAAATACTTTTTCAATTTTAATAGTCTTTTTAATTTTTTCTTCGTTATCCCAAAAATCCACTGCAATTCCACTTAGTTTTGCAGCTCCCAGTGCTGTAGTCTCTACAGTAGCAGGTCTTTGTACTTCTGTTTGGATAAGATCTGATTGAAACTGCATTAAAAAGTTATTTCTGCTTGCTCCACCATCGACATTTAAAGATTTTAATTTAATTTGGCTATCTTCTTCCATAGCTTTAATAATGTCATATGATAAATAACCCATAGATTCAACTGTAGCTCTTATAATATGGTATTTATTTACTCCTAATGTTAATCCTACAATTGTGCCCCTTGCATATTGATCCCAGTATGGAGCTCCTAACCCTGTGAATGCTGGCACTACATAACAATCATTAGTATCTTCTACTTTAGTTGCCATATATTCGCAATCATCTGATGAATCTATTATTCTAAGTTCATCCCTTAGCCACTTAATTGCCGAACCTGCTACAAATATCGAGCCTTCCAGAGCATAAGTTACTTCTCCATCTAATCCCCATGCAATTGTAGTAACTAGACCATTTTCGCTTTTATAAGGTGTTGAACCTGTATTCATTAATATAAATGCTCCTGTGCCATAAGTATTTTTAGCTTCCCCTTTTTCAAAACAACCATGACCAAATAAAGCTGATTGTTGATCTCCAATTGCAGCTGTTATTGGAATCTCAGTTGAGAAAAAGTTCTTTTTTGATTTTCCGTAATTATACGATGATGGCTTAACTTCTGGTAATATTTCTTTAGGAATATCTAGAATTTCTAAAATTTCTTCATCCCAACATAAATCATTAATGTTATATAACATAGTTCTAGATGCGTTAGAATAATCGGTAACGTGAGCCTCTCCACCTGTCATCTTCCATATAAGCCAAGTGTCTACAGTTCCAAAGAGTATTTCACCCTTTTTGGCTTTTTCCCTTGCTCCTTCTACATTATCTAGAATCCATTTTATTTTTGTTCCAGAAAAATATGCATCTAAAACTAAACCTGTTTTATCACGTATTAAATCTTTATAGCCTTCTTCTATTAATTCATCGCAATAATTAGAAGTTCTTCTACATTGCCATACTATTGCGTTATATATAGGTTCTCCAGTTTCTTTGTCCCATAAAATGGTAGTTTCCCTTTGATTAGTTATTCCAATAGATGCTATTTCTTCTGAGTCTATTCCAAGCTTATTTATACATTCCACAGCTGTACCTATTTGAGTAGACCATATTTCCTTTGGATCTTGTTCTACCCATCCTGGTTTAGGATAAAATTGGGTAAACTCCTTTTGGGCAATTGACTCTACTTCTCCTTCTTTATTAAAAAGAATAGTTCTAATACTGGAGGTTCC
>CAYWTV010000029.1:0-14686 GCA_964461305.1 uncultured Peptoniphilaceae bacterium
TTTTCAGGTGGAGAAAACCAAAAACTAGCAATAGCTAGAGGACTATATAAAGAAAAAGCTAAAGCAATGATTTTAGACGAACCTACAGCCTCCTTAGATGCTTTAGCAGAAGAAAAAATATACAGGGAATTAGAAGAAATTGTAGGAGAAAAGACACTTATATTTATATCCCATAGACTTGCATCTACAAAGTTTTGCGACAAAATCGCCTTGTTAGATGGAGGAAATATAAAGGAATTTGGAACCCATGAAGAGTTAATGAATCTAGAGAGACTTTATAAAAATATGTTTGAAACCCAAGGAAAATATTACAAAGACAAGGAGGAAGATAATGGAGAGTAAGAAATTAAAATCCATAGACAATTTAAAATTGTTAATTTCCACAATATGGAAACTCAATAAATATTATATTTTAGTAATGTTGATAAATTCTTCCTTCGAAGCTTTAAGTACTTTAATAAATATATTTGTTCCAATGATATTTATTAGAGGATTTCAAGAAAATTGGGGATTTGAAAGATATTTCTTCGTACTTGGACTCATTGTAGTTTTAAAACTTATATTAAAAACAGTAGTAAATGTCACAAACAGAGAACTTAGAGTCCAAAATGAAGCTATGTCTATGGAATTTCCCCAAGAAATATCAAAAAAGATTATGGAGATGGATTATGACAAGTTGGAAGATCCAGAAATATTAGATTTAAAAGAAAAAGCCCTATATCCAATTACAAATTATGGTGCTGTAAGCAACTTGTTAGTCTCAACATCCACTGGTATAACCTCGGTTCTTACTATTTTAGGAACAATTGGAATTATAATTCCCTTTAGTAAAATTCTACTAGTAGTTACTTTAGTATTGACATTTTTAAGCATATACATCGATGATAAGTTTTCTAAGTACCTACAGGAGTTTGCCCAAGGGATAGTTCCAATTAATAGAAAATATGGATACTATTTGGGGCTGATGTGGGAACCTACTTACCAAAAGGAAATTAGGCTCTTTGATATGAAAAACCTAATAACAAAGCGAGCAGAAGAATACATTGGCAACGTATTTGAGGAAATGAACAAAATGTATGCTACTCAAGGAAATATTTCTACTATTAGAATATTAATTCAAACCCTCATTAGATTTACAACATATAGTTACGTGGCGGCAAGGGTAATATCTGAAAGATTTGGCCCTAGTATTGGAATTGGACAATTTACTGTAATAGTAGGGGCAAATGAAAATTTTATAACTTCATTTAAAGGGGCTTTTACAGCAGCTTTTGATATTAGAATGTCTCTTTATCACCTAGAGCCCTTTAGCGAATTTATGAGATTAGATGTGGAGGACAATGAAGTAAAAGAGCTAGTTCCAGGTGATTTAGAAGAATTAGAATTTAAGAATGTATCCTTTACTTATCCAAATTCAGACAGGGAAATATTAAATAATATATCCTTTAAAATAAATAAAGGAGAAAAAATTTCAATAGTTGGACTTAATAACGCAGGTAAATCTACAATAGTAAAACTAATATGTAGATTTTTCAAACCAAACTCAGGAGAAATTCTTTGGAACGGTATTAATATAAAAGAATATAACAAAGAAAAATATATGGAAAAACTATCCTGTGTTTTTCAAGACTTCGCTTTATTTCCACTGTCTATTAAAGACAATATTGTAGCAGACAAGGATTTTTTTAAAGAAAAAGTATATAAAATAATTGAAGATGTGAGCTTATCAAATAGAATAAATAGTCTCCCAGAGGGCATAGACGCCTATTTAAATAAAGAAATCTATGATGGAGGAACAGACTTTTCCGGAGGAGAAAAACAAAAGCTTGCAATATCTAGAGGAATATATAGAAATGGAGAATTAGTAATCCTAGACGAACCAACAGCAGCACTAGATCCACTGGCAGAAAGTGAAATCTACGAAAACTTCAACGAACTTACAAACAATAAAACCTCAATATTTATTTCTCACAGAATGAGCTCCTCAAAGTTTTGCGACAAGGTGTTATTATTAGATGATGGAAAAATAGTAGACTTTGATTCCCACGAAAATCTCATGAAAGGGAACAATCTCTATAAAGACCTATATCTAGCCCAAGCCCAGTATTTTAATAACAACTAAGAATAATTTTCAAAACAAAAATAGATGCATACCTTTAAAAAATGATATGCATCTATTTTTTATGCCATTAGGTTTAGGGAATTTGGAGAGGGTAAATATTTAGATCAAAATATGAAAGAATAACCACTCCAATAGAAAATATAAATATAGACTTTGTATTTGAAGATGGAACTGTTATAACGAGAACTATTCCAAAAGGTTCTAATAAGATTTCACCACCTACAATCCCAGCAAAAGAAGGATATAGAATAGTTGGTTGGGTAGATGGAAATGGTAGATTATTATCTGAATATAGAGTATTTAATAAGAATCAAATATTTAGACCAAAATACGAAAGGATTTCTAATTCAGATTATCCGTGGAATATTGGAAATCTAGGATTTTTACTTTTTGAACCTATAAAAGATACTGTGTATTTACACAAGGGTTATATTGTAGGTTATCCAGATAGAACTTTTAGACCAAAAGATGGGTTAGACCGTGGAGAGTTTGCCACTATTATTAGTAGACTAGCAAAAGAAAGTAATTTAAAACCAATTTATCCTTCAAAGGAGTTTAGTGATGTATCTAGTAGAGATTTTTACTTTGAAGATTTAAAATATGTAACATCATTAGGATATTTCCAAGGTTATCCAGATGGCTCATTTAAAGGAGAAGAAAAAATTACTATTGCCGAATTTGCAGCTACAATTTCTAGAATAATTGACAACAAAAATCTAGAAGTTAAAGAGGATGTTTGGTATAGGGACTATATAGACTTTATGAATAAATATGGACTATACGATATTTACAACAGAAATACAGATTACAACTCAGTTATAAAAAGAGAAGAAGTGGTTCACATATTTAATAAAGTAATAGGAATAAAACCAGATAGAGACTTTATTGATGAAAATATTAGCGGAATGAGAACTTTTACAGATGTTAATAAATCTAATCCTTATTATTATGATATTATCGCATCAGGAAATACCTTTACTTTCAGTGACAATTGGACAGATTATCTTAATATAAGTACTTTAAGATGGAGAATTGACAGTTACAAAGATGCGAAAAGTCCACAGAGTTTCAAATTTTATATAAATAGATAAAAATAAAAAAACCGACCAAATTTTTAAATTTGGTCGGTTTTTGTTTAACTAAAATCCTCTACAAGCCTCTGCACATTTTCTACATACTTCTGCACATTTTTTGCAGTGATCGTGTTCATGTTTTTCACATTCATCAGCACAAGCATCGCAAATTTTTGCACAAAGTTCGGCATAATCTTTAGAAAATTCTGAGTTTCTAGAAAGTGCCTTTGCAAATTGTCCACAAATATCTGCACATTCCACATCTAATCTAATGCAATCTGCCATCATTTTAACATCTTCTTCTTGTAAACACGCATCAAAGCAGTGGTTGCAAGTAGTCATACATTCATGTAATATTTCTAATAATTCTTTGTTCTCAATATGAGCCATTATGTTTCCTCCTAAATTTTATTATTGTTATGTGTACATAAAATACTTACCCGATAAATTTTAAATTCAAAACAAAAACATAAAAAATTTAAGTATTTTAACTTAAAAATAACACAAAAAAATCAGCTCTTTAGTTATAAAGATGTAAATTGCTATTCCTATAAAAATTAAAGACATTATTTTAAAAAAATCTTTATTTTATTCATTTCTTTTTAGTTAATATGAATATTCTTCTACATCGATTTTTCCTATTTTATATGCTTTTTCCTTTGATAAATCTATTACTGATGTATCTGCTAGGAGATCAGAAAGGTTTTGTTTTCTCTCTGTAAAAGCTGTTAATATATATAAAACTATTAAAATACCGTAAGTGTGAATAAATCTTCCGAAAAATTCCCTTACTAATACTTGGGGAACAGTTAATTTATTTCCGTCTAAAGATACTACCCTAAGACCAAATATCATTTTTCCTAGTGTTTGTCCATCATTTAAATAGGTAGAAAGTGTAAAATACAGTAGTGTTATTAGTGTTTTTAATAGTCCATAAACTACTAAGGATGAGTCTATTCTAAAGATTACAAAGATTGTATCTATGACTATTTTTCCAAGGGCACCTCCAATAAGTGCATCTAGTAAAAATGCAAAGAACCTTCTAAAAAATCCTGCATAAAGCTCTAATGGATATACATCTTTTCCAAATTCATTTTCAAAATAAATAGGTTCAGGCTCATTAAAGTGCTCTCTTTTTTCTCTTCGTTTTCGACGAATGTCTCTATTTTTGAAAACTGGTTGATCTTCGATAATTTTCTTCTTGTCTTCTAGTTGATTGTCAGGTTCTTTTTTTATTTTTTCTAATTCTTCTAGATCTATTCTTTCATCATCTAAGTTTTCAAATTCTCTGTTCATTATTTACCTCCATATAAATAGTATGGAGTCGGAGCAGAAGTAAGCTGTTTTTCTAAAAGTGCCTTTAACACAGCAAGTTCAGAGTCGTTTTTGTTAAAAGATGATAGCTGATTAAAAATGTTGAAAAATTGATTATTTCCCATAGAGTACTTAAAAACTTGGGCATTTTCTAAGGAGTTTTCAGTTTTTAACCCTTCTAAAACTTCTTCCTTATAAGCAAGTTCATCTACTAATCCATTTTCTAAGGCTTGTTTTCCAGTGTAGATTCTACCATCTGCTAAAGTTCTAACTTCTTGTTCGCTTAATCCTCTGCCATTAGCAACTAAAGCAACAAATTTGTCGTAGGCTTCTTTCGTAAGTTCGTTCCAAATTGCCACTTCTTCTTCAGTTGGAGCTTTATATGGAGAACCCATAGTTTTCATATCTCCTGAAGCATAAGTGTGAACCTTTATTCCATATCTTTCTAACAATCCTCCAAAGTCCATAACTTGAGAGATTACACCGATGGAACCTGTCCAAGTTTCTTCAGTTGCATAAATTTTAGTGGCATCTGCTGCAATATAATATCCTCCAGAAGCTGCCATATTTAACATGGAAACGTATATTGGGATATTTCTTTCTTCTTTAATTTTTAAAATTCTATTTCTGATTTCTGCGGATTCGTAGACTCCTCCACCAGGGGTGTTTATTGTAAAGTAAATAGCTTTTATTGTGTCATCTTCTAAAACTTCATCTAGTTGTGCTAGGAAAAAATCGTGGTTGTAAACTGCAGGAGCAAACACACTAGAGCTTCCACCAGCCATTATTGTTCCATCTAAGTCTAAGTGTAGAATTCTATTTTGTCCATCTCCTGGTTCTATAACTATTTCTTGAAGTTCTTCACTTTGAGATATAAAGCCACTTGTTATAGAATCTAGTTCTTTATTCCAGGAAGCTTTTTCCCTTTGATAATTTGGTACTACAAGGGAGATTACTAGCAAAACCACTGCAATCCCAACGCCTAACCACCTTTTTTTGTTCATCATTTCCTCCTTAAATTTTATAAATTAATTATACATAATACAGTTAGTAAATAGTTAACAATTTGGTAAATTTTTATCCATTTTCTTCTTTGAGATATTAAGACCTATTATTGTTATGAAAATTAATACTCCAAAAACTATAAATATTCTTCTAAATATATCTAAGTCTATATCCCTTCCTTCAAACAAAAATCCCATAGCCTGCATTAAAATAGCACTTCCAAAAAAGTTAGTAGTATTTAGTAATGCTACTAATAAAGATCTAGTTTTGTTAGTGGCATAATCTGTCAAAGCAGTAAAGGCATTTGCCACTGTGGAGATTTTTAAAGCTCCAATCCAAAATGCCAAAAATACCATTATTGGAAATGGCGTATCTTTAGGAATGATTGCTAAAATTATCCATAGAATTGCTGTTACTATACTTTGCTTTACTAAAGCGTTGAATCTTCCGATTTTATCGGCGATTTTTCCAGCTAGGGGAGTAAAGACTATTCCTCCAATGGATATTAACATCATTAAAAAACTACCAGTTCTAAGGTCGTATCCTAAGGCAGATGTATAATATGAAAATCCCCAAAGACTAATAAAAGCCTGTCTAGATCCGTAGAATGCTAGTCCATAAAGACTTAACATTATGTAAAAATTCATAAATCCAAAGGGGAGTTTTTCTTCTGAATCTTCGATTTTGATTTTCTTTAAAATAGACTTATCTTCGTATAAAAAGAAGGAAGCTACTACTAAAACCAAGGCTATAATACTTAAAATATTGTAAATATAAGGAAGAGAATAATTAGAAAGTAAAATTTCATAAGGTGTTGTAGATAGTAAGGCTCCAATGTTTCCTATTGACAAAAAAAGTCCCATATAAAATCCAAATTCACGAATATCAAACCACTGTCTAATAAGGTTTATACTAGGTACATAAAAACCAGAAACTGCAAATCCTATAATCAACCTTCCAATTAATAGTTCTCTATAAGTATTACTTTGTCCAAAAATAAAACTTCCTATTACTAAACAAATTAAAGAAAATTGTATTACCCTTGTTCCTCCGTATTTTCTAGAAAAATACCCAAAGGGAATTTGTGTAAGTCCGTATATGTAAAAAATAATTGACCCTAGATTTCCCACTTGGTAAGTAGAAATGTTTAGACTTTCCATTAAAAAAGGTGCCATTACTGCCATTGATTGGCGATGAAAATTTGCCCATAAATAGGCAAGGGAAACTACTATTAAACAAAAATATGCCTTTCCTTTATATCTCACTTTATTCATACAATCACCTAATATAATAATACTCTAATTATCTTAAACCTTCAAGAAAGTAAAATTAATTTATGGTATAATAAAAAAACAAGTTTAAAGATCAAAAAGACAGAAAAACAAGAGAAATTACATAGGAGGGATAGCAATATGGATAATAACAAAAATGGAAATATTGATATTCTAGTTGCAGATGACGAAAACGCCATAGCAGATATTATAAAATTTAATTTAATAAAACACGGATACAACATTAGAATTGCCAATGATGGAGAGGAAACCTTAAATGCAATAGGAGAAACTACACCAGATTTACTAATTCTAGATATTATGATGCCTAAGAAAAATGGATTTGAAGTATTGACAGAACTTAGAAAAAAACACAAATTTCCAGTTATTATTTTAACTGCAAAGGAAGAAGAAAGTGACAAAATCCACGGCCTAGAACTAGGAGCAGATGACTATATGGTTAAGCCATTTTCCATAAACGAACTAATCGCTAGAGTAAAAGCCAACCTTAGAAGACTGGATTTTCAAAACCCAGAACATGACATTGAAGAAATAAAGTATGAAGATATAGTAATTGATTTATCAAAATATGAACTAAAGAAAAACGACGAAGTTATCGAGTTAACAGTTAGGGAATTTGAATTATTAAAATACCTAGCTATTCGCGGCGGCCAAGTAGTTTCTAGGGAAGTTTTACTAAGTGATGTTTGGGGCTACAATCACTATGGTGATATTAGAACAGTTGATGTAACAGTCAGAAGACTTAGAGAAAAAATAGAAGATGAAAGTGGCGAACCTCGATATATAAAAACAAAAAGAGGCGTGGGATATTATTTCGGAGGTTAATATTGCTAAAAAGCATTAGATGGAGATTTATTGCAATATATTTTACTTTAGTATTAGTTGCAATGATGATAGTAGGACTTTTTATAGGAAATAGACTTGAAGATACTCAAATCCAAAGCATGGAAGAAGATATGATTAGAACTGCATCTACCATGCTTTCTTCTACTGAAAATTTTTCTAATTTAACCACAGAGGCACAGACCCAAGAAATTCAACAACTTTTAGAGGAGTGGAAGGTAAATTCTAATTACCAACTTTACGCCATATACAATTATGAAGATCCCCAAATAATAGCATCAGTAAATGTAAATAGTTTAGTAGAAAATAGAGAAGCTTTAGGTTATAAAGAATTTGACCCAGAGCTTATTTTGACGGCTTTTTCTGGAGATGAAGCAGAAAGAAAAATATTTTATCAAAACGATAGACTTAGTGAAATGCATGTAGTTCATCCGATTTATGACTATGAGGGAGAAATTGATGGGATATTTTATATTATTGGAAATTTAGACAATATTAACAATCTATTGCTAGATTCCCAAAGGATTATAATAAACGCAACCTTAGTTGCCCTTGTGGGATCTATATTATTAGGATTACTTTTATCTACTTCTATTACAGGTCCAATAACAGATTTGACTAAAAAAGTAGGAGTAGTTGCTCAGGGGAATTTTTCTCAAAAAGTAGAAGTAAAAAGTGACGACGAAATAGGTCAATTAGCATCTATGTTTAACTTTTTTACTGATGAACTTCAAGAGACAATTTCAGAAATGGAAATAGAAAGGGCAAAATTAGATACGATTTTTGATTATATGGCAGAAGGAGTAATAGCTCTAAATGTAAATAACGAATTAATTCATGCAAACCAAGTCGCCTCGGAAATTCTGGAACTTAACAAAGAAGATTTATCTAAAAATAAAATTAATTTATCAAATTTAAATATTTTTAACATTGACTATAATAACAAATCTTCTTTAGAAGGAGTAGTTTCAACGGATATAGACGATAGGCACTATAATTTGATTTATGGGCCATACTTAGATGATGAGGAGATAGCTTCTGGAATAATTATAGTATTCCAAGATGTATCGAAAGAGCACACATTAGATGAAATCCGAAAGGATTTTGTTGCAAATGTATCCCACGAGCTAAAGACTCCACTTACAACTATAAAGACCTATACGGAAACTTTACTTGCAACGGAAATAGACAGGGAAACTTCCAACAGATTTTTACAAACTATAGATACTGAAACAAATAGGATGACAAGACTTGTAAAAGACTTGTTAGAGTTATCAAATATAGACAACAAATCTTCTAAGTTAAATTTAGAGAGAATAAATATTTACAACTTAATAAAAAACTGTTTAGCAGGACTTGAAGTTCTTAAGGAAGAAAAGGATATAAAGCTAGATTTAAAAATTCAAAAGGAAGATATTGAAATAACAAGTGATCGAAACTCCCTTGAGAAGATAGTAATGAACATCATCTCAAATGCGTATAAATACTCAAATGACAAGGGAAAAGTAGTCATTGAACTTATGGATTTAAAAGAGAGAGTAAAAATAATTATTAAAGACCAAGGAGTGGGGATTCCCTATGCAGATCAAAAACACATTTTCGAAAGATTTTACCGAGTAGAAAAGGGAAGAAGTAGAAAAGCAGGAGGAACGGGCTTAGGCCTTTCTATATCAAAGGAACTAGTAGAAAAACTAGGCGGAACTATATCAATAAAATCTAAACCTAATATAGGTACAGAAGTGACTTTGATATTTTTAAAGGATGTGACATATAATGATAGATAAACTAAAAAGTCTTTTGATTTTAGTTTTATCATTTACAAGTGTAGTTTTGTTGTTTTTAAACTTTGGAATGACAAGGGAAGATTTAACCATATATACATCTTTCGGAGAGAGAAATATTATTTTTGATTCTAATGCACTTTTATCAGATGCGGTAATGGCTGAAAGTATAGGAGTAAACTTCGGAGATGAAACTCATACTTTACTAAATAATCCAGTTAACGAAGATATATGGAACAATTCTGCAGAATTAATAAAAGAAATTTTTGAAGAAGAAAATAAAAGCATAACTTCAATAGATTTTATAAATAACAGTATTTACAATGAAGTGCTAAAACAAGAATCTATAGTTTTGTTTTTTAAAAAAAATATATCTGCAACTACTTTATTAAATGGTTTAGGAGTTGAAAATACCAAAGACATTGTAGAAGAATTTGGAGAGATTAAAACTATTTATATCTCATTAGAGAGAAATTTTGTAATAATAAACGAGGGAATTAGAAATCATTTATTGACCTTTAATTCATTAGATGTATCTAATATAAAAGAACAAGTAGACATTCTAAAAGAAAACGGTTTTAATCCTTATAAGACTTTAGATGAGGTTTTTAAAAATAAAAATATTGGATATGTTCCAGTACTTTCAGAACAAAATATTGAAGGTGTGAGATTTCATAATATTTTAGAAACTCTGACAGATAGCAATATAGAAAACATAGTCTACAACTTTTTCCAAAAGGAAGTAAATTATCTAAGGGAAATAAAAGAAGAAGGAATTCAAACAATTTATGTAGATAGGGAAAAAATTCTAAAAATAAGTGAAGAAGGACTAATATCTTATTTTAATCCAGAAGAACCCCAAGTTACAGAAAGAAATCTATATATATCCTTAGATACAGCCCTGTCTTTTATTTCTAACAATTTAGGATATGATTCATCTCTTTATTTAAAGGAAATTAGGACTATTGAATTACAAGACTACTCTGGATTTAAATTTATTTTTGGAAAAAGTGCAAAATCTTATAAAGTAAATATACAAAATGAAGATATATTAGATTATATAGAAATAGACGTCTACAACAATCACGTTAGAAGATTTTCCCAGCTATTTAGAGGTGAAATACCAGAATCTACTCCTTTAGTAGAACTAAAACCTAACCAAGAAGTACTTTCGATTATTTCTAAAAACCTAATTAATATTAACCAAGGACTATTTCCAAACGGTGAAAGAAGTCTATCATTTAATGAGATACTAAATCGAGTGGAAGATGCTTCATTAGTTTATGTTGATAAAGGAGATGAAAATCCTTTAGATATAGCCTGGAAAGTAGAAATAATGGACGAAGAATTTGAATTTATACTAGAGAGAAAATAGGAGGGATATATTGGATTGGTCAAAAACCAAATCTAAACTAATAATATTATTACTAGGACTTAATATATTATTGTTATTTACATTTTTTTATAAGAACGCCTCTGAAACTAGAAATACCCCGTCAGAAGAAACTCTAGTGGAACTAGAAAAAAGGCTAGAAAATTCTAGGATTAATTTAGATGCAGATTTACCAAAATCTGTAAATGAAATTAGGCCTCTAATAGTAAAATATGAAGAAGAAGATCCAGAAAACATAAATCAAAACTTTTTTAATGGTGAAGGTGAAATTCAAAAAAGGGACAATATATCCCAAATTTCAGTGGAATCTGAAGAAATAACGATTTTAAATAATAGAAGATTCTTATATGAAAACTTTGAAGAGCTAGATTCCACCTCTACTAATACCGATATTAGTATTGTAAATAAATTCTTAGAAGAAAAAAATTTTGACACTTCTGATATGATATTAATAAAAGCAGAAATATTAGACAACACAGTAACTTATGAATTTGCAAAGGAATACAACGATAGAATACTAGAAACTTCTTATACTAGAATAACAGTAGAATCAGGTGTAGTAATTACTATTGATAGACTATGGATAGAAGTTATAGAAGAAGACTCTAGAACAATTTCCATCGAACCTGCCTATAAAGCTTTATTTACATTAATTGGTAAAGATGATTTAAGGGGAAAAACCATAAACGAAATAGAACTGTGCTATTATTTTAATCCAGAAGAACAAGGACTACTAGAAGATAACACCAGAGCAGAAAGGGGGAGAGCCATACCTGCATGGAGAATTATCTTTGACGATGGAACAAAACTTGTTGTGGATAACTATTAAAATCTGTGGGTAACTGTGGATAATATTTACGAAATATTACTAAAGATTTTCATGAAAATATATAGATTTAATATTATAAAATCTAGTGGAAATATTTTAGTATATTAATAAAATTTAAAATAAAAAAAGTGAGTGTTAAAATAAACTCTATCTTTCAGAAAAACAAAGCTCCAAACCCTTGAAATTACTAGGTTATGGAGCTTTATTATTTTTTTTACATATATGATTTAGATTTTACAATATAGACTCTAATAAAAACTTTTTAAAATCTCTAAGATCCAGTCATAGTCTGTATTCTTAAAAAATTAGAAAATGAATCAATAAAATTATCAGTGGATAACTCTGTGGATAACTTTGGGGATAAAGTCTTAAAAGTGCCTATTTACTACAAACTACTAATAAGAGATTGGAGATGAAATTGTCATAGTTTTTTCGTAAGCATCAACAATTCTACTTCTAGTATTTTCATCAACCTCTTCGAATTTTTTTCCGCCTTCCATAAAATCTTTACACAAATGGGATTTTACTACTAACTTGCCTTTATTTCCTTGACGAAGCCCAACCCACATTGGATGGAAAACAACTTCTTTTATAACAGTTTTTTTACTTTGAAAATCCTTTTCTAAAATCAGTTCAAAGGCGATATTTTGTTCGCACCTTTCGGGATTAGATATATTTAAGCCTTCAGTATTTCCCATAGTTTCTCTTCTTTGATTAGAAATGAAGTTTCCACAGGAGTAGGCTATAAAACAATTTCTTCCATCTGAGGTAGTGTAGTATTCAGTAGGTTGAACCACATGGGGATGACTTCCAATTATAATATCAGCTCCCCACTCTAACATATTGTGAGCCATATTCCTTTGAAATTCATTAACACTAGATTGATATTCCCATCCCCAATGGGGATAAATAAGTACAATATCACAATTTTGAGATTTTAAATTTTCTATATCGGATTTAATTTTTTCTTCATTATTTAGTAAATTCACCATGGACTTTTTTTCATCTGTATTTAGTATTGAATCCAGTCCATTTAAGGACTGGGAATATGCAAGTATGCCTACTTTTACATCTTTAATATCCATAACGACAAAGCTATCTTCTAAAGCTTTACTAGTTCCTACAGATTTTAAACTAGCAGCAGAAACTGCGTCTATGGTAGTTTCTATTCCTTCAACTCCCGTATCTAAAGTGTGATTATTCATAGTAGATAAAAGATCAAAACCTGCCTCTTTTAAGTAATAAAGAGTAGCTGGCGGAGAATTAAACGTTGGAAATCCGCTATATTTTCTATTTGGGTTAGATGTAGTTTCAAAATTTCCAATACTTAAATCCGAATCTCCAATAAAATCCTTAACTTCAGAAAAACTTTCGGAAAAATCAAAAGTACCGTCTAAATTGTCTGCGTATCTTTGTTGAGGCATGTGAAACATTATATCTCCAAAGGTTTTTACAGAAATAGTTTCGACTCTCTCCTCTGGCGGCTCCTTAACAACTTCTATATCTTTTTTTTCTTCATCTTCCTCGAAAATTTCATCTTGGATTTCTTTTTCTTTATCTTCCTCGAGAATTTCATCTTGGAGTTCTGTTTCTAAAACCTCTATATTCTCTAAATCTTTTGTATTTTCTATAACTTCAACGCTTTTTTTACAAGAAGATAAGAGAAAAGTTATAAGAAATAATAATATTATTATTTTTTTATTTTTAATTTTAAAGCCTCCTTAACAAATAACTTAAAGGACTCAATCTATTTCAAAAACTACATCATTTTCCATATTTAAACTTGGAATAATTACACTTAGCTTTTCGATTTCGTGAGAATCAGTTGTAACATAGAAAATTAAATTTTCTTCTTTAGATTCATTTTCTTGGAACTTTTCAAAAAGTTCACCTGAGCTAAATTGAGTATAATTTATTACTTCACCACTATCATTTATTAGTAGCTGAATATTTTCTTTATTAAATGTCTTATCTTCATCAGTGATATTTTCTAAGGTTAAAACAACTTCAACTATCGAATTAACGTCTATATCTTTTAAATTTTCAGCCATTTGTCCATCAGGCTCATAATCAGATATTCTAACTTCCTTAAAAGTTCCCTTGAAATCATCATTACTTAAAGTTTCGTTAACATCTTCAATCTTTACATAAGTAGTTTTTCCAAAATCAGCAGTTTCATTGGTGCTTCCCACTTTTATTAGAGAAGAATCAGGATATCCTACAACTACCTTTTCATCTTCACTAACATTGCTACCTTCACTTGAACATCCAAAAAGGGATACTATCATTAAAATACTAATAACAAATAAAAATCCTTTAAACTTTAGATTAAACAAATAAATACCTCCTTAAATATATCAATTAACATATCAATGATACATAATAAAAAGTCTAAGATATTTACAATAAAGTTACAGTTTTAACAAAATTATGTAAAAAAAGAATGAAGATATTTTACAATCTCCATTTTAATTATTTTAAAGAATTTACATATTCAACTAAAGGACCAAGGGAGTTTTTATCAGATAAATCTATTTCCTTACCAAAACTGTCAATAATATACTTTAACTCATCTTTTAATTCCTTGGAAGTTCCGAATTTTATAAGCTTTACAAAACTCCACATCATAGCCCTATGGCTAAAGGAAAGTTTTTTGTAATTTATACCACCTTGAAAGTGAAATACCTTTATCTTTTCCTTTAAATCATTGTCTAAAACTTTGTAAAAATCATTATCTAAAGTGTCCTTGTGGGATTTTAAACTAGGATCAGACAAGCTAGTACTAAAGAAAATATAGTTTTTCTCTGGAAATTTTTTTATAATTTCGATAAATTTTCTCTGTCCTAAAAACTTACTAGCATAAATTCCTCCACCTCCAATAATAGTAGAGTAATCTTCTAGCTCATCTATATTTATTTTCTTTATATTTTTATATTGGCAGTTTAATACTTCTCCAATCCACTTTGCGTATTTTTCAGTATATCCATAAAGGGATTCGTATAGCACAATGTTTTTCATATTCACCTTTAATTTC
>CAYWTV010000029.1:14786-16049 GCA_964461305.1 uncultured Peptoniphilaceae bacterium
ATATCCATAAAGGGATTCGTATAGCACAATGTTTTTCATATTCACCTTTAATTTCCTTCATATATTTATACCCAATGGGTTTTTGAGTAAAATAAAATACTATATAAGAATGTCAAGTGTGAAAACTAAATAGTCACTGGGTATATTTAAACCATAAGATTATATATATAATAAAATAATAATCATAAAAGGAGAGGAATATGACGAAATTGTTAGAAGGAAAAGTAGCCATTATTACAGGTGGCGGCAAAGCAGTTACAGAAGCTGGAGATATAGGTTCTATAGGTTATGGAATTGCTACAGCTTATGCAAAAGAGGGTGCCAATCTAGTTCTTACTGGAAGAAATGTCCAAAAGCTGGAAGAGGCAAAAGAAGAACTTGAAGAACTTTACGGTGTGAAAGTACTACCAATTCAAGGGGATGTTAACTCAGATGGAGACAATGAAAAAACTGTTAAAAGAGTTGTAGAAGAAACGATTTCAACCTTTGGAAAAATTGACGTGCTTGTCAATAATGCACAAGGATCTGCATCAGGAGTAACCTTAGGAGATCATACACTAGAACAGTTTAATCTTGCCATTTATTCGGGCTTGGTCGCTACATTTTTGTATATGCGTGAATGTTATCCTTATTTAAAGGAAACTCGTGGTTCAGTAATAAATTTCGCATCAGGAGCAGGCTTATCAGGAAACTTTGGCCAATCTTCCTATGCAGCAGCTAAAGAGGGGATTCGAGGATTATCTCGAGTGGCAGCTACAGAATGGGCGCCAGATGACATTAATGTAAATATTGTATGTCCACTTGCTTTTACATCGGCATTAGAACAGTGGAAGAATTACCAACCAGAAGCTTACGAAAAAAATGTTAAGAATATTCCAATGGGCCGCTTTGGTCATCCGGAAAATGATATAGGAAGAGTTTGCGTATTATTAGCTACACCAGATTTTAAATATATGTCTGGAGAGACATTGACCCTTCAAGGAGGATCTGGCCAACGTCCATAAAAAGTTTTTTTAAAAATAACTGTATAGTAAACTTATAGCAGCTTTCCAATTCAAGCCTATTATATGGAAGATAAAGAAGCTGAAATTTATATACCAATTGGAGAACCCTTTGAAGTTAACTTAAAAGCCAATTGATTATAAAGGTTATATAAAATTTAATAACCTACACGTCCTGACCCTTCCGGAAGCGACGCTCTATCCTCAAACAAAAGAAAAAACTCTAATTAAAAAAGACTGTATCTTTATAAGAAGCAGTCTT
>CAYWTV010000030.1:0-4506 GCA_964461305.1 uncultured Peptoniphilaceae bacterium
TAAAGAAAGTATAAAGATAGGAAAATAATATGAAATACAAGTACGAAGGAAATATTTTAGAAGGGATTTTTGTTTCTAGACCCAATAGATTTATTGCTCATATCCAAGTTGGAGATGAAATAGTAATTGCCCATGTGAAAAATACTGGAAGAATGAGAGAATTGTTAATTCCTGGGGTAATATGCTATTTACTTGAATCAAACAATCCTAATAGAAAGACTAAATACGATCTTATAAGTGTCTGGCATAAAGGACTAATCATCAATTTAGATTCACAAATTACTAACAGAGTAGTTGCAGATGCATTTTTAAATGGAGAAATATACGGCTGGGAAAATCCAGATTTAGTAAAAAGGGAAGTAAAAGTGGGTAATTCTAGATTAGATATGAGAGTTGATAAAGGTCTAGATTCACTTTATGTAGAAGTTAAAGGTGTGGATTTAGTAAAGGAAAATAAAAGAGCTATGTTTCCAGATGCTCCTACTATTAGAGGTACAAAACACTTAAGAGAACTAGAGGAACTAGTAAAAATGGGGAATAAAGCTATGGTTATATTTTTAATAGCTAGGGAAGATCCTGTAGATTTTAGACCTCATTATGAAATGGACCCTTTATTTTCTGAAACATTTTATAACGTAATAGAAAATGGTGTAGAATCGAGAGCTTATCTTACTAAAAATGAGAAAAATACAATAGAGTTTTATAAAGAAATACCTATACTTTCTAGAGAAAGTGCCTACAAATTTTCTAAATTATGAAGGATTGAACAATCCTTTCAAATGTGATAGTATTTAACTATAAAATAATAGGAGGGAAGTAGATGAGAAACTAATCAATGTGGAAAAAAATAGCTAATAAAATATCCTTTTGGATGTTTATTTTTGGTTGCCATGTTGAACTGAGTTTCATAACTTTTCTTTTATTTAAATCAAGTTTGTTATGAATCTACTAATCAGTAGATTTTTTTATTTTGGCAACCTCTGTTTAGGAGGTAATCATGTTAAGAATTAACAATTTAAGTATATACAATAGAGCTGACAATCGAATTATTATAAAGGATTTTTCGTTTACATTAAATCCTAAGGATAAAGTAGCATTAATCGGAGAAGAGGGAAATGGTAAATCCAGTGTTTTAAAAGCAATTGCTAATCCAAAAGAGTTGGAAAGTTATGCTGATATTGAAGGAAATATTAACACTGCTGGAGAAATTATCGGGTATTTGCCTCAACATCTTCCCCTTGAATTTGAAGATTTAACCCCTAAAGAATATTTTGAATCTAAAATATATAGTGAAATGATGGATTACAATTTATATTACACTCTGCTATCTCAGTTTAAATTAGAAGATGAAATGATAGAAAGTAGTATTAAATTAAAAAAACTATCTGGTGGAGAAAAAATAAAACTTCAACTATTTATAGAAATGATGCAAGAACCTACTTTGTTGTTATTAGATGAACCTACTAATGACTTAGATTTAAAATCTCTTTCTTGGATGGAGGAGTTTATATTAAACTTAAAAATACCAGTTTTATTTGTATCCCATGATGAAAAATTTTTAGAATCTACTGCTTCGACAATAATTCACATAGAGCAGTTGATGAGAAAAAAAGAACCTAAGATAAATATTTTTAAAGGTTCTTATAATGATTATGTAAAAACTAGAGATGATTTTATATCAAATCAAGAAAGAATTTCTAAAAAAGAAAAAGAAATTTTTGACAAAAAAATGGAAAGATTCAGACAAATTTACGAAAGGGTAAATCATGAACAAGGAGCAATCTCTAGGCAAGATCCTTCATCTGGAAAAAATTTAAAGGACAAAATGCACTCTATAAAAAGTATGGGGAGAAGATTTGAAAAAGAAGAGGAAAATCTTACGAAGGCACCAGATTATGAAGAACCAGTATTTTTTAAATTTTTATACGATATATCTATTCACAACTCAAAGGAAGTTCTAAAACTATCTATAGACAAGTTGACTGTGGGGCACAAACTTTTAAGTGAGAATATAAGACTGGAAGTATTTGGACCAAAAAAAATTGTAATAGTAGGAAATAATGGCTCTGGTAAAACAACTTTATTAAAAGAAATTCTTAAAGAATCAAAAAAATCCAAACTAAAAATAGGATATATGCCTCAAGATTATAAAGATTTAATTAATCCCAACGACACTCCAATAGAGTATTTAAGAAAAAATTTTACAAAAGAAGAAGAAACTATACTTAGAACTTATTTGGGAAGTATGAATTTTACTAAAGAAGAAATGTTTCATCCCACATCTAAATTGTCTGGTGGACAAAAAGCAAAGCTGTATTTTTTGGGTATGATCATGGATGAAGTCGAGATGATGATTTTAGACGAACCTACGAGAAATCTTTCTCCTTTAACTGGACCAATAATTAGAAGGGCATTAGATTCTTATAAGGGAGTTATAATTTCCGTTAGTCATGATTTAAAATACATTGAAGAAGTAGCTGATGAAATTTATTTATTAGAAAAAAACGGATTAAAAAAAATAAATGTAGATGAATTTAGAAAATATTCTTTATAACAAAAAATAGAAGGCAAATTTAACATATTGCCTTCTATTTTTTAAAATTTATTTTTCTTGGGAAAGTTCTCCATCTACAATCTTAAAAACTTTGTCACAGTATTCTAATAATCTTTCATCATGGGTTACCATTACAGTAGATCTTTCAGAATCTTTAGTGAATTTTTTTAATAACTCGATAACTTGAACTGCCTTTTCAGTATCTAAACTAGCAGTAGGTTCATCTGCAAGTAATAATTTGGGGTTTGGATATAAAGCTCTACATATAGCAGCTCTTTGTCTTTCTCCACCTGATAAATCCCCTGGATAAAGATCTTTTCTTTTGAAAATACCCACTTCCTTCATTAATTCTTCCGCTCTTTCTTTATTATATTTTTCTCCTTCAAACTTGTTTACTAGTTTAAATTGTTCTTCAATAGTTAAATAAGGTACCAAGTTAGAAGCTTGTAATATAAATCCAATTTGATCAAATCTTAGTTTATTTCTCTCTTTTTCTTCTAAAGACGAAATATCTTCTTCCATAAAAGTTACTTTTCCTTCTGATGGTCTTTGTAATCCACCCATTATAGTGAGAAGAGTTGATTTTCCAGATCCACTAGGACCTATAATTGCAACCAGTTCTCCAGAGTTTATAGTAAAAGAAGCAGGCTTTAGAGCCTCTACAGTATCTTCTCCATCTTTAAAACTTTTTGTAACATCTTCAAATTTTATAATTTCCAAAATTTCCTCCTAATCTAAAACTTCTAATGGATCTACTTTAGACACACTTTTTACTGAAAAAATTGCTCCTATAAGAGATATTAATATTATTAAAACACTTACAATTAGATAAATATAAATATTTGATCTAAATGGCACAGTATATGGTAAAAAGTATTCAGATAAAAAAGTTAATCCTAGTCCAATAGATACTCCTATTAAACTAACTAAAAATGTCTGAAGCACCACAGATTTAGCAATATATCCATTGGAAATTCCCTGAACTTTCATAATTCCAAAAGTCTGTTTCTTTTGAGTAGTAATAATATACATAAATACACCTAATACAATTGTAGAAATTAAAATTAAAAAACCTATCATCAAACCAAATGTTAAGACTTGGGCTAAATAACCAGGTAAATTAAATATAAAATCATCAATTGATAAAAAATCATAATTTTCATCGGAAGTAAGATCTGTACTTTCGTGAAGTAATATTCCTGAAATTCTATCGGGCACTTCTTGAGCGTTTGATGAATCTGGCACTTCTTCTGCGCCACCATCTATATGCTCTTCTTCTGGATTTTCTTCAGTTTCTTCTTCTTGAGGTGTTCTTTCAGAATCTTCAATATTTTCAGGATTTTGTCCTGTATCTTCAGAGATTTCCATTTCAGGGGAAACCATCATAGCAGCAGATGCCATTTCTAAATCAGTATAAATTACTGGAGAAACATTAAACTTAGCTTCTTCTGTAAAACCTGTAATTGTAAATTCTCTATCATTCATACTTAGAACTATAGTGTCACCAATATCAATTTCATTTTCTTCTTTTAAAGTTATTGATCCTAAAACTTCACTTCTGTTTTCAGGTAGTTCTCCTTCTATAACATCTGGATAAGCTTTAGAATCTTGATGTAGCCCAATTAAAACTAAATCAACAGTATTTCTTTCTGTTTCCACCCCATCTATATAACCTACTGACCTAGCTATATTAACAGGAGATGTCTCGTAATCCTTAAAGTCATCTAAAACCTCAACTCCCATCATAGAAGATAATATATTAGAATTTGTACCAGATTTTAAAACGACAGTTTCAGCTTCCCATTTTTCTACTGCAGTAGTGTTATCCTTTGCAAGTCCATAAGCAAGACCAATAAGGAAAAAAACTAAATAACTAATGAGTACTACTATACTAATTATTAATAGGAACCTTCCTTTTTCTTTTTTTATTTCTTTTAAAGCTAAAAACATTA
>CAYWTV010000030.1:4606-15800 GCA_964461305.1 uncultured Peptoniphilaceae bacterium
TTGTGCAGCTGTAATTAATGAAAGTTTATAAACATCTTCTTCGTTACATCCTCTAGATAAGTCATTTACTGGAGCGTTTAGACCTTGAAGTATAGGACCTACAGCTTCGTATTCACCCAATCTTTGAGCAATTTTATATCCTATATTTCCAGCTTCTAATGTTGGGAATATAAATACATTTGCATGTCCTGCAACTGAAGAATTAGGAGCTTTTGATTTTCCTACAGATGGAACATAAGCTGCATCAAATTGCATTTCTCCATCTAAAGCTAAGTCTGGAGCTTTTTCTTTAGCTATCTTTGTAGCTTCAGATACTTTAGTTACCTCTTCAGATTCAGCAGATCCCATTGTCGAAAAACTCAACATTGCAATTTTTGGATCTATGTTAAATTGTTTTGCAGTTTTAGCTGATAAAATAGCAGTTTCAGCTAAATCTTCACTAGTTGGAGCTATAGTAATTGCTACATCTGCAAATACTAATTGTTCATCATCTTTTACCATAAACATTACTCCAGAAGTTTTAGAGTAACCTTCTTGCATTTTAATGATTTGAAGAGCTGGTCTTACAGTATCTCCTGTAGATCTAGTAGCCCCAGAAACTAATCCATCAGCTCTATTAGTAAATACTAATAAAGTTCCAAAATAGTTAGGATCTTCAAGTAATAATTTTCTAGCACCTTCTTCGTCGATTTTTCCTTTTCTTCTTTCTACAAATGCATCAACTAATTCATCTAATTCTTCACAATTTCTAGGATCGATAATTGTAAGTTTTGATGCATCTTTTCCGTTTTCTTCAGCTAATTTTAAAACTTCCTCTTTTTTTCCAATAACAATAGGTTCTATTACATCGTCATCTTTTAATCTAATGGCAGCGCCTAAAACTCTAATGTCATTTCCCTCTGGTAATACAATTTTTGTTCCTTTTCCTTTTACTTTTTCAGTAATAAAATCGAATAAGCTCATAAATTCCTCCTAATTTCTAGTTGTTATATCTTTATTATATTATAATATAAATAAATGTAAATGTATAAAATTTATCAATAATTATACTATACTTTATTTTATATAGCCTATTTAAGAGAAATTTAAAACCTTTGGTTAGATAATTTATAATTAGGTATTAATTAAAATGACAGATATTAAAAAAAGAGGTTGAAAATGGAACATTTATTAGAATATGACGAGTATATAAAATCCTTACTAAAGGACCTTCCAGGAATTATTAAAGGGATAGAAATAGTAACTATTTCTGAAAAATCCAGTGAAAGGGATTTAGTAACTGAAGTAGATCAAGGTGTGGAAAAATTCCTAACTGATAAGATAAAGGAAAAATTTCCGACTCACACTATTTTAGGAGAAGAGACTTTCATTCCAGATACGATCTACGATAAGAAAAATCTTTGGGTTATTGATCCTATAGATGGAACTACTAATTTTGTAAAACAAAAAAACGATTATTGTACATTAATAAGCTATTTTGAAGAAGGCGAGCCTGTACTTTCATATATTTACGAAGTAGAAAAAGATGATTTATATCACAGTATGAAAGGACATGGAGTATATCTTAATAATCAAAGGTTAGAAAACCCTGAAAATAAGTCTTTATTTGAATCTTTAGTATCTACTGATATTAGAAGGATGTATTTGCACAAAAATGATTTATTTACAAAACTTGTAGAAGAGTCCTTTGGACTTAGAAGTATAGGAACTAGTGGACTTGATGGTAGTAGAGTATTATCAGGAAGAACTGGAGCTTATTTAAATTATTCAGGAGGTCCCTGGGATTTTGCTCCTTTTTATTTAATGGCAAAGGAGTTAGATTTAGTTTTTGTAGATTTAGAAGGAAATGAAGTGTCATTAGATTCATATAGTGGCTTTATAATTTGTACTAAAAAGGTTTTTGAAGATTATAAAAAAGTTTTAAAACTTCAAAGTAGGTGATTATTATTCAAGATAAATACGAAAGATTAGATGAGTTTGAAGAGATTTTAAATGAAATATACGAAGAAATTCCCCCTGAATTTTTGGAAGATTTGAATTTGGGGATTGTAATTGAAGAAGAATCTAAAATACATCCAGAATCTTTAGATGACGATTTATATATTTTAGGCTCTTATATAAAGGGTCCAATGGGCAGAGGTATAGTAATATACTATGGCTCATTTATGGATCTTTATTGGTATGCAGATAGAAATTGGCTAAAGGATAAATTAAGAGATACTCTTTTTCACGAGATTACCCATCATAGGGAGAACTTAGCTAGAATTCCAAATTTAGAAGTTGAAGATGAAAAGTACATTGAAAGTTATAAAGAAGCTAAAAACAAAAACTAGGCTATTTCTAGCCTAGTTTTTTATTGTATTTTTTAGTTTAGTCGATGTCTTCACCGATAATTTCACCTGTAATAGCGTCAATATCATAATCATAATCTGTATTATTTACATCAAAGTTTACTTCATAATATTTAACACCGTTGTCTTCATCTAATTCTACTTCTAAATCTGTTACATCAGCTTCAGTAACTCCAGCTTTTTCAAAAGCTATATTTTTTGCTTCATCTGCAGTTATGCCAGTTGTGTCTTCAGCAGTTTGTCCTGTTGGATCTGATGTTTCAGTAGCAGGATCAATTTGCTCACCTGCTGGTGTATCTACAGTGGGATCTGCTGGTGTTTGCATAGTAGTATCTTCTGATGGTTCTGTAGAAGGTTGATTACATCCTACTAATGCCACCGCCATTGCTAATGTTAAAAACGCATATTTAATTTTCATTAATTATCTCTCCTTTATTATTGTTCTAATAAATATTTACCCAGTGAAAAGGGGTTTAACTTGAAAGGTTTGTCAAAAAACATACATAGTTTTATCACATAATATTATTTAACTTTATTTTAATGAAATTTTCCCATTATTTTATACTAATAATTTGAGTTATATTGTATAATGAAGAATGATAAAAAGGAGGTAGGCATGAGTTTAAAAGTGCTACAACTTATCAGTGGTGGAGATACAGGTGGTGCAAAGACCCACATATTTTCCCTGATGGAAGGTTTATCGGGACTTGTTGATACGAAAATAATTTGTTTTATAAAAGATACCTTCTACACCGATGCTGTGGAAAAAGGTATTAATATAGAAGTAATTCCTCAAAAAAGACGTTCTGATATGTCAGTTGTAAAGAAAATCGCTGACATTGTAAATAGTGAAAACTATGATATTATCCATTGTCATGGTGCTAGGGCAAATTCTATAGCAATATTTTTAAAATCTAAAGTAAATGTCCCTATGATTACTACAATTCACAGTGACTATCTTTTAGATTTTAAAGACAATTTTTACAAAAACTTGATATTTACGCCTATAAATACATTTTCTCTTAAAAAGTTCGACAATTACGTGGCAGTAACGGAAAATTTTAAGGAAATGTTAGTTGAGCGAGGATTTAGTGAGGAAAAAATCTTCACATTATACAATGGAATAAATATGGAAAGAAAAGCTGAAATCATTACTAAAGAAGAATTTCTTTCTAAATACGATATAGACCCTAGGGGAAAATTCATCGTTGGACAAGTTGCTCGACTAGATAAGGTAAAAAATATTCAGATGACTATAAAATCCATTAAAAAGACTATTGAAAAAAACAAAGATATTTTGTTTTTAATAGCTGGAGATGGTGAAGAATTAAAGGATTTAAAAAATTTAGCAGATGAATTGGGAGTTTCTGAATATGTGAAGTTTTTGGGTTTTGTTAAGGATAATATGTCTTTTTTTAACGCAATAGATTTAAATATTTTAACTTCAGTTAGTGAATCATTTCCATATGTAATTTTAGAAGCTGCTAAAATGAAAGTACCTACCATATCCACATCAGTAGGTGGAATAAAGGAACTTATTCGATACGGAATAGATGGATATTTAGTTAATACCAATGACTATTTTGATTTGGCAGATAAGATAAACTACTTAAAAGAAGATCGAGAACTTCTAGAAAAAATGGGAAAATCCATTAATGAAAGAGTTAAGGAGAACTTTTCCACAAAAGCTATGGCTAAAAAACAATTAGAAATATATGAAGAGATATTAAGGAGAAAGAATGATGAGAATTTTAGATAGAAAAGGAAGATTGTTTGGGATATTAAATATTATTGATTTAGCAGTTTTACTTATAGTAGGTGCTATTATAATTTTTGGTTTTTCTAGAATGGATAGCGGCATTGTAACTACAAGTGAAACTAAAACTGGGACTGTAACTTATGAAATAGCTGATATTAGACAAGTAACAGTCGATCAAATAAACGTAGGAGATCCTGTATATCATTATGACAAAGGAACATATATAGGTACAATTTCTAATGTTGAAATTCAACCTTTTAGAGAGAGAATCGACTACAATGGTAGATGGGTAGAGGCAGATGTTCCTAGAAAATTTGTAGCATTAATAGATGTAGAAGCAGAATTAACAGAAAGCGAAGAATTCTATACAGCTGGTGGAGAACAAACTAGAGTAGGAATTCAGTACAGATTAAAAAATAAAAACTTTGCATCTTTTGGAGTATGTGTAGATCTTGAAGTGGCAGAATAGGAGTAAAATATGTATAACAGCGTTACCATATCTCTACTTTCTAAAACTGGTAGAGAAGTAAACAGAATATACAAAAACAGCTTAATATGTAAAGTTGTAACAACAATTGGAAACAACTTTAGTAGAGCTTATTTAAATTCTAGATTTTATAATATAAACAATAGTATAAAAAACATATTTTTGTCCTCATTTGTATATAAAATAGTGTTTTATATTTTTGGTTTATTGGATTGGATTTTTAATGGGCTATTTGATTTGCGAAAGAAAATAACAAAAGGCTCCAAAGTTTCCCAAGGTCTTGAATTTTATTCTAAAGATGAAATTACTGGACTTAGACTATTTTATGAAACTTTTATACTTCTTGGAATTTTTATTTTAATTGGAAATCTATTTGGAAGAATGTCTATGCCTCTTATTGGAAGTATATTATTAATAGTAATTGGATTACTTGGACTTTTAATAAATGGAAGAGAAATTAGCACTTTAAAAGATTCTGTAGTATTTAATTTCTTTTTTGATTTATTTAAATTAGACGAAGGTGGTGAAAACTGGTGGTAAATACATCTAATAAAACGAATTATTTCATACCTTTAATTATCAGTGTAGTACTTGCCATGGTTTATTACATCTTTGGGATGAAATTTTTCTTGGCAGGACTTGTTCTTGCTATGGGAGGATTTTTATCTTTAATAAATATTAAAATAGCCATATACGCAATTACATTTAGCTTTGTTTTTTTGCCTAATACTTTTGGCCTTCTTAGTTTTATAGGTTTAGGTTTAATATATTTTTTAAGAAGAGTTTTCATAGAAAAAGAAAAGATCAAACCTAATATTTATGCTGGAATAATAGGTGTGTATCTATTAGTAATTATAATTCAAACTGTTACTTCAATGGATCCTTCAGGAAGTATTAGAGATTTAGGAATTCATATAGCAGCTTTAATGTATTTATTTACTGTATTTAATACTATAAATACAAAAGAAGAGCTGAATCAATATTTAACAGTTTTATTAGCTTCAGTTACCTTCGTAGCATTAATAGGTATATTACAAGCTTTCACTGGAGTTGAAATCAGACCTGAATGGTTAGACGTAGAAAATAATCCAGATGTTGTAGTAAGGGTATTTTCAGTTTTTGGAAATCCTAACACTTTAGCTGAATACTTAGTAATATTTACACCTTTGGCTGTTGGACTTTTTTGGAATACTAAAAATTTAAAGAAAAAAATTGTATTCGGTATTAGTGTATTAATAATGCTTTCTTGTTTAATTCTTACTATGTCTAGAGGTGGATGGATTGGTATAGCTATGGCAGCTTTAGTTTTTTGTTTATTAGTAGACAAGAGACTTTTATTGTTATCAATTCCACTGATTTTTGCAGCTTTAATTGTACTTCCAGATACTGTAATAAATAGACTTATGAGTATTGGAAATCTTACAGATTCTTCAAACGCTCACAGGTTTAATATTTGGTCAGTAACAGGAGAATTAATTGGAGATTATCCAGTTGCAGGAGTGGGTTTTGGTCATTTACCATTTAAAGAAGTTTACGAAACTTATAGTAGATCCGTAAATGCCTTTCATGCTCATAATTCTTTTATCCAAACAGTAGCTGAAATTGGATTTGCTGGATTTTTAGTATTTATTACAATGTTGATTACATTTATAAAATATCCTGTAAATGCATTAGTAAATCAAGTTAGATATATAAAGGAAGATAAATATCTAAAATACGTAGGTGTTGGAGTAGCAGCTGGTTTAATAGGAGTCTTTACCCATGGATTAGTAGAAAATGTATTATATTTACCAAAGATTATTTTTTCATTTTGGATTATAGCAGGTATTGGAGCTATGGGGATAAATATACTAAACAAAGAAACACCTAGAGTAGAAGAATATAAAAACCAAGTTTACAAAATTTATAGGAGAAGTGAATTAGATGTCTAACAAGTTTTTACTTTTAGGATACTTTGGTTTTGACAATAGCGGTGACGATGCAATTTTAAAAGCTATGGTAGATAAATTAAAATCTGTAGATGAAAATGTGGAAATCACTGCATTATCTAAAAATCCTGAAAAAACAAGTTCAGAATATGAAGTTTCTTCTATTAATAGATTTTCTTTAAGGGAAGTTTATAAAGCCATGAAAGAGACAGATTGTTTTATCTTTGGAGGAGGAAGCCTTCTTCAAGATATTACAAGTAGTAGAAGTTTGTATTATTATTTAACATTAATAAATATGGCGAGATTTTTAAACAAACCGATCTTTGTCTTTGCAAATGGCGTAGGACCTATTGATAAAAAAATAAACAGAATTCTAACTAAAAAAATATTAGATAAGGTAGATTATATTACTTTAAGAGACAAATCCTCATACAATTTTGTTAGGACTATTGGCGTAAAAAATCCTAATATTAAGGTTACAGCAGATCCTGTCTTTTTACTTAATGCTTCGCCAGATGAAAGGGCAGATGAAATACTAAAGGATCAAAATATAAATCTTTCTGAAAATACTATTGGAATTTCCATTAGAAATTGGCCAAAATCTCCAAACTTAGCCAGAGAAATCGCAGGCTTTTGTGATAAATTAATAGAAGAAGATGTGGATATATTAATAGTGCCTATGCACTATCCTTATGATGTTGAGTATTCTGAAAATATAAAAATTCTTTCTAGAAATGAAAGGATTCACATTTTAGACAAAAAATACAAAGTTGAAGATATAATTTCTATTTTAAAAAAATGCAAACTAGTTTTAGCAATGAGACTACACGCTTTGATATATGCCGCAAAGGCAAATGTTCCAATAGTTGGACTAATTTACGATCCGAAAGTTACAGGATTAATAGAAGAGCTTTCTATTTCAGAGTACTTAAGAGTAGAAGATTTAAATAGCGAAATGTTAAAGGAAAAGTATGATAAAGCTATGGAAAATATAGAGGACAGAAAACAATCTATAACTATGGCTAACAACAGACAAGAAAATTTAGCTAAGGAGACTGTGGAACTTTTAGAGGAGTTATGTAAATGAAAAATGTTAAGATTTTTGGTATAAATATTCAAAATACCACATTAGCAGAAGCAAGACTTTTAGTACGCAGCCAATTAGAAAAAAACGAATTATTTACAATAGCTACTCCCAATACAGAAATAGCTATGATGGCAAAGGACAACAAAGAGTATTCAAATCTTGTAAATTCCTTTGACCTAGTCCTTCCTGACGGAATAGGATTAATTTATGCATCTAAAATGAAGAAAATGCCACTAAAAGAAAGGGTTACAGGCTTTGACATATCTATTGAAATGCTAAAAATGGGTAAAGAAAAAGATGTAAGCCTTTATATACTAGGTGGAAAACCAGGGGTTAGTAAAGAAGCAAAAATTCGTGTGGAAAAACAATACCCTGGAGTGACAGTAGTCGGAGAAAGGGATGGATATTTTTCCCTTGATGATGAAGATGCTATCTTAAATGATATAAACTCAAAACTACCAGACATTATATTTGTAGGTCTTGGATTTCCTAAGCAAGAAGAATTTATTCAAAGAAATAAACAAAAGATAAAAGCAAAAATAATAATTGGAAATGGTGGAGTTACAGATATTTTAGCGGGGGTTACTAATAGAGCTCCAGATATATTTATTAAAATGAATTTAGAGTGGTTTTATAGATTAATAAAACAACCTAGTAGAATAAAGAGACAATTGGCAATACCGAGATTCATGTACAATATAGCAGTTAATAAAGATTCAGTAGAAGAAGGGGATAATAAAGAATGAAAAACGACAATTTAGTTATTAATAGTCTTAGATTTTTATCTGCATCAGCAGTTCAAAAGGCAAACTCAGGACATCCAGGACTTCCATTAGGAGCAGCTCCTATGGCATATACACTTTGGGGAAGACATCTAAATATCAATCCGAAAGATGTAGAATGGCCAAATAGGGACAGATTTATTTTGTCAGCTGGACATGGATCAGCACTACTTTATAGTTTGCTTCACATGTATGGATTTGATATGACAATAGAAGATTTAAAAAACTTTAGACAAGTTGGATCTAAAACTCCAGGACATCCAGAATACAGATATACAGAAGGAGTCGAAGCTACAACAGGACCACTAGGACAAGGGATTTCAATGGCTGTGGGACTTGCAATAGCAGAAACCCACTTAGCAGCAAAATACAACAAAGACGATATGAAACTATTTGACCATTATACTTACACTCTTTGTGGAGATGGTGATTTAATGGAGGGAATAGGTTACGAAGCTATGTCTTTAGCTGGGACATTAGCACTTGATAAACTAATAGTTTTATACGACTCTAACTCTATTTCCATAGAGGGATCTACAGATTTAGCATTTCATGAAGATGTGAAAAAAAGATTTGAAGGATTCGGCTTTCAAGTCTTAGAAGTAGAAGACGGAAATGACGTAGAAGCAATTAATAAAGCCATAGAACAAGCTAAAGGCGAAAAAACAAAACCATCACTAATTAAAATCACAACTCAAATTGGATATGGAGTTCCAGAAAAAGTAGGTAAAGCCAGCGCCCATGGAGAACCATTAGGGGACGAAAATATGGTTGCTATGAGAGAGTTTTTAAAATGGGAATCAGACGACTTTGTAGTTCCAGAAGAAGCTTATGAAATTACAAAAGAGCAACTAGAAACTAAATCAGAAATTTACAATAACTGGAAAGAATTAGAAAATAAATATAAAGAAAAATATCCAGAAGATTATGACAAATTACAAAGAGCTCTTAATAAAGAAATTCCAGAAGAATTATTTAACGATGGTTACTTTAAATTTGACAAAGAAATGGCATCTAGAGCATCATCAGGAATTAGTTTAAATAAAATTGCTAAGGAAGTAGACTACCTATTAGGTGGATCAGCAGATTTAGGACCATCTAACAAATCTTCTTTAGACAATCAAGAATCATACTCAAAAGACAATAGATCAGGAAGAAATATTCACTTTGGAGTAAGAGAACATGCTATGGCAGCCATAGGAAACGGAATTGAACTTCACGGTGGATTAAGTTCTTATGTAGCTACATTCTTAGTGTTTTCTGATTATTTAAAGGGAGCTTTAAGGTTAAGTGCAATAATGGAAGTTCCACTTACCTATATATTCACCCATGACAGTATAGGAGTAGGAGAAGACGGACCTACTCACCAACCTATTGAGCAGTTAAGCATGATTAGATCAACACCAGACATTAATTTATTTAGACCAGCAGATGCAGTAGAAACAGCTTATGCATGGAAAAGTGCAATGGAATCTAAAAGAACACCAACAGTTCTTGCTCTAAGTAGACAAAATCTACCAAACCTAGAAGGAACAGGAGAAGGTGTAGAAAAAGGTGCATATATATTATCTAAAGAAGAAAATGATTTACAAGTAATAATCTTAGGAAGCGGATCAGAAGTTCAATACGCCGTAGAAGCTAAAGAAAAATTAGAAAAAGACGGAATCGGAACAAGAGTAATAAGCGTTCCTTGTATGGAAATATTTGACAAGCAAGACAAAGAATACAAAGAATCAATTCTTCCTAATAAGATCAGAAACAGAGTATCTATAGAAGCAGGAGCTACTCAACCTTGGTACAAATACGTTGGACTAGACGGAATAGCAATTGGTATAGATAGATTCGGAGAATCAGGACCAGGAGCAGAAGTCTACAAACACCTAAATATTGGTACTGAAAGAGTTTATGAAGAAGTAAAAAAATTATTAAATAAATAAAATTAATCAGAGTTTGCACTAAAAATGCAAACTCTTTTAATATCTAAATTTTAAAGAATCAAGTATAATATAAATATGAAAGATAAAATATATAGATACGAACAAGAAAACTACAATTTAGAAGAAATAAAATCAGTTATAAACAAAATATTTGAAGAAGAAAAACTCCTTGATGACTTTAAAAAAGGAAAAACAGTATTTCTAAAAGTAAATCTACTAAGAGGAGCAAATCCCAACAGAGCAGTAACAACCCATCCAATATTTGTAAGAGCAGTAGGAGAAGTTCTTTTAGAAAATGGAATGAAAGTAATAGTAGGAGACAGCCCAGCAGGACCCTTTACGAAAACATCATTAAAGGGAATTTATAGAGCTTGTGGACTTTTAAAAGAATTGGAAAACACAGAAATAGAACTAAACTACAACGTAGAAACAGTAAATATCCGAAAAGATTCTAATTTAAAACTAAAAGAATTTACTGTATTTAAAGCACTATTAGATGCAGACTATATTATAAACCTACCAAAACTAAAAACCCATACAATGATGAGATATACAGGAGCCGTAAAAAACATGTTTGGGGCAATAGTTGGACTAATAAAAGCAAACTATCACTTTAAACTAAAAGAGGCAGAAAACTTCGCCCATCATTTAATAGATGTAGTAGAAACTATAAAACCAGACTTTAATATAATAGATGGAATAGTAGGAATGGAAGGAGACGGTCCTTCAAGTGGAGAAACTATAAATTCAAATATAATCTTAGCAGGAAAAAACCCTTACGCTTTAGATAAAGTAGCAATAGATTTTATAGGCTTTACAGAAGAAGAAGTCTACACTGTAAAACTATCTAGAAATAGAGGATT
>CAYWTV010000031.1:0-15568 GCA_964461305.1 uncultured Peptoniphilaceae bacterium
ATAATTCCAGTCGCTTTTCCAGCTCTTTCAGCACCTTCTATTAATGTTGCAATAGTAAAATAAAAATAATAAAACACAGTAAGTCAAAATGCCCACTGTGTTTATATTTATTTAGTCATTATTTAACATTTTAAGAAATTTCTCACTTGCCTTTATGGAATTCATATAGTATTTGTCATAAGATTTACTAAATTTTCTAATAAGAGGGATGGCTATTTCGTAGTAGTTATTTTCAATAAAGTAAGTTTTTATTTTTTCGCTTATTTTATATATAGTAGAGTTTTTAAATTCTTGGGAGTTTTTCATTTCTTCGTATTTTTTCACCATCTCCTGGTTTTCATTAAACCACTTTTCTACATCTTCTACAGCCTTTAATTTCTCGTTAGATATTAAATCCAAATCCTCCATGGAAAAAACTTCAGTAGATTTTTCTACAGACTCTACCTCTTCTTTCGTGAGATTTAAAGGTGGCAAGCTATCCATAAATTTTAAATATTCTTCAAAAGCTTTTTCGTCTGCTATTTTTTCTTTTAAGAAAGGCTTATAGCTTGAAAACATCAGTTGTCCAAAATATCCTGGGAAACGCTCCTTTAGTTTTGTATAGATACTTTCTTCCTTTTCTAAAAGTTTTAGTTCCTTTTCTATTGATATATAATCATTAGCCTTAATTAATTTTTCTAATAGTTGAAACTTTTTATCTTCAAGGCCTAATTCAATTTCCCTTTTTCTAAGTATAGACCCAACGCTTTCTTGTTCTCCTCTTATAATCTTAGTTATCTCTTCTACTGATAGACCAAGCTTTCTAAGGGTTTTTATTTTCTTTAATATTTCTACATGGGAGTTAGAATAAATTCTATAGTTATTTTCATCTCTTGATGGATTAATTAATTCCTTCTCTTCATAGTATTCTATAGCTTTTCTAGTTAGTCCTGTTAGTTCTTGAACTTCTTTTCTCTTCATTTAAAATACCTCCTATGAGACTATTATCATACAGTCCCTAAGGGTCAAGTCAAGAAATATATTAGATTTTATTTAAAACTGTTACTCCACCCTTTACTATTACACAATCAAAGCCTTTATTTGTTAAGAAGGAATAAGCAGTTGAAGATCTATCTCCCATTGCACAGAGGATGTAGATTTTCTTATTTTTATCTAATTTATCATAATCTTTATAAATCTCTTCTAGTGGAATGTTTATAGTTTCAAGTTCTACAGGTTTTTCTTCGATTTCAGATGGCTTTCTAATATCTAATATGGTGAAATTTCCTGATAAGTCTTTTAGATTTTCAGGAGAAATGGTTTCGGGTTTTTCTAATACTTTTCCACTGGATAAGTAGCTATTAACTCCGTCTTTTAAAACTCCTACTATATTATCAAATCCCTTTCTTAAAGCTTGTCTATAGATTTTTTCTAGAAATTCTCCGTCTCTTTTTTCGCTTATTAAAACTAAATTTTCGTCTATTTCAAATAAAGTTCCTAAAAATGCAGAAATATTTCCCTCACTTAAAAAATATGAACCTGGAATATAACCTCCCATAAAAGCCTCTTTAGACCTAATGTCTAGTAAGGTGTAGTCTTCTTTTAGTTCATTTAATTTAAGGGTTTTTAAATAAATATCTCCATTTACAAAGGGAGCTCCTTTTATATTAAAGTACTCCATCTTTTCAAAATATCTAGGTTTTATTCTCATTTTTCCAAATTTCTTAATAAATTCTTCTCTAGAATCTACTTGCAGAGCTTTATTGTATTTCTTTTCGTATCCTATTGTAGTATAAGGTCTTTCTTCCATAGTCTCTCCACATGCAGAACCTGATCCGTGGGCAGGAAATACCAAAGTATCATCTCCTAAGGGAAATAGTTTTTCTGTAATACTGTCATATAGAAGTCCTGTCATTTCCTCTAAGTTTTCCTTTCCGTAAAAGTCCGTTCTTCCAAGATCTCCCATAAATAAACTATCTCCAGTAAATACTAAATAAGGCTCTGTTCTTTTATTTTCATATAAAACATAACTTAAATGTCCCTTTGTATGACCTGGAGTATGTAGAGCTTTTAGTTTTAAACTTTCAATTTGAAACTCATCATTATCAAATATTTCTTTTCCATATTCATAGCCTAAATCCTCGTGACCAGAAATATATATTGTAGCTCCAGTTTTTTTGCTTAATTCTATTGAACCTATTATAAAGTCTTCATTTCTATGGGTTTCAAAAATATGAGTAATTTCCAAATTGTTATCTATTGCAATTTTTAAATATACATCTACGTCCCTTCTAGGATCAATTACAAAGGCTTTACTTTCATCTCCTACAATATAGGAAAAATGAGCCAGTCCTTCTGTTTCAATTTTTTTAAAAAACATAAATTTTCTCCTTTATGGCTTAATATAGGCATACCCTTCGTGTTGTAATTTAGTGAGCTCGCTTACTCCAGCTTGTACCAATTCTACAAAATCTAATACATCTTCTTCAGGAATTTTTTGTCCCTTTAGTGCATTTTTACAAGCTATATATTTTGCACCTTTTTTATGAGTTTCTTTCATTAAATCTCTGTCGTAATTTTCTTTGGAATTAACGAATTTTACACTTTCGTAATTTGCTAAAACTACTACTTCAACTTCCTCTTTTAGATCCTTTAAAATGTTATTTGCGTTATTTATTGTAAGTTCCCATTTGTTCATTTCATCTACGTGAAATACCACTTTATATTTTTTCATCTTATTCACCTCTTATTATATATATGGGACAGTTTTGTATTTGTAAACACTTTTCAAATATAAAAAAACTACTTTCAAATTAATGAAAGTAGTTTTAAAATTTATTCTAATTCAAATGCTCCTGTATATAGTTGATAATACTGTCCGCCTTGTTCTATAAGATCTTGGTGATCTCCCCTTTCGATTATTTCTCCGTGGTCTAATACGATTATGGCATTAGAGTTTTTAACAGTGGATAATCTGTGGGCTATTACAAATACAGTTCTACCTTCCATTAAAGCGTCCATTCCCCTTTGAACTATTGCTTCAGTTCTAGTGTCTATTGAGGATGTAGCTTCGTCTAGTATCATTACTGGAGGATCTGCTATTGCTGCTCTTGCAATGGATAAAAGCTGTCTTTGTCCTTGGGAAAGATTAGATCCGTCTCCTAGTAAGACTGTTTGGTATCCATCTGGAAGTCTAGTTATAAAATCATCTGCTCCTGCTAATTTTGCAGCTTCAATAGCTTCTTCATCAGTTGCATCTAATTTACCGTATTTAATATTGTCCATTACTGTACCTGTAAATAAATTTGTATCTTGAAGTACAATTCCAAGGGAACGGCGAAGATCGTCTTTTTTAATGTCTTTAATATCAATCCCGTCATAGGTGATAATTCCCTTTTGAATATCGTAGAATCTATTTATTAAATTAGTAATTGTGGTTTTACCAGCACCTGTTGCTCCAACAAAGGCTATTTTTTGGCCAGGTTTTGCAAAAAGAGAAATATCTTTTAATATAGTTTTTCCTTCTACATAGGAAAAGTCCACATCTTTAAATCTAACGTCTCCTTTTACTTCAACTAGTTCAAAGGAATCATCTTTTGGAACTTTCCATGCCCAAGTTCCAGTTCTATCGTCACATTCAGTAAGTCCATCTTCTGTTTCGCAGGTGTTTACTAAAGTAACTTTTCCTTCGTCTATTTCCGGTTCTCTATCCATTAAGTTAAATATCCTTTGGGTACCTGCAATCCCCATTACAACAGAGTTTATTTGGTGGGTTACTTGGTTAATATTTCCCACAAATTGTCTAGTCATATTTAAAAATGGAACTACAATACTAATAGATAATGCAAGTCCAGATATACTGACATTTTGCACTCCTAATGTTAACAACAACCCGCCTGATAAAGCCACCAAAACGTACAATACATTTCCAATATTATTTACAATTGGAGCTAGAATATTTGCATATCTTGAAGCCGATTCTGCCTTTTCATATAGGACTTCGTTTAGTTCATCAAATTTTCTCTTAGATTCATTTTCATGGGAAAAGACTTTTATTACCCTTTGTCCTATCATCATCTCTTCAACATATCCCTCTACTACACCTAGTTCCGTTTGATGTTCAAAGAAAAACTTTGAGGATTTTCCCGCTACTACTCTAGTAATGGAATAAATTAATATAAATCCTAAAACTACTATTAATGTAAGCCATAAAGAGTAAAATAACATTATGAAAAACACTGATACTACTACTATAAAAGATAAAAGTAGTTGAGGAAAACTTTGAGATATCATCTGTCTAAGGGTATCTACGTCATTAGTAAAATGACTCATAATATCTCCGTGATAATTAGTATCAAAATAACTAATTGGAAGTTCTTGCATTCCTGTAAACAACTTAGTTCTAAGTTTCATTAAAGACCCTTGGGTAATTATTGCCATTAACTGATTAAAAATAATACTTGATGTTAAGGAAATAATATACAAAATGACTAGTAGTGAAACATTATCAAATATTTCAGGCCATGCACTCGTCCAGTCCCCTGATTCCCAATATACTTCTATAATTGCAATTACTCTTTGCATAAATACTGCAGGAAGGGCTCCTACTAATGCACTAATGATTATACAAATAATCGCAACGGGAAACATTACTGGATAAAATTCTCTAATTAATTTAAATAATCTTAAGACAGATTTTGGTTTTTTAATTTTGTTCATCGTCTGCACCTGCCTTATTTTGGGATTCGTAAATTTCTCTATAAATATCGTTTGTCTCTATTAATTCTTCGTGAGTTCCAATTTGGTCTATACTTCCACCTTCCATAACTATAATTCTATCTGCACTTTCTACTGATGAGATTCTTTGGGCTATGGTAATTTTTGTAGTCTGTGGAATATATGTCTTTAGACCTTCTTGGATTTTGTAATCTGTTTTAGTATCTACTGCACTTGTAGAGTCGTCCATTATTAAAATTTTTGGATTCTTTAATAGTGCTCTTGCAATACAAAGTCTTTGTTTTTGGCCACCAGATACATTAGATCCACCTTGTTCAATATAGGTGTCGTATCCCTTTGGAAAGTCCATAATAAAATCGTGGGCACTTGCTAATTTCGCAGCTTCTATAATTTCTTCATCAGTTGCGTCTTTATTTCCCCATCTTAGATTTTCTTTAATAGTTCCAGAAAATAAAATGTTTTTTTGTAAAACAACTGCCACATTATCTCTTAAAGTTTCAATATCGTAATCTCTTACATCCCTTCCTGAAACCTTAACGACTCCTTCTGAAGTGTCATAAAGTCTTGGAATCAATTGTACTAGTGTGGATTTTGCAGAACCAGTTCCACCTATTATTCCTATATTTTCTCCAGATCTTATTTTTAAATTAATATCCTTTAGGGCAAATCTCTTGGCCTTTTCGTAATATTTAAAACTAACATTTTCAAATTCTATGGAACCATCTTGGATTTCGTAAACTGGATTTGGTAAATTCGCAAGGGTACTTTCTTCGTCTATTACTTCTACTATTCTTTTGGCACTTTCTTGAGCCATAACTATCATGGCAAAAATCATAGAAGTCATCATTAAACTATTTAGTATCATAAAACTGTAAGTGTACATTGCTGAAATTTGGCCTACATCTAGCTCCATTCCTCTAGTTGAAATTATTAAATAAGAACCAAAGGTAAGAATATATGTCATAACTATAAAAATTGAAAATTGAAAGAAAGGACCAGTTAGTGCTAAGATTCTCTCTGCTTTAGTAAAGTCATCTGCCAAATCTTTTGCGGATTTATAGAATTTTTCATCTTCGTATTCTTCTCTAACAAAAGACTTAACAACTCTCATAGCCTTGATATTTTCTTGGATTGAGGCATTTACATTGTCGTATTTTCTAAATACTCTACGAAATAGTGGAATAACTTTTCTTACCATTGTAAATAAAATAATAGCCATTAATGGAACTAAAACTACAAAAATCCACGCCAATCTTCCACCCATAATAAATGCCATAGTAAAGGCAAAAACCAACATAAACGGTGCCCTTACAGCAACTCTTATTAACATCATAAAAGCTCTTTGTACGTTAGTTACATCTGTAGTCATTCTAGTAACTAGGGAAGATGGAACGAACCTATCAATATTTTCAAAGGAATAATTTTGGATACTATAATACATATCCTTCCTTAAATTTTTTGCAAATCCAGCAGAGGCCTTAGCAGAGCTCATACCTGACAACACCCCAAAACAAAGGGAAAGTCCAGCCATAATTACTAGTATAATTCCGTATCTAATTATTTCATTTATTTGGGCTCCAGCCTTTATTGTATTTACTAAATTTGCAACTATAAAGGGTATTAAACATTCTAATACTACCTCTAGGGATACAAATATCGGAGTCTTTATAGATTCTTTTTTGTATTCCCTTATACTACCTTTTAATTGTTTTATCATATATTTCCCACCTCCTAATTGTATTTGTCTAAATCTAGATCCTTCCAATGATCTAGAGTTTTTTCTAGTAACTTAATTAAATCTTTTTTTTCGTCAAAGGTTAAAGGACTTGTAAGATCCTCAACGCCATTATTAAAATTTTCAACGTAGATATCTCCTTCTTTCTTACCCAATTCAGTAAGGCTTATCTTCATATTTCTAGCATCTTTTTCGCATTTTTTTCTTTTAATAAGACCTTCCTTTTCTAATTTAATGATAGTATCACTAATAGAGCCAGATTTAATGTTTAGTCTATTTTGAAGATCTTTTTGTAAAAGCTCTCCATGGGAAGCTAAAGCTCTTAAGATTCTAGTTCTTCCAGAAGTTCCTACCATTTTATAATAAAGAAAATGCCCACATTGATGAAGTTGTTTAATAATTTGTAATGATTCTGAAAAATCGTCTTTCAATTTATCACCTCGATTTTTAAGTAACTGTACAATTATAAGACTAAAAAAAAATAATATCAAGGTACCTTGATATTATTTTTTATAATTTCACCTATTTTTCAATTTCTTTAATTGTACCTAGAAAAATAGGATGATTGTTTTCATTATCTATTATCATATAGACAAAAGGTCTATTTAAATAAACTACTTTTTTCTCAGTAGGTGCAGCTGCTGTTTCCATTACCACTCCAGTAACAGCTCCAGCTTTAGTTCCCACTTCATCAACTTCAATAAATGTCTTGTGAATTACATCTCCTATATAAATGTTTTCTTCACTTTCTCCCATTTTATTAAAATCTGCTTCACTTTCAGAAAAACCTTTATTTAGTCCCATATCTGTTAAAGGTTTTTCTAAAGAGTTAGAATATTCAACTTTAAATTTTGGAATGGAAGTTTCTACTTCTACTTCTTCAACATTAGTTAATAGATTTTGAATTTTTTCTCCAGATAGATTCTCAACGTAGTCGTCAATTGTCAAATCTTCATTTGGAAGTAAAGCTACAAAGGAATATTTAGAATCCATGTAGTCTTTTTTTAGTCCTATTTCACTATCGCCTTCTATATAATTATATAGATCAGCATTCATAAACTCCACATTTTGAACTTCTCCGTCTTCTTTAGTAAACTCATCTTCGCTGATTTGCTCAGTAGTATATGGAATATCCCACTTTGCATCTAAAGAAAGGGCATTTATCAATACCATAATAGATTCTTTTGGAAGTTCGTTTACAAGTTTTTCTATCATACCTTGGGTATTTTCATTAACCCAACTATTAATTAAAGAAACTGTTTCTTCATTAAAAGGAGCCTCAAAAATACTTGCATCATAGTAGTCTTTATTTGTCTTTAAAAACTCTTCATTAGGAACGAAGTTTGCTTCTTCATTTAACCAAATTGAGTTTGCTAAAATAAACTTGTTATTTTCGTCATTTGGTAGAGTAGTTAAATAAGCGTTTAAATAGCCATTTAACTCACTAGAAGAAATCCCCATAACTTCCTCCATCTCTTGTAGTGTCTCACCGTCAGCGCCATTTTGGGTCATTCCCAAGGCATATAAAACTGATACTGGAGAAATTAATACATTTTCTCCTTCACCTTTGGAGTTTTTTAATAAATTTACTCCAAAGTCTGTTAATTTTGTGGTATTTTCCACATTCAAGTTTTCACTAGTATCAATTTCAGATTTTTCCACACTTCCCATTAAATCCGCAACCTTAGAATCTTCTAAATTAATATCTTCATTTACTACTTCATCATTATTGTCATTTGAAGAAGTATTATTTTCATAACTACATCCTACTGAGACGATTAAGGATAAAGTTACAATGAAAAACAGATTTAATAATTTTGTCTTCATAAAATCTCCTCCTAGTAATATTATTTTACCACTATAGATATATATACAAACTACAAAACCCTTACAAAGTAGTGAAAGTTTAGTGGTTATTTAATGAAACATATAAAAAGTGGCGGAAAAATCAAAATCTCCCCCACTTTTAATATAAATCTTATTTATCAGTTAATAGCTCTTCTGCAGAAATTCCAGGTTCAGTCATTGAAATTGGATCTAAAATTTTGTTTAAATCTTCTTCAGAAATAATTCCACTTTCAATTGCCAAGTCTCTAACTGGTTTTCCAGTAGATATAGCTTCTTTTGCGATTTTCGCTGCATTTTCGTATCCAACATGTGGAACAATAGCAGTAATAACGCCAACACTGTTTTCTACTAACTCTTCCATGTGTCTTTCGTTAGCTTCGATTCCATCAACACAATTTACCCTTAAAGTGTACATTGCACCTTTTAAAGTTCTAAAGGATTCGAAGATTTTATAAAATATTACAGGTTCAAAGGCATTTAGTTCTAATTGTCCACCTTCTGCAGCCATAGCGATTGTCATGTCGTTTCCAATTACTGAAAAAGCAACTTGGGAAACAACTTCAGGAATAACTGGATTTACCTTTCCTGGCATTATTGAAGATCCTGCTTGTTTAGCTGGAAGGTTAATTTCTCCAAAACCAGTTCTAGGTCCAGAAGACATAATTCTAAAATCGTTACTGATTTTTGACAAACTAACTGCAAGTGTTTTTAAAATACCAGAAACATATACGAAACCGTCTAAATTTTGAGTTCCGTCAACTAGATTTTCAGATTGAGTAAGATCTAGCCCAGTAACTTTTGCTAAATTAGGAACAACTTTTTTAACATAATCTGCATCTGCATTAAGTCCTGTACCTATAGCAGTAGCACCTAAGTTCACAATAGATACTGTCTTTTTCGCTTCATCTAATCTTTTTAAATCTCTTTTTAAAACTTGGGAATAAGCAGCAAACTCTTGACCTAACCTAATAGGAATTGCATCTTGCATTTGGGTTCTACCCATTTTAATAATACCGTCAAATTCCTCTCCTTTTTTGTCTAAAGACTTTATAAGTTTTTCTAATTCTTCCTTTAGAATGTCAATATAGCGAATTATGGCTAATTTTCCAGAAGTTGGATAAACATCATTAGTAGATTGACCAAAGTTAATGTGATCGTTAGGATGAACCATAGAATAATCTCCTAATTCTCCCCCCAACTCTTCAATGGCTACGTTTGCTATAACTTCATTAGCGTTCATGTTGTGAGAAGTTCCAGCACCACCTTGAATAGGATCTACAATAAAATATTCATCAAAATCGCCCTTTGCCACCTTGTCAGCAGCATGAGAAATCGCATCTTTGATTTTTTCATCCATCATTCCAACTTCAAAGTTTGTAATTGCACAGGCTTTTTTGATTTCAGCAACACCTCTGATAATTTCTCTATCAGTATTTACTCCAGTAATAGGGAAATTTTCGTGGGCACGTCTACTGTGCACTCCATAATAAGCATTCTTTTCGACTTCCATTTCGCCAATGGAGTCGTGTTCCAATCTAAATTCTTTATCAGTCATTTCGTCCTCCTTTAATTTATAACATCATTATAACTTATATAAATAGTTTTTTATAGGTATAAAAGCCTAACTCCAGTTAATCTTTGAAATTCCCGGTAGATTTTTAATTTTTTCAGTAATTTCATCAATAGTTTCAGAATCAATATCATCTAAAATTACAATTTCAAGTTCAGAAAAAACATTGTCCTTAGAGTCAATTGGAGTAGTTTTACTAATTTTAGTTTCGTAAATACTAGTATCGTACTCCATTAAAATAGCCTCAATATCTCCAATAGTACCCTTAGACAAATCCCTTATAACAACCATTTTTTCGATATTTGTCTTGTCCAGTTTGGCCCTTTCGTCTTGAAGTTTCTTTACAATATATTCTTTTTTAGAACTTTTATCTAACTTGTTTAGAACAGTTAAAGTAGAAATAACAATAACCCCACCAGCAAATCCATGGACATATAAACCTGCTCCAAAAGCAAGTCCTAAACCAGCACAAACCCATAAAGATGCAGCAGTAGTAAGGCCCTTTACTTCAGATCCATTTCTCATAATCGTACCAGCACCTAAAAAACCAATGCCGCTAACTACTTGGGCAGCAAGTCTTTGAGGGTCATTTCCCTGTCCAATTGGATCAAAGGCTGTAGCAGAAACCATCATTATTAAAGCAGAACCAATGGTAACTAAAATATGAGTACGAAAACCTGCAGGTCGATTGCTACTTTCCCTTTCAAATCCAATAATTCCACCAACAATAGCAGAAATAATTAATCTAGTAATAACTTCAAGTGAACTAACATATATATCATCCATATTTACACATCCACTTTCTTAATTTACAAAAAGTATAACATAAATCTCAAACTTTTTAACATAGATATAACAATTTTATAATATGAATTTAAAAAATTTCCTTGTGATATAATAAAATAAAAATTCAACTAACTTGGAGGATAAAAATGCTAAATTTGGCCCATAGAGGATTTAAATCTAGATTTCCAGAAAACACTAAAATCGCCTTTTTAAAAGCAATAGACGTTGGAGCAGACGGTGTAGAATTTGACGTACATCTTACAAAAGATCGACAAGTCGTAATTATACACGACGAAACCTTAGATAGAACAAGTGACGGTAAAGGATTAGTTAAAAATCACACTTTGAAAGAACTAAAAAGACTAAATATGGCAAAAAATTACGAAAATATAGAACCTCAAGAAATGCTCACACTAAGGGAGTATTTTGAATTGATTAAAGATGTTGACTTTATTACTAATATAGAATTAAAAAACTCTATAATAGAATATCCAGACATAGAAAAAGAAGTAAACGAAATAATAAAAGAATTTAATGCTCAAAGAAGAGTTATAATTTCTTCATTTAATCACGAATCAGTAATTAAATTTAAAAATTTAAACGAAAATATAAAATGTGGCTTATTAGAAGCATCTAAACTATACAAACCATGGGAGTATATGAAAAATATGGAAATTGAATATTATCACCCATTGGGATATTTAGTAGACGAAGAATTAATATACAATCTAAACCAAGAAGGAATCTTAGTAAATCCTTGGTTTGGAAGTGAAGATTTTGATTATAATAAAATAATTAATCTTGGGATAAACGCTATTATTACTGATTATCCAAATAAAATAAGACTTTTAATTGAAAATAAGGAGATTTAAATATCTCCTTATTAGTAGTCTAATTTTATTTCCTTAATACCTGGTAGTGATTTTAATTTCATAATACAATTGTCTGGATTAGAAATCACTTTTTCATCAACTTTTACAACACTTAATATGAATTTAGAAGATTTAGGATCCATTTCTTCTTTTATAAAGGTAATATCTTCTACATAATATCCAAACTGTTCTAATAAAATTTCAATATCTTTAGTTAGTCCATAATTTGTATCTCTGACGATCATTAGACTAGATAAATAATAGTCTTCTGATTTTTTAAATTTATTTTTTAGCCTGTTTTTAAACTTTAAAGTAACTAACTGTTTTTCAATTCTGCTTAAAATAGTTAAGGAGAAAAATGCAATTATTACAGTAATAATTCCAGCTTCATACATCCCAACTCCAACAGCAAGTCCAATCCCGCCACAAACCCAAATCCCAGCAGCAGTAGTAAGTCCTCTAACAGTTGATCCGTCTTTTATAACAGTACCAGCACCTAAAAAACCAATCCCGTTAACTACTTGGGCAGCAAGTCGCATAGGGTCATTATCATTTGTCATAGGATTTAGAGCATATATTGAAATAAGTGCCATTAAAGTAGAACCTAAAGTAACTAAAATATGGGTCCTAAATCCAGCAGGTCTATTACTTCTTTCCCTTTCAAAACCAATAATTCCACCTAAAAAAGCTGAAACTAAAAGCCTCATAGTCATTTGTCCTATAGATAGCATTTTTTAACCTCCTTTATTGTTATGTTGGAAAAATTATACACTAATGTAAAATCTATGTAAAATTTTATTTACAAATTGTGTCTATTTGTTAACAATTATTTACACAGATTTTACATTATGCTATACTTTAAACACAATTGAAAATTGGTTAAGAGAAAAAGAACAACCACATTTTAGCCTGAAAAATAGGTTAATTTAGTGGTGTTTTTTATTCCCTTTTTTCAATTGAAAACGTTTTTATTATCATGGTATCAAAATGTATTTTTTAAATAATGTAATTGTACATATTGTTAAAAATACAATTTAAATTTTTAGGAGGATAAAATGAAAAAAATCGTTTTAATTATGTTGGCCCTTATAACTATGTTCACTCTGGTTGCTTGTAACAATGAAGAGACTGTTACAGATGAAACGGCTACAACAGAAACAACTGCAGAAGAAAGCACAGCAGAAGAAACTGCAACTGAAGAGACTGCTTCTTCAGGAGAAACAAAAGTAATTAAAGTAAGTACAAAATTTGTAGATGATGAGCAAACTGCTATTTCTTTAGTTAAAGTAGTAGATGCTATCAACGAAAGAAGTAACGGTTCTTTAGAACTTCAGTTATTTACAAATGGAATATTACCTATAGGTAAAGACGGAATGGAACAAGTTGTTCAAGGTTCTGACTGGATATTAGTAGATGGAATAAATTTCCTAGGAGATTATGTACCAGATTATAACGCTATTACTGGCCCATTCTTATACTCTACTTTTGATGAATATTTCACTATTTTAGATTCACCAATTGTTGAAAGATTAAATAAAGAAGCTGAAGAAGAACACGGAATCAAAGTATTAGGACTAGATTGGGTATTTGGATTTAGATCAATGATGACTGATAAGCCAATTTTAACACCTGAAGATATGGACGGATTAAATATACGTGTACCAACCAGTCAGTTATACACTTATACAATAGAAGCTATGGGAGGAAATCCTGTATCTATGCCATATCCTGACACTTATGCTGCATTACAACAAGGAGTTATTAATGGAGTTGAAGGTTCTATAATGACTTATTATGGAACAGGACAATACGAAAATGTTAAAGAATACTCTTTAACTAATCACCTTTTAGGAGTATCTGCTATTACTATTAACAACGACCTTTGGAACAGTTTAACTGAAGAACAAAGAACTATAATCCAAGAAGAGTTTGATAAAGGCGGACAAGACAATTTAGAAGAAACTATTAGATTAGAAGCTGAATATGAAGACTTGTTAAAAGAAGAAGGAGTTAATTTCCACGAAGTAGATGTTCAAGCTTTCCAAGAAGCTACTGCTCCTGTTTATACAATGTTTGATAACTGGACTCCAGGAATCTATGAAGAAATTCTTGCAGAATTGGAAAATGCACAATAAATATTATTTTAAATTAGAGTTGATGTTTATCAACTCTAATTTACCCTAAAAAATGGAGGAGATTATGAAAAAATTCAAAGATGATTTTGAGCTTATATTAGGTAGCATCTTTTTTTCTATTACTTTCATATTGGTTTGTATAAATGTTTTTACAAGATATTTCTTAAGTTTTACATTTAACTGGACTGAAGAGGTGGCAGTTGGGTGTTTTGTTTGGACGATATTTCTTGGTTTTGCAAATGCATATAGGACTGATAGTTTAATAGGTGTAGAAGTTTTAATGAATCTAGTGCCTAAAAACGCAAGAAAATATGTAGAATTATTTACTGCATTAGTAATAATGATTTTATCTGGAGCTATGTTGTATTTTAGTTATATATATGTTGCTGGTTCAACTAAAATAACTGCTGCACTTGAAGTATCTTATATATATATTTATGCTTCAATAGTACTAGCATTTGCATTAATTACATTTTACGCAATTATGAAAATGATTATAAGTTTTAAAAGAATTAAGGAAGATGAAACACCTAGAGCTGTAAAAGATAAAGGAGGTATTAGTTAATGGAATATTTACCAATTGTTATATTATTTATTTTATTTTTCTTAAATATACCTATTGCTTTTGCATTAATTGGAGCTTCCCTTTCTTATTTTGTATTTATAAATTCATCTATGCCAATGGAGATGGTAATACAACAATTTGTTACAGCAGTAGAGTCTTTCCCATACTTGGCAGTACCATTTTTTATAATGGTAGGTTCAGTTATGAACTACTCTGGAATCAGCGAGGCCTTAATGGATGTGGCAAATGTACTCGTAGGACATACTAAAGGTGGCCTTGCACAAGTTAATGTACTTTTAAGTGCATTAATGGGCGGGATTTCAGGATCAGCAAATGCAGATGCTGCAATGCAATCAAAAATGTTAGTTCCAGAAATGGTAAAAAAAGGAATGACCAAACCTTTTTCAGCAGCTGTTACCGCTGCATCTTCAGCAGTATCACCTGTTATACCACCGGGAACAAATTTAATACTCTATTCTATTATTGCTGGAGTTCCAGTTGGAAATATGTTTCTAGCAGCTTATAGTCCTGGTATTTTAATGACTGTAGCTATGATGATTACTGTTCATATAATAGCTTTGAGAAGGAAATTCATTCCTAATAGAGAAAAACGAGCAGGTATAATTGAGATACTTAAACAACTACTAAAATCTATTTGGGCTTTATTTATTCCCTTTGGAATAATTATGGGAATGAGAATTGGTTTATTTACTCCAACAGAAGCCGGAGCTATAGCTGTAGTATTTTCAATGTTTGTAGGAGCATTAGTTTACAAGAAATTAAAACTTCATCACATCCCTATAATTTTAATGGATACTGTTAAAAATACAGGAGCTGTTATGATAATAATCGCAAGTGCTAAAGTATTTGGTTATTACTTAACATTAGAGAGAATCCCTCAAGTAATAACTCAGTTTTTAGTTACTTTTACAGACAGCCCTCTTATATTATTAATGATTATAAATATATTATTGTTATTTATTGGTATGTTTATAGAAGGGGGGGCAGCTTTAGTAATATTAGCACCATTATTAGTACCTGCTGTCACCCAGTTTGGAATAGATCCTATTCATTTCGGCATGATTTTTATTGTCAATATTATGATAGGTGGACTAACACCTCCATTTGGATCTATGATGTTTACGGTGTGTTCTATAGTAGGAGTGCGGCTAGAGGACTTTATTAGAGAAGTTTGGCCATTTATAGTTTGTTTAATCGTTGTATTATTAATAGTGACTTATTCTGAAAATCTAGCTTTATTTGTACCAAGATTATTAGGGGCATTTTAATGAACAAATTAAAAGACAAATCTGTTTTTCTATTGGATATGGATGGAACTAT
>CAYWTV010000032.1:0-15502 GCA_964461305.1 uncultured Peptoniphilaceae bacterium
ATTCAGGACTTGAGTTTCCAATTGCAAAAATACTTACTAATTTAGCCCCAGCAAATATAAAAAAAGACGGAACCCAAATTGATCTTGCTATCGCTTTGGGGATTTTAGCATCTAGTGAACAGCTAAATATGGAAAATGCTGAAAAATACATATTTTTAGGAGAGCTTTCCCTTGATGGAACTGTTAATCGTATAGATGGCGCTCTTCCTATGGTCATATCTTGCAGAGAAATGGGATATGATAAATTTATAGTATCAAATCAAAACAAAAATGAATGTGCTGTAGTATCTGATGTGGAAGTTTATCCTGTAAATAATCTAAATGAAGTAGTGGATTTTTTAGGAGAAAATATAAAAATAGATAGGTATGTAGTAGATTCTTATGAAATGATTTCCCAAGGAAAAAGCGGTCTTAACTTTGAAGATATGAGAGGACAAGAACAACTAAAAAGAGCTTTGGAAATTTCTGCTGCAGGATCTCACAATTTGTTAATGTTAGGACCTCCTGGATCTGGAAAGACAATGGCAGCAAAAAGACTTCCTTCTATTTTGCCAGATTTAACCTTTGAAGAAGCTATCGAAGTTACAAAGATTTATTCAGTTGCAGGTCTTACTAAAAACCAAGGCCTAATTACTAAAAGACCCTTTAGATCACCTCATCATACTGCATCAATGGCATCACTAATTGGTGGAGGAAGAATTCCAAAACCAGGGGAGGTAAGTCTAGCTCACAATGGGGTTTTGTTTTTAGATGAACTTCCAGAGTTTAATAAAAACGTTATAGAATCTTTACGTCAACCTATGGAAGACGGCGTTGTCAATATATCGAGAGTTAGTGCTACACTTCAGTATCCTTCTGACTTTTTGTTTTTGTGTTCTTTAAATCCTTGCCCATGTGGATATTTTGGAGATCCAACCCACGAATGTACTTGTTCTCCTGGAGATATTAATAGATATTTAGGAAAAATTAGTGCTCCCCTACTTGATCGTGTAGATATTCATGTTGAAGTAAAGCCTGTGGAGTTTGAGGATTTGTCTTCTGTTGAAAAATCGGAAAGCTCCGAATCTATACTACAGCGAGTAAACCAAGCAAGACAAATTCAACTAAATAGATTTGAAGGACAAAGGATTTATTCTAATTCTCAAATACCAGACAAGTTAATAAATAAATATATAAAATTAGATAAGGATTTGAAAAAAATTATCCAAATGGCATTTAACAAATACGCCTTTAGTGCAAGGGCATATAATAAAATACTTAAAGTGTCGAGAACTATTGCCGATTTAGACGATTCTGATAACATTAAGGATATTCATTTATTAGAAGCTATACGTTATAGAGTAATTGACGGGAATTATTGGGGGAATAAATAGTGAAAGACAGAGATGTTTTAATATATTTGCACAGTTTGTTTTTAAATGAAGATTATTTAGATTCTATTTTGGAACTAGAAAATTTAGATGATATTTTAGTTATGGAAGAGGAGGATTTAAAACAATTTGGAAATAATAAAAAAAGTATTTCTAAAATAATAGAAAGTCGAAATAAAGATTACATAAATAATCTAGTGGAAAATATAAATAAAAATGCAGTTCAAGTTATAACAATTTTAGATGAAGATTATCCAGTAGAGTTACAATTAATAGAAAGACCTCCTAAGGTAATTTATGTAAAAGGAAATAAATTAAATCTTGATAACATTCGAATTGGAGTTGTAGGAGCTAGGAAATGTACTCCTTATGGAAAATATGTAGTTGAAAAATTCGTATCGGAACTAGCAAATCTGAACACTACAATTATTAGCGGTATGGCTCAAGGTATAGATGCCCACGCCCATAAAATAGCTTTAGACAATGATACATATTCTATTGGAGTATTGGGAACTGGAGTGGATTTGAAATTTCCATCAATGAATTCTAAACTTTACGAAAGGATGTATAAAGAAGGTACCATAATTAGCGAATATCCATTAGGAACTAGGGCTCTTCCATTTTATTTTCCTGAGAGAAATAGAATAATTTCAGGCTTGTCCCATGGTGTAATAGTAGCAGAGGGAAAGGAAAAGTCAGGGTCTTTGATTACTGCAAGGTTTGCTGCTGAACAGGGAAAAGAGGTTTTCGTGGCCCCTGGAAATATTAATAGTATTTATAGTGTAGGAACAAATAAATTAATTCGAGATGGAGCAACGCCGCTTTTAGAAATCGAAGATATAACTACTGCTATTCCAGGATTTTTAGAAGCAAAAATCAATGAACAAGTTTCCATTGAGGATTCACTAAGTGAAAATGAAAAACTTATTTTAGAAAAAATCGATTCAGGTTTAAGTACAATTGATTTAATTTTAGAAAATGTAGATTTGGATATTAAAGAAGTTAGCTCTTTAGTTACTCTTTTGGAGATGAAGGGAATAATTTCAAATATGGGAGTTTCAGGATTTCAAAGAAATATATAAAATCCAACTGAGAAATAAAATTCTCAGTTTTTTTATTTAGTAAAATATAATTTTTCGCCCATTTTATTACAATACTAAAACTGCTTAAATAAAGTAAATAACTTTACTAGAAAAGGTTTGCTTATCTTAAAATCTGATGATAGAATAGGCATTAATAAGATACATAATTTTTAATTTACTAATCAACCATTTTTTATAATAAAGCGTAGATAATATTTATAAAAAAGTTTTGCTAAATTTACTAATAGAGTTTTTCTAAAGTAAATAAAGTAGCACCTTTTAAATAGAATTTTTACAAGATTTGAACTCTCAGGGTTTGAAAATATCATATAGAAAAGAGTTATTTATGAAAGAAATTTCTTTAAAGACCAAAGTCCTAAGTGCCTTAGGTTTATTACTTGCGACTGTTTTTTGGGGGATTAATTATGTTGCCCAACAAAATGGGTCACAATATATGGATCCTTTTACTTTTAATACTACTAGGATGATAATAGGGGCATTTGTAGTTTTACCAATTATTTTAATGAAAAATTACAAAGAGACTAAAAAATTTAGTTTTTTTAAAGGTGAAGAGGACAAAAGAGAAACTATTCGAGGTGGGCTTATATGCGGTGTTATTTTAGTTATGGGGATAACTAGTCAACAAGCTGGCATTAGACTTACTTCTGTTGGTAAAGCAGGATTTTTGTCATCTTTAAGTGTTATGGTAGTTCCTTTAATAGGTATGGCTATGGGGAAAAAAGTTGAGCTTTATCAGTGGATTGGAATAGTATTTGCTATTATTGGCGTTGGATTAATTAGTCTAAATCAAGTGTCAGGGATTAATACTGGAGATATATTTATGTTAATGTCTTCATTTTTTATAGCATTTCACATTTTGTCTGCAGGATTTTTTAATAAGAAAGTGGATAGTTTTCAATTTTCTTTTTTAAGATTTTTCTTTGGGGGAATATTGTGTTTAACTTTGGCTTTGATTTTTGAAGATATTAATTTTTCTCAAATGAAAAATGCCTTACCAGCGATTTTGTTTTCTGGTGTTATAGGTTCTGGTATTGCATTTACACTTATGGCAGTTAGTCAGACTTATTTGGATAGTATTACTACTTCTATAATTATGAGTTTAGAGTCTGTTTTTGCAGCTTTAAGTGGTTGGCTAATTTTAGGGCAAGTTCTTACTTCAAGGGAACTTTTAGGTTGCGTAATCGTTTTTTTAGCGGTTTTAGGTATGCAAATTTACGGGGAGATAAAAAATAGAACAAATATTATAAATACAAATTAAATAGTGGGGTGATAGTTATGGATTTAAATGCGTTTGAAAAGAAAAAGGTATCTAGGTTTATGATGGTGGCTGCAACCATGATTTGGGGGATTACTTTTATTGCTCAATCGGAAGGCGCAAAACACATCGAGCCGTTTTTTTTCAATGCTGCTAGATTTTGGATTGGAGCTTTAGTAATACTTCCAATTTCTTATTTAAGATCTAAAAAAGATACTGGAAAATCTACTTTTTGGGTTGCTTCTGATAATAAGATGATAACTATAAAGGGTGCTTTTTTTGACAGTATTGCTATATTTTTAGGGGTAAGTTTACAACAAATTGGAATTGCCTATACTACTCCTGGAAAAGCTGCTTTTTTAGTTTCTTTAAGTATAGTTTTTGTTCCTATAATTGGAATGTTTTTAGGCGAAAAAATTAAGAGCCTTCAATGGGTAGGTGTATTTACTGCAGTTGTTGGTGTTTCTTTGATTAGTTTAAATGAGCAACTCCAAATTAATGTTGGGGACTTTATGATGATTGGTTCAGCTTTTTTCCTAGCTATTAATACTATAGTTTCAGGCTATTACAATAAAACTGTGGAGAGTTTAAAATACACTTTAATTAGATTTGTCTTTGCAGCTATAATTTGCACTATTATTTCTTTTTTAACTGAAACTACGAATTTAGAGATGGTAAAAAATGCTCTTCCTTCTATTTTATTTGCTGGGATAATTTCTAGTGGGGTAGGTTATACTCTACAATCCATAGCTCAAATAAACTTAGATGATTTAACTACTGCTTTGATTTTAAGTTTAGAGTCTGTATTTGGTGCGGTTTTTGCTTGGATTCTTTTAGGACAAGTATTGTCTTTTAAAGAACTTGCAGGATGTGTTATAGTATTTTGTTCTGTAATTTATATACAACTAATTGATGGGAAAGAGATTAAACTAACTCAATTAATTTGAAAAAAACTTAATTGTTATTGAAATTAATTAAATAATGTGATACCTTTTCTCTCTAAGGGTGGTGCAAATGGCAAGAAAATTAATTATAGTAGAGTCACCTACTAAAGCGAAAACTATTAGAAAGATGTTAGGTAGCAATTATAAAGTAGTCGCTTCCGTTGGACATATTAGGGATCTTCCTAAGTCCACATTAGGTGTAGATATAGAAAACAATTTTGAACCAAAATATATAAATATAAGGGGAAAAGGCCCTGTTATAAAAGAACTTAAAAAAGATGCTAAGGCTGCTAAGGAAGTTTTACTAGCTACGGATAATGACCGTGAAGGTGAAGCCATTTCTTGGCATTTAGCTTATCTTTTAGGTATGGACGAAAATGACAAAAACAGAGTTACTTTTAATGAAATAACTAAAGAGGCTGTTAAAGATGCAATTAAAAACCCTCGAAGTATTAACCAAGATTTAGTAGATGCACAACAAGGCAGACGTGTATTAGATAGATTAGTTGGTTATAAAATCTCTCCTATACTATGGAAGAAAGTTAAGGGAGGACTTAGTGCAGGTAGGGTACAATCTGCAGTTGTAAAGATAATTTGTGATAGAGAAGAAGAAATTGAAAATTTTATTCCTCAAGAATACTGGTCTTTAGATGCTGATTTAAAGGCAAAAGGCGGAAGCTTCAAGGGTAGTTATTACGGAGTTAAAAAATCTGGAAAAGAAGAAAAAATAGAATTAAAATCTGAAGAAGAAGTAAATAAAGTTAAGGACTTAATTGACGAGAAGAACTTTCTTGTAGAAAAGGTAAAACTTGGAGAAAGAAATAGAAACCCAAAAGCTCCTTATACTACTTCTACTATGCAACAAGAGGCTTCTAGATATATTAATTTTACTGGTAGAAAGACTATGTCCGTAGCTCAACAGCTTTATGAAGGTATAAATATTGGAGAAGGTGCAGCTACTGGTTTAATAACATATATGAGAACTGATTCTGTAAATATCTCAGATTCAGCAAGAAAACAAGCTTACAAATACATTTTAGATAATTTTGGAAAGGAATACGAAAATGCCTTTAGACAATATAAATCTAAGGGAAAGGCCCAAGAAGCCCATGAGTGTATAAGGCCTACAAACGTATTTAACACCCCAAAGGAAATCAAAGAACATCTGACTAACGATCAGTACAAGCTCTATAAGTTAATATGGGAAAGATTTTTATCTTCTCTAATGACAAATGCAAAATACGATACAGTTAGTGCCACTATTAATTCCAATGACCAAATATTTAAAGCTAGCGGATCTCATTTAGTCTTTGATGGATTTTTAATTTTAAAGAGAAAAGCTGACGAAGACAACAAGGAAAATCAACTTCCAAAGTTAGAAGAAAATGAAAAACTAAAATTAATTGAATTAATAGATGAACAACACTTCACAAACCCACCACCAAGATATACAGAAGCTAGTTTAATTAAAACCTTAGAAGAGCTAGGTATTGGTAGACCATCTACTTATGCTCCTACAATTTCTACAATCACAAGGAGAAATTATGTGGAAATTGAAGAAAAGAAATTTTTCCCAACTGAACTTGGCCAAACTGTAAATCATCTTTTAAATGAGTATTTTCCAATGATTACAGACAAAGAATTTACTGCTAGATTAGAAGATGAACTTGATAAAATCTCCCTTGGTGAAAAGGAGTGGAAAGAAACTATAAGCGGTTTTTATGACGAGTTTGGAGTTAAGTTAAAAGTTGCCGAAGAGGAAATGGAAGAAATCGAAATAGAACCTGAAGTAAGTGACATTAAATGCGAAAAATGTGGAGCTATGATGGTTAAAAAAATGGGTAAGTTTGGAAAGTTCTTAGCTTGTCCAAATTTTCCAGAGTGTAGAAATACCCTTCCACTTCTTGAAAAAATCGGTTTAGATTGTCCGAAATGTAGTGATGGAGAGATTATAAAGAGACGTTCTAAAAAGGGAAGAGTTTTTTATGGTTGTTCCAATTATCCAAAATGCGAGTTTGTATCTTGGGGAAAACCAATAGACAAGAAATGTCCTGTTTGTGGTGAGTTATTAACTGAACCTACCACAAAAAGAGGCAAAAACTTAAAATGTTCAAATCCAAATTGCTCTTATGTTGAGCCGATGGATCAATCTAAAGAAGAATAAAATGATTTTTAGCATCTTTATGATATATCTATATAGGGTATATATATAAAGGTGCTTTTTATATAGTAACCAGATTGTAAATAGTTTTAAAATATTGTATGTTATAATAACAAGGTTAAAATTACAAAAAATTAAATTTAAAATAAATAAAAAATAATAAAGGACGGGATAAGATGGGTTTATTAGATAAGTTATTTGGAACTTATAGTGATAAAGAATTAAAAAAGATTGATCCAATTGTTGACAAAATTGAATCTTATGAACCAGAGATTCAAAAATTAAGTGACGAAGAATTAAAGAAAAAAACTACAGAATTTAAAGAAAGATTAAATAATGGAGAAACTCTAGATGATATTTTACCAGAGGCTTTTGCAGTTTGTAGAGAGGCATCCTTTAGAGTTTTAGGAATGAAACACTATAGAGTTCAGCTACAAGGCGGGGTAGTACTTCACCAAGGTAGAATAGCTGAGATGAAAACCGGAGAAGGTAAAACTTTAATGGCTACTTTGGCTGCTTATTTAAACGCATTAACTGGAAAAGGAGTCCACATTGTTACAGTAAATGATTACTTAGCTACTAGGGATAGACAGTGGATGGGAAAAGTTTACGAATTTTTAGGTTTAACTGTTGGAAATATCGTTCACGGGCTAAAATCCGGAGAGAGAAAAGAAGCTTATAACTCAGATATTACTTACGGAACTAACAACGAGTTTGGTTTTGACTATCTTAGGGACAATATGGTTATTTACAAAGAAGAAAAGGTTCAAAGGGACCTTAACTTTGCCATTGTAGATGAGGTTGACTCTATTTTAGTAGACGAAGCTAGAACACCTTTAATTATATCTGGTCAAGGAGATGCTTCTACAGATCTTTACACTAGAGCAGATGCCTTTACAAAGAGACTTTCTTCAAGGGTTATCGAAGAAAGTGAAAAATCTCAAGATCCATTTAATAGGGAATTTAAAGAAGAAACTGTAGATTATTTGATTGATGAAAAGGCTAAATCAGCTAGTTTAACAGATCAAGGTATTCAAAAGGCAGAACAGTATTTTAATATAGAAAACTTCGCAGATCCAACGAATATGGAAATCGCCCACAATATTAAACAAGCCCTAAAAGCCAACTCTGTAATGAAAAAAGATGTTGACTATGTAGTAAAAGATGGGGAAATTATAATTGTAGATGAATTTACAGGTAGAATGATGTTAGGTAGAAGATATTCTGAAGGTCTTCACCAAGCCATAGAAGCTAAAGAAGGATTAGAAGTAAAAAGAGAATCTAAAACTTTAGCTACTATTACATTCCAAAACTATTTTAGAATGTACAAAAAACTATCTGGTATGACTGGTACTGCAAAAACTGAAGAAGAAGAGTTTAGAGAAATCTACAATGTAGATGTTGTAGAAGTTCCTACAAACAAACCTGTTATCAGAGAAGATAAGGACGATGGCATTTATTCCACAGAAGGTGGAAAGTATTTAGCTGTAATAGATGATATTAAAGAAAGACATGCAAAAGGCCAACCAGTACTTGTAGGTACAGTCTCCATTGATAAATCTGAAATACTTTCTCAATTACTAAAAAAAGCTGGCATAAAACACAACGTACTAAATGCTAAATTTCACGAACAAGAATCTGAAATTGTAGCCCAAGCTGGACGTTTTGGTGCAGTTACTATAGCTACAAATATGGCAGGTAGAGGTACTGACATTGTTTTAGGTGGTAATCCTGAATTTTTAGCTAAACAAGATATTAAGAAAAAAGGATATCCAGATGAAGTTTTAGAACATGTGGATAGCCATTTAGAAACTGATAACGAAGAAATCTTAGAAGCAAGGGAAGCCTATAAAAAACTAGTAGAAAAATACGAACAAGAATCAAAAGACGAAGCTAGGAAAGTTATCGAAGCTGGCGGACTTCACATTATAGGTACTGAAAGACATGAATCTAGACGTATTGATAATCAGTTAAGAGGTCGTTCTGGTAGACAAGGAGACCCTGGTTCTTCAAAATTTTATATTTCTGCAGAAGACGACTTAATAAGACTTTTTGCTGGCGAAAGATTTAAAGGAGTAATGGAAAAATCAAATGTGGAAGAAACTGAGTCCATAGAAAATCCAATGCTTACTAAATTAATTGAATCAGCTCAAAGAAAAGTAGAATCTAACAACTTTGCAATAAGAAAAAACGTCTTGAAATACGATGATGTTATGAACAAGCAAAGGGAAATAATTTACGCAGAGAGAAGAAAAGTACTAGAAGGACAAAATATCCACGATGATATAAAAAATATGATCGAAGGTGCTATTAAAGACGAAATAGACTTTCACATTACCTCAAAAGTAGAAGAATCCCTTAGAGATTATGATGCTTATTCTAGAACATTAGAAGAAGTTTTTGGATTTGGAGAAGAAGAATTTGAAGTTTTAAAGGGAGAAAAAGACCCAGAAAAACTTTTAGAAATATCTCTAGATCTTGCTTTTAAAAAATACGCTGAAAAAGAAGCTCAATTTGGAGATGAGACCTTTAGAGAAGTAGAGAGGGTTGTACTTTTACAAGTTGTAGATGAAAAGTGGATGGATCACATTGATGCGATGGATCAACTTAAAAGAGGAATTGGTCTTAGAGCTATGGGTAATGAAGATCCAGTAAGGGCATATAACAATGAAGGTTATGATATGTTCGAGCTGATGAACGACTCTATTAGAAGAGATACAATTAGACTTTTATACCACGTTGTAAATCCTGAAAGAATGGAAAGAAAAAGAGTAGCGAAAAACATTAGCGCAGTAGGCGGATCAGACTCATCAGAAGCTAAAAAAGGCAAAACTGTAGTGAGAAAAGGCGAAAAAATCGGAAGAAACGATCCTTGTCCATGTGGAAGTGGTAAGAAATACAAAAAGTGTTGCGGCGCATAAGTAGGAGTTCAGATGCAAAATCTATATATAGAAGAAGAAAGACTAAATGATGTTCGAAAATTAGTAGAAAATTTAGGAAAATCATTAAATATCGAAGACAAAAAAAACAAATTAAAAGAACTAGAAAAAAAGACTTTAGATCCTAAGTTTTGGGAAGATTCAGAATCTGCACAAATTGTCATAGGAGAACAAAATGAGCTTAAAAACTATGTGGACAAATACGACGATTTAATGTCTAAAATCGAAGATTCAGATGTTTTAGTTGAGTTATTAAAGGAAATGGATGATGAGGATACCTTTAATGAACTTATAAAAAACTTAGAAGAATTAGAAAAATCTTCTAATGATTTTGAAATAGAAACTCTTCTCAGTGGAGAATACGACAAAGAAAATGCCGTTTTATCAATACACGCAGGTGCAGGCGGAACAGAAGCCCAAGACTGGGCAGGAATGCTACTGAGAATGTATACAAGATATGCAGAATCAAAGGGATACAAAGTTGAAACTTTAGATATTCTAAAGGAAGAAGAAGCTGGAATAAAATCAGCTACTATTTCAATAGAAGGGATTAATGCTTACGGATATATAAAAGCAGAAAAGGGAGTTCACAGATTAGTGAGAATTTCTCCCTTTGATGCAGCTAAAAAAAGACACACATCCTTTGCAAGTGTAGATGTATATCCAGAGTTTAACGATGATATTAAAGTAGATATAAAAGAAGAAGATTTAAAAATCGATACCTATAGATCATCTGGAGCAGGAGGACAACACGTAAATACAACAGACTCAGCAGTTAGAATAACCCATATTCCAACTGGTGTTGTAGTACAATGTCAAAATGAAAGATCCCAAATTCAAAATAGGGAAAAGGCAATGCAGCTTCTAAATGCTAAATTAATAGCATTAGCAGAAGAAGAGCAAAAAGAAAAAATAGAAGACATACAAGGAAACTACTCTCAAATCGCCTGGGGTTCTCAAATTAGATCTTATGTATTTAATCCATATTCTATGGTAAAAGATCACAGAACCAATATAGAAGTAGGAGATACATCTAAGGTTATGGATGGAGACTTAGATATATTTGTAAATGGATATCTTCAAAGTAAAGCCAAAGCCTCAAATTAAAAAGGAAATAAGTTGTGAAAGATTTTAAAGAAAATAAATATTCATACGACAAGGCCTTAAGGTTTAAACCCATAATAATTTATGGGTTTTTTATGATATTACAAATAATTTTGATAGTTTTTTTGTTTACAAAATTTGCAAGATTTGTTGATATTGCAGTTCCAATTTGGTTAGGGTTAGTATTTTTGTTTATAGTATATTTATTTAATAAAGACGAAGATCCAGATATAAAAATGTCTTGGATATTGGTCTCTACCTTGCTTCCATTAGTTGGGATTTTATTTTATCTATTACTTCACGTTCCAGGACATAGATATATAAATAAAAAATTCGACAAGAGAAGAAGAATAGAAAATAAATATAAGGAAATAAAACAAGAAGTTTATGACGAATTAGAAGAAGTAGATTTAGCTAAAAGAACTACTGCAGAGTATTTAAACTCCTATGGATACCCACTATATAAAAACACAGAAACAAAGTATTTAGAAAGTGGAGAAGAATTTTTCAAAGAACTTTTTGAAGATTTACAAAGGGCAGAAAAATTCATTTTTATGGAGTTTTTTGTTATTTCACCAGGATACATTTTAGATAAATTGACTAAAATACTTAAACAAAAATCCGAAGAAGGAGTGGAAATAAAGTTTTTATTTGACGGATCTAACGAATTTTTCCTAGATACTAACTTTTTCCAAGAATTTAAAGAATCAGGAATAGAAGTAAAACCCTTTTTGCCAGTAAGGGCCATATTATCGACTATACAGCAAAACAGAGATCACAGAAAAATAGTAGTAATCGACAACAAAATTTCCTACACAGGTGGTGTAAATATTGCAGATGAATATGCAAATATATACGAAAAAAACGGCCATTGGGTAGATACTGGAATAAAACTTGTTGGAGAAGGTACTAAATCCTTTACAGCAATGTTTCTAGAAATGTGGTATTTAAATAGCGATGAAGAAAACTATAAAAGATACTTAGAAGATTTCTATTCTGCTAATGTGGACAAAAAATCTTTCCTAGTTCCCTTTGGAGTAAATCCTTTTTTAGATGAAAGAATCGGAGAAAATGTATATATAGACATTATTAACAGGTCTAAAAACTACGTTTATATATCCACACCTTATTTGACAATTACTAACAAAATGTTAAATGCCTTGAAACTTGCATCCCAAAGGGGAGTAGATGTAAAAATCGTTCTTCCCCATATAGGAGACCACAAGGGTATACCACTAATGGCTGGAAGAAGCTATTATTTAGATTTAATTAAAAAAGGTGTAAAAATATTTGAGTATAAACCAGGTTTTATCCATTCAAAAATTGTTGTTTCAGATGATTTTACAAGTGTTATAGGAACTATTAATATGGATTATAGAAGTTTTTATCATCACTTTGAAGATGGTGTTTTAATTTACGAAAGAGAACTTGCAGAAGAGTTAAAAACCCACTGGGAAGAAATTATTGGAAAATCCATAGAAATAACAGTAGATAGATACTACGAATTTAATGTTGTTTCTAGATTTATTGGAAGGATTCTTAGACTGTTTGCTTCTCTAATGTAGTAAACATCATGTTTTAGAGATGTTAAAAAAATATTAAAAAAATATTAAAATAACCCTTGCATTTTTTATTAAGGCGTTATATAATAGTTTATGCTGTTCGGGATGTAGCGCAGTTTGGTAGCGCACGTGGTTTGGGACCATGGGGCCGGGGGTTCAAATCCTCTCATCCCGACCATTAACTTTAGGATCACTATTAAGTGGTCCTTTTTTTTATGCCAATTTATATGATTAATGTGAATTTTGTGATAAAATTATATAAATACTCATTTTTGTAACGATTATACATGCTTATTAAAATAAAATAAAATTTAATTGGAGGGATACTATGTATCATGTTTGTTTATTATATTCAAAATTTGAAAATCAAACTGAAAAAGAAAGAGAAAAAAACCCACATGGAAAAGAGCAAATGGAAAAAACTGTAGTTGCAATCCAATCAGCCCTTGAACATAACGGTTACAAAGTCAGTTTAGTTCCAGCTTCTCTATCTATGCTAGATGAAATTAATGAGTTGGAAAATGTAGATGTTATTTTTAATGCATGTACTGGAATGAACTCTAAAAGAGAGCAGGCCAATATTGTAGGAATGTTAGAACTTATAGATATTCCTTTTGTAGGATCTGATTTATCTACACAGATTATCGGGCTACATAAATCTTTAACTAAAAATGTATTTAGAAATTTCGACATACCCACTGCTAACTTTCAAGTTTTTTCAACTGGAAAAGAAGAACTATTTGAGGATTTAGAGTTTCCTCTAATGGTTAAACCTGAAAGTGAAGGATCTAGTTTAGGCATCACGGAACAATCCGTAGTTCACAATAAAGAAGAAGCATACGAAAGAATCAATTACGTTATAAATGAGTTTAATCAAAAAGCATTAGTAGAAGAGTTTTTACCAGGAAAAGAATTTACAGTTGGAGTATTAGGAACAGAAAATCCAGAAATACTTCCAATTTTAGAAATATCTTTTCCAGAAGACAATAAAGATAAGTTCATGTCATTAATGGTAAAAGCAGAAGACAGAGTTATTAAAACTTGTCCAGCAGAAATAGACGAAGAGCTAGAGACTACCATTAAAAACCTAGTGTTAAAAGCATATAGTGTTTTAGGGTGTACAGAATATTCAAGGGTAGATGTTAGATTAGATAAAGATGGTCTTCCTAATTTAATTGAACTTAATACAATGCCTGGATTACAACCTGTATATAGCGATTTTCCCTATGTTGCTGAAAAGGGAGGATATGATTTTAACAGTTTAATTAAGGTGCTAGTAGACGAAGCCTTAAAAAAATAATAAAAGGAGATGATTAAATGAATATACCTATGGAGTTGTGGTATTTGATTCTCTTATTAGGAATTATAATACTGATGTTTGTTATTTTAAAAAGGCCCATATACGAGGCGATGTTTGTAGGCTTTGTGGCAATGGTACTAATCCTTGGAAGGCTAGATAGCTTTATATATTATTTATTAAAACCATCGACTAATACTTTGTTTTATGCAATAGTGTCATTTTTATCCCTTGCATACGTATTTTCTTGCACTCCTGCTATAAATTATATTTTAGACTTTGTAGTTGCTTTAGTAGGAAGATTTAAAGGGGGAGCAGGTTGGGTTTCAATGATTGCTTCGACTTTCATGGCAGCTATGTCAGGCTCTGGACCTGGAAATGTAGCAGCAGATGGAGTATTTACCATACCAGCTATGATTAGAACGGGTTTTCCTAGGGAGTTAGCAGCTACAACTGAAATGGCAGCTAGTTCATTAGGACCTATGATACCACCCTCAGGAACGATATTACTTGCATTTGGAGTATTAGAAACAATTTATCCAGGACAATACGACTTGTCAAATTTTTGGATGGCAGTATGGGGAGTAGGTATAATATTTATTCTTCAAAGGAGCTTAACACTATGGGGATTTATAAAATATTACAAAATAAAACCCATTCCAACAGAAGAAATACCTGATTTAAAAGAAACTGTAAGAAAAGGCTGGAAAGCTCTAATGGTTCCGGTTCTTATATTAGCTCCATTACTATTAGACTTTTTACTAAAAGATACATTTTTTACCCAAAGACTTGGTGAAGAAGGAGCTTCAGCATTATCAAGCAGCATCATTCAGTTTACACCAGGCTTAACAGTACTATACACGATTATAATAAGTAGAAATGAATTAGAAGGTGGATTTTCGCCTAAAGGATTATTTAAATTATTTAAAGGCGGTGTATCTCAAGTAGTTCCAGTGGCAGCAACGGTTTATTTTGCGTATTGTCTATCAGAAGTGTTTAATGATGTAAATATGGGGGAAAACTTAGGAATATTCTTTAACTCCTTTAATTTAGGACTGATTCCAATGGCTATAATATTTCCATTGTTTACATGTTTCTTAGGGATGTTTATACCAGGATCATCTCAAGTAGCCATATTTGGAGCTATGATAATAACATCTTTAGTAGGAGCTGGACTAAACCCATTACTTGCAGCAGCAATGTTACCGGCGATTACTGGAGCCATAGAAGGTATGACTCCACCACTTGCACTTGCAATGTATACAGCTATGGGAATAGCTCAATCTGGAATGAAAGAAACCACTCGTGCGGCAATAATTTGGTCAGTGCTTCATTTAGCTACATCAATGCTTATATTAATAGGCATATTGCCTGTTTTATTTATATAGGAGGTATAATATGAGAGAAAAAATATCTAAAATTGGGGAAAGTGTGTTTAGTTTATTTATTATATTATCCCTATTAGGAGGAGCTGTAGTGTTTTTTTCCTTTGTTATATCTATAATAATAGGAGGAGAAGCAGGCCAAAATTTAGCAGTAATGACAAAAAGTGAGATAATGCCAGTATTTATTATATTTGCAACAATAGCAATGGCAGGAGGACTTATTCAGTCTTACTCAGATGATGAGCACAGCTTAACATTAAAAGATTAATAAAAGATGTAATATATAGAAGGAAATAGCCTCAAATTAGAGGCTATTTTTTTATTTTTAAAAAAGTTTAAAAAAGCCCTTGACAATAGGTAGTGAATTTTGTTAATATATAAA
>CAYWTV010000033.1:0-14708 GCA_964461305.1 uncultured Peptoniphilaceae bacterium
AATTTAGGTTATGAGTTTTTAAAAGAAATTAATATATTTTTAGATACTTATTTTAGACTATTAATAGGACAAATTTCTGTAAGTTCATTTATTTTTGGATTTAGTTTTTTGACTAAATCTGTGGGATTTGGAGTTATGATAACATTTTTGTTATCATTACTTACTCCTTTATTAAATGCTATTACAATAAACCCTATTAATCCTTTAGTACTGAGATATTTTCAGCCACTAACTGTTTTTATTGAAAGTACCAGTACTATAGGACTAATTCAATCCTACTGGTTGCCTTTAGTATTTCACATTTTAGGTGGAATATATATAGGGTATTTAGGATTTAGAAAGAGAGAATTTTAATGAATATTATTTTAGGACTTTTAGTGATTTTATTAGGAGTTTTAGTTGGTCTTTTAATGTATCAAAATAATTCAATAAAAAATCAACTTCAGTTTATTAATAAAGAAGAAAAAACCAATAAATTAGTAACTGTAGTTTTTCACGGTCTAAAAACCAATGCCTTAGTAACAGAAATAAATAATTTAATTAATAGACACAAGGACAAGGAAATAGAATTAGAACACGAAAAAAATAAAATTAAATCCCAAATAACAAGTATTTCTCACGATCTAAGAACACCCCTTACATCAATTGTAGGGTATATAGATTTACTTGAAAAACCACTTTCTAAAGAAGATAAAGAAAAATACCTTAATATATTAAAGAAAAAATCTTCTACCCTTCAAAAGCTTGTAGAGGATTTTTATGAAATTACTTTAATAGAAGATATAAACTATACTTTAGAAATAGCAGAAGTATCTCCAGGATATATACTAGAAGATGTTATAATGGAATATTATAATGATTTTGAGAATATAGGACTTTCTCTTAATATAAACATTGAGGATTATAAAAAAATATTAGGCAATCAAAAGGCTCTATCTAGGGTATATTCTAATTTACTATCTAATATGAAAAAACACGGTGAGTTAGAAGGGGAGATTTTTCATGGTATAAAAGAAGGATCTCTAATAACTGTATTTAAAAATAAAATAAAAGGAAATGAAAACCTAGATGACAAAAGGCTTTTTGAAAAATTCTACACTGGAGAAAAATCCAGAAATAATTCCAGTAGCGGAATAGGAATGTATTCATCAAAAGTAATTTTGGAAAAAATGAATTTTTCCGTATCTGCCAAAATTATAAATGGCTATATGGAAATAACTATAAAATACTAAAAATCTTTAAGAGTTTACTTAAAGGTTTTTTTATTTGTTATTATATCTTCAAAGTTTATTTTCTTATGTTATAATGTAATTATAGAAAAATCGAGGAGGAAAATAATGTCACTAAGAGAAGAAGCTTTAAAACTTCACAAAGATAATCAAGGAAAAATCGAGGTAGTAAGTAAAGTTCAAGTTAATGATGCAAAGGATTTAGCTCTAGCTTATACACCTGGAGTAGCGGAACCTTGTAAAGAAATAGCAAAAAATCCAGATGCAGTGTATGACTATACTAACAAGGGAAATATGGTGGCAGTTGTAACTGATGGATCTGCAGTTTTAGGACTAGGAAATATAGGATCTAGAGCTGGAATGCCTGTAATGGAAGGAAAAGCTGTATTATTTAAATCCTTTGCTGGAGTAGATGCTTTTCCAATTTGTCTAGAAACTCAAGATACAGAGGGTATTATCGAAGCTGTAAAACAAATTGCACCTACATTTGGTGGAATCAATTTAGAAGATATTCAAGCTCCAAAGTGTTTTGAAATAGAAGAAAGACTAAAAAAAGAGCTAGACATTCCAGTATTTCACGATGATCAACACGGTACTGCAATAGTTGTATTAGCAGGAATAATTAACGCTTTAAAAGTAGTAAATAAAAAAATGGAAGATGTTACAGCTGCAGTAAGTGGAGCAGGAGCAGCTGGAATCGCAATTTCAAAACTATTAGTAAATGCAGGAATTAAAGATGTAATTATTTGTAACTCAAGGGGAATACTAGACCCAGAGGATAAATCTTTAGATCCAATTAGACTTGAAATTGCTAAAACTACCAATAAAGAAGGTAGAAAAGGAGACTTAGCAGAGGCTATGAGAGATACTGATATATTTATCGGAGTTTCAGCACCTGATATAGTAACAAAAGAGATGGTAGAAACTATGAAAGAAGATTCTATAGCATTTGCAATGGCAAACCCTGTACCAGAAGTACTTCCAGAAGTAGCTAAAGCTGGGGGAATTGATATTATGGGAACTGGAAGATCAGATTTTCCAAACCAAATAAACAACGTATTAGCTTTTCCTGGAATATTTAAAGGTGCCTTTGAAGTTAGAGCATCAGAAATAAATGAGGAAATGAAACTAGCAGCAGCAGAAGCTATAGCAAGTTTAGTTTCTGAAGATGAATTATCAGAAGACTACATTATACCTGCAGCATTTGACGAAAGAGTTGCTAAAACAGTAGCAGAAGCAGTTAAAGAAGCAGCTATAAAAACTGGTGTAAATAGAATATAAGTTTTATTAAAATCGGGTAAATAGCCCGATTTTTTTGTAAAAAAAAGTGGTGCTAATTTTCATTAACACCACTTAAAAATGTTTATTTAAAATATTTTAATCCATAGGAGTTGTTTAGATAGGTTTGTTTATTTGATCCTTGTATATCTAAAGATGTAATTGAGCATTTGTTTGCAGGGATGTACTTACTTCCTATATAGTGACCGATATAGTGATGGATTATTGAAGGAATACCTTTTTCGTCTACTCCCATATACATCATAACGTGTCCTGTCATGTGAAGGGAAGCTCCTGGTCCAAATTGTTTTAAAGAATTTATTCTATCTTGTTTGTTCATTCCCTTGATACTTTTCGTCATTCCCATTACTGAATTTCCTTGATCTCCAGAGTTTCTAGGTATTAGTATTCCAAAACTTCTATATACATCTTGAATTAGACCTGAGCAGTCTCTAGTGTTATTAAGTCCACCCCAACCGTAAGGTTCGCCGTGAAATTTCAAAGCTTGTTTTATCATATTGGCTTGAGTAAAAGGCAGATATCCTTTATTTCCTAAAGATTTTTTTAAATTTACTTCATAAGTTGAAAGTACAGATGAATTTGTTGGAAGCAAAACTCTGTATGAATTTTCATCTTCTGAAACTAATGGTACTTTAGTACCCATATCTAGTTGTACCCCATTTATTTTAACTTTGTCTGTGGTTATTACTACAAATTCTGAGTTTTTAATTAAGTTGTCAATTTCACTTTGGGATCCAAAGCTAACATTTTCTACTGGAACCCAACCATAACAGTTAAATATTTCTCCATAAAGCCACTTTCCATCAGCACTTGTATGATAAATTGATATTTCTTCCCATGGATATATTGCCGTTTCAACAGCATAATCTAAAGAGCTAGAGCTACTTTTAAAGAAGGGCTCGTGAGTAGGGTAGGTTCTCATAATAGTTCTTTTATTAATGATTCCCTTTTTTACAAAAAAGTTAGGATTAGTTGGGATATTCATATTAGTCTTTAAGGCTTCTTTAAATTCACTACTATGAGCTTTTTTCGAACTGTTATATCTAGTATTTGTAAATTTTGCCACTCTGTTCATCTCTTCTATTAAAAAGGATCCATCTGTAGTTTCTCCCATGGAAGATATATTTTTCATCTTATTTCGAGAGTTTAGATTCCTTTGATTAAAAGCTATTATTTCATTAGAATCCATAATTACTGATGTATCATAATCGTTATAATAGTCCCAATATTCAAAGGTAGATCTATCACTAGATTTAATCTTTTCAGGTTTTGATTCTTCTTTTATAGGAGTTTCTTTATTATATTCTGAGTTTCTATTTACTAAGACAGTTCTAGTGTCATTTTTCCAATCAATTTTAGAATTTAGATTTTCTAAGGCGCGAATTGGAATATAGGTCCTATCTTCATAAATTCTAGAATTTACGTCAATTTCCTTAATATTTCCATTTATATTTACTTTATTGCTATCTATTGTAAATACAATTTTTTCCAAGCCATCTATAATATCTACAGTTCTTGTAGATTCTTGCCAAAAAACTTCATATCCCAGTTCTTCAGCAATAAGCCTTAATGGAGCTAGGGTTCTGTCATTTTCCACTAATAGTGGCATTGTAAGTACTATATTTTTATCATTTACTTTTAATTTAAAATCGGATTTCATAGGGGCTGCTTTTACGCTAGTCCCAAAGATAAAAAACAAAGCCGAAAATATAATAAAAGTCTTTTTGAATATTTTTTTCATAATCATCTCCTCTATAAAATGTATTCTATCACGATACTTGTTTTAATAGATTAAATTTACATTACAGAGAATTAAAAAAGACAGTGACTTTTTTAAATCACTGTCTTAAAAATTTAAATATTCATTTCTTCAACTTTTTCAAATTCCCTTGTTGAATTTTCGATTAGTTCTCGAGAACCTAATACTCCATAGTATTTATTGTCTTTTGCTTTTTTAAACATTTCTGAGTATTTTTTTATATCCTCTGGAGTAGTTTCGATTGCCTCTTTTTTCATTTTCTCAACATCTTCTTCACTAAAGTTAGTTAAATACCTTGAAAGTGCAAGGGAAGGGTATTGAGATGGTGTCATTGGAGGATCGAATTGATTCATTGTGGAAATAATATAGTTAGTCAAATCCTCTTTTGACAAGTCTAAATTATCTAAATATTGTGAAATATTGTCATAGACTTGGAAAGTCTTATCTAAGTTTGGATCTCTATAAGAGTAGGTAGTTACATTGCCTTTTTGGTTTATTGAAATCCCAGCTCCATAAGCTCCACCTTTAGCTCGTATTTGAGTGTGTAAATAATCTCCACTTAATATTTTAGCTAAAACTCTAAGCTCTCCATTGTTTTCATATCCATAATCTTGATAACTAAATCCATCACTAACATAAACTACATTAGAGGAACTTTTTAAGGCAATACTTTTAATATTGTCCCTAGAAAATTCTAATTTTTCTTCAAAGTCACTTAGTTCATCTAAAGATTCTATCCAATCTTTCGTCTTATTAAACCAATCTTTTTCACCGGCTACACTAAGGATGACCTTTTTATTAAAGATTTTTTTGTAAACATCTTTTAGGGAATTTATAATTTCGTCAGAATCTTCATCAAATCTTGAAATTAAATCCTTTAAACTAAATAGATATTTCCTTCCGCCGATTCTATTTCCAATATCGGAAGAATCCCTCATCATAGAATTTATTTCTGTGGAAATAATACTATGTCCAGATTGTTCAATATTAGATTCTAAATCTCCGCGATTAACTATTAACAAATCTTTAATTCTTTTCTTGTCTTCAAATTTAGTTCTAAATATAATCTCTTCTACTAAATTTAAAAATTCTTCGATTTTGTCTGGAATAGATCTTCCTGAAACACTAGCCACTACTGAATAATCATCTGATTTAGTATCTTCAAAGGTGTTTACTGAAAACTTTATTCCTCCAGTGTTAATGTCTATTTTATTACTTAAATCTTTGTAAGAATAGTTTTCAGTATCTAAAGAGGATACTAAATCTAAAACTACTCCTGCCAATGGCAGTTCTTCCATTGTGAGATTTTTTAGATTAAAAGCAAGTGTCATATAGAAAATTTTGTTAGTAAATTCATCTACAAAAATGCTTTTTATACTATTATTTTCGTCTATTATAGTGTTAAGTTTTTTAACACCTGGCGAAATATCTTCAAGTTCTAATTTTGGAATAGTGTCTTTATCTTCTTTAGAATCTTGCTTTAACTGATATTCAAAAAGATTTTTAGTATTTTCTATTAAAGCTTCTAGTTCAATATCCTTTAGTCCTTCTTTATATTCTTTAAGTTTTTCATTAGCAACTTTGTCTTTTTCCAAAAACTTTCCAGGTTCTGGCCTAGCTACTAAGTGGATTTTTTGAGGGTTATTTAGAATGTTTTTTTCTATATAATCTTCAATATATCTATTGTCTAAATTTTCTTTAATTTCATCTAACAGATTTTTAAACTTTAAAGAATCGAGAGGACTATTTCCGTATAACCAGCCTCTTAAAGCACCTATTCCTAACATTACTCCTTTGTGAATTCCAAGTTCTTTTAGGGAAAACTCATAGGAGTTTAATGTAGCTTCTATTAAGTCTTTATCAATGCCTTTTTTCAAAGCTTCCCTTAGACCATCTTCTACAATATTTACAAATTCCTCTAAATCATCTCCACTAGCTCCCTTTGCCACTATAAAAAAGTCTAAAGGTAGAGAAGAGCTGTTCATTGAGTAATAATCTTCTGCTAAATTTGAATCTAGCAATTTGTCTTTTAAAATTGATGAATCTGAATCTATAATAATATCACTTAAAATAGATCTCATAAATGAATCCTTAGGGTTTATAGAAAGTCCTAAATCAACTCCATAAGCATAATAGCTTTTGTTTTCTGTAGAATCTTCCTTTCCAACAGAATAGGTTTCTTCTATTAGTTGAGGCTCTTTAAAATTTTCGTTCATTATAATTTGGGAGTTAGGATCTTGATATTCAAAGTTTTCCAAATACTCCTCATTTATAAAATTTAAAACTTTTTCAATGTCCATATTTCCATTTAAGAAAATATAGGAATTTGAAGGATGATAAAACCTTTCGTGAAATTTCAGAAAATCCTCATAGGTCAGATTTGTAATCTCATGGGGATCTCCTCCAGAATCGTGGGAATAAGTGGAATCTGGGTGAAGCTTTTGGGAAAGTAATTCGTGAACTTGTCCATCTGCATCAGAATAAGCTCCTCTCATTTCGTTATAAACTACACCGTTGTATTTTAGTTCATCCTCAGATCCTTCTAATTCTAAATGCCATCCTTCTTGTTCAAAAATCTCCTTAACATCGTATATACTAGGATAAAATACAGCATCTAAATATACGTCCATTAAGTTAAAGAAATCTTTGTCATTTCTAGTAGCTACAGGATAAATAGTTTTATCTGGGAATGTCATAGCATTTAAAAAAGTTTGCATAGATGAATTTAACATATCCATAAATGGCTCTTTAGTTTTGTATTTTCTAGAGCCAGAAAGTACGCAGTGTTCAACAATATGTGCAACACCTGTAGAATTTTCTGGAGGAGTTCTAAAACCTATTCCAAAGGTCATTATTTCATCTTCATTTTTTAAATACAGTACTTCCGCCTTGGTCTTATCGTGTTTTAAATAATATCCAGTAGAATTTAGTTCTTCAATAAAAACCTCATCTACAACACTGTAGCCCTTAATATTTCCAATTGTCATATATCTTTCCTTATCTAATTTAATTTATCTTTTTCTGTAGTTTCTTCAACTACAATTACCTCATCATTTTTTCTGTTTAGTTCTTTGTCAAGTTCTTCCTTGTCTAAAATCCTAGTAATATATTCGTCATCTTCATCTTCTATAATAGTACTATCAGAATCTACAATTACAGGATCTTCTTCTACAATTAAGTCCTCTTCAGTATAAACAGGTTCATCTACTATAATAACCTCGTCCTCAACATATTCATTATTAACATAATCAGGACTTTCAGTAGATACAAACTCTTCCTTATCTAAAATAACTGTGTTTTCAATATCTTCATCGATTTGTCTATCAGAAGTATATCTGTTATTTACCTTTACATCTTCAACATATTCTTCATCAACATATCTATCGTCAACAACAGTATCTCCAACGTATTTGTCATCAATAGTTCTATCTTCTGCATATCTATCATCAGCTATATGAACATTTTTGTCTAGATCCTCATCGAGAACTACCTCTTCATCAATAGTATCTATTGGAGTGTCAGTAATATTGTGGTAAGAATCGTCTTTAAATCCGTCGCTAGTTTCGTAGATTTCATCAACATCTGCATAGATTCTCTCTTCTCTAAATATAGGCTCAACAGAATCCTTTTTATTGTTGTGATAACCTAAAGCAGTAGAAACAATATCAATAACAGCAAATAAAGCGATAATTAAAAACACCACTAAACCAAAGTTATTTACAATATTGTATATTAAGTCACTATCAGGTAAAAGTCCAGCCAACCAATTTCTAAAGTTTTGGCTAATAACATCTTCCCTTACAAACATTAAGAAAGCTATACCGATAACTAATAAATTAGTTAAAACTGTTGTAAATAACACACCTAAAGTATATCTTTTGTCGATTTCTTTGTAAGCAATATTCAAAACGTTAATAAAATAAGCAATTACAAGTGCAGCGAATACTGGTAGTGCAAAATTAGGAACAATATTAAACTCATTTAGTTCAATTCCTAAAATTTCTCTGCCCAATCCTAAAACGACAAATAACAAAGTAGAAAGCACAACTTGGAAGCCAACTTCAAAAAAGCTAACTCTACTTGCTTTTGTAGGTTCAGGTTTTATACCTTTAGCATATCTATTCCAGTTTGGTAATCTGCTTCCAGATATCCATGAAAACGCCAAAGTATAAGTAATATAAATTACAACAAATGCAGTACCTAAACTAGCTAAAGTCCCAAGAATAAAATCCAATGTAATAGGGAAAGTTCCAACAAAGAAATAATTATATAGATGTAGTCCACCTATAACTAAAATAGCAATAAAAAATGCTAAAAACTTATCCCTAGAATAATGAGCAAAATGTGGTTGGGGTACTAGTGCTCTTTTATTAGAAGATGAATACCTAGCTGCTACATCGGCAGGGTTTCCATACTCTTCTAATACTGATAAAACTTCTTCCTTAGTCTCAATATTATCCGCTTTTCTAAGTTCAATTTTTTCATAAATTTCCAATTCCAAATTTTCATAAACTTCTTTACGTTCTTTTCTTGGCAAAGACTTAGTAACTTCGTATAAATATCCGTCAACAAGATCTCTTTTCATATTATCACCTCTTACTAAAATTTACCCATTCTTGTATCTATAAATCAGTAAATAACCTAATTTATAGATACTTAAAGAATAAGTGTTGTATATTAAATTCTATAACAAATCCCTAATAAAGTATATAAAATAATTTATTAAAATAAGAAGTTTATAAGACAAAAACTAATTAGAAAGAAATCGAAATAGACATTGACAAAAATATACAATATAAGTATAATCTAATTAGAAATAATTCGAAATAGGTGTTAAAAGTGAAAATTGACAAAACATTAAAAGCCCTAAATGACAAAAATAGAAGGAAAATCTTAAAAATATTAAGAGATGGGCCACTTACAGCTGGTGAAATAGCAGAAAAGTTTGATATGAGCTCAGCTACAGTTTCCTATCACCTGTCTATATTGTTAGAAGGGGATTTGATTTATCTAAATAAGGAAAAGAATTTTAGAATTTATACATTAAATGCTTCTGTATTTGAAGAATTAATGTCATTTTTTATAGATTATATGGAGGACTAAATGAAAAGAGAAAAAGCATTTAAAATTGGATTATTAATATCTTTAATACCTTTAATTATTGGGCTTTATTTTTATGGACAAGTGCCAGATTTAATGCCTACACATTTTGATTTTAACAATGAACCTGATAGATATTCGTCCAAAGAATTTGCACTATTTGGACTACCTTTAATAATGATTGGAGTTTATATATTAGTATATTTTCTTACTAAAGTTGATCCTAGAAGAAAATATCAAAGCGAAAAGGTTATGAATATAACATTATTAATTATTCCAATTGTTAGTATACTTACCACATTGTTTACAATATTTTATACTTTAGGACATAGGCCAAATTTAGGGATGTGGATAAATATATTTATTTCTATATTATTTATATTTATTGGAAATTATATGCCTAAAATTAGAAGAAATTATACAATGGGAATAAAACTCCCCTGGACACTACACTCCGACTATGTTTGGGACAAAACCCATAGACTAGGGGGAATGGTATTTGTTATAGGAGGAGTAATTAATTTAATAATGTCTTTTATATCTTTAAGATTTACATTTGTAACTTACTTGTTAATAGTGGTTATACCTATAGTGTATTCCTATTTAGTATATAGGGGACTAGGAAATGAAGAATAAAAAAATAGAAAATGTAGTATTATTTTTCTTAGGAGCGGGGTGTTTCTTTATTTCCCAACCTCTTTTAAGAATTCCAATACTAAATGCCCTAAATCAAAATTTTAAATACAATCAATTAGCTTTTTTATATCCGCTTTTTATAAATGGTATGGTAATATTCACATCAGGACTTTTTGAAGAAGGTTTTAGGTTTTTGTTTAGAAACTTTTTATTAAGGGATGAAAATACAGAGAAAAAGGGATTGATTTCATTTTCTAACAGATTCTCAAATGCCATTTTCTTTGGATTAGGACATGGACTATGTGAAGTGGGTTTTTTAGCTACTATGATCATTGGCCACAACGTATCAAAAGAAAATTTAATGTTTATTATCGTGGAAAGGACCATAGCTGTAGTATTTCACATTTGTCTTTCAGTAATAGTATTTAAAGGATTTATATTAAATAAAAAATATTTATACACCATAATTGCAATATTTTTACACAGTGGTTTTAACTATTTAATAATGTTTTCTCAAAGTTTAGGAGTAATTAATTTATATATTATTTGGGCGATTTTTGATATAATACTACTTGTTTATGTATTAAAATCAAAAAAGGTTTTTAAGGAGTGGAATTTATGAAAAAAATTAGTTTAGGATTAGTACTTATATTAATATTAGGTTTAGTTGTGGGTTGTGGAAGTACAGAATACGAAACTGAGGATCTAGCAGCTGATACGGAGTCTACCTACATTGGTAAAGCTCAAAATGCCATTGACACTTTAATCCAAAGCGGATTTGGTGGACTTGAAGGAGAACTTAACCCAGAAATGAAAGAGCAAATAACTCCTGAAGTAGAAGAACAAGTAAAAACTGATCTTGAAAACAAAGGACAATTTGTAGAATTCCAAGAAGCAGAAGTAGTAAAATACGTTCACAAGGAAACGAAAGACTCATCTATTTCAGTTCAACAAAAAACAGAATTTGAAAATGGGAATGCCACTTTTACAGTAAATTATAACGAAGAAGGACAAATTATAGGATTCTTCTACAAATAAAAATCAAACCTCTAAATCTTTAAACTAGATTTAGAGGTTTTTTAATTTACTCACAGGATTTTTGAAGTTCTAATAAAAACTCAGAAACTTCCGTCTTTTCTTCTGCTATTTTACCAGGAAATAAAATCTTTAAAGAGTCTTTAGCCCTTGTCATTGCAACATAAAAGAGTCTTCTTTCTTCTTCTATAACAACTGGCGTCTCTTCTTTTCTTTTTTTCATTGGAAACATGCCTTCATAAATATCGATTAAATAGACGTGTTTATACTCTTTTCCTTTGGCAGAGTGAACAGTAGAAAGATTTAATCCGTTTTCTTGGGTATTTTTAACAGTACTATCTAAAAACTTTAGTCTACCTTGAAAATCTTTAAAACTTTTAGAACCTATACTGATTTTTTTTAACAGTTCAAAGACTAGTAGTTCTCCTTGAAGTCCAAGGGACTCCTTTCTAGCACTGTATTTTAAATATTTTTCATAACCTAATTCATTTTCAATAAAGGAGAGTTTTTCATTCATAGGTAGTTTTTCTAAAGTATTAAAATCTTTTTCTAGTCTATCTAACTCCCTTATTGAATAAGATTTTAGACCAGGAACACTTCTTAAATTGTCAAAAACATTACCAGTGTTTTTTTGAGATTTGACATTTGAAATCATCAGTTTTGAAATGTAACCATTTATTTTGTAAAAAAATCTCTCCAATAAATCAAACCTAGAATTATCCATTGAAAAAGATATGATATCGATTATATCTAGGGAAATTCTATGGGAGAAAAATTTTATTTTATTACTTTCGTTTATATTAAAAGGGATCTTTTCTCTTTCTAAATACTCGATAAGTCCCATTGCAGAAATGTTGTTTCTATATAATACTCCCACATCCCAATAATTTATATTGTTGTTTTTTATATCATCTACAATATATTTATATTGATCTTCATGGTAGTTTACCTTGACTATTTCAACGGGAGAATTAAACTCTCTACTAGATTTTAGTTTCTTTTCGTATCTAATTTTATTTTGGTCAATAAAGTTATTTGCAGCAGTAACAATATTTTTTGAACATCTAAAATTTGTCTCCATATAGTGGGTTTGAATCTCTGGGAAAAACTTTTCTAAAGAAAAAAGACCTTGGGGATCTGCCCCTCTAAAGGAATAAATAGATTGATCGTCATCAGCAACTATAAATAAATTTTTCCTTTTCTTAGTTAGAACTTTAATAATTTCCATTTGGAGTTTTGAAGTATCTTGTCCTTCGTCTACTTGAATAAAATCGTACATATTTACATACTTTGTTTTTATTGAATTGTCAGTTTTTAAGATTTTTAAGGCAACTTCCAACATGTCATCAAAATCTATATATTTAAATTTTCTCTTATAATCTTCATATTTATAAAAAATTTCTTCAAACTTATCAATTTCAGTAACTACATCCTTTGGAGTGAGCATCATATTTTTAATATAACCAATTTTATTTATCAGGTTTTCCAGTTTTTCCTCTGGAATATATACATTGTGAACCTCTTTATAAAACTGGGACAAAAGTTTATATTTGTTAACATTTGGAGAGCCTTCTAGTAGTTTATAATCAATTCCTTTTTTCTTTGCAAAATCCCTTAAAATCATAAAAGAAAATGCATGGATTGTATAAAAATGTGGAGAAGTCTCAAATTTATTAAAATTTAAACTAAACCTGGTCTTTAATTCCGTCGCAGCAGCTTTACTAAAAGTTATTGTGAGTATTTTCTCAGGTTTTGTTCCGTTATTTATTAAATTTTCTATTCTCTTTAGTAAAATTGTAGTTTTACCAGCTCCAGGCACAGCAATTATCATGTTTGGACCTGTCAGACTGTTAGAAGCTAGGACTTGTTCTTCGCTTAATTTCATTTAATCACCAGTTCTAATTCTATCATAAAATTATATTACTTAGAACTTGGGTATAAATTATTAATAAAAATAAATAAGAGATGATAATTATTTTACGTGGATTTTATAATCCTATAGAAAGGCAATGGTATAATTTTATTACCTATGAAAGAAAAAAATTTATTTACGCGATTTGACAATTATATATTAGAACTTGTAAATTCAAGGATGAAAACTAGATTCTTTGATTATTTTTTTCAAAGATTTACAAAATTAGCAGGAGTTAGTTTTATAAGTGTGGTTCTTCTCTTGATTTTTATACTTCCAACTGAAAGAAAAATAAAATCCTTTGCAATAGAAGCAGGAGTAGCTTTAATATTTACTGGAATGACAGTTCATACCATAAAATTTTTAGCAAAAAGAGTAAGACCATACGATCTATTAGAAGGACTAAATACCTTTGATATTATAATGAGGGATTATTCATTTCCTTCAGGCCATACAGCAGCAGCATTTTCCCTTGCTATAATGGTAGGGGCCTATTATCCTGGGTGGTTTTTATTTATGATGGTTTTTGCAGTATTAATAGGGATTTCTAGAATGTATTTAGCTGTTCATTTTCCAACGGATGTATTAGTGGGAGCTATTGTAGGAATAGTGATAACTGCTTTTTCTAAAGCTGTCATTTCTCCACATATATTATCTATTGCAATTCAAACATTAAATCTTTGATTATATTGTTAAAAATGTGGTAAACTATATATAGTAAAAAATATCAGGAGGCGTGAAAACTATGGCAATGATGAGTTACTTAAAAAATAGAAAGTCAATAAGAGATTTTCAAGATAAATCATTAACTGGAGACGAAATCTCTAATATCAAAAATGCATTTAATGAAATTAAAGAAAAATTTGATTGGGGAGATTTCAACCTTGAAGTTTATGAAGACGGCGAAGAAATTTATAGAGAATTAGAAAATAAAGCTGGATATGCAGGAGTAATGATAAAATCACCTGGATACATTTATCTTAATTTAAAAAACCAAGACAAACTAACTTATGTACACGGTGCCTTTGTTTTAGGTGAATTGATCACAAGATTAGTGGATTTTGGACTGGGAAATTGTGTGATTACACTAGGAGATAATTTAGTAGAATCTAAGAAAAAACTATTCGGTGAAATGGAAGATGGACTAGACTATTTAATAGCAATAGGACATTCAACACCAAGTCCTGCCCTTAAAAAAGATGGAACTTACAGTTCTAGAAAGCCAGTTGAAGAAATTGCTTTCTTAGATGCAGATTTTAGACAACCAGCAAATGAAAAACTTAGAGATTTAAATATGTTAGAGCTATTCTCAGCAATTAGATACGCTCCATCTTATAGAAATAAACAACCTTGGAGATTTGTAATAACAAACTCAGAAGTTCACGTTTATGTTCAAAATGACGAAGATCTTAGATCATCATTAACAGACGTAGGAATTATTATGTATTACTTCCAAGAAATGGCAAAAACAATGGGAATAAAAGGAAACTGGGAAATAGTTTCTGAACTTGTACCAGACAGACAATTTATCGAATTAGGAAGATTTAAAATCTAAAAAAGCTATTAAGAGTCTAAGAAATTTAACTTAGACTCTTTTTTGACTTTACAAAACCTTAAAAAAGGAATATAATAATTTAGCAACAAAAATTATATGCACCTTTGGCTCAGTTGGTAGAGCAACTGACTCTTAATCAGTGGGTCCAGGGTTCGAGTCCCTGAAGGTGCACCATACATATAA
>CAYWTV010000034.1:0-14647 GCA_964461305.1 uncultured Peptoniphilaceae bacterium
TAATGAACAAATTAAAAGACAAATCTGTTTTTCTATTGGATATGGATGGAACTATTTATTTAGGGGATAAACTTATAGATGGGGCTTTGGAGTTTTTAAAAAAAATTAAATCCATTAATAAAAAGTATATCTTCCTTACGAATAATTCTTCTAAAAATAAACTATCTTATGTGGAAAAGCTAAATAATTTGGGAATAAATGCATCTCTTGATGATATTTTTACTTCAGGAGAGGCTACTACTATATATTTAAAAAACAAACTTCCCAATGGAAAAGTTTTTTTATTGGGTACTAAAGAATTAGAAGATGAATTTATTAATGAAGGTTTCGAAATTGTTAAGGAAAGAAATAAAGATGTTGATTTTGTAGTTTTAGGTTTTGATACTACTTTGACTTATGAAAAACTTTGGATCGCTTGTGAATATATTTCTGAAGGCGTGGACTATATTGCAACCCACCCCGATTTTAACTGTCCCTTACCAGAGGGAAAGTTTATGCCAGATGCTGGAGCTATGGCTGCTTTTATCGAGGCATCCACAGAAATTACTCCTAAGGTTATAGGTAAACCCAATAAGGAAATGGTAAATGCCCTTTTGGAAAAATATTCTGTGAATTTTGAAGATGTTGTTATGGTGGGAGATAGATTATATACTGATATAAAAATGGGAGAGGTTTCAAATATTTCAACTGTTTTAGTTTATTCAGGTGAAACTACTAGACAAATGTATAAAAATAGCAAAATCCAAGCTGACTGGGAATTTGATTCAGTGAAGGATATGATAAATATTATTTAATTAAGGTTAGAGATAGAGAGCCACAAATTAGTTAATACAACTTTTTTGTGGCTTTTTATATTCCAAATAAAGGAAGTGAATTATGTACGATGTAATAATTATTGGAGCTGGAATTATCGGCTCTTCTGTGGCTAGAAATTTATCAAAATACAATTTAGATATTTTAGTAATAGATAAAGAAAATGACGTATCAAACGGCACTACAAAGGCAAATTCAGCTATTGTTCATGCTGGTTATGATGCAGAACCTAACTCTTTAAAGGCCTATTTTAACGTTAAGGGAAATGAAATTATGGAAGATCTTTGTAAAGAGCTGGATGTTCCCTTTGAAAGAATTGGCTCTTATGTTTTAGCTTTAAATGATAATGAGATTTCTGTTTTACAAGAACTTAAACAAAGTGGAATCGAAAATGGCGTTCCTGGACTTGAAATAATTTCTAAGGAAGAAATAAAAAAAAGAGAGCCTAATATTTCTGATAATGTGGTAGCTGCTTTATATGCTCCTACTGGAGGAATCGTCGGACCTTGGGAACTTGCAATTGCCATGATGGAAAACGCCATGGACAACGGAGTAGATTTAAAACTAAATCAAAAAGTTTTATCTATTGAAAAACTAGATAGTGGATATGAAATAACGACAAATAGAGATAAGTTTCAATCTAAATACGTAATTAATGCTGCTGGTGTATATGCTGACGATATACATAATATGGTAGCTAAACCAAAATTTAAAATTACTCCAAGAAAGGGAGAGTATTATCTTTTAGATAAAAAAGCTGGGGACCATGTAAATAGTGTTATCTTCCAATCCCCTTCTGATCTTGGAAAAGGGGTAGTAGTTTTACCTACTGTTCATGGAAATTTATTAATCGGCCCTGATGCTCAAAATTTAGATGACAAATTAAATTTAAGTACCAATTCTGAAAACTTAAAGTATGTTAAGGAATCTGCCAATAAGGCTGTAAAAGACATCCCCTATTGGGACGTTATTACTTCCTTTGTAGGTTTAAGAGCGGGATCTGATATTGGGGATTTTATTATCGAAGAAGTAAAAGATGCTCCGGGATTTATAGATGTTGCTGGAATTGAATCTCCGGGACTTACTGCTGCTCCTGCAATTGGAGAATATGTTGCTAGTTTATTAAAAAACATTGACAAAAACTTTGCAATTAACAAAAACTTTAATCCAACTCGAAGAATCCACTATACTTTTATGGAACTTTCAGATGAAGAAAAAATCAAACTTATAAAGAAAGATTCTAAATACGGAAATATAATTTGTAGATGTGAAAATGTAACTGAAGGTGAAATTGTAGATATTATTCACAGAAATGCTGGAGCTACTACTATTGACGGAGTAAAAAGAAGAGCAAGGCCTGGTGGTGGAAGATGTCAAGGTGGATTTTGTCAACCTAAGGTAATGGAGATTTTAGCAAGGGAGTTAGATATTGACATTACAGAGGTCCTAAAGGATAAACTAGGTTCTAATGTTGCAATAGAGGAGACGAAAGAATGAATTCAGTTATGTTAAATTACGATATTGTAGTTATAGGTGGAGGTCCTGCTGGTTTAGGAGCTGCCATAGAAGCTAAAAATAACGGTGTTGAAAAAATTCTAGTTTTAGAAAGAGACAGAGAACTAGGTGGAATACTCCAACAGTGTATTCACCCTGGCTTTGGGCTTCACATTTTTAATGAAGAACTTACAGGACCAGAATATGCTCAAAGGTTTGTTGATGAGCTTGTAGAAAAAGATATCCAGTTTAAGCTAGATACTATGGTTATTGATATTAATGAAAACAAAGAAATCACAGCTCTAAATTCTAAAGATGGCCTTATAAAAATAAAAGCTAAAGCAATAATTCTTGCCATGGGATGTAGAGAAAGAACAAGGGGAGCTATTAATATCCCTGGATCTAGACCTGCGGGAGTTTATAGTGCTGGAATGGCCCAAAGACTTATTAATATCGAAGGATATATGGTTGGGAAAAAAGTAATCATATTAGGTTCTGGAGATATAGGGCTGATAATGGCTAGAAGACTTGTTTTAGAAGGTGCTGAAGTTGTAGGAGTTTTGGCTCGTGGAAAATACGCAGCAGGACTTACGAGAAATGTGGTTCAGTGCTTAGAAGATTACGACATTCCCCTACTTCTACAACACAATATTATTGAAATTAAAGGTAGAGAAAGGGTTGAAAGTGTTGTCGTTTCTGAAACTGATGACAATAAAAATCCAATACCTGGAACTGAAAAGGAATTTGAATGTGATACAGTTTTACTTTCTGTAGGATTGATTCCTGAAAATGAACTATCTTCAAATATGGGAATAAATTTAGACTTTAAAACAAAAGGAGCCTTTGTAGATGAAAATATGGAGACTGAAATACCTGGAGTTTTCGCCTGTGGAAATGTTCTACACGTTCACGACGTTGTAGATTATGTAACTGAAGAAAGTAGAAAGGCAGGAAAATCAGCTGCAAAATATATTTTAGAAGGCAAATCCTTTGATGATAATGATGAATATGTGGAAATGATTCCAGGAAAGGGAATTTCCTACATTATCCCCCAAAGGGTTTCTAGAAATAGACTAAAAGAAAAGATGGAATTTTTCACTAGAGTTAATGACATTTACAAAGACATAAATTTCAATATAGATTCTGACGGAGAGACGATACTTTCTAGAAGAAAAAAATATATGATACCTAGTGATATGGAAAGGGTTATTATTGATCCTAAAAAATTATCAGGCCCAATTGGAAATTCCATAACATTTAATATAGACAGGAGTTAATTATGGAAAAGATTGAAAAAAATGAATTAGTCTGCACAATTTGCCCAGTGAGTTGTCATTTAGTTATTTTAGAAGACAAAACTGAAGAATCCGGCTACAAAGTTGAAAATGCGACTTGCAAAAGAGGTATACAATATGGTATAAAAGAACTTACAAATCCTACAAGACTTATTACTTCCACAGTGAAATTTAGTGGAAATGATTTTATAAAAAGATTACCTGTAAGAACAGATATAGAAATACCTAAAGAAAAAATCAGAGAATGTATGGATGTTATAAATTCCATAGAAGTTCATTCTGATGTTAAAATGGGAGATGTTTTAGCTGAAAATATTTGTCAAACAGATGCAAATATAATAGCCAGCAGAACTGTCACCACAAATCTAAAATAAAGAGGACAATATGAAAAATAATTTCTTAGAATCAATTCAAGACAACCCGATAATAGCAGCAATAACAGATATTAAATATCTAGATGATGCCTTGGAAGCTCCTAGTCAAATTATTTTTCTATTAACTGGAAGTATATTAAACTTAAAGGAAATAGTGGATAAATTAAAAGAAAAAGAAAAAATCGTTTTTGTGCACATAGACTTAATAGATGGTCTATCTAAAGATACATCTGCCTTAGAGTTTATTAGCCAAAACGTAAAACCACAAGGAATCATTAGTACAAAATCGAATTTAATAAAATATGCTAAAAACCTTGGACTTTTAACTGTCCAAAGACTTTTTATTATAGATTCGCTAGCATTAGAATCTGGAATAACTTCCATAAAAAATACTAAACCTGATGCAGTGGAAATAATGCCTGGAATAATGCCTAGAATTATTTCTGAAATAAAGGCAGAAACTAGAATTTCAATCATTGCAGGTGGACTAATAAGGGAGAAAAGTGAAGTTATAGATTCTTTAAATGCAGGTGCTAGTGGAATTTCCACTACTAATATGAAAGTTTGGTATATGTAAAAATAAGTATCAACTTAGTCTAGATTTAGACTTTAGTTGATACTTTTTTATTTGAAATTTATTATATCCACCTTCTATCTGAAAATTCATATTTAATATTAGCACAATAATACTAAAAGAAAGCTAAAATTATATATTCTTTATACTTTATTTATATTTAATAATAAATAATTAAAGAAATTTCCAGACTCTCCTTTTATTATCTAAGGCTATTTTAATATTGCATCCTGTAAAAAAACATATAAAAAATGACCAATTAATGGCCATTTTCGTATTCTTTATCTATTATAATGTCATAGTCACATTCTCCGTAGGTACCTTGTAAATACTTGGAGATTTTTTCTTTTTCTTCTTGTTCTTCTTCGTTAGTAGTTACTGTATTTCCATTTACAACTAAGTGGACTATACAGTGGGTTTTCCCATCTATATCTAAAAGAGCTTCGTCGTGGAAAGAAAGGATATTTTCATTTTCTTCTGTATATTTTTCCAAAATATCGCTTAATTCTTCTTCCTCTTTGTTCTCAGGTTTTATTAAATCCATGTGAGTAGTAAGCATAAAACCGAATCTGTCTAAAACCTCGTGTTCGATTTCATCAAATACATTGTGAATTTCTACAATATTTGCATCGTTTCTCACTACTGCATCTATACTAGCGTACTTTTTATTAGGGCCATAACTGTGAATGTACAAGTCGTGGGTTTCTATAATCTCGTCATAGGATAAGAATAACTCCTGGATTTCTTTTAAAGTCTCTGGGTCTACTTGAGCTCCTAAAAGTTCGTCTGTCATCTCCCTAATAAGATCAATTCCGTTTTTTAATATGACTATACAGACAAAAATCCCCGCTATTCCATCTATTGGCAAAGTTGTAAATCTAGAAAATATAAAGGAAATTATAACTACAGAAGTTACTAAAACATCATTTATAGAATCTATTCCTGTAGCAACAAGGGGAGAAGAATTTATCTTCTTTCCTACTTTTGTATAAAATTTATACATCCAAAACTTCACTCCCAAAGATAAAATTAAAATCCCCAAAAGCACATAGGAAAATCCCACTGGCTTTGGATTTAAAATATTGTCAATGGAGGATTTTAGCATATTAAATCCAACAAAAAGTATAAAAGCTGCAACTATTAAAGTAGCTAAGTATTCTCCACGACCGTGGCCGTATGGGTGTTCTTCATCAGAGGGTTTTGCAGATAAAGATATTCCAATTAGAGAAACAATACTAGAAGCGGTATCTGATAGATTGTTTATAGAATCTGCAACAATAGAAATAGACCCTGTTAGAAATCCTATCAAGGCCTTTACTACTGTTAATAATATATTTAAAAATATCCCCACAAAACTAGCATTTTTCCCTAAATTTGTTCTACTTATGGGATCTTCAATATTGCGGTTTTTAACACTTTTGTCTATTATAAATTTTGTAATCATTTCTTCTTTCTGAGACTGTATATTTTCTTTAGTTTTTCTTCTGTAATGTCGTTACCTTCTTCATCAACAACTTTCACATTTAAAAGTTCTTTTTCAAATCCCGATCTAAACCTTAAAAGATATTCTTCTCTTAGCTCCTGCCTTTCTAATGTTTCTGCTAAAGTCAAATCTCTTTTTTTAGAGATTTTAGTAAGTTCATTTATCCTTGGAAGCAAATCCTGCATATCTCTTCTAATAGCTAAAATTCCAGGAGCAGTAATGTAGTCAGTTAAACCATCTATAATATTGTCCTTGCCCATTCTAGGATAAAGACCGGCTACTTTTTCGTTGTATGAGAAAATTCCCACAGTATTAGTAAGTTCTTCTACAAAAACTTTTCCATTTTCATCAAAATCCACAAAAGGAATTTTCATATCAGTTACGAATTCTTGATAAATCGTTTCATTATCAAAATCTTCCCTTAGTTTTTCTTCCCATTCTTCTTGACTAAAATCTAGTCCTGTATATACACCAGTAGATGCGTTTTTATCCATTGGTTTAATAATGTATCCGTCTTTGTTGTTTTTTACTTTTTCAAAAACTTCCTCAGATTCTCCAAATATTCCAGTAAATGGAATGTGATTTTCTATAAAATCTATATCATCTTCATCTAAAAATTCTCTAGTTTCTTTATCATACAAAATTTTAAAGAAAATCTTGTTGTGAATAACTTGAGACTGGATAGTTCCAATGGTGCACATTGCATTATCCATATATGCATCTATAAAATCTTGGCAATCTTCTTTATTTTCAATAAGTTCAAAAGTAACTAATCTTCTATATATTAAATCTATTTTAAAATCTTTGTGATACAAGCTTCCATCTCTGTACTCTAAATCCCTTGCATCTACTATTTCACAGTTTAGTCCTGCTTTTTCGTAGGCTTTTTTAAACTCTTCAAACTCAGTCTTTGTAGCACTTTCCATAATATCCATAATTGCCACATTTGGAGTAGGATTCGTAGGGTCGAATTTTTTGTAAAGTTCTAATGATTCTCTAACCCAAGAATCAAATAGTTCAAAACTACTAAGTTGATACTTTTTAGAAAATTCCTTTAATCCATGACTAGAAAGTAAAATTTTTGATAAAACCATATCTTCATTCATTGCAGAAGATCCATCAGTGTTTATTTCACAAAATTTAAAATCCTCTTTGCCTTTATAAAAAATATCAAATCTTCCCATGGGCACTTCCACCCCGTATTTATTTTCCACTAAAATCATATCTTCAATAAACTTTGGAAATCTAAATAACTTTCTATATTCAGGATTTTTTAGATATTCATTAATTACCTTTTTACTTATAGTCATTATTTTATCTAAAATATATTTAAAATTCTCTAAATCAATTTGATCTAAGAAAAATGGTTGATAATTAAAAGGTACTGGTTGGCCCTTGTAGTAAGCTGTAGAATTAGCAACCATTTCCTTTAAAACTTCATAATCCTTTGCGTACTTTTCTTCATCAGATTTTATTAACTCAATATAATCATCTATTATTTTACTTGCGTGCATACATCCTCCATTTTAATTCTATTAAACTCTACTGCTTTTTTAATATCATTAGTCTCATTAAATATTTTTTCAGACTTATTATAAAAGCTTCCTTCTTCATTAATTAATTCTTTAATAGGCTCTAGATATTTTTTTTCATCATCTAAAACTTCTTCAGCCATTTTTACAAATTCCAAATTCCATTCTTTTAAAGTTTTTTCTAAAAATAAAGTTTCGTTTCCTTTTTCGTACATTTCTTCCCTAACTTTATTTAAAATATCAGGTGTCAAATCTTTAAATTTTTCATACAAAATATTTAGGTTTCTTTCATTATACAGTAGACCCTTTAATAATGCATAAGAACTAAAATTATAAGGATAAGGAACAGCATCCATCATTCTAAGTTCTATAAATTTTTTTACTCTAACATCTGGAAATACCATAGTTAGTAAATGCTCTAATTCTTCCTTCGTAGAATTTTCATCTAACAACTCCCCAATTTTTTTGTCCCCAGTTGGCACTAGTTCGCCATTTACAGATCCAAAAATTGCTGGAGTATTAGCTACGTAATTAGCATATCCTTCGTAAGAGTCATCAATAAAGGCGTTTTTAGCAAGACCCGATCTTTGAGGATCAGTATTTTCCCAAATTTTTGCCCTTATGTTGTGAACAGTAGGCTTTCCTTCAAAAAAGTATCCATTATCAAAAAGAGTATAAAAAGCATTTGTTATTCCATTTGCTACTACAAACTTTTTCTTAAAATCCTCTTCAGAAGTATAATCTATAGAAAGTTGCAATCCAGCAGTACCCTTCATCATATTGTGCGACATTGTGCCGTGGGTTTTAAAATATTCAAACATAGCATCATATCTTTTTTTAGGAAGAAGTTTCAATTCTTCTATTTTAGTCTTTGGATGATAGCCTATTGCTAAAATATCGTAATTTAATTCATCTAAAATAGGTAGAAGTTCACAAAAAAATTCTTTATACAAATCTTCTAATTCTTTTATTGTTTCTTTTTGAACAGTACTAAATTCCACCTGACCTCCCGGCTCAGTAGTAACATTCATCTCACCTTTTTCCAAAGACAAAACATGTTCACCTTCATAATAAGGGCTCCACCCTAACTCTACCAGTCGTTTAAAAATATACTCTATTCCTTTTTTGCCATAATAGGAAACAGATTTGTAAGTATCTCTATCTACTACAATATGCTCATACTCAGGACCTAAATTCAAGTTGTCCATTTCTTTTTCGTTGTTTTTTATATAATTAAGTATTAAATCTTTAGCTTTTTCCATTAATATCACCTCTACCTTACTCAATAATTTATACCCTTATTGTAGGATTTTTATCCTTACTGAAATAAATTAGAAAAAAGTAAGTTGAAAAACAAAATGAAAATTAATTTTGTTTTTTAATATAATATTAATTTTTTAATCTTTAAATCAATATTTTTAATTTAAACATTAATATTGTTAATTTTTATGTTTACATTTTAATTCCTTGTGGTATAATACATTTAGAAAAACAAATTGAAAATGAATTTTTGAACTAGAAAATAAAGTCGAGGTAAAATTATGAGAGATTATTTAGATAAATGTCCAGCGTGTGATGGAAGATTAATGATTACAAATTACCAATGTGAAGATTGTGGTACAGAAGTTAGCGGATACTTTTATGGAAATAAATTTACAAAACTTTCTAAAGAAGATTTAGAATTTATAGAAATATTCGTAATGAACAGAGGAAGTATAAAAGAAATAGAAAAAGTAATGGGTATTTCCTACCCAACTGTTAGAAACAAATTAGATCACGTTATTAAAGCTTTAGGACATAGTGTAAATTCAGAAGATTCAAGAATGGAAATTTTAAATATGTTAGACGAAGGTCAAATTACTGCTGAGGAAGCTACAGAAATGCTTTCTAACTTAGATTAAAGGTGGTTTAAAAAATGAGTGAAGGTAAAAAAGTTATACTAGATATGCTTAAAAACGGTAAAATTACTGAAGACGAAGCTTTAAAACTTTTAGACTCACTAAAAGAAACAAAAGAAAAAAACTTTAGTAAATACGATGAAGACTTTTCTAAATTATTAGATAGTCTAACTCGAAATGGTAAAAAGATAGGACAAAAATCATACGACTACATTAAAAACGTAGACTATGGAGAATTGAAAAATAAAGCAAATACTGTTATCGATCAAGTAATGAAAGCTATTGACGATTTTAGAATTACAAGATTATAAAAAAAGGATGGTAAAAAATGAGCGACGAGAAAAAAATAATACTTAGAATGCTAAAAGAAGGCAAAATCACAGAAGAAGAAGCAATAACTCTTTTAGATTCTATTAAAGATAACAATAAACCAAAAAACGACTTTTCACAATTTGAAAGTAATATTATAGAAAAAATTACCCAAGCAGCTACAAAAATCGGAAAAAAATCACAAGAGATGATAAATTCCTTTGATTTTGAAGATATTAATATAAAATTCAATTCAAATTTGGAACAAAAAACTAAAGCAGAAAGAATAGTTAGTGAAAATATAATAGGCGTTGAAAACCCAGAATTAGAAATCACTAATAGAAATGGCAAAATAGTAGTAGAAACGTGGGATAACGAAGAAATCGAAGCTAAATCCGATATAAACTATGACGAAAGGTTCGTATCTTCAAATCACAACTTTATAAAAATCCAAAGACAAGACAATAAAGTTATAATCGAACCTGATTATGAAAAAGCTACTCCTAAGCACTTTGATATGAATGTTAAAGTAAGTATTCCTAAAAGATTTTTCGAAAATATTACACTTTCTTCTACTAATGCAAATATAGAAATTAACAACGTAGAAACTAACAACTTAGTAGTAGAATCTACAAATGCAAAAATAAAAGTTAAAGAAATTAAAGCTAACAACTCTACAATTTCTTCTACAAATGCTAGAATTTCAGTAGACGGAATTGACGGAGAAGAATTAAAAATTAACACTACTAACGGAAAAATAGAACTTAACAATTTAGATACTAAAAAAGTAGAGCTTATAACTACAAATGGAACTATCTTAGTAGCTAATTTAAAAGACAAAGTAGAAAGAATCACAGCTTCTACAAATAACGGAAATATCTTAGTATCATTAAAAGATTTATTCAAACCAGTAAAAGCTAAAGTTACAAACTACTTTAAAGATATCGACACTAGCAACTTCTCAGACTCTAAGTTTTCTAACTTCGTTACAGAAGATGGAAGTATGATTGCATATTCAGACGGATATGACGAAGAAGGAGAAAAACTAGACATAGAAGCGTCAACTTACAACGGAACAGTTAACATTAACTAAAAGTACTATGGCCTTTACAAAAAAATTTTGTAAAGGCTATTTTTTAATTTTTAATAATCTATCGTATAAGTCTTTAAAATTAGGGTAATTATAACTTTAAGGAGAATATAAAATGAACATAGGAAAGAACACAGATAAGAAATTATTTAAGACAGTAGCTTTATTAATACTTTTAACATTCGCGTTATTTAATTTCCCCCAAGTAAAAATGGCATTTTTAAGTTTACTTAATTTAATAACCCCTTTTTTAATAGGAGGATTAATCGCAATATTTATTAGCGTGCCCCTAAAGTTTATTGAAAAACTGCTGAGAAAAACAATATTTAAATACAAATACAAGCAAGCCTTTAGAGCAATAGCAATTTTAATTACATTATTATTAGTAATAGCTGTAACAGCATTTGTATTTATGACAGTAATTCCACAACTGGCAAGTGCCGTTGTATCCTTTGTAAACAAATTGCCAAATGTAATCTCTGATATAACTAGTTGGTTAGAAGAAGTTAGAGAAACTGATGTAGAATTTGTTAACAGTATCGGAAGTCGATTAATAGAGTTTACAACAGAACTTCAAAACAATTTAGAAAACAATATTTCAAGGTATCTATTAGGTGGATTTAATATAGTTACAAATACACTATCAGCAATCGTTACTGGATTTTTAGCCTTTGTATTTGCAATCTATTTATTGTTTTATAAGGAAACATTTAAGAAACAAATCGAAAGATTTCTATACGCATTTTTTAGTGCAGATTTTGCAGAGTCAGTTTTATTAACTGGTAAAAGAGCCGCAGATATTTTTTCTAGCTTTCTAGCGGGAACGTTTATGGAAGCAGTTATCTTTGGATTTATGTCCTTTGGGGGAATGACTGTATTTGGTCTACCTTATAGAACCACAATATCCATTTTAGAAGGTTTTATGACATTTATTCCATATTTTGGAGCATTTTTCGGGGCTTTTGTCGGTTTTATTTTAATCGCTGCAGAAAATTTTCAACAAGGTGTAATATTTCTTATATTGACAATAGTATTACAACAAGTTGAAGCAAACTTAATTTATCCAAGGGTAGTAGGAAGCCAAGTTGGCCTTCCAGGAATTTGGGTAATGGCAAGTGTTACAATAGGTGGATCTTTGTTCGGATTACTAGGAATGCTTTTAGCAGTGCCTACCACTACTATAATTTATTATACCTTAGGAGATATAATTGATTATAGAAACAAAAAACGAGGAGAAGATCCATTAACCGAAAAAAATCCAATAATGTTAAGTCAAGTAATGAGAAAAAATATTTACAAAAAACAATCAGAAGTAAATGAAGAAGAAACTATTTTTGACAAAATAAAACCTAGAAAAAATAGTCCAAAACCTTAAGTTTAAAAATATTGATAAAAAATAAGAGTAAGTACAAAATGTGCTTACTCTTTTTTCAATTAAAAAACCCAGCTAAAAGAAATAAAAATCTTCTAACTGGAATATATTTTTTATTGAGCTTTTACACTAGAAATCGCCTTAGTAACTAAAGGAACAACTTGTTTTTTTCGAGACAAAATTCCACTAGCTGAAAAGCTGTGATTTTCTAAAGTACTACCAAAAGCCGAAGCGATTTGTTTGTCAAACTCGCCCACTGTCATTATTTCAGAAACTTCTCTTAATATATCAGTAAAAACTAATACATAAGTAGAAAGGTCGAATTTTTTTAGGTGAGTTTCCATAGTAGAAATTAAATCTTCCCGTCTAGAAGACAAATTATCCAAATCCATAGAAAACACTTGGGCTATTCTAATATTTTCGCCCTCTATTTCAAACTGTTTCATATCTTCAGAAAGTAAATAATCAGAATCTTTACCTTCTAAAGAAGTACCAGCACGAAACATCTCCATTGCAAACTTTTCAATATCTAAATCTGCAATTTTCGCCATTCTAGTTAGCATTCTCTTATCTTCATCTGTTGCAGTAGGAGATCTTAATAATAAAGTATCGGATATTATAGCTGCACAAAGTATACCGGCAATTTCTTTTGATGGGGAAACTCCCTGTTCGAAATACATCATAGAAATAATTGTAGAAGTAGAACCTACAGGAACATTTCTAAAAAATATAGGTTGAGAAGTAGAAATATTAGCCACTCTGTGATGATCAATAATTTCTATAATTTCTGCAGAGTCAATATCTTGAACAGATTGATTTTTTTCGTTATGATCAACTAAAATCAAAGGTTTTTTCTTATTTGAAATAAGGTGATATCTAGCAATAGAGCCTACTACTTGGTTTTTGTGATCCACTATTGGATAAGAACGATATCTAGTATTTCCCATAATAACTTTAATATCATCTACAAAATCATCATCCTTAAACTTTACTAAGTTCTTTTTAGTCATAACATACTCTACAGGAACAGCCAAAGGTAGTAATCTTGCAGCTAAGAAAGTATCAAGTTCAGTAGTAATAACAGTAACGTTGTTTTTTCTAGCAAGTTCTAGATTTTCCTTAGAAATAACAGACCCAATAGTAAGAATCAACATGCTAACGCCTTTTTTTATGGCATCTTCTTGGGCATCTTCTCTATTACCTACTATTACAACATCATTTTCTTGGATATTGTCACTTACACTTTTAGGCTCCATAGCATAAACAGTCATTCTACCGGAAAAAGACCTAGGATTTTCAGGTTCTAGATTAATTTCTCCACGCATAACTTCCACTATATTTTCTAAAGGAGTATTAGATCTTCCTAAAATATTATCATCCCAAATATCCATATAACCTTCAGTAAGATTAGACAAGGTAACAATACCTAATAACTCGTCATTTTCACTTACAACTTGAAGATTAGAAATACTTTCACTTTGGATTATAGATAAAGCCTTGTTCATAGTAGTAAGTCTTGAAATCTTATAAGGAGGATCGATTTTTAGATCACTTACTTGAGGCTTCATAGTTTCGACTAACATAGGCTCATTTATATTAAAATAATCTAGAATAAACTTAGTTTCTTTGCTAATATCGCCTAAACGAATAGGAATAGCATTTACCTTTCCTCTTCTGTTTTTTAAATCTGCATAAGCAATAGCAGCACAAATCGAATCCGAATCAGGATTTCTATGACCAGTAATATATACAGTTTCCTTAGCTTCCAAAACACTCCCCCTAAAAATTTTCATTTATAATCTAACAATTACATTATAACCAAAAATTAGATAGATTCAAATAATTGTTTGGAATTGAAATTTTTAAAAATATTATATTTTAAAAATATAGATCAAGAAGCCTCTCTAATAACACACTCTAAAAATCCTCTTTTTCAGTAAAAGGCTCACTATAGTATTTGATAACCTTAAAAATACAAAATCCCAAAAATACCAACAAAACACTTAATAAAATTACAATAAACTCAATAACTCCAATTCTATCCATAAACATAATTTACCTCCTAGGAAATTCAGTACCTCTATTATTACATCAATTAAAACCTTAAAATCACTATAAGGTTTTTTAAAAAAATTGCCATTTAATATAATAACGTTTATAGACACCAAAATCTGACACATTATTTTAAAAAAAATTAAAAACTTTAATTATTCCTCATTTTTTTATAAAATAAGGGTCAAAATCCCAAAAGTAATATTAGATCCATCACAATATAGAAGGCAGCACTCCAAATGTATTGAGTTAAAAGAGATAGATTTTGTTCATCGTTAGAATAGCAAATATGTAAATAGACAAAAATGCCTCCCGTTGTTTAAGTTTATCAATATGCACAACACGGGATGCATCTTCTTCG
>CAYWTV010000035.1:0-13935 GCA_964461305.1 uncultured Peptoniphilaceae bacterium
TTTTTCTAAATGGGGAGCTTTTAATGTTTTATAGCTTTAATAAAAAATTCTAATATGATAAAATGTATTTTGGTGATATATATGAAAATAGGTAAAATTCCCAATTCTATTTTAGAGGAATTAATTAGCAATATAAAATATAGAGATGAAGTTATAGTAGGCAGTTGTATAGGTAAAGATACTGCTATTTTAGATTTTAAAGAAAAACTTTTAGTTTTAAGTACTGACCCAATAACTGGAACTAGTAAAGATATTGGAAATCTTGCAATAAATGTAGCTGTTAACGATTTGGCTACTGAAGGGGCAGAACCTGTGGCAGCAATGCTAACTATATTAGCTCCTCCAGAAACCACTGAGGAAGAACTTTCTAAAATAATGGAAGATGCTAAATTAGCAGCTGGAAAATTAAACATGGCAATAGTAGGTGGCCATACTGAAATTACAGATGCTGTAAATAGGGTAGTAGTTTCTACTGCAGTACTGGGCAGTATTGACGGACCTTTTGAAAAACCTGAAATTAAAGTAAATGATTTATTAGTTTTAACAAAGACTTTAGCTATAGAAGGAACTGCTATTTTAGCAAAAGAAAAAGAAATTCAACTTAAAAACCATTTAACAACTCAAGAATATAATGAAGCTTTATCTTATTCTGATTTAACTTCGGTTATAGATGAAGGAATTTTAGGGAAAAAATACGGCGCTAAATACATGCACGATATTACTGAAGGTGGAATATTGGGAGCTTCTTGGGAAGCAGCAAAGGCAAATGACATTGGACTTGTTGTTTTTAATGATAGATTGCCAATTAGTAATGTTACAAAAAAAGTTTGTGACTATTTTGATGTTGATCCTAGAAGATTAATAAGTAGTGGGTCATTAATGATGATAATATCCCAAGAAAATTTATTAGAGCTTCTACCTAAACTTGAAGAAAAAAATATATTAACTACAGTAATCGGAAGAGTAACCGACTATGAAGGAGTATTTTTAAAGGAAAACGGCAAACTTCAGCCTTTAGGAGAACCTAAAGTTGATGAACTTTACAAGGTTTTATAATTTTAGGTGTAAAGGCTTTAGGTCTTGCAATATTAAATTCCTGTTACATTTTGGTGAAAAATATTGTATAAGGTTTTTCCATTGATTATAATGATTTTTAGTACAAGGAGGAATCTAATGAAAAAAATAATGACCATTTTGTTGGTTTGTTTATTTATGGTATTAGGGATAAATTCTGAAGCTTTAGCAAGCTCTCCATCTTTTGATGTTTCAATGAATGACAAAAGCGTGAAAGTTTATGACGTGGACTTATTACTTAATAATAACAAAGTAGTTTCAGAGTTTAAACCATATATTCACAACAACAGGACATTCGTACCTGTAAGGGTAGTAGCGGAGTATTTTAACTCTCAGGTTGGCTGGATAAAAGAATCCAAATCAGTAACCATATCTAAGGGAAATGACCTTATAGTGATTTCCATAGATAAAAAAGAAGCTGTTAAAAATGGTGAAATCATCACTTTAAATGATGATTCAATCCCTCGTTTAGTAGGATATCCAGGTAGTGGAGAACATAAGACTATGATACCTTTAAGGGTGGTATCAGAGCTTTTAGGTTACGAAGTTCAGTGGAATCAAGAAAGAAGACAAGCTTCCATTTACGAACCTCAAGCCCAGAGACCAAAAGGAATTTCCATAAATGATATTATCAAAATAAACGGAACTTCTAAAAATGAACAAATCGTCTTAAAGGCTGACGGAGAATTGAGATATACTTCAAACTTTGAAGAAGAAAAAAATTCTTTAACGATGACTTTTTCAAATGCAACCTTTAATATAAAAGATAAAGAAAGTGGAACTATCGATTTAAACGGAAATGTAGTAAAATCCATAGTTTACAGTTCTGATTTTAGTAACAACACATCAGAAATTAAAATTCAACTTAATAGGCTAGCAGAACCGAAGCTTAAAAATAGTTCTAACAGTAAAGAAATTAACATCTCCTTTACTAATCAAGTTACAGCAGTAAGGCCGATAAAATATCAAGCCCAAGATGCGATTGTAGTAGAAGGTGTTAAATCCAGTGAATACAATATTATTAAATTGAATAATCCTTTTAGATATATTATTGATATTCAAGATGCAACATTTTTATCAAATAAAGACATGGAACAATACGACATTTCTATGGGGTTTGTATCTAGTGTAAGGGCAAGTCAATTTAACCCTGACCAAAACTATAAATCCATAGATAATATAGTTAGAATAGTCTTAGATTCGAAAAATGGAATAACAGATGGAGAAGTGAAAATCTTAACTGATAAAGACGATTTAATAATAATACCAAAACCGTCAACAGCTACAAGTATTACAACTCCTGATACTGAAAATTCTTACAATGTACCGAAAAACCCAGAAACAGATAAGGTAGACGAAAAAGATGCCTTTGATTCGGTAAAAAAAGAAGATGTACCTGAAAGAAAACCTAGAATAAAACCTAATTCTAAAAGTGATGTAAAAATCGTAATAGATGCAGGTCATGGTGGCAGAGATCCAGGTGCAGTTTCCAATGGAGTTCAAGAAAAAAAATTAAACATTGACGTTGCAAAAAGAACTGAAAGACTTTTAAAACAAGCAGGATATAGTGTAATTATGACTAGAGATGACGACTATGCTCTAAATATTTACAATAGACCAAAACTTGCAAATGAAGAAAATGCCCACGTATTTTTAAGTATTCACTTTAACAGCAGTCCTAATTCAGATGCTAATGGAATAGAAACCCTTTATGCACCTAGAGACTTAACAAGTGTTAAATACGATGCTCAATATCCTTTAACAGAAAAAATTCACAAAGAATTAATTAAAGAAACTGGAATGTTTAATAGAGGAATAAAGCAAAGGGCAGATTTAATAGTTCTAAAACATACAGAAATGCCTGCAGTTTTAGTAGAACTTGGATTTTTAAGTAATTCAGATGATTTAAAAATTGTGCAAACAGATGCTTATAAAGAAGCCTGTGCTAAAGCAATGGCAAATGGAATTATTAAACACATTCAAGAAACATACAATTTATAGTCAGATCAAGAAAGATAGCTTTTAAGGAGCTATCTTTTTTTCACGTGAATTTATAAATGATATATATGCAGATATGATTATTATAAATATACCTATTATACTTTGGATAGGGAGAACTTCCCCGAAAAATAAATTTCCGAAAATAGCCGAGGCTATTAAAGATACATAGTCGAAGATACTTATTTTACTTGCATCTGCTATTGAATAAGCAGTAGTTAGTAAAAACTGTCCAAGGGATGCAAATACTCCAATTAACACTAAAAAGACTAAAGTCTTAATATCTGGAATATGAAAATCTCTAAATACAAAGGGGATAGTGTAGACCATGGACCACACAGCAAACATAAAGATGATTGTAAGTGGTGATTCTTTTCGGTCTTTTTTAGATAAAAAACTAATTATTGCATAGGCAGTTCCAGAGAAAAATGCGGCTGATAAACCTATTAAAGATGGAACCAATCTAGAATTAAATCTAGGATTTATAATAATTAAAGCTCCGATAAAAGCAAGAACCATAGTGAAAATTCTAGTTTTTGTTATTTTCTCATTTAAAAACAAAACTGCTAATATAGTAACTACAAAAGGAGAAACTTTTAATAAGGCTTGGGCATCTCCTAAATAGAGATTTTTCGTTGCATAAAATGATGCCAAAACTCCTAAAAATCCAAATGTAGATCTAAAAAATAATATCCTTCTATTTTCCTTGTATCCAAAATAACTTCCATTTTGTTTATAAATTAATACTCCTGCGAAAATTGCCATAACTAAATTTCTAAAAAATACCTGCTGAAAAAGTGGCATTTCCCCGGTGAATTTTACCATTACACTCATCATTGTCATTGAAATTGAAGATAAAATCATTGTAATGGCGCCTTTTGTTGTATTGTTCAAAAAATTACCTCCCATTTTACTATTTATATAATAACACATTAAGAAAATATTTAAATTATTATATTAATGTGAAAAATTTGTTTTTTAGGTGTAATTCTCTATCTATTTAAGGTATAATTAACTATATAATATTATAGAAAGGAGAATGATTGTGAGAGACTTATTACAAAGGGCTTATGATGAAGCTATAAAATTAGCAGATCAAGGTGAAGTAGCTGATTATATACCTGAACTTGCAAAGGAAGATAAAACTGTAGCAGGAGTATCAATAATTAACAAAGATGGGGAAATATTTGAAGCTGGAGATGTTGATAAAACATTTTCAATTCAATCTGTTGCTAAGGTTATAACTTATTTATTGGTACTTGAAAATATCGACGAAGAAAAAATTAACAAGACAATAGGTGTTAAACCGACTGCACTTCCATTTAACAGTATTATTGATGTGGAATTAGGTGGCGGCAAACCTAGAAATCCACTTGTAAATGCTGGTGCAATGGCAGCTACTGGACTTTTATATGAAAAATTCAAAGAAGATACTTTTGATGTGATTTTTAATAAAATCAAAGAACTAGCTGGAAATGAAAATATAGTAGTTTCTGAAGATATTTACAAATCAGAACGAGATTCTGCATATAATAACAGAGCAATTATGAATATGATGGTAGCTAGGGGGATTTTATCTGATGAGCTTCCTGTTGATGAAGTTGCAAACATTTACTTTAGGTATTGTTCTGCTTTAGTTAGTGCTAGGGATTTAGCTAGAATTAGTTCAGTTTTATCTAATGATGGCTTAGATGTGGTTACTAATGAGAGAAAGTTTGACGAATCTTTAGGTAGAAAAGTTAGAACTGTTATGGCAATGGGTGGAATGTATGATTATTCTGGAGAATTTGCTCTAAGGGTAGGAGTTCCTGCTAAAAGTGGAGTAGGTGGAGGAATAATTACTGCCTCAAAAGAAGGTTTGGGAATAGCTACATATTGTCCTGGACTTGATGAATTTGGAAATAGTTTAGTTGGTGTTAGAATGTTAGAGATTATTTCAGAAGAATTAAATCTTAGCATTTACTAATATAAAATTAGGAGGGTATAAAAATGGATGCGTTATTAAGTGGTTTGACTTGGTTTAACGACAATGTATTGTATTATCCAGTACTTATTATTTTACTTTTAGGTGCAGGATTATATTTTTCCATTAAGACAGGATTTGTGCAACTGAGATTATTAGGAGAATCAGTTTCAGTTGTTAATGAAAAGGCTGAAGAAGGTGAAGTTACTGGATTTCAAGCTTTAATGGTAACAGTAGGTAGTAAGGTAGGAACTGGTAATATTATTGGTGTATCCACAGCGATTTGTTTAGGTGGATATGGTGCAGTTTTTTGGATGTGGGTGACAGGTTTAGTAGGAGCATCACTTGCTTTTATAGAATCAACTTTAGCTCAAATTTATAAGAGAAGAGACCCAGTAAAAGGATCTTACGGTGGACCATCTTATTATATGGAACACGGTTTAAATTCTAAATTTTTAGGAATTATTTTTTCTATAGCTTTAATTTTAACTTATGGAGTCGGATTCAATGCACTGGCATCTTTTAACCTTCAAAGTTCTTTTGAGGTTTATGGATTTTACAATGAAACTACTCCTTGGATAATCGGAGCAGTTTTAGCATTATTTGCTGGTTATTGTATTTTAGGTGGTGGAGAAAGAATAGTTAAAGCAGTTTCTGCAATAGTTCCTATTATGGGTGGAGCTTATGTTGTAGTTGCTATTATAGTTGTTGTTTTAAATATAACTAGAATTCCAGAAGTTTTTGGATTAATTTTTTCAGATGCTTTCAACTTCCAAGCAATATTAGGTGGAATAGCTGGTTCTTCACTAATGTATGGTATTAAAAGAGGACTATATTCTAACGAAGCCGGTATGGGTTCTGCTCCTAATGCAGCAGCATCAGCAGCTACTACTCATCCAGCTAAACAAGGTTTAGTTCAAATGTTATCAGTATTTATCGTAACTTTTGGTATTTGTACTGCAACTGCTTTAATGTCAATGGCAACAGGTGTAGAAGCTACTCCTGAAAAAGCAGGTTCTCCATATGTTCAAGAAGCACTTTCATCAGTTTTTGGACAATTTGGTAATATATTTATTACACTTGCTTTAGTTTTCTTTGCATTTACTACATTACTTGGTAATCTATATTATGTAGATTCTAACTTAACATATTTAAATGGAAATAAAAAACCTAGTAATACATTTATGTTAGTTTATAGAATTATTGCAATAGCTGTAATATTCTTTGGCGCAACTTTAGAAATGGATTTAGCATGGAGTTTATCTGATTTATTAATGGGACTAATGTGTCTAATAAATATTCCTGTTATTATTAAATTAGGAGGAATTGCCAATAGGTGTTTACAAGACTATGTTTATCAAAAAGGTCAAGGTCTAGATCCTGTATTTAAAGCAGAAAATATAGATATGGATACATCAAGGTTAGATTATTGGAAATAAATTTTAAAATTTTTAAGTGGACTCTTTTCGAGTTCACTTTTTTTATGAAAATAATTATTTAGTGATTATAATCACAGCAACTTACTAGGAATTAATTTATAATAGAGACAAGAACATAACTAGTAGAAAATTTATAGAGGTGATTAGATGAAATCATTATTAAATAGAGATGAATTTAAAACAGCTTGGGAAAGTTTTAATGAAGGAAATTGGTCTGAAAATATAGATCTTAGAGATTTTATTCAAAAAAACTACAAGCCCTACGAAGGAGACGACGACTTTTTAGAAAGTTCAACTAAGAGAACTAGAGGTCTTTGGGATGAAGTCAATTCTTTAATTCAAGAAGAAGTAAAAGAAAAAACTGTAAAGGTAGATTTAGAGACTTTTAGTGGAATTGACAATTACAAACCAGGATATATTAAAAAAGAAGAAGAGTTAATTGTAGGATTACAAACTGACGAACCTTTAAAAAGAATAATGAATCCTTATGGAGGATTTAGAATGGTGGAAGGTGCTTTAGATGCATACAATCTAGAAATGGATGAAAGTATGAAAGAGCACTTTAAAGAATACAGAAAATCCCACAATGAAGGAGTATTCGATGCTTATACAGATGAAATGAGAAAGGTAAGAACTGTAGGATTACTTACTGGCCTTCCAGATGCATACGGAAGAGGAAGAATAATTGGAGACTACAGAAGAATAGCTCTTTATGGAATTGATTTTCTAAAGGAAATGAGAATAAAGGATTTAAAAGACCTAAAAGGAAATGCTACTGAAGAGATTATAAGACTTAGGGAAGAAATGTCTGAACAAATTCGAGCTTTAGATAAAATCAAATCTATGGCGTCAAAATACGGATTTGATATTTCAAAACCAGCTAAAGATGCAAAAGAAGCTATTCAGTGGTTGTATTTTGGGTACTTAGCAGCAGTAAAGGAAAACAACGGTGCAGCAATGTCTTTCGGAAGAAATACTGCATTTATGGATATTTATATTAGTAGAGATATGGACAGGGGAATTTTAGATGAATCTTCTGCCCAAGAATTAATAGACCAACTTGTTATAAAACTCAGAATGGTTAGACACTTAAGGACTCCTGAATATGACGAATTATTTGCAGGTGATCCTACATGGGTAACTGAATCTATTGGTGGAATGGGAGAAGATGGTAGAACTTTAGTAACTAAAACTAGTTATAGATTTATGCATACATTAATAAATCTAGATACCTCTCCAGAACCTAATATGACAGTTCTATGGTCTGATGATCTACCTAGAAACTTTAAAGACTACTGTGCAAAAATGAGTATAAAAACAGCCTCAATCCAATATGAAAATGACGATTTAATGAGACCGATTTATGGAGATGACTACGCCATTGCTTGTTGTGTATCTGCAATGAGAGTGGGAAAAGATATGCAATTTTTCGGAGCAAGGGCAAATCTAGCTAAGGCTTTATTATACGCAATTAACGGCGGAATAGACGAAGTTAAAAAGGACAAAAAAACAGGAGAACTTATAGAGGTAATTCCTGGAATTGAGAAAAACGACGAAGAAATATTAAACTACGATACAGTATTAAAATCCTACAAGGAAGTACTTGATAAACTTGCAGAAATTTATGTAAATACTATGAATACTATTCACTATATGCACGATAAGTATTCTTACGAAGCTGGACAAATGGCCCTTCACGATCCTGAAGTTCACAGATATATAGCCTTTGGTATAGCAGGAATTTCCATTGTTGCAGATTCACTTTCAGCAATAAAATTTGCAAAAGTAAGACCAATAAGGGATGAAAATGGTATAGCAATAGATTTTGAAACTACTGGAGAATTTCCAAGATACGGAAACGACGAAGACGAAGTAGATGAAATAGCAGTAGAAATAAGTAAATACTTTATGGAGGCTTTAAGAAAAGTACCTGCATATAGAAACGCAGAACACACATTGTCTCTTCTTACTATTACTTCAAATGTAACTTACGGAAAGAAAACTGGAACAACACCAGATGGTAGAAAAAAAGGCGAACCTTTCGCACCAGGAGCTAATCCTATGAATGGAGCCGATAAATCAGGAGCTTTAGCATCACTAAATTCAGTTGCAAAACTTCCATATAAGGGAGTAAATCAAGATGGTATTTCCAATACTTTTTCCATTATACCTTCAGTTTTAGGGAAAAATGAAGAAGAGAGAATTACTAATCTTTCAAATATTATGAATGGGTATTTTAACCAAGATGCCTTCCACATAAATGTAAACGTGCTGGATAAAGAATTATTAATGGACGCTATGGATAATCCTGATAAATATCCTAACTTAACAATTAGAGTTTCAGGATACGCTGTAAGATTTAATCAATTAGATAGAGAACACCAACTAGATGTAATTAACAGAACATTCCACGAAGCTATGTAAAATTTGTTAATTAAAATTTAGTTAGGGTATTAATTTAACTGTCCTTAATGAACAAATACGGGCACCTTTGTACGAGGATTTCGGACAAGGTGTCCTTTTAATATAGATAGGAGAACAAAATGACAGATAAAAAATTAGTAGTTGGTAATCTCCATTCCATAGAGACAATGGGAACGGTAGATGGACCTGGTAATAGAACGATTTTTTTCTTAAAGGGATGTCCATTAAGATGTTCATATTGTCATAACCCTGACACCCAATCTACAGATATGCTAAAGGCTATAACACCAGAGGAAGTGTTGAAGATTTCTAAAAAATATAAACCTTATCACGGGGAAGAAGGTGGTATTACATTTTCAGGTGGAGAGCCACTACTTCAAGGTGAGTTTTTATTTGAATCTTTGAAACTTTTAAAAGAAAATGGATTTAATACATGTGTAGATACTTCAGGATACGGAGATCGAAGATATTATGAAAAAGTATTTCCCCTTATAGACACTTTACTATTAGATGTAAAGGCCTTTGACAAGGATTCTTTTAGAAGACTAACTGGGGCAAATATGATAACTTACGAAAAATTTTTAAATAAATTAGAAGAAAATGGATTTAAAGGTCAAATTTGGATTAGACACGTTATGGTTCCAGGATTTACAGATGACAAAGAGTCTATGGAAAAATTCATAAAGATTATTAATCCAATTAAAAATCTAGTAGAGAGAATAGAAATTTTACCTTATCACATTGGTGGAGTAAATAAATACGAAGAGATGAAAATCCCCTATAAACTAGAGGGAATATCTCCAATGGATAAAGAGAAGGCAAAAGAGCTAGAAATATATTCAAATAAATTATTTGCCGAGAGTTTAAGAACTAAAAAAGTCCATGAAGAAACTAGAAGAAAAGAAAAAATTAAAGAGTTTACTGATAGAGAAATAAAAATAGAAAATGAAAAAGCTAGGCTTTTAGAAAAACTAGAAAGTCTTCCTTTACTTCAAGATATCTCTAAAGAAGAAATGAAAGAGGTGTTAGAAGAAGTAAAACTTCTAAAAATAAAAACAGACGAATATGTATTTAAATCTGGAGATCATGCAGATTATATGTACATTGTATTAGAAGGAAAAGTAAAAATATATAACAACACAATAGACGGAAAAGAGCAAATTTTTTACATTTATAGACAAGGCGATTACGTAGGAGGCCTAAACTTAATGGACAACACTTCCTACTTATACACTGGAAAAGTAATATCGGACAGTGAAATAGTAGCTGTACCAAGGGAGCTTTTTATAAAGCATATTTTCCAATCTCCAACTGCCCTAAGACAAATGTTAAAAAAGAGCTTCGAAAGAATTAGGTGGGCAGAAGAGCTAATCGAAAGACTTTCTACTAGTAATGCAACTATGAAAACAGCTGGGCTTTTAATAAAATTAATAAATGATATTGGAATAAAAACCAAAGATGGTGTAAAGTTAGAATTAGCACTAAATAGAGAAGAACTTGGAAGTTATTCAGGTCTTACACGTGAAAGTATAACTAGAAAACTAGGAGAGTTTAAAGAGCTAGGATACATTGATTTAGTTGGCAACAAAACTATAATAATAAAAGATCAATCAGCACTAGAAAATATTGTGTTTTAAGGAAAAATCATGGATATAAATAAAATCAATTTTGAAACAGAAAAAATTTTTGAGGACCTAATAAAAACTAGAAGGAAAATTCACGAGTTTCCAGAATTAGGTCTAAAGGAATATAAAACCACAGATTTAATAATAGGAAAACTAAAGGAATACGGAATTGAAGATGTTAGGAAAATAAAAGATACAGGTGTTGTCGCTTTAATTTCTGGAAAAAGTGAAAAATGTATTGGAATTCGTGCAGATATCGATGCTCTAGCCCTAGAAGAAAATACAGATTTGCCTTTTAAATCTAAAAACAAGGGAAAGATGCACGCCTGTGGACACGATATTCACACCACTTGTCTATTAGGAACAGCTTATGTATTAAATAAAATAAAAGACGAACTGCCCGGTTCTGTAAAATTGATTTTTCAACCAGGAGAAGAAACTGGAAAAGGGGCTAATTATATGATAAAAGAGGGAGTTTTAGAAAATCCTAAACTACTTGGGATTTTTGGTCTTCACTCTTGGCCCCATGTAGAAGCTGGGAAAGTATTTCACAGATCTGGAAAAATGTCAGCATCATCAGATGTATTCTACATTACAATAAAGGGAAAACAAGGCCATGCAGCCCACCCAGAATCTGCAGTAGATCCTATTTATATATCTGGAAATATTATCGTATCTATGCAAAGTATTATAAGTAGGGAACTTTCCCCATTTCAAAGTGCAATAATTACATTTGCACAAATGGAAGGAGGAAACCTTTCAAATGTAATACCAAAGGAAGTAAAGCTAAAAGGAGCAATTAGAACCTTATCAGAAGAAACCAGGGACTATGTCCACAAGAGATTTACAGAACTTACAATGGATTTAGCAAAAAGTTTCCGTGGAGAAGCTGAAGTAAAAATCAAAAAGGGAATTTCAAGTGGAAATAACGACGAAATAATTTCCAAATATATAAAAGAAGCTACTGAAGAAATCTTAGGAAAAGATAACTATATTTACAATCCTGAACCCTCTATGGGGGCAGAAGATTTTTCATGCTATACTAAATACGTTCCAGGGGCAATGTATAGACTGGGAACTGGATTTAAAGATGTGGAAAATCCCTCCCTTCATTCAGATTCCTTCTGTGCAAATGAGGAAAGTATAAAAACAGGAGTTAAAGTAAATGCTCTAACTGCTATAAAACTTCTGGAAAATTTATAGCAGTTATCTAAAAGTCACTATAAAGTGGCTTTTTTATTTCTAAAATATTGTAACTATTTGTAACTAATATTTTGGTGACAAGAATAGTTGTCAAAGTGTATAATAATGACAAGAATAGTTGTCAGAACGAAAGGAGGCTAATATGTCTTTAAAAAATAATTTAAAGGAATTTAGGTCAAAGAAAAACCTGAACCAACAAGATTTAGGATCCCTAGTGGGAGTAAGTAGACAAACTATTAGCCTAATAGAACGGGGAGATTATAACCCTTCTATAACTGTTTGTTTAAAACTCGCAAAAGTACTAGATACTACTGTAGAAGAAATATTTTCCTATGAGGAGGATGAAAATGAAAAATAAAATTTTAAAGAAACAACTGATAATATTTTTTGTAATAGCCTTTGGAATACCTTTGTTAATGGGACCTTTACTATATATTGCAAAAAGTAACAATCAAGGCTTTGAGGCAATACCAATCCTCCAAATGTATACACCTGCATTAGGAGCTATGGCTGCCATGTTTTTAACTACAAGGAAGAGTGAAAATTTCCCTAAGATACCTTTTATTATCTATATTGTATTTACAATAATAATACTTGGACTTACACTTGTAAGTGTCTTTTTCTTAGGTCAACTTGAACAAATAGTATCAATAGTAGTTTTAGTATCGAGTATATTTTTACTTTTAGGAATATTAGGAGAGAAAAAGAAAAAACGAATAGCATATAATTTAGATTTAAAAAGCTTTAGAAAAGTAATCTTAGTAGTATTGTTATTCATAGTACTATATTTTCTAAGGATAGGAATCTATCATCTATTTTCAGGTGATATGGCTGGATTTTTAGAATATTTTTCTATTGAAAAAATAGGATATGCCTTTAGTTTAATATTTGCATTCTTTTTAAGTATGGCTCCCTTTTTTGGGGAAGAATATGGCTGGAGATATTTTTTACAACCAATACTTCAAAAGAAATTCGGAATGGTAAAAGGGTTAATTGTTTTAGGCGTTCTTTGGGGACTGTGGCATTTACCACTAAATCTTTTTTACTACTCAGCTCAGGGAAGCGAAATCTACAGTTTAGTAAATCAAATATTTATTTGTATAGGATTTAGTATTATTTTTGGGTTTGCATATGGATATACAGGATCTATTTGGGCACCAGTATTAATGCATTTTTTCAACAACAACTTAATACTGTTTTTCACAGACACAATGGATACCACAGTTATCCAAAACCAAGAATTAAACTTTGAAACAGTGATTGTAAATGCAGTCTTATCTTTAGTATTATACGGAGTTTTCGTATTTTCTAAATACAATAGGGATAAAAAATACAGAGTTCCTACACCGAATGAAAGATTGGAACAAATGGAGGTTGGTATATATGAAGAAAACAAATAGTCTTTTCAAGATAATAAGCTATTAATTCTAGGATTTATTGTTGGATTATTAATCTCTTTTGCTTTAAGATTGCCTGGATTAAGGAGGAATTTAGAGGGTTTAAGTGATTTGTTTTATAATAATTCATACTTTATATTTATTTTTTCTGCGATAATATCTATATTAATTTGTTTAATATTTTATTATATAGGAAAGAAAAAAGTAAAAAATCAACTTGTTAACCAAACAGAGATTATAGAAGATGATTTACTATCTTTGACTTTAACATTGTGTAATATAAGATTGTTCTTAGTTTTAACAACTGGGGGGGATATTTGTTACAAAGGATTTTCTAAATGGTACAAATATTTCTCAAATTCTGATAACTATAATAATATTTATATCAGCGCCAGTGGTATTTGTCTTGATTCAAAAATACATTGTGGACTTTATAAAATCCTACTCACCAGAAAAGAGAGGGAATGTTTTAGAACTTGCATTTAACAAAAACTGGGTAGATTCCTCAGACGAAAGGGAAAAGTTCGAAATATATAAAGCAGGATATAGATCCTACGAAAACACAAAACTTGCATTACTAGGAGATATAATCCTTTTATACACTTTTTCAAATAAAGTGTCATTACTTCCCTTTGTACTTTTGTTTTAGTATTTTTAATAAGCGAACTAAGCTACTTCTATGAATTTAAGAAAAAATAACTATCAAAATCTTCTAAATTTTTTTAGGGGATTTTTTTAAATAGATTTATATAAAATCAAAAATAACAATTAAACCTATTTATTTAAATATTTTAAAATACATTTTAGAAAGG
>CAYWTV010000036.1:0-13226 GCA_964461305.1 uncultured Peptoniphilaceae bacterium
CCTTTGGGGGCTTTGTTTTTATTCTAGTCCTCTCATCATTTGGTATAAAAAGTCGTGGACGTTTGTTACTAGGGTTTTTACTTCTAAGGTTCCTCTGTCTGTAAGTTTGTTTACGGAAAATTCTTGTAAATCAATTGAATAAATATACACAGGTCGTGTTACATCGTCAAAAATGTTATATGATGGTGTCATATTTCCAGATGCTATTGTAAATAGAACTGATGATAAACATATTAGCATAGTGGCTTTTCTAGTTTGTGCTCTCATGTTATCTTGGGCTTCGTATACATTATTAAATGTATCTGGAAGTTTGTATCTATCTCTAATAGATCCTGCTATAACAAAGGGTATATCACAATCTACTAAGGTTTTCATTATGCCGTTTTCTATTACTCCTTCTTCCACAGCCTTTTTAATACTTCCCATTTCCCTTACTTTTGAGATGGTGATGTAGTCTTGTAGAGTTTCTGTTCTAGAATCACTTGCTCTATTTTGTACAAATGGATTGTCAGTTTTTAGGCCTTTCATAAGATCTACTGTGGCCATGGTGTTTCCTGTTATTACTGCATTTACGTAGCCTGATTTTATTATTTGAGAAAAGTTAAATCTTGTGCGATTATCCATTGGTATGCTAGATCCTAAAACCCAAACTATATGGCCATTATTGGCTCTTTCTTGTTTTAAAATTTGTGCGAGTTCGTCGTAATCTTTAGAAAATGCTGTTTCTCTAGTTCTACCACTTCTAAATTGGAAGGTGTCTGATTTTGATTCTTCCACAGTAAAACCATCTGTATAAAGGAATATTCCTTCCCTTCCATCTTCTGTTCTTCCTTGGATTACTTTGTCGCCAACTTTTAGATTCCTAAATTCTATTACTTCGATTTTGTCTTCTTTTATAACTGGAACTGTATCCATTCTACTTTCAGATACTCCCAGCCATTTTCCATCTACTTTGAAAAACTCTGGATAAATACTCATTGCGTGATAATTTTCAGGAGCAACCCCTTCTATTTTTACTTCTTCAAATTTTGCATTGGGAGCGTTTTTTAGTTTGTCTGTATTAAAATTTGGTTGTCTAAATTTGTTAAATTTAATCATTTTGCTCCTCCCCTGTTATTAATTTTCTCTTTAATATAAAACAAAAGTCTTGAACATTAGTTAAAAATGATTCTACGCCGTAGTTGTCCCTTACTCTCATTACACTTTGGGTGGAGTTTTCGGTTACGTCTACTGAATATATATATACTGGACGTATTTCTTCTCCTTCTACTTTGTAACATGATTTCATAGATGCTGCACCTACTGAGTGAAGTTGGGTAGCTAAAGTAATAACCAGTGTCGCTTTTTTTAATTCCCTTTCCATGGCTTTAATACTTTCAAATACATCTGCGTGAACTGGTGGAAGGGGTCCGTCATCTCGAATAGATCCTGCTAGAACGTATGGTATATTTTTTTCAACTATTTTTTTCATTAGTCCGTCTTGGATTTCCCCTGATTCTACGAATTTTTCTATACTTCCTATTCTTCTAGCTTCGTTTATGGTATCTAGGTGATTGTAGTGTCCATTTGGCATAGATTCTTGGGTATAGACGTTTTGACCAAGGGCAGTTTGTAAATATCCTCCTTCTAAATCGTGAGTAGCAAGGGCGTTTCCAGCTAGTAGGCTGTTTACATATCCAGCATCTAGTAGTTCCATTAATGCTACTCTAGTGTCGTAATCAAAAACTACAGCAGGTCCTAAAACCCAGAGTATATAACCTTCTTCTCTGTTTTTTTCTTGTTCCATTAAGGAGATTAACTTGTCGTACATACTAGATCCTGATTGATCGTAAGGTAATAGGTCGAAGTTGTACTCTAGATCGTCAAAGGGATTTTCATTTACTAATAGCCCTTTTGATCCGTCAGTTTTTATTTCACATACTACTAGATCGCCTTTTTTTAAGTTCATTGGTTCTGTGGGAATTATTTTTTCGCCCTTGACGACAATTAATGTAAAGGGGATATTTTCCTTTATTAATTTCCACTTTCCATTTAGTTTTATATATTCTGGATAAATACTCGTTAAATAAAAACCCTCAGGGAGAATTCCGTCTTCCTTTGCAGGTTCTAAATTTATGTCTTTGGAATTTTTTAGGGATTCCTCTTCCCAATTTGGTTCGTTATATTTTGGCAATTTGTACTCCACTTTTTTACACCTCACTTAAATTTTTATCATATATAAATTATATACTTAATTTTTAAATAATTCAGCATATGTTAGACTTGAAAAAAAGAGCACAGATATTTCTATGCTCTAATTTTAATTTATTTATCCTTTTTAATTTTCTCTTCTTCGTCTAAGTCCTTTAGGCCTCTTTCTCCATAGTTAAAATCTGCTACTGCTGGACCGAATTCTTTTAGGGCATCTGGGGCATCTTCTTTATCAAAGTGAACTTCTACAAATACGCCCTTTTTAGTATCTTGAATTTTATCTAAAACTTCTTTTAGCTCACCTTGAGTATGAACATTAAAGGTTTCCATGTTGTTTTCTTTTACTAAGTGTTCTGGCAATTTGTGATAGTTCCACAAAGGTATGTCGTTATAGTGGGCATCCATTCCCATAATATATCTTTCGATTGTATATCCGTCGTTATTTATTAAAAATATTATAGGGTTTTGTTCTTTGTATAATATTCTAGATAGTTCTTGGGCTGTTACTTGGAAGGATCCATCTCCAATAAATAAAATTTGTCTTCTATTTGGATTTGCTAGTAAGCTTCCGTATAGTGCAGGAAGTGTAAAACCAATTGCTCCCCAAACTAAGGATGCAATATATTTTGTATTTTTTGGCAGAGTTACTCCACCCATTCCTTGACTTGCAGTTCCAGTTTCTGCATAGATTAAATCATTTTCTCTAAAGAAAGATTTTATTTGTTTCCAAAAGTCATTTTGAATTAGTTTTTTGTCTGGTTCAAAGTTAAATTCTTCTTCCTCTAGAGGATTAAGGTCTTTCTTTTCAGGATTTTCTTTTACTTTTTTTATAAATCCATTTAATACATCTTTTATATCAATTCCTTCAAAAATTTCGTCTCCTACAAAGGCGTAATCCTTTCTAAGTTCCACATGGTATTTTTCTGGAATGTCGTCTGAATAAGTTCCAGAATTCCACTCTATAAATCTAGGGGAGACTGATAAAACAAAGTCTGCATTTTCAATTTTTTCCTTTACAAATTTTTCAGAATCTTTTCCTTCATAGGTTCCCACAAATAGTGGATGATTTTCGTCTAATATGGCTTTACCTGTGGTCATTTGAGCAAATGGAGTTTGGGTCTTTTCGATAAATTCTAAAATTTCATCTTTCACTTCATATCTATCCACATCCATATCTATTAGTACAACTGGGTTTTCTGATTTTTCATACATTTTTACCATAGCTTCCATAGCCTCTTTTAAACTCTTTTCATCACTTACGTGGGAATCTGGAAGTAAAGGAGTGTCTTCTACGTCTATTTCATAAAAAGAAAGATTAGATGGAAGCTGTATATTTACTGGTCTTTTATATCTAAAAGCAGTTCTTAAGGCTCTATCTATTTCTTCTTTTGCGTTTTGTTGGGTTATTACTGTTTGAAGTTTTGTAAATTCTTCGTAGGTGTTAGCAACATTTGTAAAGTCTCCGTCTGCTAAAGAGTGGTGAACTTTATATCTATTTCTCTTTGCATAAAGGGGCGGACTTCCAGATATTACTATAACTGGTATGTGTTCAGCAAAGGATCCTGCTACTCCACCAATAGCCCCTAAATCTCCTACTCCGTAAGTTATACACAAAGCTGATATCCCACACTCTCTTGCATATCCATCAGCTGCGTAGGCTCCGTTTAGTTCGTTAGATGCTCCTACAAATTCTATACCTTCAGCGTCATTTATTTGTTCTAAAAACTGTAAATTAAAATCCCCTGGCACTCCAATAATATGATTTATGCCAAGTTCTTTTAGTCTTTTTATTAAATAATCTCCTATTGTTATTTTCATAAAACATCTCCTCTTATTTTTCTATAAATTGTCATCTATTAGGTTTTTACCCATTAAAATAAAATTAGATACAATATAGTTACAATTTGGGTGTTTTCTAATATTTTATTATATTATTTGATATAATAAATAAAAGGAAGGTGTAAATATGAGATACACTATAAAGAAAACAGATATTTTCGCATACATATTTATGGCAATAACGGCGGGAGTTTTGGTTTTTTCACTGTACAAACCGAATACTTTTGGAGAGCTTACTTCAGAAACCTTTATGGAAATTAGAAAATACGACAGAATGTTTTTTATTGCTGCATTTATTTTGTTAATCTTTGTATTGAGAGCTAGGGCAAAGGAAAGTCTTGTGGTATTTAGTAAAAGCATGCCTATGTTGTATTTAATACCTTTGCCAATATTTCTTTTGTTTTTTACTAAAGTTATAAATTTTCAACTAAATGACACTTTGTTCATTATTGGCTATTTAATACTTGCTGGAATTGGATTATTCAGACTTATTCAAGGTGGAAATGAAAGGTATGGTAAAAATCCTTCGGCGGATTTTAAGTATATTCCAAATACAAAATTTGTGGAATTTATAGGATTTTTACTTTTTTATGGATTGTTTTATTTTATATACATGGATATTCTAATTATGGTGTTTATTCTGTTTGCTATTATAATCTTCGCTTCTTTATATCTGACAAAAAAAGAGCTTAAGACTAAATTTGAGGATTTTAAATATATACCATACATTATGGCTATCGGGGCACCTTTTGTAGTTTTTTATATAACGGAAAATCATGAGAACTTCTGGAAATTTAGTATAGGTTTTGGAATTCTTACATTGGCTTATTTTTTACTTCTTCGAAATATTTTACCTGTAAAAAAAGATTTATAAAAAAAGTAGAGCTTAGAAAAATAAATTTTCTAAGGTCTACATTTTTTTAATCTAGTTTCATTGTTGCTATTCCAATGGATTTAGGTCCTGCGTGGACTCCTAATACTGATGTAAATTCTGTTTGTAAATAAAGTTCTGCACCATCTATTAAATCCTTTAAAATCTCTTTTAATTCTTCTACTTCTTCGTCATTGTCTCCTGAAAAAATAATGATTCTGTATTTTTTTGATTCTCCAATTTCTTCTCTAATTTTGTCTGCCAAAGCGTTTAAACTTTTTGTCTTTCCTCTAATTTTGTCTATAACTTCTATTAGGCCATCTTCTACTTTTAGTAGCGGATTAATGTGTAAAAACATACCTATCATGCCCTTATATTTGTTAAATCTTCCACCTTTAATAAGGTATTTTAAAGTTCTAAACAGTGCGTGAATTGTAGCTTTTTCTCCATTTTTAATTCTATCTAATTCAGAGGTAATTTCTTCTACTGAAAGACCTTTATCTCTAAGTTCTGCTGCATAAATAGAAAAAAGTCCTGCACTAGATCCTATTTGATTAGTTTGATAAATGTGGATATTTAGTCCTTCGTAGTAGGACTGAACAGTTCCCGCTAGGCCTTCCATTCCAGTAAGTTTTTCTGTACAAACTATTATTATTACATCTTCTATTCCTTGACCCTTCATATTGTCTAAAATTTCTATCAAATCTTGAACGGAAGGAATGGCAGTTTGAAGTGTATTATACTGATCCATAGTTTGATAAAATGTTCTAGAATCTATATCTACCAAGTCCTTAAAAGTTTTTTCTCCCATTTGAACGTGATATGACAAAATTTCAATTCCATATTTTTCACCAAGTTCAAGGTCTAGATCCTGGGCTGTATCTGCGATTATTCCTATTTTATTCATTATTATCTCCTCCTAGTCCATAAAATCCATCATTTATTATTATTAAAGTTCCCAAAAGTTTTAAAGAAAATGCATGGGCTATTACGTCTATTCCTGCAGTTTTTGGAGTGTTTTCAAATTCTTCTAATTTAAATTTGTTTTCCTCTACTATAGATTTAAAAGTTCTATTTAATGCCATGTCTAAAGCATTTGCAAAGTTGTTATAGGCACTTTTTCTATCCATTAAATCTAGCTGAAGATCCACACCTCGTCTAACATCTTTAATATTTAGTACTTGTTTATAGATACTAATTACTACTAAATAGGCTATTTGGGTTTTGTCGTATTTTCGTCCTTCTGGCTTTGGAATAAATCCCCATTTTATATAATTTTGGACCATTGTAGTTGTAATGGCCTTTTCTTCTAGCATTAAAGGATCAAAGATTTCATTTATATAATTTACTACTTCCTTGTTAAATAAAGGTCCTTCTGGCAATTCATCCCAACGGGGACATTTAAATTTTAAAATTTTTTCAATATTCTCTAGTGTCATTTTAACTTCCTTTATCTAGTTAATACAACTATATACTATCAAGAGGATTTTTTCTTGTCAAAACTATTTAGATCTAAATTTATATATTCTAAATTCCTCTCCTGGAATCCCTATATAGACTTCCACTACATCTCCTGCATACTCAGACTTTTCTAAAGATTTTTTTATATGATTTAAAGTTATAGTTTCATCTGCCTTTACACAAATTCCATAAATTTCTTTCGTATCTGGATTTAGTCCAGATGGTAAATCTATAGAAACTACAATATTTCCAAGGGCATTTATTAAATTTATTATATCCTTAGAAATCCCTTCTATTTTTCTATTTAAACCTATTCCAAAGACAGCATCTACTGTAACATCACTTTTCACTATGGATTGTGATAGTTTTTCTAAATCTTCATTGTCTTTTATAAAATATATATTGTTTGTTAGATTTTGTAGAATTTCAAAGTTCTTTTTACTATCTGGAGTTTTGCACTCATTAATTATAAATACATTTACACTTTTGTTATTTATTATTAAATGTCTTGCTAAAACTAAACCATCTCCTCCATTGTTTCCACTTCCACAAATAATCGTATATGAGTTATATTTTTTTATAACGTTGTAAATGGCCATGCCTGCATTTTCCATTAATAAAATAGAGTCTATTTTAAACTCTTCAATGGCCCTTTTTTCAAGCTTTATGATTTTTTCTTTAGTAATTCCCATAGTTTCACCTCTGAATCTTACATAAATATTTTGTAAATTACTCTATAAACTAAAAATACTGCTAGTACGTGAGATACTTTATTAAAATCTTCTAAAACCCTTCTGTATTTTAATAAAGTTTTGGAGTTTTTACCTAAATATTCGATTATTATAGGTAAGAATATTAAAACTAAAATAAGAAAAATTTCCATATTACTTAGATAAATATTCACAAATTTTCTCCTTTCAATCTACTATAAAGAAAAAGTAAATAACAAGGGTTACCACTACGTAAATCAATCTTTCTAAAATTATGTACTTTTCCGGTTTGTTATTATAAAAGTTTCTAAATTTTTCGTTTTTATCAACTAAAACTCTACCTAATGATTTAGTTAAGAAAAGAACTAAAAGAGAAACTACAAATAAAATCAATATATTCATATTATGCCCCCATTTATACTAATTATACTATAATAATATCTTTATAAATAAAAGATTACAACCTATATTAATTTTATCTTGAAATTAAATTAAATCTATGTTAATATATAATTCCTGTGGTGGTATAGCCAAGTGGTAAGGCACAGGTCTGCAACACCTTCATCGCCAGTTCAAATCTGGCTACCACCTCCAGTATAAAGTAGCTATTTAATAGCTGCTTTTTTTATGTTTTTCTAGGGACAGTTTTGATTTATCTAGTATCCCTTGATTTTAAAGTATTTACATATTATACTAGAATCAATTAAATATATAGAACAGGGGAGCAAATGCTGAGAGGAGATTTTATCTCGACCCTTAGAACTGATCCGGATAATGCCGGCGGAGTGATTTTCATTTTTTCCTAACTGTTTGCAAATGCACTCAGTTTTTTATTTTGAAATAAAGCTTATCTTTTGTTCTATATAATAAAAGGAGGTTTATTTTGGAAAGAAATAACACAAAAAAATTAGCTATGGCTGGAATTATGATAGCCCTTTCTCAAATACTAAGTTATGTAAAAGTCTACAATATGCCCCAAGGTGGATCTGTAACAGCAGGTTCTATGGTGCCCATAATACTTTTTTCATTAATTTATGGTTTAAAGGACGGATTGTTTGCAGCTTTAGTTTATGGATTGTTGCAGTTTATTTTAGGTGGTGGAGTTGCCATTCACCCTTTATCTATTTTATTAGATTATTTACTAGGCTTTGGAGTTTTAGGGTTGGCTGGGGTTTTTCATACTAAAACTAAAAATCTTCCAAAGGCATTAATAGGAGGACTTTTCGCATCTGTAATGAGATACCTTATGGTATTTATTGCAGGAGTGGTAGTTTGGGGATCTTATGCTCCTGATACTATGCCAGTTTGGCAATATTCCTTAACTTATAATGGATCTTATATGGTTCCAGAAATTATTTTAACTTTAGTGGTAATAGCATTAGTCTATGGAAAATTTTATGACAATGTGAAAAGATAAAAAATCCCTTCAAAGTATTTTTACTTTGAAGGGATTTTTTTTAACCTTCTAAGAAGAATAACTTCTCAAGAAGGTTTTTAGTTTTTATCAATTTATTTGTCTTCTTCTATCCACTTAGTCCAGGTTTTTTCATCCATTCCTACTGTGGCCTTTTGTTTATTTCTAACTACTGGAGTCTTTATTAGTTGTTGGTTTTCAAGTAGTTTTTCAAATTTCGTATCTTCTGGTGAATACTCTAAAAATGCAAGGGCGTCTTTATCTTTGGCATTTTTGTCTATAATATTTTCTATTGAGCCAATACCTTGAATTACCTTTTGAAGCTCCCCTTTGGACATCCCCTTGTCTAAAATGTCAATGGATTGGAAGTTTATCTTCCTTTCTTTAAAAAACCTTTCTGCCTTTTTCGTATCAAAGCACTTCTTCTTCCCAAAAATTTGTATATTCATAAATTCTCCTTAATATCCTTGCCTTTCAACTCTCTTTTCAAGTAATAAAAATCCAATTCCTATTATAAATAAAATTATTAAACTTAAAACTCCGTTTCTAACTTCCCCTGTAAGTTGGGTAATAATACCCACTAGAAAAGGACCTAGTATTGCTGCGAATTTTCCAAAAATATTGTAAAAACCAAAGTACTCATTGGAGTTTTCCTTAGGTACTATTTTAGCAAAATAGGATCTGGAAATTCCTTGGATTCCTCCTTGACTAGTCCCCACTAAAAATGCAAGAATCCAAAAGTCTATTGCACTTTTAATAAAATATGCATAGATACATATACCTAAGTATATTATAACACCTACATAAATCATAGTCTTTGCACCGTATTTCTCAGCTAATTTCCCATATAAAAGGGCAAAGGGAAAAGCTACAAACTGAGTAAATAACAAGACTAACAATAAAACTGTAGAACTAAGCCCAAGGGCCGTTCCATAACTTGTGGCCATTTTTATAATAGTGTCCACTCCATCAATATAGAAAAAATAAGCTAAAAGAAAATAAAATACCCTTTTGTCCCTTCGTATTTTATTAAAACTATTTCCTAAATTTCTAATGCTATCTCCAATGCTAAATTTCTGTCCTTCAATTCCGTGGACTTGTTCTACATCTTTGTACATTGGTAAAGTAAATATAAACCACCAAATAGCAGTTAAAACAAAACTTATTCTAGAAGCATTAACCACCGATATAGGTAGAATTTCCATTTGGGAAAGTACCACAAATAACATACATATTATAAAAGGTATTGTAGATCCAATATAGCCGAATGCAAAACCCATAGTAGAGATTTTGTCCATTTTTTCCTCTGTGGTAACATCAGTTAAAAATGAATCGTAAAATACATTTCCCAAAGAAAACCCTAAAACTGTAATTATATAAGTTATCATAAGGGGAACCCAAGCTCCAAAGGGAATAAATGCTAAAGCTCCAGTAAAAAGTATTCCCATAAAGGAAAATAGTGTAAATAATTTCTTTTTCATTCCAAAATAATCTGCCAGTTTTCCTAAAATCGGACTTAGTAAAGCTACTAATATAGATGCAAAAGAATTAGTATATCCCCAATAAGCCGTAGCTGTTTCTGCACTGTGTCCTGCTGCAGTAACCATAGAACTAAAATAAATTGGAAGTATTGCCGATGTTACTGTCATAGAATAGGCAGAATTTGCCCAATCGTAGAGAATCCAACTTCTCTCTTTTTTTGAAACAGATTTAATAATTTTATCCATTGTCAATCTCCTATTAAAATTTCTTCAAGGACCCTTCCGTCTACATCTTTTAGTTCTAAACCTAAAATACGTGCAAAAGTAGGACCTTCGTCAACGAGGTTCATCTTACCTATATTTATGCCCTTTTTTATCTTGTTTCCCTTAATCATAAAGACAGTTTCATAATCTTTTTTTAAATGAGGGCTGTATCCGTGATTGTTGGTGTGGTAGGTGATATCTAAGCCTTCAAGTTCTTTTATATCCATAACTGCTTTTGGGGCAATTTCATCTTCAAAGAGATAATTTCTACTTCCTTCTAACATCATTATACAATTTTCATCTGCTCCTAGTTCTTTAGCTTCTTTAGAAGAGTAGATTTTTTCTATTCCCTTAAAATCTATATGGTCTTTTAAAATATCCCTTAATTCTTCAAAGGAAATATTGTTTTTAGAATAAATATAACAACTTCCCCCTGCCTCTTTTGCATACAAATCCCATTTTACAATTCTACCATTTTTTAATTTAATAAATCCTAAATTGTAAAAAACTGTATTTAAAAATATCACCTTTTCGTTATCTAAACTAGAGTGATCACCTAAAATTGCAATGGTAGTATTTTCCATATCTCCTAAATTCTCTATGGTATCTAAAATCTCTCCTAATCTTTTATCGTGGCGAATCAGGGCAACATTTGCTTCACTTGATGAAAATCCAAAATTGTGTCTAGTAGAATCTACATCTGTATAGTGAACCATAGTTACATCTGTTTTATAGTTTTTTAAAGAGTAGATGTAATTGTTGTGGGTAAAAGTATCTAAATTTGGCTGTTTTATTCCATCTAATACACTTCCAAATCTCTTAAACAAATCTATTTGAAATTTTTTCGATCCGCTTTTTAGTGAAACCATTATTTGATTAGACCAGACTCTATTAGAAAATATTTCTGGCATATTGTATTTTATTTTAGCCTTTCCCATTACTGGCCAAAGTAGAGAAAGGACTGAATATCCATTTTCTGTGGCTAGTTGTTGAAAGGTCTTTGTTTTTATATATGATTCATGCCAATACCAATCTGGCCTTCTCCTATAAGGCTGAACTAAAGTGTTGTTAACAATCCCATGTTTGTTTGGATAGTTCCCAGTAGAAATAGAAGTATGGGCAGGATAAGTCAAAGTTGGATATACACTTTCTACTTCAAAAGAATAAGAAGCACCTTCTAAAAACCTTTTAAAGTTAGGTTGTGTTTTTAAAAAATCCATATCTAATTTAGACAATCCGTCAAATGATATTATGTGTAATTTTTGATTCATTATATCCTCCTATATAAAGTATAGCAGAATTTTATTAAGTTTATATTATTATCTTTAAATATGTAGATTTCTTGACATAAGATAAAATTTTAAATATAATATGAATATAAATTTAAACTCATTCTTAATTTAGAAAAAGGAGGTTAGGATAATGGCGATGTACGAAAGTTATGGAAGTTTCTTAGAAGAAAATGGAATAAGACCATCTTCCCAAAGAATACTAATGTTACAATATTTAGAAGAAAGCAAGTCCCATCCCACAGCAGATAAAATCTACGTGGATTTGTCTAAAAGATTGCCTTCTATTTCTAAAGCAACAGTTTACAATAATTTAAAGTTATTTTTAAATAACGGGATTATAAAGGAAGTAAATATAGACAATAGTGAAATTCACTACGAAATGATGATGGACAATCACGCCCATTTTGTATGTAGAAAATGTAAAAAAGTTGAGGATTTGGAAATCTCTAATATTAATATTGACCTTTCACATATTTCAGATTATGAAATTGAAAGTCAAGATATTTTCTTAAGGGGACTTTGCAATGAATGTAAAGATAGCTAATGAATTTTCAAGGAAGCTTTAGGGCTTCTTTTTTATTGGATAATAAAGATAGGATAATGTATAATAATTTTATGAAAAAAGAATTTAACAATAAAGTATTAATCGCTATGAGTGGCGGAGTGGATAGCTCAGTTGCCGCTGTTTTAATGGTAGACGAAGGATACGATGTAGCAGGAGCTACACTAAAACTATTTGATAATGAAGATATAGGACTGAAACCATCTAGAACTTGTTGTAGTTTAGATGATGTGGAAGATGCAAAAAGTGTGGCCTTTAAACTAGGGTTTCCACACTATACTTTTAATTTTAAAGAAGAATTTATCAAAAAAGTAATAACTAAATTTGGTCAAGAGTACAAAGAAGGAAAAACTCCCAACCCTTGTATAGACTGTAACAGATATATAAAATTTGAAAAACTAATAGATAAAGCAGTAGCTCTAGGTTTTGATAGAATAGTTACAGGACACTATGCAAGAGTAGAATACGACGAAGAAAGGGATAGATATTTACTTAGAAAATCCCAAGATCCATTAAAGGACCAAACTTACGTCTTATATAATTTGACCCAAGATCAACTATCTAGAACTATGTTTCCTATGGAGGGAATGACTAAGGAAGAAGCTAGAAAAATTGCAGAAGATAGAGATCTTATAAATGCAAGAAAACCCGACAGTCAAGATATTTGTTTCGTTCCAGATGGTGATTATGAAAAGTTCCTTCGAGAAGAGTTAAACATTTCAGCTGGTAAGGGAAACTTTGTAGATTTAGAAGGAAATATTTTAGGTCAGCATGAAGGACATATCCACTATACAATCGGACAAAGAAAAGGTCTTGGAATAGCCCTTGGAAAACCTACCTACGTGGTAAAAATTGATCCTAAAAAAAATGAAGTAGTCCTTGGGGATAACTCCGACTTATACACAGAAGAAATGGTAGTTGGAGATCTAAATATGATAATGATAGATAAATTAGATGAACCTATGGAAGTAGAAGTAAAAACTAGATACTCCCAAAAAGCAACTAAAGCAACAATAACTCCAATGGAAGACGGAAAAATACACGCAAAATTCCACACACCTATAAGAGCAGTAACTCCCGGCCAAGCAGCAGTTTTTTATGATGGAGAATATGTAGTAGGTGGAGGAACAATAGAATAAAAT
>CAYWTV010000037.1:0-12989 GCA_964461305.1 uncultured Peptoniphilaceae bacterium
TTTCGTATCCTTCTGGATGAGCTAAAACTACGTCCATTCCAAATCTTGTAAATAATCCAGAAATACCTTGTGGTACTGAAAGTGGTTTACCATAAGATGGAGAATATGCCCATGTCATAGCAACTTTTTTACCTTTAAGGTTTTCTATTCCACCAAATTCGTGGATAAGGTGTAACATATCAGCCATTGATTGAGTAGGATGATCAACATCACATTGTAGGTTTACAATAGTAGGTCTTTGTTCTAAAACTCCATCGTCATATCCTTCTTGAAGGTATCCAGATACATCTTTCATGTATTGGTGACCTTTACCAATGTACATGTCATCTCTAATTCCGATAACATCAGCCATGAATGAAATCATGTTAGCAGTTTCTTTAACAGTTTCACCATGAGCAATTTGAGATTTTCCTTCATCTAAATCTTGGATTTCTAAACCTAAAAGGTTAGCTGCAGATGTAAATGAGAATCTAGTTCTAGTTGAGTTGTCTCTGAAAAGAGAAATTGCTAAACCAGAGTCAAAGATCTTTGGAGAAATGTTGTTTTCTCTAAGTTCTCTTAATGTATCAGCTACTGTGAAAATAGCTTCTAATTCTTCTTGAGATTTGTCCCAAGTGTGTAAAAAGTCGTCTTGGTATAGGTTTGAATAGTCAAGTCCTTCTAATTTTTTTAGTAATTCATTTACTTTTGTAGTCATTTTTTTAATATCTCCTTGTTTTATTATTTATTGTAGTTGTATTCTTCTTCGTTAGTGTAGTATCCGTCCCACACTACTTGTCTGTAATGAGCAAAGTCTGTATCTCCTTCTGTACTAAATAGAAGTATTACAGAATTTTCATCTAATTTTAAATCTTTCTTTATACTTTCAAGATCGTCTCTTTGTAAAATTTCGGAAAGGGCTCCTAATGTAGCTGCTCCAGATTCTCCAGAAATAACTCTCTTGTCGTCATTTAATGGATTTCCTAAAATCCTCATACCTCTAGCTGCTGCTTTATCAGGAACTGATAAAAACGCATCAGCATAAGAATTTAGCACTGGCCAACCTACAGTTACAGGTTCTCCACATGCTAGACCTGCCATAATTGTGTTCATTTCGCCGGTTACATTATGTATTTCACCGTCGTCTGCTTTAGCAGTCTTGTAATTACAATTAGCTTGTTCTGGTTCAATAACTCCTATAAAAGGTTTTTTGTCTCCTTGGAATACTGAACTAAAGTATCCAGTAACACCAGTTGCAAATGATCCAACACCTGCTTGAGCAAAAATGTGAGTTGGAACTTCATTTTGTTCTTCTAATTGGTCCTTAGCTTCTTTAGCCATAGTTGCATAACCTTGGATTATCCAAGTAGGAATCTTTTCGTATCCTTCCCATGCAGTATCTTGAACCATAACTCCGTTGTGCTCTTCAGCGTAATTGTTAGCGTATTTTACACACTCGTCGTAATTCATGCCTTCCATAATGTCGCATTTAGCACCATGGGCACGAATTTTGTCTCTTCTTTCAATAGCAGAGCCGTCTGGCATAACAACAACACATTTTTGTCCTAGTTGTTCAGCAGCCCAAGCTACCCCACGTCCGTGGTTTCCGTCTGTTGCTGTTACAAAAGTAACATCACCCAATTTTTCTTTAACCTCATCTGAAACTAATCTTTCAGCAGGTAATTCGGAAATGTCCACCCCGATTTTTTCAGCGATATACTTTGCAATTGCAAAAGATCCTCCCAATACTTTAAACGCATTTAAACCAAATCTGTAAGATTCATCTTTAATATAGATGTTTTTTACTCCTAGTAGATTAGCCAAATTTTTTAACTCTACTAATGGAGTTGGTTCGTATTGTTCAAAGCTTGAATGAAACTTTTGTGCATTGTTTACAACCTCTTCATTAATGAAATCTAATGAAGCTTTCTCCCTTTTTGATACATCATTCAAAACAATATTATATTTTTCTTGTAACATAATATCCCCCTTTCCTGAAATCGTGATATATTTCTTAACACTTATACATAATGCATATACCGTGCCAACTTTTTTTAAAATAAAAGAAAAATAATTAAAAACAAAATAAAAGATGGCTATTTCTAGCCATCTTGAAATTTAAATAAAATGCACTTTCTTTGAAAACGTTTCTAAAATTATCAATTTGATAATTTTTATCAAATTGATAGGTCATAACAATCGGAAAGTTCTCTACTTCTTGAAATTTATTATCACTTTGATAATAAATTTTTTCTTTTATTGGTTAATAGGCTTAACATCTTCAATATTTATATTTTGAATTTTTCTATATAAAGTTGCAATTCCTATTCCCAAGGCCCTTGCGGCCATTTCTTTTCCTTTTGTATCATCACCATAAATATTTAAAGCTTTAAGTATTTCTTGTTCTTCTAATTTATTTAATGGAATAATATCACTAGTAGGTGGAGTAATAACATAGGGGTTAAAAATACTCTTAGGCAAAGTATTCTTATTAATAACTCCATACTCCATCATATTTACCATGTACTCCACAGCATTTTCCAGTTCCCTAACATTTCCAGGCCAAGGATATTCATAAAGTATTTTTAAAACATCATCTTCTACCCTTTCAAATCTCTTTCCAAAAAGCTTACGATAATACTCTATATAATAGTAGAATAAATCCTTAATGTCCTTTTGTCTTTCCCTTAAAGGCGGAATATCAATAGGTATAACATTTAATCTATAAAATAAATCTTCCCTAAATCTATTTTGTCTAATCATTTCCTTTAAATCCTGATTAGTAGCAGCAATAATTCTCACATCTAGTGGAATAACTTGATTAGAACCAATTCTAGAAATTTTTCTCTCTTGAATAACCCTTAGTAGTTTCGATTGTAAATACAAAGGCATATCCCCGATTTCATCTAGAAAAATTACTCCTTTATTTGCAAGTTCAAATTTTCCCATTCTGCCCTTTGGATCAGCACTTGTAAAAGCTCCCTTAACATAACCAAATAGTTCAGACTCTAAAAGGGCTTCTGGAATAGCAGCACAATTTATAGCTACGAATCTTTCGTCTTTTCTATCAGAAGATTTCCAAATAGCAGTAGCCACCATTTCCTTACCAGTACCAGATTCTCCAGTTATTAACACAGTTGAAATAGAATTGGCCACTTTTACTATGTCTTCCTTAAGACTTTTAGTTCTAGCACTAGTTCCAATAATAGAATCTGGGTGGGCAATATTTACAGTAGATGTAAGGTCGTAAATATTAGATTTAAGTTGTTGCATATCTTTAAACAGTAAAATATATTTGTACTTTAAATTTTCATTTAATTCTATAATCTCACCTAAAACTGTAGTTTCCTTGTTGTCGAGTTTTATTATAAATTCCTCAGAGTCAGAAATTCTATCTCCAGTTTTAGTAATTTCAATTTTATCATTATTAATAATTTTTTCGATTCCAAGTTGAGCCTTTGCAGATGTATTTATAATTAATACTTCGTCTAGTTCGTTAACTACAACTGCTCCCTCTTCAATATTTCTAACTAAAGTTTCAAAAACATCTAAAGTGGAAATCTTTTCTTCACTGTCTTTCATGTTTTTGTATTGAATAGAAATAAAATCCGCAGTTTGTTTAACAATTCCAGTGTAAAGTTCGAAACTTTCAATTAAAACCTTACTAGGATCCCTTTCCATAGTAGTTCCAAGGGTACCTATAACCTGTCCCTCTACTACAATGGGAGATGCAATAAGAGCTTGAATATCAAAATCCTTAAAAACATCACACTCTAAAACTAAAGGGTCATTTTTCGGATCGTCAATAACCACTTGTTTTTTAGTTTTAAATGCTTTTTTGTAAGCTAAAGGAACCCTGGGAAATACCTTTCCGATTTCAGTACCAAAATCAGGACCGGCTCCAGAGATTCTAACACCTTCTAAATCAATAAGTTCCACATCACCTCCACCAATATCAGCAAGTAGCTGAACATAGTCGTCGGCTTCATTTTTGATTCTCTTTAACTCTTTCATTTAACCCTTCCTTCTAATTATTGAGTATATATATTATATCAGAAATGTAAGTCTATCGGTAAATGTTTTCATAATCACTACCTTTTTATATATTCATAATAAGTCTTTTAAGATATAATAGAAATAGAACAAAAAGGAGGAAATTATGTCAAAAGTATATTTCACAGACTTTAGAGCAACATTTAACACAAACTTAATAGACAAAATAAAAATACTTATTAACGAAGCAGGAATAGGAGAAATTAATTTTAACAAGAAATTTGCTGCAATAAAAATTCACTTTGGAGAACCGGGAAACTTAGCCTATCTTCGCCCAAATTATGCAAAAGCAGTAGCAGATGTAATAAAAGATCTAGGAGGAATCCCTTATCTGACAGATTGTAACACTTTATATGTTGGTAGAAGAAAAAACGCAATAGATCATTTAGGAGCAGCTTATGAAAATGGATACAGTCCATTTTCTACAGGATGTCATGTTATTATTGGAGATGGACTAAAGGGAACTGACGAAGTAGAAGTAGAAGTAAATGGAAAACACGTAAAGAATGCAAAAATAGGTAGAGGTATTATGGATGCAGATGTGTTTATTACTTTAAATCACTTTAAAGGCCACGAACAAACCGGTTTTGGTGGAGCCTTAAAAAACATAGGAATGGGTTGTGGATCTAGAGCAGGAAAAATGGAAATGCACTACTCTGGAAAACCAACAGTAAACCCAAATATGTGCGTAACTTGTGGAGAGTGTTTTAAACATTGTGCCCACGGAGCTATAAAATATATAGACAAAAAAGCAAACATACTTATAGATAAATGTGTAGGATGCGGAAGATGTATTGGAGCTTGTAATTATGATGCAATTAGTCCAATAAAAGATAATTCAAGTGTAATATTAAACGAAAAAATGGCAGAATATTCCTATGCAGTATTAAAAGACAGACCGCATTTTCATATTAGTTTAGTATTAGATGTATCTCCATATTGTGATTGTCACTCAGAAAATGACGTACCAATAGTTCCAGATATAGGAATGTTAGCATCCTTTGACCCAGTAGCACTAGATATGGCATGTGCAGATTTAGTAAACGCAGCCCCTATAAACCCAGGCTCAAGACTAGCAGAACAAGATCATATCCACAACGATCACTTTAAAGACAACCACCCAGAAACAGACTGGATAAGTTGTCTAAACAGAGCGGAAGAATTAGGAATCGGAGAGAAAAATTACGAATTAATAAAATTAGAAATTACAGAATAGTAATTAAATTAAAATTAAAATTTTAGGAGGAGACTTTATATTGTTTCCTCTTTTGTTTATTATGGAGTTATGCATTATGGGTATAAAAAATAGTAATAGGTAGGTGATTTATTGATACTTTTTATTACTTCATTATCAAAAGACGAAGAAGAATTTTTATCAGAAATTTATAATAAATACTATAAAGAGTTTTACCAAATAGCCTTAAATAAATTAAGGAATACTTATGATGCAGAAGACGCCCTTTCTAACACTTTCCAGAAGATAATTAACAATATTGAAAAAATAAATAAATTAAAATGTCCAAAAATTAAACCTTACTGCGTTATCATATTAAGGAACGAATGTATAAATATATTCCGAAAAAATAAAAAGTATCTTTTAGAAGAAGATATAGAAAATTTCCAATCATCAAGTGATTTAGAAGATGATATATTATGGCTTTTAGAAAAAAGAGAATTATATAAAATATTAAATAAATTATCAGAAAAAGAAAAAAACTTTATATACTTAAGATATTTCCATGAAAAAAACTATAAAGAAATATCTAAAGCCTTAAATATATCCACAGAAGCAGCCTATAAAAGAAATCAAAGATTATTATTAAAGATAAAAAATATTTACGAAGGAGACGAAAAAAATGGATAATCATCTAAAAGACTATTTTAACGATGAATTCATAAAGCTTGAATCCATAGATGAAAATTCCATAACCTATAGAATCCTTAGAGATGATGAAATAGAAGAATTAGTAGAAAAAGTATCTCTACTTCCCGAAAGGGATAAATTTCTTTTATACTTTAGATTTTCATTAGGCGCTTCTCCTAAGGATATAAAATCTACTTTAGAAATAGATCATCCTAGAGGAAATTATTTATATATCCAAAAACTCCTATCGAATCTTATGGGACTAGAAAACCTTTGGATTTCTAATAGTTCAATAGAAAAAGCTACTAATATCTTATTCGAAAGAGAAAATTTAGAACTAGAAAATATAGAAATAAATAATAATTTAAAACTATCTAAACAGTATAAAGATAAAATTAGAAGTATGGGAATAGGAAAATCTATAAATAAAGTTACGATTCTTAAGAGAGTAGCCGCCTTCTTCTTAGTACTAGCTTTGAGCTTTTCAGTTCTAATGGCTACTAATGTCCAAGCGAGACAGCTAGTCTTCGGATGGGTAATAGAGACCTTCCCAGAATACAGTAGATTCCAATTCTATCCAGAAGATGATGACGTTGTTGAAGTGGATTTAGAAGATATAGAAATTAACTATATACCTGAGGGTTATGAACTAGTAGAAGACTTTAAAGGACATACAATGCGAGTTTTAGAATATCAATTTGATGATGCTAAAGTTAGAGTCGGATTTTACTATGCAGCTAAAGGAGCTTCTTCTTACGATACAGAAGATGCTGAGATAGACATTATAGATTTTAGAAATACAGAAGCCTTTCTATGGCAAAGAGATGATTTCACTTTCCTAGTCTGGGAAGAAAATGGATTGAAAATTGACATATTAGGAAATATTAGTATAGAAGAGGCCCTTAAAATAGGGGAAAGTATCGAAATTAAAAAATAATTTTAAAAAATTTAAAAATAATGTGTCCAGTTTTGCCTCCTTATTGCGTTTATATTATGAAGACGTAAATAAGGAGGTTTTTTATGAAGTTAAAGAGAATTATTGTAAGTTTATTGTTAATGGTGTTAGTTTTTGGAAATATTGGAGTGTCATATGCTACTTCACTACCAAATAGAGAAATAGGTCTACTATGGGAAGATGCTGGAAATATTTATACTAATTTAAAAAATTACGGTAATTCAATACGAGTAGAAGCATCAATTTTAGCAAAGTCTAATTCAGATTTTATAAGTGGAACTATGTACTTAGAGAGGTACTCAAATGGAAGATGGGTCTCTGACAAAACGTGGAGTTTTAGTGGAACTGGGAGTAAGAATTTATCCAAAAGTTATACTGGTATCTCTGGCAACACATATAGAGTTAGAGTTAACGCAAAAATTGGAGGTCAAAGCATAAGCGAGACTTCTAGTAGTATAAGGTTGTAAGATGAGACTTGTATGTTAGATAGGTATAAAAAATAGGTGTGATTAATTATGAATAATATAAATCCACAAAGGTATAAAAACGGTGACAATATAGGGTAACATTATACTCTATATAATGTTGCCCTTGCCGAAAAAAATTGTCAAATGAAATTTAGAAAACTTATATTAAAAAGGAGAATAAAGTGAAAAAATGAAAATCAGGAAAATCTTATGTATAATTATGTTATTTATATATCCTTTAATTCTATATAGAATACTGAATACGCCTTTGTTTTCTTATATGACTGGATTGGATTTTATCCTTCATGTAACTACTCTAACATTTACTGGAACAACAGCTTTGCTATTAATATTCTTTTATGAAAAATGGACTTAAAATTTTGGCATTAAATAGTTATGCAATGAAATTTAGAGTATTAGTTATAATAACTTACTGTTAAGCTAATAGTCATTGAAACTCATATAGAATAATACAAAACACAAAATCAGCAAGACTTCTAATAATATGTGAACGTATAAATATTCTTTAATATACAAATAAAAAGGATGATGCATATAACAATAGTATAAATATTGTGCCTTTCTACGACATTGATTATGATCCTGATTCAGAAACTGATAAACTCTATCAAAACATTTGGTATTCACATAAAAACGATGTATTTCTAAATATTAAAAATAATCCTGAAGAAGTAATATCTCAAATAAGCGAGAAATATAAAATTAATTTTGAATACTTAAAAGGGGATTTTGTTTTATCAATAGAGAATCAAGCACTGTAAGTTCAAGTATATTTATTAATATTGTCGAATGTAAGTGGTTTGCTTTTTTGAACCACTTATATTTAGTTAGCACAATAATATAGTTTGATAGATTGTAAAATTAAAATTGAAAAATTTTTTACACCCCATTTCTGGAGTGGATTTCATTTACTATATTTTAAATTCATCTAAAAGACTTAAGAACTAATCCTTGTTATGGTATAATTTTAATAAATAAATATTATTTCCTTTTAAATAGGTGTTTTTCAATAAGGAGCGGACACTTCAATGGATAAAAGAGAGAGAATTATTGTTGTAATCTTGGGGGTTGTTCTCGTAGTTTTCGGATTTCGTTACTATAGAGAGGCTAATTTCATTAAAAGAAATTATAATTATCAAAATATGGACGATTTCTTTAATTATTCTAATAAATTGGAATCCTATATGGCAGATGATTCTCATATAAACAGGGAACTTATTGACTACATATACAAAAAGGTAGATTACTTTCTTGTGAATAAGGAAGTCACTGGCACAAAAGTGGAACCAAAAGGTCTAGAAGATTCTATTATAAAAATGAATAAATTAGTCAATAATGTGAATTCCCATAGGATTGAAGATGAAGAGATGAAAACTTCCATAAAGAAGTTAGTTAGTGAATATGGAAATCTACTTAGTAAAGCTAAAGTAGTAAATGACGATGAGCTCTTAATCGAGTTTGATAATGATACTGCTGAAAGAATTAAGGAAATAACAGATGAGCTTGAACGTGTTTTGGAAGAAATCTAATGGAGAAGATGTATTTAAATATATAGAGAAAATTATTCCTAACGATAGATATGAAACAAGTACAGATATTCTAGACCGAATGTTTATACAAAATGTGATGTCACCTTTAGAACTCTTGAAGGTCGTTTTATTAGAAGAGACGTTAAGGAAACTGGACCTCATTATGTAGGTTGATATTTTATAATAGGCAAGACTTAAAAACCTTGCCTTTTAAATAAAAATATATAGAAAGGAAACAAAATGGGATATTTTATTTATACTGTATTTGCTTTTTTGATTTTAAATAGTCTTTTATATTATATTAAATCCAAGAGATTAATGTCTGCGCTGTCTACTTTAATATCTCCAATATTATTTTTAATTATTGCAAATCTGTCATTTAGATTAAGCCCGCTTCACGAAGAAATAACTTGGGCAATGGGAATGATTGTCAGTTACTATATTGTATTTTTTATGGAGATAAAAAAGCTGAAGAAATAAGGGTTTTTATGATATAGCGTATACTGGTAGTTATGGAAACACCTATAGAGTTATTGTAAATGCAAGTATAGGGGGTGAAAGTATTAGTAAAACATCTAGTAGTATACGTTTGTAATGTAAGTTTAAATATTCGAATTTTATTTAAAGAAAAAAGGATGATGCCTATGATTGTAATGTAATTGATAAAATTTTTTAAATGCAGTTTATTGTTTAATAAAAGGAATTTATAAAAGGAGAAAAGTATGAAAAAACATAAAATAATGTCTTTATTATTAGCTATTCTAATAATGACTATAACGGTTACAACTTCATATGCTCAAAGTGGAAATAACACCCAAATTCTATCACAAGAATATATCAATGAAGAAGATAGTGGTCAAACAATTTATGATAAAAATATTATAGAAAGTAAATCTGATAATTTGTTTCATGTTGAAAAAGTTGGTAATAAAATTTATGTAGACGGTGTGCATGAGGCAACTGTTTATGAATTATCCCCAATGATTAATACATTAGATAATTCTACAGCTGATGCAGATATTGTTAAATGCAATTTATATCTATAATAGGAGTAGAATAAAAATGAAAGAAAAAAATTATTTGGACAGATTATTTATTCCAATACATCTTTTAATATACACTTTGCTATTTATTTCTTTATATAATCAACAATATATCATATTTAGTGTGGGTTTTATTGTATTTCATACTATTAGCATAATTTGGAGATTAGTTTTACTAAAAATTAGGAATGATTTTACTTTAAATAAGGTTTTAGGTACTATTCTTTTTTATGTGGTTGGATTTTATCTTATGTATAATACATTATCTGATGGTTTATCAGGCTTATGGTAATTAGAAGTGGCTAGTATGTTTAGACAATAATATAAAGTAGGTAATTTATTTCTGGAGAACAGTATCTTATAAATAAATAGAAGATAAAAGGAGAAAATCAATGGGTGAATTTATAAAAACCAGTCTAGATTATTAGGATTAGGAGTTTTTGATATAGATACTTTAGTTTTAAGATTTTTAATCGCTTTATTGGTGTTTAATATTTTAAAAGTACTTTTTAAGAAGAGAGATTATAAAGAAAGTAGAGAATAAAATGTATTAATATAAGAAGGGATAATTATATGAAAAAAATTTTAGTAATTTTTATAGCGACTATTTTATTATTTTCGTTAATAATTATAATTAATTTTTTCCCCGGAGATATAAATAATGTGAATAGTTCTGAAACTGTAGATATTATTGAAGTTAATGATGAATATAATGATATTAAAATAAAATATCTATCCGATGAAGAAATGACTGAAAGATTAGTAGGTTTAGGTGTAAGTATGGAAGAGATTGAATCAAAAATACTCTCAAAGGAAGAATCTCATAATGCATATTTATCGAAAATAATAAAAGTAAGCGGTGATTATCAGCCAACTGTAGGATTTTATTGTTCTATAGAAAATATTAATGACAGAGTCCTTATTAAAGATGTTTATTCTGCTGATTTAGATAAATATTATAATGAAATATCTAAAGAATTCGGAGGAAGTTTACACTATCATCTAATAAGTGATTCTCAAATTCATTTTAATTTAAATGGTAATTTTTTTGACAGTGGAAATACCAGTGCATTAAAAGAAGGTACTAGGATGAATTTTTCGGTAACTAATTTTGGAGAAAAATATAAATACGTAAACATAAAAGATGATATATTTTTAGAATAAGAGGTACGTACTAACCGATTTTAGCTTTTTTTTGTATATAAATTCATGATATTTTTATCTATGGTATTTAGAACTTTTTTTTAAAGAATTTGATAAAGTTGAAGATAAAGAAGTATAATTTTTTTAATACATAAGGAACGGTACAAGACCGTTCCCTACGTTTATTCTAAAATTATTATTATATAAAACTATTTATCCAGTAAATTTTTTACTTCTAATAAAGATAAATTTTCATTTTCAGCTATTTTTATTAAATCTTCGTATTCGAATTTTTCTCTTTTTATTCCAAAGCCTTTTGAGATTTTTTTTCTAATTTTTCCAAATTCTGTTTCTACTACTTCTTCTGTTCTTTCTAATGTTGTTCTTTGGATAGCATAGTGCTTTATTCCTATGGTCGTTGTGTTAGAAAATATTTCTTTTATTATAGTTTCTTTATTTTCTTCTTTAGATATTATTGTAAGTTCTATTCCCGGGCGATTTTTCTTCATCATTATATTAGTGGTGTAGATTTCTAAGGCGCCTTTATTAAATAGTACTTGGAATAGGTATCCTATCTCTTCTCCGGTCATATCGTCTATGGTAGTTTTTAGTTCTATTAGTTTATCTTTTGATTCTTTAGTTTCTCCTAAAAAAGACCTTACACAATTTGGAGCTTCGAAGTCTTTTTTTCCCATTCCGTAGCCGATTTTCTCCACTTCCATTATAGGCATTTCTTTAAATTCTTTTACGAAATGTTTTAATATAGCTGCTCCTGTTGGGGTACAAAGTTCTCCTTTTATACTAGATTTATAGACTGGTACTCCTTTTAGTATATAGGCTGTAGCTGGTGCTGGAACTGGCATTATTCCATGTTGGCATTTTACCATTCCATTACCTAAGTTTATAGAAGATGCTATAATCTCATCTGGATTTATCATATCCATTAAAATACAATTACCTACTATATCATAAATAGCATCGATAGTCCCCACTTCGTGAAAGTGAACTTCTTCCATACTTTTATTATGGGCGTGGCTTTCTGCTTCTCCGATTAATTTATAAATACTAATGGCGTTTTCTTTAATTTCGTCTTTTAAATCAAAGTTATTAATAATCTCTATAACATCTGTGTAAGAATTATGGCTATGACTATGATTATGATCGTGTGAATGTTCGTGACTATGGTCATGGTCGTGGTCATGAGAATGCTCGTGGATATGGTCGTGGTCGTGGTCATGAGAATGCTCGTGGATATGGTCGTGGTCATGAGAATGCTCGTAGCTATGGTCGTGATTTAAGTTTCTAATATCCACATCTAAACTTTCTTCTTCCTCGCCATTTACTATTATAGATATATTTTTTCCACTTATTCCACATTTCATAGAGTCATTTACCTTTACTTCTACATTTTCATATCCTAGGGAATTTATTTTATCTAAAAATTCTTCTTTATCTTCTACTAACTCGTAAAGGGCGCTCATTAACATATCTCCCGCTGCCCCCATATTTAATTCTAAATAAAGTGTTTTCATTTTACTCCTTTTATGTGATTAATCATACTAGCTTGATAAGCTGCTCCAAATCCGTTATCTATATTTACTACGCTAACTCCGCTAGAACAAGAATTTAGCATAGAAAGTAGTGCTGCTAAACCGTTAAAAGACGCTCCATATCCTACACTAGTGGGAACTGCTATAACTGGACAATCTGCTAAACCTCCTATTACACTAGCTAAGGCCCCCTCCATTCCTGCTATTGCTATAATTACAGTGGCGTCCATTATTTCGTCTATATGAGAAAAAAGTCTATGAATTCCCGCTACTCCAACATCGTAAAGTCTTACTACTTCGTTTCCTAAAAATTCGCAAGTAAGAGCAGCCTCTTCAGCAGCATACATATCGCTAGTTCCACCAGTTGCCACTACAATTTTTCCTA
>CAYWTV010000038.1:0-11352 GCA_964461305.1 uncultured Peptoniphilaceae bacterium
CCAGTAATAAAACTTGCTTCATCAGAAGCTAAGACCTCCTATTTAATTACTCTCTTTATTTCTATCCTAACTTTAAATTTTTATAGAAAAAGATTAAACTTCAAAAGTTTTTAGTTGAAAAAGTTTATATAAATTCTACAATTAAAATATTAAAAATGTGGGTAAAGATACATATGGAGGTCTATATGAAAAATATCGATATAAAATACTACGGTACTTTTAATAAAGAAGTATTAAATACTAAAACCTGAGGTCTAAGTGAAGTCCCTGGAAGGGATGCGACTGAATACGAAGTTTATAAAGATTTAAAAGAATTTTTAATAAGCACTGATTTAAAAGATAAAATTAATATAGAATACATTGATATTAAAAAAGAAGAAATTCCCAGTGATGATCCTATAAGGGAGATTTTAGAAAAATACGAGACTCCTATATTATCTATAGACGATAAGGAATATATAGTAGGAAAAGAACACAATGTCAATGTTTATATAAAAATAAAAAATCACTTAAAATAACTGGAGGTGAATTTATGGAGTATAATATAATTAATATGAGAAGTTTCAAAGTTGTAGGCTTAAAGGAATCATTTAAATACGAAAATGCTTCAAGGGAAATTCCAAAGCTATGGGAAAAATTTTTCTCACTAAATTCTGAAATCATTCCAAAACTTGGTCTTAATATAGATACTGAAATGAATGGTGAAGATTTAGAATATATAATTGGTGACGAATACCTAGAGGATACTCAAGTTCCTGAAGGAACGGAAATAGTAGAAGTTCCCAGCCTTACTTGGGCAGTCTTTCCATGTAACGGCCCAATTAGTGAAAACATGCCAAAATTAAATCAAGAGATTTTTTCTAATTGGCTGCCTAATAACGAAAAATACGAAATTGCAGCTGGATATAATCTAGAAGTATATATAGACCCTGCAGATTACGAAAATGGAACTTTAGATGAAAATTATTACTCTGAAGTTTGGATTCCAGTAAAAGAAAAATAATATAAAGCCCAGTAAATATTAAATTTACTGGGTTTTTCAATTTAGATTTTTACAACAAAAGCTATAATTTTTATTACTTTACTGTCTGATTTATGAGACTTAAATTCTAAAATATCTGAAAATCTATATTTTTCTCCATTACTCATTTCCATAGTTCCCCAAGCAGAAACAAATTTTCCATGGGAAATTATATTTTCAATATCCATTAAAGTCATTTTAATATCTGGGTCTTGATTATCATTAAAAAAACTTTTCTTTATTTCATCAATCCCCTTCATTGTTGATTCTCCCACCATTTCCCATTCTATTTCAGAATCTAGTGGTTCAATGATTTTTTCCACATCATTTTCTAAAAACAATTTTGACCACTCTTCATAAAATTGAGACTTTGGAGAGTGAGCAGTATTTGCACTTGATTTAAATTTTCCAGTCATTTTTTCGCCCTCCTATTGTTAGATTATTAAATTTATACCCTATAAATTAAACAAAAAAACCTCCAACTAAGAAGGCTTTTTATCTTATCATATTTATTTTACATTTGAATACTGCTCTACCCAAGTTTCATCTCCACCGTCAACTGACCATTTTTTAAATTGGTTAGTTTTAGCGTAAAGTTCAAATACATATTTAACTCCACGATTAAATGCTTCGCCTTGATAAATAGTTTCATTTCCATCGTATTTAAAATCTATTTTTTGAACAAAGGTGTTGTCCTTTCCAGATTGGGCGATTACTTTATTAGCAGCTTGATCTATAGAAATAAAATTTGGAAGCTCACTTGCAAATTCATCCCATTTGTTGTCATTTCCAATATCCCATTTTACAAATTGTCTAGTTCGAGCATTGATTTCGAAAACTACTTTAGAACCTTTTTTCAAAGCTTCACCTTTATAAAGTGGATTAGTTTCGTTGTAAGTGTATTCTATCTTTTCTACAATTCCACCAAATTTATCAACTACCATTTTTCTAGCATCCTTAGCGGAAAGTCTTTCTCCAGATTGAGAAGGATTTTTTACTGGTACTGGTGTAGGGGTTTTATATCCTGAGCCTATTACTACTGTCCAGTTTTTTTGATCCCAGTCTATTTTCTTTCCGAATCTTTCAGCAATATCTCTCACTGGCACAAAAGTTCTAGAATTTTTAAGTTGTGGTTCTTTATATAAAGTAGTAGGTCTTCCGTTATGAGTTGCATTTCTTGATCCGATGTTCATTAAAATATGCTCAGAACCTTTACTTAATATAACAGTTCTAGTACTGTCATTCCACTCCACATTGTATCCTAAAGCCTCGGCGATAAATCTAATGGGAACTAAAGTCCTACTGTCTTCAATATAAGGTTTCGCATCAGTAGTTACATAACTACCATCTACCCATAGTTTTATATCATTGCTATCAGCTTTAGAAGCATTAGGCATTACTAAAAATAATAAAGCTAACCCAAATACTAATTTCTTTTTCATAATATCTTCCTTTCTATTATTTAAAATTTTCTTTCTATATATATAACCATTCACATCGCCAATTTATTGCATCATTATATTAAATTAATGTAAAGTCTATAAGATTATAAAAATCGAGTAACCAAAATTGATTACTCGATATTTTTATATTTTATCTACATTATTACTTTCATTATTTCCTTCATAGAAAACTTGGAATTTTGAATCAACTTTTCCATCTTTTAGTATTCTAGCTTTATAATCTTTTAAAATATTTTTAAATCTAGGCCACAAAATAAATAATGCTATTATATTTGCAAAAATTGGAAAGGCAGTAGCAGCATCTGATATGAGCCATACGCTAGTTCCAGGTAACCCTAAATAACTAGCTATAAATACTAATGCTATACTTGGGATTGGATAAAACCATTTATAAAAATTTAATAGCTTTTCTTTAAATTTACTATCTCCAAGTAAGTATCTAAGAACTACCTCTATTTGAGTAAAAACTCCACTAGAAGTCGTAAGGCCAAATAGAAATACTCCTATTGCTAAAATAACTTTACCAACAAATCCAGTACCTTGTTCAAAAGCGTGGAGTGTAAGGGTAGCTCCATCTAAACCACTACTCCATTGACCGGTTACTATAATGATCAATCCAGTAATAGAACAAACTATAAAAGTATCAACAAATACTTCAAATATGCCGAAGATTCCCTGTTTAAAAGGGTGGTTTACTTTAGAAGAAGCGTGAATCATAGGAGCTGAACCCCATCCAGCTTCATTACTAAACACTGATCTACTCATGCCAGACGACAGTGCTAATTTAAAACTCGCTCCAGCAAATCCTCCTAAAGCAGCCGTTTCTGTAAAAGCACTATTAAATATCAACCTAAAAGTTTCAGGTAAATTATCAAAATTCCTAATAATTACAAATAGTCCCCCTAAAATATAAAACATTATCATAATAGGTACTAATACAGCAGCTATCTTTCCTATATGTTTCATTCCACCACTAATCATATAATACAAAGCAATTGTATAAATAATAGCTATTATATTTATATTTATATTAAAAGTTCCAGCTACTGCCTCTGAAACAGTATAGGTTTGAATATTTAAAAATATCCCCAAAATAAATCCAAAGGCGAAAAGTCCACTTAAAATTTTCGCTAAAGTTTTATATCCTTTTTCTATGCCTATACCTTTGTGGATATAATAGTTAGGTCCTCCGTAGGATTCATTTAATTTGTCTTTTGATCTATAATGAACAGCCAAAGTTATTTCTACAACTTTAATAGCCATACCGAATAACCCAGCTACCCACATCCAAAAAAGTGCTCCAGGTCCACCAAGGGCAATTGCAGCTGCAACGCCCCCGATATTTCCCACTCCTATAGTCGTACCAAGTGCAACACTAATCGCTTCAAAACTAGACAAAACTCCAGCTTGATTATCTACTTTAGTCTTATTTTTTTGAAAACTTTCTTTCATCATTTTAAAGCTTTTAGAAAAAAACTTAAATTGAATCATTCCAGAAGCAAAAGTGAAAAAAATTCCTCCAGCTAAAACTATTACAATTAACGGAATTCCCCACAAATATTCATAAACGATTATTTCTATAATTTGTTCAATTCCCATAATTATCTCCCTTTTTTAATTTTATTTTAGTGGAGTAAATCGCAGAGATAGACAAGTAATACTTCCGTCTATTTTCTTAAATTCTGAATTGTTTAAAGGTATAGTTTTATATCCTAAATCTTCAATTTTCTTTTTAGTTTTAGGAAAACCTTCAGCCATTAAAACAGTATCATTTATCCACGCCACATTCGCTGCATAAGCCTCATCTTCATCAACAACAACTTTATTGTATTTATCAAATATTGGCATATCTACAAATTCTCCAGTAATTACTAAATTGTTATTTTTTATATACATCATATCAGACCCAATATGAAGTCCATTATCAGTAGGAACAGATGAGCCAGTATATCCGTATTGTTCTAATATTTCTATAAACTGCTTTCTTCCGCCTTCATCTGATCTGTCAGATTCACCTAAATAAAAATGATCATCACATCTTATAATATCTCCACCTTCAATAACACCTTCTGTAATATAGTGGATTTTATCTTCAGGGTAATATTTTTTTAGTGTTTCAACAATGTGTTCTTTTTCTCCATTTCTTTGTTCAGTTGCAGGATTTGTAACTATTGCCATTTTTTCAGTAACAACTGCCACATCTTCAACAAAACAAGAATCAGGATAATCTTCTAATGGAGGTAATACATCTACTACCATTCCCAAAGACTCTAAAGCCTTAATATAGTTTTTGTGTTGTTCTAAAGCTAGTTCATAATCTGGAGTACCTATATCGTCTCTTCTTAAACCGTTAACCATGCTCTTTGATGGTGTTCTTACTATCATGTGTGTATACATTGTCTTTTTCTCCTTTAAATTTTTTATTTTACTCTATTAAGTGGACTAGTAAAACAAGTTGCTCCACCAGTTCCTTTTATAGAAATTTCTTCCCCTGGATATGTATAAACCCTACATCCAGCATCTTCTAACTTCCTTTGAATCTTTGGAATGCCATCTATAAGTACGCAAACTTTGGGAGCTAAAGTTAGTACATTACATCCTAAATACTCATATTCATCATCATCAACTTCTAAAAGCTCAATTCCTTTTTCTATAAGAAGCTCCCTAAAAAATACAGGCATATACTTTGAATAAACTACAGCTAATTTTTCATCTACTGGACTAATTAAACTCATAAGATGTAAAACTTCTCCATCACCGACTCCATGGGGCAAAGGAACAGTTATAACTTCGTCGATAAAATCCTTAGTAAGTTCTTTAAACTGTCTTATTCCTTCTTCATTAGTTCTATAGCTCAGTCCTATTGCAACAGTTTTATCATCTAGCCATAAAACATCTCCGCCTTCCATTCTTCCCGGTTCTTTAATATAACCTAAAGTTTCAACTCCAATGGATTTAAGAAATTCTTCTGAAGCTATTGATTCATTTTTTCTAACATCTTTTGTCATATTAAAGTATATTGCACCTTTTTTAGTTATTTTTAAAGAATCATGTGCATAAATTGAATCTAAGTTTGTAATATTATCTTCTGGAAGATACCAAATATTTTCTACATTTTCCTTTAAAATATTTTCAAAAACTTCGTATTCTTTAATACTTTTTTTCATATCCGGAATACCATAATACTTACAAGCCTCATAATTTTCATTTATAAAATCTTGGTTCTTAAAGGCTTCTTGTGGACGTTTAATCATAATATCTGTGATCTTGTCCACCATTGACTGACAACTGAAATCCATATTAATTCCCCCTTAAAATAAAAAACCTCTTTTCCTTAAATAAGGAAAAGAGGCGTATAACAAAATCGCGGTACCACTCTAATTAATCTTTTTAAAAAAAGATTATCTCTTGTAATAACGGATACATTAGCCGTAAGTCCATACTACTATTTCAAGACTTAATCTCCTCGGTTCTATTCAACAGATTTTAATAATGACGACTTTCACCTTTTTCGCCTCTCTGTAAAAAATTTCCATCTGTTTACTTCTCCGACTCTACGATTTAACTAATGATACCTAATTTTAATTTAATTGTCAATGAAATTTATTAATATTTTTTAATTATTTTTAAAATTACTTATATTCGTGTTTATCTAGATCATTAGGATCCGTAACTAATACATTTCCATCTTTGTCTAAAAGTGGACTGAAAGTAGTTCCATATCCTGCAGTAGTTAAAATATAGTTTACTCCAGTTTCCCGATCTACCCATACCTCTATTGTCGAAACAATACCTTGAGTATGAACTTTTACAAATCTTTCATATTTTGCCATAATTACTCCTTTTTTTAAGACTTTATCTTAATTTTCTTTAGGCCAGATTTAGATGAAAATCCCCTAAACTTAAACAACAAATTTAGTTTTTTCTTATCTAAATTACTTCCAATTACTACAGCTCTAGAATCTTCCATTTCTTCACATTGACCAATTTGATAATCTCCATTTACAAAATCAAACCTAAACCAATTTTTCTCATCAGTACAAAATCCCTTCACTCTTTATATATACCCATATTTACCAGTAGATAATTCTTCTAAGAGACAAATTAATTGGTCAGGATTTCTTAAAGTAAAAGGCTTAAAACCCATATTGTCCAGAGAATTTTCGATATTTATTTCAGATTTTACAATGTCTCTAATTAAAAAAGACTTTAAATATCTCTACCTAAAGTCTTTGAATTTTGGTTTTAAATGATGTTGTATCTATATAGTTTTCTGTAAAGTGTTGATAAATTTACTCCTAGCTTTTCTGCTATTTTCTTTTTTGCTAAGGTTGAATTTCCATATTCTTCTAAATATCTTGTTAATACATTTTTTTCAAAATCCTCTGTTAGTTCTTTTAAACATTTATCTTCTAGTTCTAGATTTTCCTTAGGTTTTAAATCCTCTTTTTCGTATAAGGAAAAGTTCTTTGGTAGCAAGTCGGATGTTATCACCTTTCCTTCTGATATATTTACTAGATATTCTATTACATTTTCAAGTTCTCTTATATTCCCGCTCCATTTATGCTCGAAGAATCTTTTTAAAATGTCTTCTGAGAACTCTTTCTTTTCTTTATTTAATTTAAAACAGTAGTGTTTTAGTTTTTTCCTAGCTATTAATTCGATATCTTCTTTTCTCTCTCTTAAAGGAGGAATAGTTATGGGAATGACGTTTAGTCTATAATATAAATCTTCTCTAAAAGTGTTTTCTTCTATCATTTCTTCAAGCTTTTGGTTCGTGGCAGTTATTAGCCGAAAATTCACATCTATTTTTTTACTGCCTCCTAGTCTGATAAAAGATCCATCTTGTAGTACTCGTAGAAGTTTCGGCTGTAAATGTAGTGGCAAATCTCCTATTTCATCTAAAAACAAAGTTCCACCATTTGCAAGTTCAAATCTTCCGATTTTCCCTGTGTTACTGGCATCTGTAAAGGCTCCCTTTTCGTATCCAAATAGCTCACTTTCTAGTAAATGTTCTGGAATAGAGGCGCAGTTTATGGCTATGAACATATTATCTTTTCTCGATGATGCGTTGTGAATTGCTCTTGCAAAAAGTTCTTTTCCAGTTCCGCTTTCTCCTCGAATCATTACTGATGAATCTCCATAAGATATTTGTTTTGCTAAGTTAATTGTGTTTTTAAGGATATAGCTATCACCTAGAATTTCGTCAAAGGTAACTACATCCTTTTGTTCAATAATGTCATAGGCGTTTTTAAGTACTTTTGAATATTTAGATACTTCTATTAAATAACTTTTCGTAACTTCGTTTATTTTATTTTCTACTACTTTTATCATGAAATTGTTGTTGGTGTTGTTTAATTTTGTTTTAGTAGGAAGAATTCTCTTTCCGTGGGTTTCAAAGAGATTTAGGTTTTCAAAGATATCGTAAACTTTTTTCCCTTCAATTTTTTCTTTTTTAACTTCCAATAGATTTATTATTTCGTCATTAAAACCTACTATATTATATTTTTCATCTGCAATTATTATCCCATTTTCTAAGGAATCTATTAGGTTTTTCATTTCCTTGTTTTTTAAATACAAATCTCCAATTGTTATTTCATAATTTAGATTTCCTGCAATAAGATCGCTAATTTTTTTTAAAAATTTATTTACCGCTTCATAGTTTTGGGATATGTATTCTTTTTCTGATTCTTTAAAAGCTATAAGGCCCATAACTCCTAGTCTCTTTCCCTCTTGTGAAATTATAGGATATCCAATAGTAGCCAGTTCTTCACAAGATTCTGCAGTTTCACAGTTGTTGCATTTTTTAATGTCATTTGAATTGTCAAGACTTTGTAATTCTTCGTCTTTTAAAAGATTTGAATAATAACATCCAGCTGGTAATTTACTTCCTATTTCAGCTTTGTATTTTCCCGTTGCTGCTATTCTTTCTAAATTTGTGTTCATTACTGTTACGTCTACTGAGAGTATGGAACTTACCGCTTCGCATACTTCTTGGACAGAATTTTTAATTTTATCAATTGTACTCATTTTATCACCAAGTTCATTCTATTATATTATTCTCATTTTTGCAAAATATAATTTTCATTTTTGCAAATTTGCAAATTATTGATTTTACAATTGGCTATTTTGTCGCCCTTGTTTTTGGCACAAAAGTTGCATCTTATATAGTCGAATAAATTTATATCATAAGGAGGATATTTATGAAGAAGAAAAGTTTTTTTAATAGCTTGTTGTTTAAGCTATTACTAGGTATTATTTTAGGTATTATTATTGGAAGTATTGCTAATGAATCAGTTATGGTAGTGATTAGTACTGTAAAGAAAATAATTGGTAATTTAATCAGTTACATAGTTCCACTGATTATACTAGGTTTCATTACTCCTGCTATTGTTTCTTTAAAAGAAAACGCAGGTAAAGCTTTGTCTACTACTTTAATAATTTGTTATGTTTCATCGGTAGGTGCTGCTTTATTTAGCTTTATTGCTGGAAGGATTATTATTCCACATTTAAATATCGCTACTACTATGGGCGAAGGAAATGTTTTGCCAGAAATATTATTTAATTTAGAGATTTCGCCTATTATGTCAGTAATGACAGCTTTAGTAACTTCTGTTCTTGTGGGGCTTGCTGTAGTGTGGACAAAATCTGAAAGTTGGGAAAGATTGTTGTTAGAATTTAACAATATCGTTTTAGAGATTGTTAATAGAGTTGTTATTGCAATTCTTCCTTTCTATATTGCTACTACTTTTACAGAACTAGCTTATGAAGGTGCAATTATAAATGAATTACCAGTTTTCTTAAAAGTTATTCTTATAGTAATAGTCGGTCATATAATATGGTTAACATTACTATATGCTATAGGAGGAGCTCTTTCTAAAACTAATCCTATGGAAGTTTTAAAACACTATGGACCAGCTTATGTTACTGCTTTAGGTACTATGTCATCAGCTGCCACTTTATCTGTAGCTTTAAAATCTGCAGGAAAAGCTAGAACTCTTGATCCTCAAATTAGAGACTTTGTTGTTCCACTTTGTGCAAACACTCACCTTTGTGGATCTGTACTAACTGAAACGTTTTTTGTAATGGTAGTATCTCAAATCCTTTATGGACAAATGCCAGATACTGGAAGTATGTTGTTGTTTATATTCTTACTAGGAATTTTTGCTATAGGTGCTCCTGGAGTTCCAGGTGGTACAGTAGTAGCTTCCCTTGGACTTATAATTTCAGTACTTGGATTTAACGACACTGGAACTGCTTTAATGTTATCAATATTTGCACTTCAAGACAGTTTCGGTACTGCTTGTAACGTTACTGGTGATGGTGCAATAGCACTTATGGTTACTGGACTATTTAATAAAGTTCCAGGTAGAGGAGACAACCCTCCTTATGTCAGAGAAGAAGACGCAATTTAGAAAGGATAAATATGAATTATATAGAATTTTTAAGAACGGAACTAGTACCTGCCTTCGGCTGTACGGAGCCTATCGCAATAGCACTTGCTTCTGCGAAGGCTAAAGAAATTTTAGGAAAAGAACCAGAAAAAATAATCGCCAATTTATCTGGAAATATGATAAAAAACGCAAATAGCGTAAAGGTACCAGGTACTGATGGAAGAAAAGGTATAGAAATATCAGTTGTTGCTGGAGCATTTTTAGGAGATCCAAATAAGGAATTAGAAGTTTTAGCTAATATTGACAAATCAAAACTAGAATTATGTGATGAAAAAATCAAGGAAGGAATTGTTGAAATAAACTTAGTACCAGATATTACAGGACTTTATATTGATATAGAAATGTTTGCTGGTGATGAAAGCTCTAAAGTAGAAGTTAAAGATTCCCATACAAATATTATATTAATAGAAAAAAATGGAAAAGTTGTTTTTGAAAAAGAAGTAGAAAATAACGAAACTGAAAGAAAAGTCGACTTATCTTTTGATAAAATATATGACTTTGCAAAAACAGTTGATTATACAGATATAAAAGATGTTTTAGATACTCAAATAGATTACAATCTTAGTATTGCAAAAGAAGGAATCAAAAACGATTGGGGTTCTAACATTGGATCTGTAATTTTGGGAATGGAAAGTAACGATTATTTTGACAAATTAGCAGCCTACGCAGCTGCTGGATCAGACGCTAGGATGAGCGGATGTGAAATGCCAGTAGTTATAAATTCTGGTAGTGGAAACCAAGGAATCACCACTGCTGTTCCAGTAATTCTATTTGCAAAAGACAACGGATATTCAGATGAAGATCTATACAGAGGACTTATCTTTTCAAATTTAATATCACTTTATATTAAAGAAAGAATAGGAAAACTGTCAGCATATTGTGGAGTTGTTTCTGCAGCTTCTGGAGCTATTGCAGGTGTTGGGTTTATTAATGGAGATTCTAAGGAAGTATTAGAAGGAACTATATCCAACGCTTTAGCTACTAATTCTGGAATGATTTGTGACGGAGCTAAACCATCTTGTGCAAGTAAAATCGCTTCAAGTGTAAGAAACGCAGCAGTTTCATATAAACAAGCCTTGGCAAATGAAGACTTCGAAATTGGAGATGGAATCGTAAAAGAATCTTTAGACGAAACTATAAAAACAGTGGGAACTATTGCAAAATGCGGAATGAAAACGACAGATGAAGTGGTTCTTGAAGAAATGTTAAGAAAATAAAAATAATAGACATCAAAAATGCTATTCAAATAAGAATAGCATTTTTTTGTACTATTAAATTCAATTTTATCCGACTTAACAATCCTCTTTACTCTTTCTAGTTACCCAATAACCTACCCCTACCATAATTATTCCAACAGCCATCATTATAAATACTTTTACATCACCAGTTTTTGGTATTACTATTGGTGAATCTA
>CAYWTV010000039.1:0-10736 GCA_964461305.1 uncultured Peptoniphilaceae bacterium
AGGATAAGCCGATACACAAAATATTTTACACTACCAATCACTTCTTATTTCAGAAGTGATTTTTTTATACTACTATATCTAATTTCATTTGGTTTTTATTTACTTCTAGGTCTTCATCTTTTCTTACTTCGTTGTAGCAGCTTCTACAAAGGGGTTCGTATTCGGTTTCTGCTCCAATTAAGACTCTATCTTCTCCTTGGACTTTTCTATGGCTTACCCATGCGTCTGTGCCGCATTTTGTACAAACTGCGTGGTGTTTATATACATAATCAGCTATTGGCATTAGCTCTTTTATTATTTCGAAAGCTACTGCATTATAATCCATATCTAGTCCTGCCACAACTATTGTAACTCCAGAATTTAATAATTCTAAAATCCCATCTCTAATGGCCTCTCCATCTCCCTTTAGAAACTGGATTTCGTCTATTCCTATAACTTGATATTTGTTTTTGGAAACATCTTCAATAATTTCGTCTATACTATTTACCCCAAAAGCATCTATAGATTCTTCATCGTGAACTGTTATTTTGTTACCGCCCCTTGTATCTACAAAGGGTTTATAAGTTTCAACATTATAACTAGCTATTTTAAATCTATTTAAATCTTTTTTTAAACTGGATGTTTTACCTGAGAACATTGATCCTGTGTGTATAATTAATTTTCCTTTATATTGATGCATAACAACCTCCACTAATAATTTATTATATGAAATAAAATTATTTTTTTAAAGTCTTGTAATAATATTTTTAATATGGTAAGTAATTACAATTAGTTACAGTTTTTGTTAATTCATTGAATAAATATGTTTTATAAAATATAATTGACTTAACAATGAGGTGATAATATGAAAAAATTTAGAGTATTTCTACTTACTTTTCTTTTAGTTTTTTTAGTAGCTTGTGGTAGTTCTAATAATACAGTTTCACAAGAAAGCTATGATACTACTGCAGAATATGAATCTGTTGAATCTCCAAGTGAAGAAGCTGAAGAAGCAGTAGAGCCTTCAAGAAACACATCTCCTGAAAATAGAAAAATAATTGTAAATTATAGTTTTTATTTTGATACTTCAGAATATAACACTTCTATTGAAGAAATTAACAAATATGTAAATGAAAATAATGGATATCACTCTTCTGGAGAAGAAAGCACAACTGGCGTAAAAAGTTCAACAATGGTAGTTCATATTCCTAGAGAAAATGTGGATAAGTTTATAAATGAAATTACCAATATTGAAGATTTAAATCTGGTAAATAAACAACTTAGCAGTGAAGATGTTACTGAAATGTACACTGATACTAATTTAAGACTAACATCCTTACAAGAAAAGTTAGAAAGGCTTTATGCACTTCAAGAAAACCAAAGTGATTTAGATCAGCTACTTGCTCTAGAAAGAGAAATTTCTGAAACTATTTTTGAAATAGAAAGACTTCAAGGTCAAATAAACAGTATAGATTCTAAGGTGGATTATACCCAGATTCAAATTAACGTTAATGAAATCGGCCTAAGTAGCACTACCCAAACTACTGTGAAATTCGGAGATAGAGTCTCAAGAGCATTTTCAGATTCCATAAAGAATTTTTCAAATACAATCGGAGATTTAATAATCGGTTTTATTTACTTGCTACCATTGTTAATAGTGATTTTAATAATCGCTTTAATAGTGAGATATTTCGCAAAGAAATTCCCAAAAAAAGAAAGGGATTTTGACTTTATTAAAAATAGAAGAAGAAGTAAAAAATCAGATGAAGACAAGTTAAAAAATCTTGATGATAAATAAGCAAAAAGAAGTAGATTTTAAAGTCTACTTCTTTTTTAATACATCTTTATATGCATCTAGCATAGCTTGGGAGGCATTGTCCCAAGAGAACTTTTCTGCATATTTTCTTCCATTAATTATTAATTTTTTATAGAGTTTTTTATCATCTAGAGAATCTATACAAGCCTCTAAACTTTCAATAGAATTCCTTTGATATATTAGACCATTTTCCCTATCTTTTATTTGCTCAACAGTAGGTTCGCTATATGCTGCTATAACTGGAGTATGTGATGCCATTGATTCAGTAATCACAAGTCCTAAAGTTTCACTAACAGATGGAAATAAAAATCCATCAGCACTTGCATAAGCCTGGGACAACTCTTCTCCTTTTAAAAAACCAGTAAATACAGTATTTGTATCTTTAAATAAATCTTCTAATTCTTCTCTAGAAGGTCCATCTCCTATTATAGCTAGTCTAATGTTTTTTCTCTTGTCCATAAGTTCTTTTAAACTTTCGATTTCCTTTTCAGGAGCAAGTCTTCCTACAAATATTAAAAGTTTTTTGTTTACTTCTCCATTTGTAAGTCTATCTCTCATTTCCTTAGAATAAAATTTTGGATGTCGATTTATAATATCTACACCCTTTGGTAAAACCCTTAAATTTTCTATTTTCTTTTCTTCTAACAAGTCATACATTGCCTGGGATGTTACTAAATTCATTTTAGCACTATTGTGTAAATCCCTTAAATAACTCCACAAATGCTCCTTAAAAAAACTAAAATGATAATGATCTAAATATTTAGGAGTATTAGTATGAAAGCTACAAATCAGAGGAATTCCTAATTTTTTAGCATAGAAAACTCCACTAGAAGCTAAACTAATTGGATTAGCTGCATGGACTAAATCAGGTTTAAAGTCTTCTAAAATGTCCTTTACTTTTATATTTGGTATTCCCCAGGCCCTGTGGGGATAAAAGAAAAAAGTAATTGATTTCATTGGATAAACTTTCATCCCCATATACTCTTTTTCTATCCCCTCAATATCAGGACAAATAATTATAAATTCATGGCCAAGGCCAATCATATATTCCAGTGCTTTTGTAAGCCTAGTGACTACGCCATCAGTAGATGGCAAAAAAGTTTCGGTAACTAATGCTATTTTCAATTTTATCTCCAAGAAGGGGAATTCATCACGTTGTTTTCTTTAATTCTATCTGAATTGTCCATTGCAAGTTGGAATATATCTTTAATTACTTCTTTAGTTAGAAGATGAGAATCTAATCCTAAATCCTTTAATTTAGTAATCACTGCGTTAAAGTAGTGTTGTTCTTGTTCAACTCTAGGATTTTCCACATGTTGAATTTCAGCTTCAATATCGAAATACTCCTTAGCCACTTCTTTAACTTTATTAGCTAAATCTAGTACGCTAAATTGTTCAGTCATTTGGTTATAAATTCTAAGTTCACCTTTGTCTGCTGGGTTTAAAGCTGCAAGTTCAATACATCTTACAGTATCTTCGATATTTATAAATCCTCTAGTTTGTCCACCTTCTCCGTAAACTGACATTGGAAGTCCGTTTGCAGCTTGGATAATAAATCTATTTAAAACTGTTCCATAAATTCCATCGTAGTCAAATCTATTTGCCAATATAGGATCCATTTTAGTCTCTTTTGTATTCACACCATAAACTACCCCTTGGTTTAAATCAGTAGCTCTGATCTTCCAAGATCTAACTGCAAAATATATATTGTTAGTATCGTGAACTTTAGTCAAGTGATAAAAAGAACCCGGTCTTTTTGGATAAAGGAATGTATCTTTTCTTCCCTTGTGCTCTATTTCTAAATATCCTTCTTCTATATCTATATTAGGAGTTCCATATTCTCCCATAGTTCCTAATTTAATAAGATGACAATCAGGATTGAACTCTTTTATAGCATATAAAACATTTAGATTTCCTAAAACATTATTCGATTGAGTATAAATAGCGTGCTCTCTGTCGATCATAGAATAAGGAGCAGATCTTTGTTCTGCAAAATGTACAAAAGCTTCAGGTTCAAAGGACTTAAACACATCAGATAAAAATTCGTAATCGTTTAAATCTCCAATAAACACTTCTATATCCTTCCCTGTTAGCTCTTTCCATTTTTCCACCCGTTCTTCTAAGGATGCAATGGGAGTAAGAGAATTAGAATTTAGCTCTTCGTCAATTTCCCTTCTGACTAAGTTATCTACAATTCCTACCTCAAAACCCCTTTTGGATAAGTAAAGTGCAGTAGGCCATCCACAAAATCCGTCTCCACCTGCTACAATAATTTTCATAAATCTTCCCTCCTAATTATTCTTATATAAGTATTATACCCAAACAATCCCCTTTTTTAGTGTAAATAATATTTAATAAAGGTAAAAAATCTATCTGCTATAATAGTAATAGGAGGAATATTATGATTTTAGGAATAGATGTAGGTGGAACTCATTTAGATGGAGTTATTATAAATAAAAAAAAAGTTTTAAAGACCGTTAAAATACCCGTAAAGGCAGATAATCTTTTTTCTACAATATATGAAGGTATACTTTCACTTACAAAAGACATTAATAAAAGTGAAATAAAAAGGATAAATCTAAGTACAACCATTACTACAAATGCCATTGTTGAAAACAAATTAGAAAAAGTTTTAGTTCTAATTCAAAGTGGACCGGGCATAAAAAACGACTTTAGCAAAAATATTAAATACATAAAATACCTTGATGGTTATGTTGACCACAGAGGAAAAGTTGTAAAGGATTTTAAATTAGATTCTTTAGAAAAACTTAATGTTCCAAAGAATCTAAAATATTTAAGTGTTGTTACAAAATTCTCCACTAGAAATCCAGTTACAGAAAACAAAATTTACAATTATCTTAAAGATGATTTTAAATTTATAACCCTTGGCCATAGAATTAGCGGAAATTTAAACTTTCCAAGAAGAGTCTATACTTCATATTTAAATTCTGCAGTTGAAAAAACCTTTAGGGGATTTGCACTTAACATTAAAAAATCCTTAGAAAAAGAAAATATTAATGCTCCAATTTACATTTTAAAGGCAGACGGAGGAACTCTTCCCATTGACTTAGCTTTAAAAAGACCAGTAGAAACAGTACTCTCAGGACCTTCTGCTAGTTTCATGGGAATATCTGCCCTAGAAAATACCAAGGAAGATTCTATTTATTTAGACATTGGAGGAACTACTACAGATATATTTTTCCTTGTAGATGGTAAAGCTTTATTTTACAACAAAGGACTTAGAATAAAGGATTTAAACACTTTAGTAAGGGGAATTTATAGTGCTTCTATTGGACTAGGTGGAGATAGCTTACTTAAAATAGATGATGAAAATCTATCTATCGGACCAGAAAGATTGGACCGACCTTTAGGACTTGGAGGAAAATTTCCTACTGTTACAGATGCTCTGATTGTTTTAGATTTGTTGAAAATTGGCCATAAAGAAAAATCTAAAAAAGGTTTAATAGACTTGTTAAATAGTGGTAATTTAGAAATGGATATTATTAATTTTTGCAGATTTATAATTGATACCTTTATAGAAATCTTGTATAAAAGAGTTTACGAACTACTAGATGAAATCAATAAAAAACCTCTATATACAGTTAAAGAAGTTTTAGAAAATAGACAAATAAATCCAAAGGAAATAAAGATAATTGGAGGTCCAGGAAAAGTTCTAGCTCCCTTTATAGAAGAAAAATTTAAAATAAAAACCTATATTCCAAAATACTATAAAATAGCAAATGCCATTGGAGCTGCTCTATCAAAGCCAACAATGGAGGCTAATCTCATTGGAGATACAAAGACAAAAAGACTAAACGTTCCAGAATTTAGTATATATGAAAATATCGATTCTTCATTTAATCAACAAAAGGGAGAGGAGTTTTTAAAAAAACTATTACTTAATAATGTAAATACTGAATTTGAAAATGAAGTAGAAATTATAGAATCTGAAAGTTTCAACACAGTTGATTTATACGAGTTTTATAAAAACATTCGCATAAAAGGACAAGTTAAACCAGGACTAATATTTAATATATGGGGTGATAAAGATGAAAGCTAAAAACAAGTTAGGATTAGTATTTTTCCCTGCCTTTGATTGGGCAATATCTCCTACTCATCCTGAAAGAGAAGAAAGACTACTTTATACTAAAGACCAACTATTCGAAGAAGGAATAGAAGACATTGAGGGAATAGAACTTTTTAGACCTGATATTGCTACTGAAAAAGACATCCAGAGAGTTCATTTTTGTGTACCAGATGTATTATCTAGAGTTACAAAGTCCCACATGGTCTCCATTGGTGGAGCAATTAAAGCCTTTGATTTAGTATTTAATAAAGAAGTAGACAAATCCTTTGCATTAGTAAGACCGCCAGGACATCATGCCCACAAAGTAGTCTATGGAGATAGGGGCTTTTGTATAGTAAATATAGAAGCTGTCGCAATAGAGGCAATGAGAAAAAAATACAAAGATTTAAAAGTTGCCATTATCGATACAGATTGTCACCATGGAGATGGAACAGAAGATATTTACTACAACGACAAAGACACCTTATTTATTTCAATTCACCAAGACGGACGAACATTATTTCCTGGAACAGGATATACCCACGAACTGGGAGGACCTGGAGGATACGGATATAATATTAATATTCCACTTCCACCGGGAACTGGAGACGAAGGGTTTTTATATGTATTAGAAGATGTAATACTTCCTATATTAGAAGAATATAAACCAGATATAATCATAAACTCCGCTGGACAAGACAATCACTACTCAGATCCACTGACAATGATGAACTTTTCAGCTAAAGGTTACGCTATTTTAAACGAAAAACTAAATCCTCATATTGCAGTATTAGAAGGAGGATATTCCATCGAAGGAGCACTTCCCTATGTAAATCTAGGGATAATTTTAGCAATGGCAGGTCTAGATTATTCAGAAATAAAAGAGCCGGATTATTCTTTAGAAAAAGTATCCCAAGATAAAGAGACAACAGAATATATAAAAGAAGTATGTAAAGTTGTAAATAAAAATTGGAAAAATAAAGAAAAACTGAAAGAAGAAAAATTTAAAGATTTAAAAGTATATAAAAAAGAAAAGCAAATCTATTACGATACTGATGGAATATTAGAAGACCAAGTTAGATACTTTCATGTCTGTAACAATTGTTCAGGGCTAGATATTATAGAATCTAGAGATGATCGTATCACTAAAATAAAGGCAATAACTATTCCTAGGGATAGCTGCCCAGAATGTTCAGAAAAAGGATACAAAGAATTTGATAATCCTAAAAAACGATATAATTACGTATATTTACAAGATAAATTAAAAGATAAGTATATTTCTAAATGATAATGAAGAAATAAACTCCAATTTTAATTATCTAAAGGAGCCTATTTAAAGTCTTATATATTAATTCTTATACTTCATTTAAATACCATTGTTTTTATGTCAAAAAATATATCAAACTAAATTTAAATACCTTGTAACTCTAAAGAGATTTCATAGTTACAAGGTCTTTTTTAAATTTATTTGAAAAATATAGATTAATTAATTCATATAGCTAAATATAACAATTCCACATTTTAAATAATTTCAAATCCCAAATTATCTATATAAAGCTCTTTCACTTTCCACTTTACATTGAATCTTTTTAAATATGCTTCTATATCATTTTTTACTTTGTTTTCATTTTTATTTACCAAAACCATTATTGTAGGACCTGCCCCACTTAAATAAGTCCCAATTATATTCTTTTCTTTTAAGAAATTTATTATTTCAAAATATCCTGGAATGAGCTTGCCTCTATATTTTTGATGAAATTTGTCTTCAAAACCATATTTTATATTTTCGTCTTGTCCTGTTACTAAAGCTGCCAACAAAATTGCAACCCTTGATGAATTAAAAACTCCATCTCTAAGACTTATTGTTGTCGGCAAAACTTTTCTAGATTCTTGAGTTGAAATTTCTAAGTTTGGAATTAATCCTAATAACTTGTAATCATTTTTTATAGGAACTTTTATAGAAATCACTTCATCTTCTACAAAAGTTGATGCAACTAGTCCTCCCATTATACAAGGGGCAACATTGTCTGGATGCCCTTCAATTTCACTGGCATATTTTAGAATTTCAGTTCGATCAATTTCTCTTCCCATAATAAGATAGGCCCCAACAACACCTGCTACTATACAAGCAGAGCTACTACCCAGACCTCTCGACATAGGAATTTCTGATTTAGCAATAATTTTTACTGGAATTAGGTCCTCTTTAAATTTTTCGAAAATTTTCTTATATGACTGATAAATTAAATTTTCGTCTAAACCCCCCTCAAATATAGGATCTATGCATAAGGACTCAGATTCTGCCCTACTAAACTCTACCTCATTATAAATATTTAAAGCCATACCAAGGACATCAAAACCCGCTCCTAAATTTGCACTAGTTCCTGGAACCCTAACTTTCATTTCTGCCACCAATAAATTTAATTACTGTATCTTTTATTTCTTTAATCTTTATTTGTTTTTTATGGACAATCTCTTTATCTTTTAACATTTTAATCCTTTCAGGCATAGGAAAACTTGTATAATTTTCAATCCTTTCCAAGTCTTCAAACATATCTTCAGTTTTTTCAATCCCTAAACTATCCATTATAGCATTTGAAAATTTATATGGATTTGCTGTAGAAAGAACTACTATCTTTTCATCATTTCCTTGCTTTCTATAGGAATCTGCAACATATTTGGCAACAGCTGTGTGAGTGTCTATTAAATATCTTTCCTCTTCAAAAACTTCTCTAATAATTTTTAATGTATCAGCTTGATTACAATAACCGGGATAAAACTCACTAAAATCACATTCAAATTTAAATTCACCTTTTAATTTTAAATCTTCTTGAGTCTTTTTAACTAATTTTGAAATATTAGTCTTATGGTACAAAAGTCGTTCTAGATTACTAGAAATAATTATGTCCATAGAGGGAGAATTTGTTAAAATCAATTCTCTTTTACTATCATATACTCCGCTTTTAAAAAAATCTGTAAGTATATTATTTTCATTTGAAGCTACTATAAGCTTTTTCACTGGCAATCCCATTTCCTTAGCATAATATAATGCCAAAATATTTCCAAAGTTTCCAGTTGGAACTGAAAAAGATATTTCATCTCCCAAAGATATACTTTTACTCTCCACTAAACTGTTATAAGCATGGAAATAATAGACTATTTGTGGTAGTAGCCTACCAATATTTATAGAATTGGCTGAAGTAAATCTAACATTTTGGGATTTAATTTTATCGAGGACTTTTTTATTATTAAATATACTTTTTACTCCTTTTTGAGCATCATCAAAGTTCCCATCTATTCCTACGACTAGGGTATTTCCTGCCGAATTAGTCGTCATTTGAAACTTTTGCATTTCGCTGACCCCATTTTGGGGAAAAAATACAGCCACCTCTATTGATTCTAAATTAGCAAAACCTTCTAATGAAGCTACTCCTGTATCTCCACTGGTAGCTGTGAGAACCATTAACCTCTCTTTTATGCCTAAACTTTTCCTTGCTATTTCAATAAATTGGGGAAGAATACTAAGGGCTATATCTTTAAAAGCGAAAGTAGGGCCATGGTATAGTTCCAAATAATAATAATCTCCTACCTTTCTTAAAGGTATAGGATTATCGGGAAACTTAATATCATAGGCTTTTTCTATAGATAACTTTAGCTCTTGTTCAGAAAAATCAGTAAGATATAAGCTCAATATTTTATAGGCCAATTCCTTATAAGACATTTTCTGTAGGTTTTTTATATTAACTTTAGGGAAGTAAGCTGGCACATAAAGGCCATCATCTGGAGCTATTCCTTGGATAATAGCCTCTTTAAAGGTGAGTTTATTAGACTCATTTCTAGTTGAAAAAAATTCCACTACTTTTCCTCCTTTAAAATCTTAGCCAAGAAAAACTGATCTTTATTTAGATCTTTAATTAAATCTTGAACATAACTAAAGGGTATTGATTTAGTAAATATACTAATATCTTCTCCCAGGTCAAATTTTTCAATTGCTAAATTTTCAACTGATTCAGATAATTTTTTAGGCAATCTTAAATAAAATTCTCCATTCATTTGATAATTAGAAATTTCTACTTCCTCATTTACTAGAGGATTTCCAGAAATATAAGTTCCTTGAAAGACATCTATAATATCTCTCATAATAGCATCCGCCGTAGGATATCTACCTGCACCTGCTCCTATAAAACTTACTTGGCCAATATTATTACCATAGTAAGAAATACAATTTGTGGAACCAGAAATATTAGCATAGGTTGTATATAAAGGGCAAAGATTTGGCATTACAGTAGAAAAATACCTCCCATCTTCCACTAGTCCTTCTCCTATTAACCTTATCTTATAGTTTTTTTTCTTAAATATTTCAATGTCTTCTACAGATATATTACTAATTCCATATGAGGAAATTTTTTCTTCAGAGACCTTTCCACCAAATATCAAACTCGATAAAATCCTAGTCTTTCTTCGGGTATCAATACCATTTACGTCTGCACTTGGATCAGGCTCTGCAAAACCTAGTTCTTGAGCTCTTCTTAACGCTTTATCGTAGGGAGAATCTTTTTCATCTATTTCAGAAAGAATAAAGTTACATGTACCATTTAAAATTCCACTAATATACTTTATTTTATTTAGGTGCAAGTCTTCATGGACAGACTTTATAATGTGAACACCTCCTCCGACACTTGCTTCATATAGAAAAGCCCTCTTATTTTCTTCTCCTAAGAGTGAAAGTTCTTCAAAATACCTAGATACCACTGCTTTATTAGCAGTAATTACGTGTTTTCCTTTCTTTAAACCTTGGGCCAAGAAGTGGTATGCTTCTTCAATAGTAGCTGTAACCTCTACAAAACAATCTATTTCATCATCTTCTAAAAGACTTTC
>CAYWTV010000040.1:0-10626 GCA_964461305.1 uncultured Peptoniphilaceae bacterium
AAAAACGCCATTATTACTAAAGGAATTCCCAACAACTTTAACATTGAAAAAACGATTTCCGTAGTAGTTTTATTCCAGGTCTTTCTCACAAAGGGAAGTATAGCTCCTAAAATAACTATGATTAAAGCATAGATTCTACCAAAATTGGGAATTCCCTTTAAAAATCCAACTATGTGATCTATTGGAATAGTAGAGCTTCCTTCTCCAATGACAATTGGTATGAAAAACATAAAAATACCAAAAGCAGCAAATAAAACAAACTTCAAAAGATCCATCGAAGAATACTTAACTTTTTTCTCGGTCATGAATATTACCTCTTTTCTATTTAATTTTCATTCTTTGTATCTTGAGACTATTATATTTAAATAATACATAACATTCAATTAAAAAATCAAGGAAATAGTCTTTTTACAAAAACCTTTCCTTGATGATTATTTAATTAATCTAATTCGTAAACTGTATTAGCAGCAAGTTCTATTCTTTCATACATTGTATCTACAACTGCATATTCTTTATCTGTGTGATTAAATTCTCCCACAACTCCTAAAGCACAAACTGTCGGAATTTTAATCTCTGAAGTAAATGCAGCATCTGAGCCTCCCCCAACTTCTATGGGAACTAATTTTTTATAGCCTAGTTTTTTGTTAACTTCACTTAATAAATTTAAAAGTCCCATTACTTCGTCAGTTTTTTCCATAGGCCCTATTCCCACTTTAGTTTCAAATTCTGTTTTAGTTCCTTCTACAAATGTCTTTGATAGAACTTCTTTAATATCTTTTAGTATTTCTTCTCCAATTTCTCTAGTTTTATATCTAGTTAATATTCCAATTTCGCAGCTATCTGGTATGGTGTTCGTACTAATTCCACCTTTTATTAATCCACAGTTTATTAGTTTACCTCTTTTAATATCGTTTAATTTTTCTAATTCAATAACTAAGTTAGCCCCTTGAACAATTGCACTTCTTCCCATTTCAGGGTCATTTCCTGAGTGGGCAGCGACTCCTTGAATTTTTACTTTAAAATCTCTAGTACCCATCCTAGATACTACAACCTCATTGTTTAGTCTACCTGATTCAAAATTTAAACAAGCTTTAGCTTTGTCTGCTTCTCTTTTAATAAGTTCTACAGCATTTGAATTAATATGGGCTACTTCTTCGTCCCCTAAGTAAATTACTTTTATAGGTCTTTTATTATATCCTGATTCAATTAAGGCCTTAGCTGCAAATATTCCTATTACTAAGCCACCTTTCATATCTAGTACACCAGGACCGAATGCCTTATCGTCTTTTATTAAAAAGGGTCTTTCTTTTGATTCTTTCGAACTAAATACTGTATCCATATGACCCATAAATATAATTGGCTCTTTATTTGATTCTTCGTTCCAAGTTCCAACTAAAGTATTTCCAGCCTTCTTCATTTCAACAATTTTCGTATTAAATCCTAATGAGTCTAGCTCATTTTTTAAAACTAAAGCTACTTTGTCAACTCCATCTTTGTTATATGAGCCGCTATCTATGTTTACTATTCTTTCCCAAAGGTCTAGGATATCATCTTTATTTTTTTCGATAGAATTTTTAATTTTTCCTTTGTACATAATTAACCCCCCTTAAAATTAAAAGAGGATATTAAATATATTAACATCCTCTAATTATTGTTTTTATTATACAATAATTTAAACTTAAATTACACTATTTCTTAACTTTTACCAATTTATCTATATCTTCAAATTCTTTTTCCTTCGGCTCTTTAATAATATCTCCAAAGGGCATTTGAGAAATCAATTTCCATTCTTTAGGAATATCAAATTCTTTTTTCACTTTCTCATCTATTATAGGGTTATAGTGTTGAAGGCTAGCTCCGAGTCCAGCTTGAGATAATCCAACCCATACGTTTCCTTGGGCCATTCCTGCACTTTGGTCACTCCAAGTATAGAAAAGTTCATCCATTTCTTCTGCGTGTTTTTTTACTAATTCTTCATCGATAAAAAACATTACAGTTGCATAACCTGCTAAAAATTGACTGTCGATTTTCTTTTCAGTTTTAACAAATCTCTCTGGGCCAATTTTATCTAGCAAAACTTCCTTTACTATTTCCCATAGTTTTTTGTGATTTTCTCCAAATAGTATAACTGCCCTTGTAGATTGTATGTTGTAAGGGCTAGGTGTAGGCCTTATTCCCTTTTTAACTATCTCAATAATTTCCTCATCTGAAATACTACAAGTGTTGTCTATTCCATATTGACTTCTTCTAGTATTTAACGCTTCAAAAAACTCCATTTCCTATTTTTTCCTCCTATTTTACGTACTTTTTATATTCACCATAGCCTTGTTCGTCCATTTCTTCGTAAGGAATAAATTTCAAAGCTGCACCATTTATACAATATCTAAGTCCACCTTCATCACTTGGACCATCTTCAAAAACGTGTCCTAGATGGCTATCTCCAGTTTTAGATTTTACCTCTACCCTAGACATCCCCAAAGAGTTGTCCTTCTCATAATCCATGGAATATGAAGTAATAGGTCTAGTAAAACTTGGCCATCCACATCCTGCATCGTATTTGTCAGCAGATGAAAATAGGGGTTCTCCAGTTGTAATATCAACATAAATGCCATCTTCTTCGAATTTATCGTATTCGCTAGTAAAAGGTCTTTCTGTTGCAGCATTTTGGGTAACGTCGTATTGTATTTGAGACAAAGTGCTTTCTAGTACTTTATCATCGTATTTTTCATAAGAACCATATAGTGGAACATCTGCCAAAGATAAGTCTACGTGACAATATCCAGTGGGGTTTTTTTCTAAATAATCTTGGTGATAATCTTCACCTACAACATAGTTATTTAGTTTTTCAACTTCCACTACAATGTCTTTTTGATAATTTTCTCTTTTAGAGTCTATCATTTTTCTTACTTCTTCTAAAACTTCTTCATCTTCAGAATAAACTCCAGTTCTATATTGTCTACCAATATCATTACCTTGTTTATTTACACTTGTAGGATCAATTATTCTAAATAAATGATCGATAATTTCTGTTAAAGAAATTTTATTTTCATCGTATTTTATATATAAAGCTTCCACATGATCTGTTTCTTTTAAATCTTGGTAAGTGGTATTTTCAGTTTTTCCATTGGCATATCCTACTTCAGTTTCAAGTATTCCACCTAATCTATCGAAATATCCTTCAACTCCCCAAAAACATCCACCAGCTAAATATATCTCCTTTTCAGAAGGTCGTCCTAAATCATTTATATTAACTCTATTTATCATACTATTAGTCTCCTCTCCAGTAATCGGTGCAGTGTTGTTGCAAGAAACTAATAAAACAACGACAGCTACAACTACTACTCCTAAAAAAATTGCTTTCATAAAGCATCACCTCTTATATATATTCCCAAATTCTATACAAATTACACTAATATAAAAAAACACTTAGAAAAAATCTAAGTGTTTATCTTAATGTTCTCATTGAATTTATTACTGCTAAAACCATAACTCCCACATCTGCAAATATTGCCATCCACATAGATGCTAAACCAAATACTGAAAGACCTAGGACTAAAAACTTAACACCTAATGCAAGTACAATGTTTTGTTTAGCAATTTTTACTGTGTTTTTAGAAATAGTTTTTGCTAGGGAGATTTTAGAAATTTTATCGTCCATTAACACTATATCCGCCGCTTCTATTGCTGCATCAGAACCTAATGCACCCATGGCAATTCCAACATCAGAACGAGTAAGGACTGGAGCGTCGTTTATTCCATCTCCAACAAATGCCACCATTTCGTTTTTTGATTTAGATGCTAATATTTTTTCAAATATAGTTACTTTATCTTCTGGTAATAATTCTGAATAAACAGTATCTATTTGGAGTTTTTTACCTACGTATTCTCCTACTTCTTTCTTATCTCCAGTTAATAAAACTAAATTTTTTATTCCAGAGTCTTTAAGTATAGATAAGCCTTTATTTCTAATTTCTTCTTTTATTACATCTGAAATTTCAAGAACTCCTAGAACTTTGTCTTCCATAAATACATAAACTAAAGTTCCTATAGAATCTATCTTTTCAGTTTCAATATTGAATTTTTTTAAAAGCTTTTCATTTCCTGCCCCTATAATTTTCCCATTTAGTTTTCCGTGAAGACCCATTCCGTGAATTTCTTCAATGTTTGTAATTTCTTTTGACAATTTATTTCCGTAGGTTTTAACTATAGATTCTGCAATTGGATGATTTGAATAGTTTTCTAAAGATCCAGCTATTTCTTTCCAATTTAAATTTGAAAAAGAGGTTTCTTTAGAAATTTGAAATACTCCTTCAGTCAAGGTTCCAGTTTTGTCAAAGACTACAGTATCAACCATTGATAATGCTTCTAAAAAGTTAGATCCTTTTATTAAAATTCCGTTTTTAGATGCTTTACCTATTCCTCCAAAGAAAGTTAAAGGTATGGATATTACAAGAGCACATGGACAAGATACCACTAAAAATATTAAGGCTCTTTCTACCCAAACTGACCACACACCATTAAATAAAAGTGGCGGAATAACTCCTAACAACAAAGCTGCAATAACCACAATTGGAGTGTAATATCTTGCAAATCTCGTAATGAAATTTTCCAAAACCGATTTTTTTTGGGAAGAGTTTTCAATTAACTCAAGGATTTTTGATACTGTTGAATCTTCAAACTCCTTAGTAACTTGAATTTTTAATACTCCACTTAAATTTATTGATCCACTGTGAACTTCTGAATTTTTTTCCACATCTATTGGTAAAGATTCACCTGTTAAAAAAGCCATATTTAAAGAGGAACTTCCCTCTAAGACAATTCCATCTAAAGGAATTTTTTCTCCTGAATATACTAATATAATCTCTCCAACTTCCACTTCATCTGGATCAACAAGCTCTTCAATTTCTCTAATTACTCTAGCTTCCTCTGGAGCATACTCTAATAATGACTGAATAGACTGTCTACTTCGACCTACTGCTATAGATTCAAATAGCTCTCCAACTCTATAAAATAACATTACGAAAACCGCTTCTGCGTATTCTCCTAATAATAAAGCACCAATAGTAGCTATGGCCATTAAAAAGTTTTCATCAAAAACTTGGCCTTCTTTAATATTAAATAGTGCAGTTTGTAAAACTCCAAAACCTACTACAATATAAGAAATCATATATAATGCAAATTCAACTTCTTTAGATGTATTAGTTAAAAATGCGATTATTAAAAGTAAACTTGAAAAAATAATTTTAGCTAATTCTCTTTTTTGATACTTAGATAAAATTATATTAGATAACAATTTTGCAACCTCTTTCAATTTTTGAAATTTCCCTTTGAGCACTGGTTAAAATTTCATCCATGTCTTCAGTTGTACTTTCTATTTTTAATTTACAGGTAAAAAAGTTTATACAAGCACTTTTAACCCCTTCAATTTTGCTAATTGCAGTTTCCATTCTTTGAGCGCAATTTGCACAACCTAAATTTTCTAATTTGTATGTTTTTTTCATTTTTTCCCCCTCTTAAATATATGAATGATTGTTCATGTATATTACTCATAAATAATATAACTATTTATATATTTTGTCAAGAGGAAATTTCATTTTAAAATATTTTTATTTAATTCAGGATAATAAAATATCTGATACAATTATAGGGTAGTATATTATAAATAAAATTAAGAAAGGAATTATTCTATGCCTATATATAATAAAAAAATACACGGCGGAGTAAAAATACCTAAGTACAAATACTTTACTAAGGATTCTAAAGTTGAAAAATCAACGCCGCCAAAACTCTTGTATTTTCCTATGTCTATGCACATTGGAAAGCCTGCTGAGAAAAAAGTTGATGTTGGAGATTATGTAAAAAGGGGAAGTCTACTGGGATCTGGAGAAGAAGGAGTTACTGCAAATGTTCATTCTTCTATTTCTGGAAAAGTTGTAGAAATAAAAGAAATGGACTCCTTTAGAGGTAAAGCTGAAACTATAGTAATAGAAAATGATTTTAAAGATGAAGAAGAGTTTTTAGATAAGTTAGACAAAGATATAACCCCTGAAGATTTTGCCCAAAGGTTAAGAGATGCTGGGATTACAGGAAAAGGTGGAGCTGGATTTCCTACTGCAGTAAAATACCAAGAGGACAAGGACAAAATAAAGTACTTAGTAGTAAACGGAGCTGAATGTGAACCTTATTCTACTACTGATTTACGTGTTATGATAGAACACTCTGATGAAGTAGTAGAGGCCATGGAATTAATAATGAAAGTTTATGAGGTTCAAGAAGGACATATTGCCATAGAAAAATCTGGAGAAGAAGGGATAAGCTCCCTTGAAAAATCTATTAAAGATCGAAATATAGATAATATTTTTGTTCACCTTTTACCAGATGAATACCCACAAGGCCATTCTGGGCTGCAAATTAGAGATGTTTTAGGTATTGAAATTGAAGAGGATCAAAGATCTGGAGACGTAGGAATACTCCAATCTAACGTATCTACAATTAAGGCTATTTACGAAAGTGTTTTTTTAGGAAAGCCGTTTTTTGAAAGAATCATTACTATAACTGGTCAAAAAATTAAAAATCCAAAAAACCTTTTAGTAAGAGTTGGAACTCCAGTAAAACACCTTATAGAAGAATGTGGTGGAATTGAAGATTCTGATAATGTAGAAATGATAAATGGTGGTCCAATGATGGGAAAATCCTTTGAAGATGAAAATTTTCCAGCGGACAAAGACACTACTACACTTTTATTTATTGAAAAAAACGAAATTAAAGAAGAGTCTGACTGCATTAGATGTGCAAAATGTATAGAAGTTTGTCCAGTAGCTTTGCAGCCTATATTAATTAGTAATGCCTATAAATCAAATAGGCCTGATCAAGTTCTTCCACTTAGATCTCAAAGTTGTATTTCATGTGGTTCTTGTACTTATATTTGTCCTGCAAATATTCCACTTTTAGAAAATATACAAAAATTAAACAAAGAATGGGAGGAAATTATAGATGATGAGAGTTAAAAACGCACCCTTTCTAAGGACTAATACCAAAACCTCAGACATAATGATGGATGTATTAATAGCACTAATACCTGTAAGTATTATGGCTGTGATAAAATTTGGCTATTTTTCAATCTTTATGATAGTAGTTGGTATAGCTTCTGCAGTTTTATTTGAATACATTTATCAAAGGTCTATGGATAAAAAAGTAGATATTAAAGATTATTCTGCTGCAGTAACAGGATTATTAGTAGCTTTAAGTTATCCAGTAACCGCTCCTATTTGGATCGTTATATTGGGAAGTTTTATAGCTATTTTAGTAAAACAATTGCCAGGAGGAATTGGAAAAAATACCTTCAATCCAGCAGTTTTTTCAAGGGTACTTATTAAAATACTCTTTACTCCCATAATGACTAAATGGGTAAGTCCATACGATTTAGTTTCCACTGCCACTCCCCTGTCATTTATTGGAAATGGGCAAAGTTATTTAACTGAAAATGTTCCAAGTATGATAGATGCTTTTATGGGAAACATTGGTGGAGGAATTGGAGAAACTACAAAATGGGCTATACTTATAGGATTTATCTACTTAGTATATAAAAAGGTAATTCACCCAGGAGTTCCAATAGCCTCAGCTGCAGGACTATTTTTAGCAGCTATGTTATTTGGAAGATCTGATTTAGAATATTCTATTTATCATTTAGTTACAGGTACATTTATGTTTGCAGCAGTTTTTATGGTTACAGATTATACAACTGGACCATTAAATCCAAAGGCAAAAATTTACTACGCCTTAGCAATAGGTATTTTAACAGGAGTTATTCGTTTTACTTATGCTCTTCCTGGTGGAGTTGGAGTTGCAATTTTGATAATGAATTTAGCCGCTCCAACCTTTGATGCATTTACTACACCAAGGGTATTTGGACACAAAAGTGCAAATGTAATTTATGAAAACAAAAAATAGACATTTTTAAAAAACCAGCTATTAAAAAATAGTTGGTTTTTTCTTACATATATTCCAGTAGGGTAGGAACATCCCAAGGGGTAATTATCCCCAATATGTCCTTTGGATTTTTAGGGTTTTTTATTTTGGAAATTAAAATAACAAATGCAGAATTTCCTTTTTTAATTTCCTTGTGAAACATATCTTCCACTTGGAAAATAGAAGTATCTTCAGAAATAATCTCAAAATGATTTTTCCCACTATCTACTTCTAATACATCTTCTATTAAAGCATGATCAAGTTTATCATATCCATTTACAGAAACAAATGCTAAAAAGTTAGTAATTCCGTTTTCAGTAACAATTCCAACTAAGCGTTTTTTATCAAAAACTGGATACTGAGTATATCCTAAAGCATTAATGTTTTCCAGTGCAAACTTTAAAGTATCGTCAATTCTAAGGGACTTTACCTCTTTTAAAAATAAATCTTTAGCTGTTTTGTAGTTTCCTATTACATCTATAAGAAACTTTACCCTTTCTATTAATTCAGGGTTGGGATTTGCAATTGGATACATATTACTTGTGGACTCGTGAGTTAAAATATTTCTAAATTCTCTAATGGAATTTAACTCATCAAAATAACGCATAATTATCTCATCTTTATTTTCCTTGGCCCAATAAAGATACGTTGAAAAATCTCTATTTCCATGGTAATTTAATTTTTTTGATAAAGCCTCTTCTAAATCATTATAAACACCTAAAAATTCACTTACATTGTCTCTAATCATTTTTAACCCCTAATCATAAATCAAAAAAGGAGAGTGTTAATCTCCTTTAAACTTTTATTTTCTTAATAAGCTGCCAAGGATACTTCCAATATCAAAGTCTCCTCCGCCTCCACCTAACATTCCACCAACTATATCCATAAGTCCACCTTGACCCCTAGGTTGTTGTGGTTGTTGTCTTTGTGTATTTTGTTGTTGGTAATTGTTATTTGGTCTTCCAAAATCTCCTATATCCCCAACAGGTCCTCTATCTCTAGTTTGTCCTCCACCGAAAGGTCCATTTTGTCTTTGACCGCCAAATACATCAGTGTTACCCCTTTGGTCATTTTCATCAAACATATTTCTACTTCTTGCTGATTTTCCTAGCATACTTAAAATCATAGGAAGTAACAAAGCTATAATTAAACCAGATTTATTAGAAGATGTATTAGAGTTTCTTGATACTCTGTCGTTTACATCGTTTTTTCTAGATCCAAATAGGTGAGTCATTATTTTTTCTCCATCACCTTTATCTACATTATCTACATTTTGGATCATTCCCTCTAAATCGTCAGTTTCATGGTCCTTTATAGCTCCCATAAAGTTTGTATATCCTTGTTCAGTTGAAGTGTTTTCTTTAATTGCAGATTGAATTTCTGGCATTGAATTTTGTACAACTGATCTGATTTCGTCCTGACTAATTCCGTACTTGGAACTAATTTGATCAATAGTACCAGTTTGTTCTAACATTTTTAAAATATCCATATATATCTCCTTTATTTAAAATCATTTTTATCGTTCAATTAATAATTAAAGATTTTATACCCATCTAGTTAAGTTTATTAACTTTTAATAATATATTTGTATCTAAAAGACAAGACTTTACTTTAATAATAAATATACTCCATTGAATGTTTTTTGCATTTAATATTAAGGGTATATTAAGAATAATTAAGAATTTAGGAGGTAGCAAATGAAAGATGCAAAATTATTTTTTATGAATAGCTGTCCATATTGTCAAAAGGTAATTAGATTTATTGAAAAGAACAATATTTTAGTTGATAGAATGGAAATTGCAATTCCAACAAATAAAGAAATGCTAATAGAATTAGGTGGACATGACCAAGTTCCAGCATTACTTGTAGATGAAAAAATGATATATGAATCTGATGATATTATTAAATTTTTAGCTGAAAAATTCGACGTTGAATATACAGAAGAAGATTTAAAAACAGATGCAAATTTTTGCCCAATATTATAATCCATAAAGAAAAAGCAGTTACTTTTAAAGTAACTGCAATTTTTTTATAAATCTTTTGCCCTTTTGGCTTCTGCTCCTAGTTTATCTGTAAGTTCAATAATTTTTTCAAAATTGTCTTCTTTCGTTATAAATACTTCATAGGAATCGTTGTTAATATTAAATCCCGCCAATGTAAATCCTTTTTCTCTCCAAGATTCATCTAGTACTTCGAACCAGTCTGTAGGGGTTAAACCTTTTTCTAAAAAGTCACTATCTAAATTCAAATCATATTTTTTTACAATTTTAGATTTTTCTAGTTCGCTTTTTATTCCACTTAAACTAGTACTCCAACTAAAGGAATATAGGTATTTAGCATTTTTTAATATTTCAATTGTAGATACTTCTTTAATTACATCATCTTTAGTTTCCTCATTTATCCAATAAGGCTCTAGATCCTTTTTATTATTTTCGTAAAATTCCTTAGGATTGGAAGTGGCTAGTTTTATTTTTTTTAATACCTCAGTATCTTCTAAAGATATTAAAATGCCTAATTCTAAAAGAATGTTATCTATATTGTCAAAGTCTTTATTATTTGAATAAAAATAAGTCATAATCCTTCCCCCTTTTATTATATTATGAGCACATTTTTCATATTTTAAACTATATACACAGAAAATAAAAAAAGAGAGTGAAA
>CAYWTV010000041.1:0-5433 GCA_964461305.1 uncultured Peptoniphilaceae bacterium
AGTAAATAATAAATTTACGAGGTGAAATAATGAAATACGGAATTGTTGACATAGGCTCAAACACAGTCAGATTAAATCTATATTTGGCAAATGATAAAGACGAAATTATATCTTTATTAAATAAAAAAACAGTGGCCGGTTTGTCAACTTATATAAAAGATGGACAAATGACAAAAAAAGGTGCAGATAAATTAATAAGAATATTAAAAAACTATAAGCAAATATGTGATTCTTTTGAAATAGATGAAGTTCACTTATTTGCCACTGCTGCCCTTAGAAATGCTACCAACTCAAAAGACGTTATTTCCTATGTGGAAGAATCCATTGGGAAAAATATAGATTTAATATCAGGTGACGAAGAAGCTAACTTAGGATATATTGGAATTTCTGAAGACTATGATATTAAAAACGGATATATAGTGGATATTGGCGGTGGATCTATAGAAATATCCCTTGTAGAAGATGGAAAAATCTCCTACGCAACGTCTTTAACTGAGGGACATTTATCTATGTATAAAAAATACTCCAGTGAAATAATTCCTTCAAAAAAAGAAGTTTCTAAAATGAAAAAAAGAGTTAGAAAACTTTTAGAAAAAGCAGAGGTACCTGTATTAGATTCTAATACAAATGTTTATGGTGTAGGTGGTACCATAAGGGCTTGCGGAAATATATCCCAAGAACTCTTTGACTTACCTACTAATTCTTCAGTTCATAAAAAAACCATAAATAAACTAAAAAATAAATTGATTAATAGAAATCGAGATGCAATTAACAAAACAATTCAAATAGTGCCAGAAAGAATTCACACCATTACTCCTGGACTTGTAATACTAAGTGAGATTTTTGACTATGTAAATGCCAATGAATTAAACATTAGTAAAAAAGGTGTTAGGGAAGGATATTTAGTAAAAAATATGTAAGAAATTAGGTGCAATCTAAGTAATGACTAAAAATAAATCAAAATCTAGTGATATATTTAAATATTCTATGAACAGGGAGCTAAGTTGGCTTAACTTTAATAGAAGAGTATTGTACGAGTCTATGGACGAATTAACCCCTTTATTTGAGGGGTTAAAGTTCATAGCAATTTTTGATTCAAATTTAGAAGAGTTTTATAGAGTAAGAGTAGGCTCTTTAACGGATTTATCTTATGTTGAAAAAGCAAAGCCCGATAATAAAACTGGTATGACACCAAAGGAGCAACTTTACGCAATTTACGACAAGACAAAGGTATTATTAAGTGAAAAGGACGATGTTTATAGTGAAGTAGCTAAAAAGTTAGAAGAAAGAGGTATAAAAGATATTTCCTTTAATGAACTAACTAAAAAAGAAAGAAAGAATATTACAAAATACTATGATAATTACATAGCACCAGTTTTAGCTCCCCAAACTATTGATGAGCTTCATCCTTTTCCTTTTATAGAAAATAACAAGCTCCATCTATTACTTGAAATGACTAGTAATAGCAAAAAAGTTTATGGACTTTTGCAAGTTCCAGACCTTTTAGATAGGATAGTCTTTTTAGATAGAGAAGATGAAATTGCATTTATTAGAATCGAAAATATTATAGAAAATTTAATAGGTAATACTTTTGTAAATTATAACATTGGAAAAATTATAGTATTTAATATTCACAGAAATGCAGATATTAATATAGAAGAGTATATGGCAGATAACGATGAAGATTATAAAAATAAAGACTATCTAGACTTTATGAAAATAATATTAAAAAAGAGAAATCGACTCCAAGCAGTTTCCCTAACTTCTAATAAGCCAATTTCTAAAAGCCTTAGGGAGTTTTTATCTAACAATTTATTCATATCGGAAAATCAATTTTTTATATCTAAGTCTCCATTAATAATGGGCTATGTATTTAGTCTTGAAGACAAAGTTAGAGAAAATAAAATGTATGATTTACTTTATGAACCTTTTAGTCCAAAACACAATATAATGCTAGATGAAAATCGCTCCTATATTTCACAAGCTTTAGAAAAGGACATATTGTTTATTTATCCCTATGAAGATATAAACGACTTTATAAAACTTTTAGATGAAGCTTCAGAAGATCCTAGGGTTTTATCAATTAAAATTACTATATACAGACTTGCTAAAAATTCTAGAGTCATAAGAGCTTTAATAAGAGCCTGTGAAAACAACAAAAAAGTCACAGTTTTAATGGAATTACAAGCTAGGTTTGATGAAGAATCTAACATTAACTACTCTGATACCTTAATTGATGCTGGGTGTAATTTGATTTATGGAGTTAGTGGTTACAAAGTCCACTCTAAAGTTTGTTTAATAACTTTAAAAGAAAATGAAGAACTAAAATACATTACCCAAATTGGAACGGGAAACTACAATGAAAAAACCTCTACCCAATATACGGATTTAAGTTTAATAACCTCTAATACTGAAATAGCATTAGATACAATAAGTTTTTTCCATAATATAAGTATTAGCAATATAGATGGAGAGTACAACAAACTGTTAGTTTCACCAAATGGATTTAAATCTAAAATTATTAAACTAATAGATGAAGAAATCAAAAAAGGAGAAGATGGAAGGATATTTTTTAAATTCAACTCCTTTACAGATAAAGATATTATTACAAAACTCTCAGAAGCATCTATTTCAGGAGTAAAGATAAAACTAATTATTCGTGGGATATCCTGTTTAAGGCCAGAAATAAAAGGATACACTGAAAATATTCAAATAAAAAGTATCGTAGGAAGATATTTAGAACATCCTAGAATATATATTTTTGGAGAAGGAGAAAATTCAAAGGTCTATATAGGAAGTGCTGATTTAATGACTAGAAATACTGAAAAAAGACTAGAAGTAACTACCCCAGTATTAGATAATCAGTCTAAGGAAAAGATAATTAAGTATATGGATTATCAATGGATGGATAATACAAAGGCAAGAAAAATGAATCTATTTGGAGAATATGAAGAACTTCCAAAAGATAATGAGACTTTTATCTCCCAAGACTTTATGATAAAAAAAGTAAGTTCAGATCTGGAAAACTACAAAAAACACCAAAGAGAAAAAGAAATTCAAGAAGAAAAACTTCCTTTAAAAAAATCCATATTAGAAAGAGTATATGATTTCTTTAGTTCATTTATAAAAAACTAATGACAACAAAAGTGTCGCAAAAAATTCGACACTTTTTTATTTTTTAATAAAAATTTCTATTCTAATTTAGCCTGTTAGTATAACTTAAGATAACATATACATATCTAACTTTTAAACTTCATAAAGTTATAAAAAAATAAAACCCTTAAAATCAAGGATTTTACTCTTCTCCCCTAGCAATATTTATATACCTATAAACACTTGCTTGAGAAACATCTAATTTTTTAGAAAATATTCCTACAGAACCTTTCATCATGAAAACACCTTTATTATCTAGGTTTTTTACAATTTGAATTTTTTCATCTTGGGTAAGTCTTTCTACAGGAATTAAAACTTCATTTAACTCATTATCTACTATAGATTCTATGGTCTCCTCTATAGTCATACTCTCTCCAACGTCTTTGTAATCACCATTAATATCTGATGAATCGCTTTGTCTAGTGATTCTATGTTCAGTATAATAATCTGGATGACATAAAAACATTATTTTCTTTCCTAGCTCTTCATATCTAGAATCATCAAAATTAATACACATTATACCTTCAAGGTTGTTGTCTTCGTCTTTAATAAAAAATACTGAAGTTCTTAAAGGCTTCCCGCTTTTAGCATAAGTAGTTCTATTTGCAATATAATCAGTTGTTTCATATTCTTTATTTTCTATAGATTTTTTTAAAAGTGGTGAAATTTCTTCACCAACATGTCTACCGCTAATATTCCCATATTCCATAGCGATTATCCTATTTTTCCCATCTTTAGTGTCAATTAGTGAAATTTCAAAATCTGGACCTATTGCTTTACTGATAAAGCTCATCAGATTTATATAATGGTCGTAGTTTGAACTCAAAATTACTTCCCCCCTAATTAAATTTAAACTTTATTATTATAATATAATATATATAAAAAATAAATTGTGCAATCTATTTTAGATTTTCCTCGTATTTCTTTCATTCGGAAAAATCAAGTCCTGTAATGCATAAACAAATATTCCTAAAATAAATCCAATTAATACCAACCTCATCTCTAGGTTGAAATTCATAAAAGACATAATTCCATATAAAAATCCAATAAATAAAATACTTACAATAATAGAGCCACTATACTTTCTTAAAAACATACTAACTCCACTAACTCCAATTAGATAAACTGCAAAAAATGCAAAGTTTTCAGGATTTATTATAAATCCAGGCAATAAAGTTAAAGGAAAAAAGCTTAATGCTTTTAACAGACCTATAATAGCAAAACCTTTAAATTTTCCTCTAATAGGATAAAAGTGTTCATAAACTAAATCGATCCAGCCTATTTCTTGAATCCCAAATACTAATGTACAAATCAATATTGCAATTAGTAGATTACTAAGATTATTTATTTTATTTACTCCTCCAAAAAGACCAAATAACATAGTATTTATAAGCAAAAATCCCACAAAAAACAATAATGTTAAAGTATTAAGATTTTTAAAATCAAAAGAAATGGATTTTTTAGATAAATATATTCCTACAATTCCTGATCCTAACCCACCTAAAACAAACAAAAATGTTGTAAGTGGATTTAAAAATATATCTTGAAAGTTGGTTTTAGTAAGAAATATCCCCCCAAAACCAATAATGTTAAATAAATATGTAAGTCCAATAAATAAAAATGCCTTGTTTTTCAAATTATCACTACCTCTTTTTTATTTAAAAAAGGCGGGAGATTTATCCCGCCATTGATTATTTCTAACTAGAAAGCAATTTGTTGTGTAAGTGCTATTATACAAAGAATTGTCGCTAATGGTACGAAAACGAATTTACCAATATTATACCATAAGTCACCTTGTTTTTTCTTAGCGCCTTTATTAACTTCATCTAACAAATCTTCTTTCTTCATAACCCAGAACCAGGAAATAGCACCAATTGTTGCCCCGATTGGAATTATGTAAATACTTACTAGATCCATCCAAGGACCCCATCCGCCCATTAAAGCTCCTTCAGTTTCAGCTAGAGGTTCCATAAATACTCCTATTCCAAAACAAATAATAGCTAGGCCAACTATAGCAGGGATTCTCTTTAAGCCTTTAAATTTATACATTAATGATTCTAATACTACTTCAAACATATTCTGAATTGATGATATACCACCGAATGTTACAGCAGTAAATAATATTATTGCAAAAATTCTTCCAAATGGCATTTCCTGTAATATTTGTGGTAATGTAACAAATAATAATCCAGGTCCACCAGCAGGGTCCATATCATATGCAAATACAGCTGGAATAATTACTAAAGCTGCAGTCATACCTGCAATAGTATCAAATATCGC
>CAYWTV010000041.1:5533-10476 GCA_964461305.1 uncultured Peptoniphilaceae bacterium
TTAGTTTTTTCAATACTTTCAGCACCTAATAATAATGTAAATAAAGCTCCTATTACAACTATTAAATGGAATGGTACTACTGAGAAATTAACAAATGCAAAAGATTCAAACCATTCTCCAGGATTTACTGTCATTAATTCTCCAGTTACTGAAGCAGTAAGCCCTTTAAGTACGTACGAAATAATTACTGCATAACCAATAGCAATACACATTGAACCTGCTAAAGGTAACCATCCTACAACCTTTCCAATACCTCCCATTCCACCAGATCTCCATGCCATTTCATAAGCACCAACAGTTCCAGTTTGGGCCCTTCTACCTACTGCATACTCTGCAGATAGACCAACGTAAGAAAATATTACTATGAATATAATGAAAGGTACTAAAAACGCAAAACCTCCATTACTTCCAAGTTTATAAGGAAAGCCCCATACATTTGCCATACCTACTGCGGAACCTACACACGCTAGTATAAATCCCCATTTACTTTTAAACTTCGCCTCTCCCATCTTAATCTCCTTATATAATTTATTATTATAATTTAGAATCGTTCTAAAATATTTTGTAATGATTCTAATTCATAATTGATTATAACAATAGCTATGCCGTAATGTAGCATAGCTATTGAGTTATAAATATAATGTTACTCTTTTAAATTTGTTCAAATCTAGCAGTAAAGAATCTTAACTGTTTTGGTTCGTAAACAAATTTCATTGGTTTAATGTCTTCTTTGTGTTTGAATAATTTAATTACTGCATCAGCAACTATATCCATGTGTTTGTAAGTGTAAACTCTTCTAGGAATAGTCAATCTTACAGTTTCTAATTTTGGTTTGTGGTTTTCGCCAGTTTTAACATCTCTACCTGCAGAAACAATACCTCTTTCCATTGATCTTACTCCTGCTTCTACATATAATGCAGCAGCTAAAGCTTGAGCTGGGAATTGTTCTTGATCTATATGTGGACAGAATCTTCTAGCATCTAGGAATACTGCGTGACCGCCAACTGGTTCAACTATTGGAACTCCAGCTTCTTTTAAACGATCTCCTAAGTATCTTACTTGTTTAACTCTGTATTGAATATAGCTATCTTGTAAAGATTCTTTTAAACCGATAGCAAATGCTTGCATATCTCTACCAGCCATACCACCATAAGATGGCATACCTTCGAATACTACTACAAATTCTTTAGCTTTTCCGAATAATTCGTCGTCGTTCATAGCTAAGAAACCACCGATATTTACAATACCGTCTTTTTTACCTGACATAGTAGCTCCGTCAGCATAACTAAACATTTCTAATACTATTTCTTTTATAGATTTATCTTGATATCCTTCTTCTTGTTCTTGGATGTAGAAAGCATTTTCAGCAAATCTAGTACAGTCATACATAATTTTAATGCCGTGTTTGTCGCAAAGTTCTCTAACTGCTCTCATATTAGCCATAGAAACAGGTTGTCCACCAGCTAAGTTTACAGTAACAGCTAAACATACATAAGCGATATTGTCTGCGCCTTGTTCATCTATAACTTTTTGTAATTTGTCTAAGTCGATATTTCCTTTAAAAGGAACGTCTAATCCAGCATCATGAGCTTCATCTCTGATAATGTCTACAAATATTCCGCCGTTAGCTTCTTGATGATATCTAGTAGTAGTGAAATACATATTTCCAGGAACGTATTGTCCTTCTTTAACAGCTATTTTAGATAAAATGTTTTCAGCACCTCTACCTTGATGAGTAGGAACTACATGTTTGAATCCAAAAATTTCTTGAACAGTTTTTTCAAGTTCAATCCAGTTTTTAGAACCAGCATAAGCTTCATCACCAATCATCATTCCAGCCCATTGCTTATCACTCATAGCATTAGTTCCAGAGTCTGTAAGAAGATCTATGTAACAATCTTCACTCTTTAATAAGAATGTGTTATATCCAGCTTCTACGATTGCTTTCTTTCTGTCTTCCTCGTTTACAGTTTTCACTGTCTCTACAGATTTAATTTTAAAAGGTTCTGCAGGGTATTTTTTTAAATCAAAAATATCTACCATTATAAATTCCTCCTATGATTTTGAAAATGTTTTCATTTCTTACAGCTACATAATATCATTGTTATTTTATCATGTCAATACTTTTTTATTATTCCAATAAATTTTTATAATTTGAAAGATTGAGCCTTGAAAATTTTATAAAAAGCTGATTTTCACTTAAGTTTTATAGAAATCTATGATGAAACTGAAATTTATTTTTCAATTCATATAATTTAATTTTAAAAAAATATTTAAAAATTATTTCTAATATTTTATTAAATGTGTTTTTCTCATTGTAATAAAAATTTATAAATCCACCAATATTGGTGGATTTATACTGTTATTTATTTAATTCTTTGTATCTTTTTTCTGCATTTTCTAAATAGGTTTCCAACACTTTTATTCTAGCATATTTTTTGTCATTACCTTCTATAATAAACCAAGGGGCATAATCCACATTTGTTCTATCTAACATTTCGTTCATAGCCTTAATATATTCGTCCCATTTTTCTCTATTTCTCCAATCTTCATCAGTGATTTTAAACTGTTTGTCTGGATTGTTTTCCCTATCTTCGAATCTTTTTAGTTGGGTATCTTTGTCTATAATTATAAAAAACTTTAAAACTAATCCTCCATGGTCATAAATTTGTTTTTCCATTTGAAGAATTTCATCATAAGCCCTTTCCCATTCGTTATCAGTGGCAAAACCTTCTACTCGCTCTACCATTACTCTTCCGTACCATGATCTGGAGAATATGGCCATTTTCCCATTTTCTGGAAGTTTTTTATAAAATCTCCACAAATAATTTCGAGAGTTTTCGCTTTCATCTGGAGCAGATATAGCATGAACTCTTTTTAATCTTGGATCTACAAATCTTATAAGTCTCTCAATAGCCCCATCTTTTCCAGCTGCATCTACTCCCTCAAAAACTAACACAGTGGGAATATTCTTGTTATAATATTTTAAAACCATATCTGCAGCTTCGTTTTGTAAATCCCTTAGAGAATTGTCGTATTCATCTTCATCAATAGTTTTTTCTAAATCAATTTTATCTAAAGGTTTGTTTACACCTTTATAATCTCTTTTAAGTCTAACTCCATCTTCCCTTGAAATGGCGACTCTTTCAATTCCCCTTTGTAATTCTTCTATAACCACTCCTAAAGCTTCTTTAGATGCATTTTTAGGTTTATTAGAATCTATTATATGCCAAGGGGTAATCTCAAAATTAGTAAGACTTAAAATATTTTCAAAATGCTTTTTGTACTCTTCGTAATTTTCATTTTGTTTTTTATCGTGAATATCCACATAAAAAGACTTTAAATCAGAGCTTTCCAGTTCTTGAATAGTCTCTTTTTGAACTTCTTTAGAGACATTTAAAAATAACTTTACTATAACAGTTTTATCATCGTAAAGGGTCTTTTCAATATCTTTAATGGAATTTAATTTCTTATCTAAATCCTTTTTGTCAATGGATAAATCATCCATCAATTCATAATAAAAACTTCTAGCAAAAACTTTTACATGACCTTTTTTAGGAACGTAAATCCAAAAATTTCTCATAAATGGATATTGTTGTTCTTCTCTATCTAATCTATCGAAAACTTCCACATCATAATACTTTGGGTTAAGCTCTCTAACTAAGTCTCTAATAACATGACCTTTACCAGAAGATTCCCAACCATCTACTATTATAAGTATGGGAATATCCATAGCTTCACAAATCCTTTGTAGTCTTGCAAATCTAACACCAAGTTGAGAAACCTTAAAATCTTGGAATTGCTCTTTTCTATTTAATTCTAATTTACCTAACATAAAACCACCTCTTTTTATTAGTCTAATAATACCCTTTTTACTAAAAATCATTTATAATATTAAAAGAGGTGCAATATGAAAAGACATTTAAACAAAATCATATTTATATTTTCAATACTTTTGATATTTTTAGGAATAAACCGTGGTGAAGTATCCATAGTGCTGCAAAAGGCCATAAATATCTGTCTGGAGTGTATTGGAATTGGCTAAAAACAGTAAAAGAATTTTAATCCAATCCTTAGGAGCAATAGCTTTTAACGGTGATTTAAAAAACTTTATAGAAGGAACAATACATACAAGTAACTCAAAAAAACTCTGTGTTCCAGTACTAAATTGTTATTCATGTCCAGGAGCCGTTGGATCTTGTCCTATCGGGTCCTTACAGGCAGTTCCAAATACTGGCAGATTTAATATATCCTATTACGTATTAGGACTAATTGCATTATTTGGAATTTTAGCAGGAAGGTTTTATTGCGGATATTTGTGTCCCTTTGGTTTTTTTCAGGATTTACTTTATAAAATAAAATCTAAAAAAATAAAGCACTCGAAAATCCCTGATTTTTTCAAATACTCTAAATACATTATATTAGTTTTATTTGTATTTTTATTTCCAGTGTTACTCATAAACGAATTTGGAATATCAGATCCCTATTTTTGTAAATACATCTGTCCATCGGGAACATTGTTTGCAGGAATTCCTTTAATGGTTACTAATCCCTTACTTCTAAATTCCATTGGAGGATTGTTCTTTTGGAAGTTGGGTCTTGCAATATTTATTGTAGTTTTAAGTGTATTTTTATTTAGGCCATTTTGTAAATTCCTCTGTCCATTAGGAACACTTTTTGGATTGTTTAATGGAATAAGTTTTTATAAATTTAACATAAACCACGACTGTATAAGCTGCGGAAAATGTAAATCTATTTGTGAATACGAAATTTATACAAAAGAAACCCCCAATAGCCCTGAATGTATAAGATGTGACAAGTGTATAAATATTTGTCCTACTAATGCAATAGAAAAGGAGTTTTTAGGAAAGAAAATTTCAAAAGGAGAAAATCCTTCTAAAGAAATAATAAATTAACATAAAAAATGTATCGACTATCTTAAT
>CAYWTV010000042.1:0-10402 GCA_964461305.1 uncultured Peptoniphilaceae bacterium
TTAGGAAGCTTACGTAATTTTGTAAACTTCCTTTTTAAATGAACTTTGCAAATAATAAATCCTGATACTTTCCTATAATCATCTTATAAATTAGTAGGATAAGCATAACTTATTGAAGTTTTGGGAATTAAGACTAAAAAAATCAGGATTAATCCTGCTTTTTTTAATCTTCTTTGGATAGGAATTCTATTAAAACTAGTTTAATTTCTTCATAAGTAATATCTTCATTTACCAATTCTTTTATAGGTTTTAATAAATCAAATCCAATTTTTTCTATAGTGTTAATTATTTCTTCTTTTTTCCATTCTTCAACATCACTTAAAAATCCAATTAATTTTTTTGACTTTGCTGCAATCATTAAGTGACTTAAGATAGTATTTACTCTAAAGCCTCTTATTTCTGAAATTTCTTCTATTGATTTTCCTTCCTTGTACAAAGAAAGTGTTTCTTCATGGGTTTTTCTATATTTGTTTCTCCTTATTTTCTTAGGGGGCGCTTTTTTATTTTCTAGTTCTTTATCTATATTATTTTCTTTAACATAATTTCTTATTAATCCTATAAATTCTTCACCATAAGATTCTAGCTTAGCTCTACCAATTCCCTCTACACTTAAAAACTCAACTTCATCAGTTGTAAGTCTATTTGTCATCTCCCTTATGGCTGCATTTGAAAATATTACATAAGGTGGAAGGTCTTTTTCTGCTGCAATTTCATTTCTTCTCGTCCTTAATAATTCATATAAGTCCATATAAATAATTTCATCATCAAATTTATTATCAGGTTGTACTGTTTTCTTAGGAGTTCTCATTTGTACTTTTTCATCAGTTTTTAATAATTTTCCAGAATTACTTGTAAACACAAGACCTCCATATTCATTCAAACCTAAATACCCACTAGATATTAATGCAGAAATTACATCTTTAATGTAAGATAAAGTGTAATTTTTCATTAAACCGTAGGTGGAGAGTTTGTCAAAACCAAATTGTAAAACTTTTTTGTCTTTACTTCCCTTTAAAACTTTACTTATTATGTCTGAACCGAACCTTTGGTCCGTTCTATAAACACATGATAGAACCATTTGACCTTCTATTGTTATATCTGTTTTTTCTATTTCGTCTAAACAAGAAGAACAATATCCACAGTCTTCTTTTCTATTTTCATCAAAATAATTTAAGATGTACTTCCTTAAACAATTTGATGTGTTGGCGTAAGAGACCATTGAATTTAATTTCGTAATACCCTTGGGATCTTCACCGAGTTCTATAAGTCTTCTTGCCATTACCACATCTGACATTGAAAAATAAAGAGCTGCCTCTGCAATATCACCATCCCTACCAGCTCTACCTGCTTCTTGATAGTAACTTTCTAAACTTTTCGGCATATTATAATGTATTACTTTTCTAACATCTGGTTTGTCTATTCCCATTCCAAAGGCATTAGTTGCTACTATTATATTGCTCTTATCTTTTATAAAGTCATCTTGACTTTTTATTCTAGATTCATTATCCATTCCAGCATGATATTTTCTAACTGAAAAACCATTAATTTCTAAAAACTCTTTTAAATCATCAACTGTTTTTCTAGTATTGGCATAAATTATTATAGCTTCTTCTTTATTAATGTTATTTATTAATTCTATTTTTTTGTCTTCAGGTTCTTTTACTGAAAATTTTATATTTGGTCTGTCAAAAGAATTTATTTTAATAAATGGATGTTTTAGCTCTAGTTGATTTACTATATCTTTTCTCACATTTTCAGTGGCTGTTGCAGTAAATGCACTTACTATTGGTCTATTATTAAATCTATTTATTAAAGAAGAGATATTTCTATAACTTGGCCTAAAGTCATGTCCCCATTGGGAAATACAATGAGCTTCATCTACTGCTATCATAGATAATTTCACTTTATCTAACTCCCTTAAAAATCCCTCCTGGGATATTCGCTCTGGAGCTATATATAATATTTTTAGTTTCCCTTCTCTCATTTTGTTCATTACATTTATGTACTCTTCTGGGCTTTGGGTAGAATTAATAATCCCAGATGGGATTTTAAGTTCTAAGAGTTGATCTATTTGATCTTTCATAAGGGATATAAGTGGCGAAATCACCAAGGTAAGTCCATCTAATATAACTGCTGGAAGTTGATAACAAAGGGACTTTCCTCCGCCTGTAGGTAAAACACCTAAGGTATCATTTTTAGATAATATAGAGTTTATAATTTCTTCTTGACCTTCTTTAAATTTGCTAAATCCAAAACTTTCATACAAAGAATTTCTTAAGTCCAATGTTTTCCTCCTTTAAGTTTTATATATAAATCATAACATTAATAACAAAATTTTAGTATAAGTATTCAAAAAAGACAGACGATTAAATCGCCTGTCCTTTAAATTGTAAATTAGTTATTGTTGTACATATTTGCCCATCTTACATAAGTGTCATATCTTCTCTTAGAGTCTTTCTCAGCTTTTTCATATAGCTCTTCAGCAATATGTGGTTGAGATCTTTGTAGAGTTTTATATCTAGTTTCGCCAAGGATGAAGTCTCTGAAGCTTTCAGTAGGTTCTTTAGAATCTAACATGAATGGATTCTTTCCTTCTTCTTCTAATCTTGGGTCAAATCTTAGTAAGTGCCAGTATCCTGAGTCAACTGCTTGTTTTTCTCTAGTTTGAGTACGTCCCATTCCACCTTTAATTCCGTGGTTGATACATGGTGCATAAGCTATAACTACTGATGGTCCATCATAACTTTCAGCTTCTTTTAAAGCTTTAAGAGTATGGTTGATGTTAGCTCCCATTGCTATTTGAGCTACATATACATATCCGTAAGTAGCCATCATTAATGCAAGGTCTTTCTTTCTAATATCTTTACCAGCTGCAGCAAATTGAGCAATAGCAGCAGTTGGAGTAGCTTTAGATGCTTGTCCACCTGTGTTAGAGTAAACTTCAGTATCAAATACTAATACGTTAATGTCTTCTCCAGATGCAAGTACATGGTCTAAACCGCCAAATCCAATATCATAAGCCCATCCGTCACCACCAAAGATCCAGATAGATCTTTTTATAATGTAGTCTTTAAGGTCTTTTATTTCAGATAAATATTTATCTGCTTTTTCATTATTTAATTTAGTGTCAAGTAATGGTAATACTTTTGCATAAACTTCTTTAGTAGTTTTAGCATCTTTAGGATTATCTAACCAGTTTTGGAAGTGGTCATTTAATTCAGTGTCTAATCCTAATTCTATAAAGTTTTCCATTAACATTTTAATTCTATCTCTGTATTGTTTTACACCTAAGTGCATACCAAAACCAAATTCAGCATTATCTTCGAATAGTGAGTTAGCCCAAGTTGGTCCACATCCATTTGCATCAACAGTATATACAGATGATGGAGCAGATCCGCCCCAGATTGAAGAACAACCTGTAGCATTAGCTATCATCATTCTATCTCCGAATAATTGAGTTACAAGTTTAGCATATGGTGTTTCACCACAACCTGCACAAGCTCCTGAGAATTCAAGATAAGGCATGTAGAATTGAGTGTTTTTAGGATTAGTTGGTTCAATTCCTAATTCCTCAGCTTTTTGAGTAATAGTCATTGCATAATCCCAGTTTCCTTCTTCAGCTTCGAATTGTTCTTCTAAAGGTCTCATTTCTAAAGCTTTTTCTTTTGCAGGACACATATCAACACAGTTTCCACAACCTGTACAGTCTAGAGTTGAAACTTTAATTGCATAGTCAAGTCCGTCTAAGCCTTTACCTTTTGCATCTAATGTTTCAAAGTTTTCAGGTTTGTTGTTTTTCTCTTCTTCGTTTAATAAGAAAGGTCTTATTACAGCATGAGGACAAACATATGAACATTGGTTACATTGGATACAGTTTTCTGGAATCCAATTTGGAACATTCACAGCTATACCACGTTTTTCAAATGCTGAAGCTCCTGGTGGGAAAGTACCATCTTCCATTCCAACAAATGCACTTACAGGAAGTTCTACACCTTCTTGTCTAGCCATTGGTTCTAAAATTCTATCTACGAATTCTGGTCTTTCTTTGTATTCAATATCTTCTTCTGAAGCATCAATCCAGCTTTCAGGAACATCTATTTTAACGATTTGTTCAATACCTTGATCTACAGCTTTGTAGTTCATTTGAACAATATCATCACCTTTATGACCATAATCTTTAACAATAGATTCTTTTAGTTTTTCAACTGCAAAATCTAGAGGCAATACTTCAGAAAGTTTGAAGAATGCAGATTGCATAATCATGTTAGTTCTTCCACCTAAACCAACTTCTGCAGCTATTTTAGTTGCATTAATTGTGTAGAATTGGATGTCGTGTTCTGCTATAAAGCTTTTTAATGATGCTGGAAGGTGAGTTTCTACTTCTTCTGGAGTCCAGATAGTATTTAGTAAGAAAGTTCCACCTTTTCTTAATCCTTTAAGGATATGGTATTTGTTAACATAAGATTGCATTGAACAAGATATGAAATCTGGTTCTTCTACAAGATATGTTGATTTAATAGGTTGGTGTCCAAATCTTAAGTGAGACATTGTAACCCCACCTGATTTTTTAGAGTCATAGTCGAAATATCCTTGAGCATACATATCTGTATTGTCTCCGATAATTCCGATTGCTGACTTGTTAGCTCCAACTGTTCCGTCTCCACCAATACCCCAGAATTTACATTTAACAGTTCCTTCTGGTTCAGTGTGTATAATTTCATCTTCTGGTAAAGAAATATTATTTACATCATCTACTATACCAATAGTAAATTCAGGTTTAGGATCAGCTTTAGCTAATTCTTTATAAATTGCTAAGATTTGAGATGGAGTAGTGTTTTTTGAACCTAATCCATATCTACCTCTTATAATTTTTGGTTGTTTTTCTTCTTCATAGAATAAAGATACAACATCTAGATATAATGGTTCTCCAGCTGAACCTTTTTCTTTAGTTCTGTCTAATACAGCGATTTTATCTACTGATTTAGGTAAAACATCAAAGAAGTATTTTGAGGAGAATGGTCTATAAAGATGAACTTTAATTACACCTATTTTTTCTCCCTTTTCTGCTAAGTAGTCGATTGTTTCTTCAATAGTATCTGTTACTGAACCCATTGCTACTATAACTCTATCAGCATCTTCAGCACCATAATATACAAACGGTTTGTAATCTCTTCCTGTTAATTTAGAGATTTCTTTCATATATTCATTAGTTACATCAGCTACTTTTTCATAGAAAGGATTAGATCCTTCAACTTGTTGGAAGTATACATCTGGGTTTTGAGCTGTACCTCTAGTAACTGGATTAGATGGTCTTAGTGATCTTTCTCTAAATGCTTGAACAGCTTCCTTGTCAAGTAAGTTGTCTAAATCTTCATAATCCATAACTTCGATTTTTTGAATTTCGTGAGAAGTTCTAAATCCGTCGAAGAAATGTAAGAATGGAACTCTTGTTTTAATTGCTGTTAAATGAGCAATTGAACCTAAATCCATAACTTCTTGAACAGAACCAGATGCTAACATTGCAAATCCAGTTTGTCTAGCTGCCATAACGTCTTGATGATCACCAAAGATCGATAAAGCGTGAGTTGCTAATGCACGAGCTGAAACATGGAAAACACCTGGTAATAATTCACCAGCAATTTTGTACATGTTTGGTACCATTAGTAATAATCCTTGAGAAGCAGTGTAAGTAGTAGTTAGTGCACCTGCTTGTAATGAACCGTGAACAGCACCTGCTGCCCCAGCTTCTGATTGCATTTCTGTTACTTTTACCTTTTGGCCAAATACATTTAGTCTTCCTTGTGAAGCCCATTTATCTACATATTCTGCCATATCTGAAGATGGTGTGATAGGATATATAGCTGCAACATCTGTAAATGCGTATGATATATACGCAGCAGCAGTATTACCCGCCATACTCTTCATAATTTTAGTCATAAATACCCCCTGTTAATTTGTAGTAATTTATTTACTTCTTGATATAATTATAAGACTTATTTTTCAATAATGCAAATCAAATCATTAAAATTATATCAATTAAATTATTGTATATTAAATTTATGTTATTTACTGTTTTTTCGCTCTTTTATTTTCTCTAATACTCTATTATTTAGTTCTTCTGCTGCATTGTATCCTAGTTTTTTTTGAATTAAGTTTCTAGTAGCAACTTCTATAATCATTGCAGTATTTCTTCCTGGTTTCATTGGAATAGTTATAGTTGGCATATTAATACCGAGAATTTCTGAGTAGGTTTCGTCAAATCCTAATCTGTCGTAAGTTTTTTCAAAATCCCAATTTTCAAGTTCTATAACTAAATTGATTTCTTGAGTCTTTTTTACACTTCCTACGCCATAAAGTCTTTCGATATCTAAAATTCCAACACCGCGAATTTCCATAAAGTGTCTAGTTAATTCTGGAGACTCTCCTTCTAAGCTGTCATTCATTCTAGTAATTTCTACTACATCATCAGAAACTAACTTGTGTCCTCTAGTTACTAAATCTAAAGCAGTTTCAGATTTTCCAATACCGGATTTTCCTGTTAACAAAACTCCTATTCCATATACTTCAATTAAGACCCCATGAACAGAATCTTTCCTTGCCAATTTTTTAGAGGCAAAGTTGTAATATTCGTTAATAAATTTTGATGTGGTTCTCTTAGTTTTTAATAAAGTTGTATCCGTGCCTATGGCAATGGCTTCTAATTCTGGAAATATTTCATTACCAGCAGTTACTACCACAGCTGAAAGGTCATTATTTAAAAATTCTTTTATCTTTTTTCTTCTAGTTTCTTCATCTAATTCTGAAAGATATTCCCATTCAGCATTTCCAATTACTTGCAATCTAGATGGAATGAATTTTTTATAAAAACCTGCAAGTTGAAGTCCAGGTCTTGTGACTTCGTTTGTAAACATATGTGAGTTTTCATTTTTTGAAGATACATTAACTATATCTAAATCTAAATTTTTTATAAACTCTTTTACAGTAAAGTATTTCGCCATTATTGCCCCCTAAAATAATTATAAATTGCTTCTGCACTTTTTTTGTTCATGGATTTAACTTCTCTCAACTCTTCAATTGATGCTAATTTTATTTTATCAATGCTTTTAAAATGATCAATTAGTTCTTTTTTTCTCTTAGGCCCAATTCCTGTAATATCATCTAATTCAGACTTGTAAAATCTACTAGACATTCTATTTCTGTGATAACTTATTGCAAATCTATGAGCTTCTTCTTGAATACTATAAATCATTTTAAACAAATTAGTATTTACTGGAATTTCATATTCTACATTTTCGTAAATTACTCCTCTAGTTTGATGAAAGGAATCCTTTACTAATCCACAAATTGGAATATCTAAATCTAGTTCCTTTAAGACTTTCTTGCAAATATTAATTTGTCCCTTACCCCCATCCATCATTATAAGGTCTGGTTTTATTTGGAATGATTCATTTTTATCCATATTATTGTCTAATCTTTTAAATCTTCTAGTTAGCACTTCGTACAAAGAGCCATAATCGTCATTTTTATTGTATTTTATTTTGAATTTTCTATAATCAGATCTTTTTATCTTGCCATTTTCAAATACTACCATAGCTCCCACACTTTGATCTCCTGCATAATGGCTAATATCGTAAGCTTCAATTCTTTTAGGTAGTGTTTTTAAGTTTAACATTTCTTTTAAATTTTCTAGATTTTCTAAACTTTCCCTATTTCTCTTAGTGTATCTTTCACCGTATTTAAAAAGCATATCTTTTGCGTTTTTATTTGCAAGATTCATTAGATCTAGATTTTCACCTCTTTTAGGGTTTACTATCTTTATAGTTTTTCCTTTTATTTTAGATAAAAATTCTTCTATTGTATCTTGTTCTTCGATTTTTTCTTCTATATATATTTCATTTGGAAGTTGTGAATACCCGGCGTAATATTGTTTTAAAAATGCTCCTAAAATATCTCCATTACTTTGATCTAAAGTGTCATTTAAAAAATAGTGTTCCCTTCCTAAAACTTTCCCAGCTCTTACAAAAAATATTTGAATACAAACATCTTCTTCGCCTCTAGCCATTGCAACTATGTCTTTGTCTATAAAACTTAAACTGTCTACATTTTGTTTTGTAAGTAAATTATTTAAAAATTCATAGTTGTTTCTGTATTCTGCTGCTTTTTCAAATTGCATATTTTCTGCAAATTTAAGCATTTTTTCTTTTACTTCTTTTAAAATCGAAGTGTCCTTACCTTCTAGAAAATCTTTTATTTTGTAGATATTTTTTTTGTATTCCTCAGAAGATATTAAATTCTCACAAGGGCCATCACATAAATTAATATGATAATTTAAGCATACTTTGTATTTTTTATTTGGATTGTTTAGATTTAGTCCACAGCTTCTAATTTTATAGTGCTTATTTAAAAATTCGATAGATTCATTTACTGAAATAGCAGATGCAAATGGTCCAAAATAGAGAGCTCCATCATCCCTTGGAGCTCTTGTTTTGGTTAATTTTGGGAATCTATCCTTAATATTAATTTTTATATAAGGATATTGTTTGTCATCTTTTAATAAGATGTTGTATTTTGGCATGTGGTTTTTTATTAGATTTTGTTCTAATATTAAGGACTCTACTTCGTTGTCAACTATTATATATTCGAACTCTTCTATATGATCGACCATCGCCAAAACTTTTCTATTGGTAATATTATTTTGAAAATACTGTCTAAGTCTGTTTCTTAAATTTTTAGCTTTTCCAACATAAATAATACTTCCAACAGAGTCTTTCATTATATAAACTCCTGCATCTGTTGGAGCTTTTTGCAATGCTTCTTCTATATTAAACATTTAGTCTATTGGCTTAGTTACATCTTTAAGCCATTTTGACTCCTCTCTAGTTAAATAGTCTTTTAGGTTATTATATACATCTTTGTGATAATTATTCAGATATTGTTTTTGATCTTCATCTAAAAGTTCAACATCTATAGCATCTATGTCTATGGGAACAAAAGACATCACTTCAAATTTAAAGAATTGTCCATCTGGAGTATCTTCGTCCTTAATGACTAATGCTACATTTTCAGTTCTAATTCCGTACTTACCTTCTTTGTAAATTCCTGGCTCTACAGTTACTACCATTCCCTCTTCTAAGGGTGCTCCGCCTTCTTTTCTAGAGATATTTTGAGGTCCTTCGTGAACCCCAAGGAAATATCCTACACCATGACCTGTTCCAGATTTGTAGTCCATTCTTTCTTTCCAAATTGGTCGTCTAGTTATAGCATCTAATGCATGACCAGTAGTTCCTTCTAAAAATATAGTATCTAATAAATCAATATGGCCCTTTAATACTAAAGTAAAATCCTTAATTTCTTCATCAGTCAATTTACCTAAAGCTATAGTTCTAGTAGTATCAGTAGTTCCGTCTAAATATTGGCCACCAGAATCTACTAGTAAAAACCCTTCATTTTTTAGTTTCTTTGCAGTTTCTTCTTCGGCCCTGTAATGCATCATAGCACCGTTTTCTTGGTAACCAGCAATAGTATCAAAACTATCCATTATATAATTTTCTTGTTCTTTTCTAAATTCTTCTAATTTTTTGCCAACTGTAAATTCAGTTTCTCTAGAAATATCCTTGTGATTTTTTAGCCAATAAATAAACTTAGTAAGAGCCACCCCATCTTTAATGTAGGCGTTTTTTTGGTTTTCTATTTCAGTTTCATTTTTTTTAGCTTTTAAATCAGAAGTTAAATCTCTTTTATCGATAATTTTATTAGAATCGTCAATAAGTTTAAAAATACTTCTAGCAGTATTGTTTTTATCTAAAACAATACTTTGATTTTTGAAATTGTTTACTGTAGCAAAAACCTCGTCATATCCTAAATAGTCGATTTCATTAGAATGTAAATGCTCTAGAGCATCTAAGGTTAATTTGTCAGAATCTATAAAAAACATAGCATGATCCATGTCTATTACAGAATAAGATGTTATAACAGGATTGTTGTTAATGTCAGATCCCCTTAGATTATACAGCCATGCAATATCTACTAGAGAACTTATCACAGTAGAATCTGCGCCTATTTTAGACATTTCTTCTCTTAAAAGTTCTACTTTTTCTTTTGCAGTTAATCCAGTAAATTCAACATTGTGTATAAAAGTTTCATTTTTAGATAGTTCTGGTCTATCTGACCAAATTTCTGAAATTAAATCGTATTTATCTACTAATTCAATTTCATTTTCTTCACAAACTTTTTCTATTTCCTCATATGACTTTTGAGAGATGATATTCGCATCTACTCCTAAAGTCCTACCACTAGGTAGAAGTTTTTTAATCGCTTCAACTAAAGTCAAGTGACCTTTAGTAGCCATTTTTACCATTTTAAAATCAGACCCAGCTAGTTCTCTTTCCGCTTGGATATAATA
>CAYWTV010000043.1:0-10032 GCA_964461305.1 uncultured Peptoniphilaceae bacterium
TACAATTATATCTTGAATATAAACTATTGAATATCCATCTCCCACAACTCTGATAATTCCAATCAATTCTTCTTTAAAATAGGCTCCTAAAACAAATAATGAATTATTATATGCAGATTTTAACATTTCTGGATTTTTATAATAGTTAGACCATTCTACAGATTTGTATAATTTTAAAATTTCTTTTTCATGGTAAGTTTTATATTCTTTAAATTCTATATTCATAATTAACTTTCAATCTCTTTAATGGAGTCATCCCAAACTTTTATTAATATTTCTTTTAAGACTTTTAAATCTACATCTTCTAGTTTATTAATATATAGACATCCAACTCCAGTTTTGTGTTTTCCAAGTTCTTCTAATAGATGCTCGTATTCTTCAGCTCGTCCTAAATAAACTGTGAATTTAGCCTTTCTAGGTGCAAAGGCAAGTAAGGGCATAGAGCCTGTTGCGTATTTTGATTCGTATCTCATAGATCCAAAGCCTATCATAGATGACCCCCACATTACAGGGTTCATTCCAGAAATATCCTTCATCATTTCTATTAGAACCTTTGATTCTTTTTGTCTTTTTTCAGATACTGTTTCTAAATATTCTTCTACTGGAACATCTGTAGGTTTAGTTTTACTTTCTACTTTTGCCATTAAATTTGCTCCTTTTATTTTATTATTAAATAATTACCCTTAAATTGACAATTTAGATATTTTTGCTTTTTATAATTTTTATTAACTCTTTAAAAGTTTCGTTTTGAGTTTTTTCTTTGTGATAGACTATGTGGTTTGTGTTTTCTAGTTTTAATCCTTTTACTTTTATTTGAAAAATTGTTTTATTGTTTAGGTGAGATTGTACTTTTATTTTTGGCAATATACTTATTCCAATATTTTTTTCCACACGATTGATATGTCGTCTTCAACTATCATTATTTTATACAATTTATCTCCTTTATAAAAACATACTTTGTTGCTCTATTTTAGAATAACTTTCTAATTTTGTAGGTACTTGGTTTAAAATATATTCTAGTTTGTCTTCTTTCATTAAATAATCTTCAATTTGGGACTCTTCTAAAATTAATGGCATTCTGTTGTGGATTTTTATCATTGAGTCGTTAGCTTCGGTAGTTAAAATTACAAATCTGTCTTCTCCTTGGAAATTGTCGAAAAACCCTGCCATATACATTGTTTTTAAATCTTTTCTTGTAAGGGTATTTTTTTCCTTATTTTCATTCCATTCGTAAAAGTGGGTGGCAGGAATTATACTCCTGTTATTTTTTATTCCATTTGCAAAGATCTTTTTTTCTAAAACAGTTTCTGATCTTGCATTTATAATGACCCCTTTGTTTTTAAAGTGTGGATATCCCCAGATTTTACTGTCTATTTTTGTATCTTTTTTTATTGCAGAAATTACAGGGGAGAGATTAGTAGGATAGATGTCAGATTGAAAATCCCTATTGTAAATATTTTGATCTATTGAATTTATTATTTTAACAATTTCCTTTAAAGTAGATTCGTCTATAAAAAATCTTCCGCACATAATTTTTCTCCTTGTCTTTCTAGTTAATATTATTTTACCCTAAAATACACTTATAACAAAATGTCCTGTAACTTTTAGAAAAGTTTTAAAGAGATTAAAAAAGTCCCCTATATAAGAGGACTTTCCTTATGCTCCTAAGTATGCTTTTTTAACATTTGGATCATTTCTTAAATCTTTTGCATTTCCTTCCATGATAATTTTACCAGTTTCTAATACATAGGCTCTGTCTGCTATTCCCAGTGCCATTTTTGCATTTTGTTCTACTAATAAAATTGTAGTTCCAGATTCGTTTAGAAATTTTATTCTATCGAAGATTTCTTTTACAAAAAGTGGTGAAAGTCCCATTGACGGCTCATCAAGTAGTAATAAATCTGGTTTACTCATTAAAGCTCTACCTATGGCTAACATTTGTTGTTCTCCACCTGATAGGGTTCCTGCCCTTTGGTTTAGTCTTTCTTCCATTCTTGGAAACATTTTGTATATTTTTTCCATTTCTTTTTTACGTTCTGAAATACTTTGTTTTATTGAAAAAGCTCCCATAGAAATATTATCTTCAACTGAAAGATTAGTAAAAATCCTTCTGCCTTCGGGTACTTGGGCTACTCCCATGTGGTTTATTTTATGGGCTCTTTCTTTTGTAATTTCTTTTCCGTTATAAAATATCCCTCCAGATTTTGAGCGAATTATTCCAGAAATTGTTTGTAAAATAGTAGTTTTCCCTGCTCCATTTGCTCCAATAAGGGTTACTATTTCACCTTTATTTACATTTATAGATACATTTTTTATGGCGTGAATATTTCCATAAAAAACATTTAAGTCTTTTACTTCAAGTAGAGAATTATTCATCTGAACCCTCCTCTTCATCTACACCTAAATAGGCTTTTACAACTTCAGGCTCGTTTATTACTCCAGAAGGTTTTCCTTGGGCTATGGTTTTTCCGTGGTTTAAAACTAACAGTCTTTCACATATTCCCAAAACTAATGACATATCGTGTTCTATTAAAAGTATAGCTACGCCGAATTTGTCCCTTATAAGTCTAATTGTATCCATTAATTCAGCAGTTTCTGATGGATTCATACCAGCTGCAGGCTCATCTAATAACAATACCTTTGGCTTAGTTGCCATTGCTCTGGCGATTTCTAGTTTTCTTTGTTGCCCATAGGATAAATTTCCAGCTTGTATATTGTAATACTCATCTAGTTGGAATATTTTTAGCATATCCATAGATTTATCAAATAATTCTTTTTCTTCTTTCCAATAACCTGGAAATCTAAGTGCTCCCTCAACAAATCCATATTTTTGTAAAAAGTTGTGGGCTATCATTACATTTTCTATTACAGTAAGATATTTAAACAACCTGATATTTTGAAAAGTTCTAGCAAGTCCAAGTTGAACAAGTTCGTGGGTCGATACGTTTTTTATCATTTGGTCGTTAAAGGTATATGATCCTGAGCTTGCTTGATAAACTCCAGTTAGTACGTTAAATACTGTAGTCTTTCCAGCTCCGTTAGGACCGATTAGTCCTACAAGTTCTCCAGGTTTTATTTCTAAAGAAAACTCGTCTAAGGCCTTTAAACCACCGAAATTTATGGACAAGTCCTTAGCGGTAAGTATTGATTTTTTCATTTACTCACCTCTTCTTTTTTAAAAAATCTTCCAGTGATGCTACTAAAGTTAAATTCTTTTCTTCCTAAAAGTCCAGTAGGTCTAAATAGCATTATTAAAATTAAGGCTAGGGAATAAAGAATCATTCTGTAATCTGCAAAAGATCTTAAAAGTTCTGGCAGTATAGTTAGTACTATTGCAGAAATTATCGATCCAGTAAAAGAACCCATTCCACCTAAAACTACCATTACTAAAATATTTATTGAATAGTTATAATCAAACTGTTTTGGAACTAATATTCCCACATTGTGAGCATACATTCCACCTGCTATACCTGCAAAAATTGCAGATACTACAAAGGCAAAAGTTTTGTAATAAGTAGTATTAATTCCAGATGCTTCACTGGCGATTTCATCTTCACGAATAGCTAAAACTGCCCTTCCGTGCCTAGATGTCATCAAGGAATACATAAGAACTACAGATACAACAGTTACAAAGTATATAATGGGAAAGTCTTGAACCCATGGAATGCTTTTTAAACCTTGAGCTCCACCAGTAAAATCAAAAAATTCAATTAACACCCTGATAATTTCTCCAAAGGCCAAAGTTATAATAGCAAGATAATCTCCCTTTAATCTAAGGGCAGGAATACCTACTAAAAATCCTATAAATCCAGCAGTAACACCACCTAAAATTAAGCCTACAAAGTATCCAGGAATTCCTGGGATTATCATAGATTTTGTAAATAAAGCTGCAGTATATGCACCTATTGACATAAAACCTGCATGGCCTAAATTAATTTGGCCTAAAACTCCAACAGTTACATTTAGACTAGTTGCTAAAACGATATTTATACATATAAAGTTTAATATTGAACTTTGGTATCTATTTATAATTCCATTTGTAAGTAAAAATTGAACCACTCCAAAAAGAAGAATTATTAATACTAAAGTAGAAATGTAATTTATTTTTTTTAGTTTTGGCATTATACTTTCTCCTTAATATTTTTACCGAATAGTCCATTAGGCATTACTAAAAGTACAATTATTAGTATCAAAAACACAACTGCATCTGCAAGCTGAGATGAAATGTAGGCCTTAGTTAAAGCCTCCACAATACCTAAAATCAATCCACCAATAACAGCTCCAGGAATTACTCCAACTCCACCTAAAACGGCAGCTATAAAGGCCTTAATTCCCAACATAGAACCCATTAAAGGTCCTACTTGTGGATATGCAGCTAAATATAAAATAGATCCTACTGCAGCAAGGGCACTTCCAAGGGCAAATGTCATTGTAATAACTGAATCTACATTAATACCTACAAGTTTTGACGCTACGTAGTCTTCACTAGTTGCAGTGATTGCTTTTCCGAATTTTGTCTTAGTTATAAACAACTGAACAAGGGCAGAAAAGACCATTGTAATTAAAATAGTAGCGACGATACTGCTGTTTATTCTCATTCCAAAGAAGTTAAACCCTTCAGTTCCAAAAATTCTAGGAAAAGGAAGAGTACTAGCTCCTATAAATTTCATAGCTAAGTTTTGTAGTAATAAACTTACACCTATGGCAGTTATTAAACTAGAAATCCTTGGGGAATTTCTAAGGGGCGCATAGGCAAATTTTTCAATTGCAATACCAAAAAGCACGCAAATTACTATTGCTGGAAGTACTGCAGCCCAAATAGGCAGCCCTAATCCTACAATAGTCGGTACTGAAAAAAGTGCAGTATAAGCTCCCACCATTATTATATCTCCGTGGGCAAAGTTTATTAATTTAGCCGTACCATAAACCATAGTATAACCCAAGGAAACTAAGGCGTAGATACTTCCTATTTGTAAACCATTTATGATTTGTAATATAAATTCTCTCATTTAATTATCCTTAATAAACAAAGTCATCTCAAAATAGAGATGACCTGTTGTTTTTTTATTATTGTGGCTCTACAACACTTTCAAGTTTGTATTCGCCTTCATTAACTTCTATCATACTAATAGCCTTAACTGGGTTGTTATTTTCATCAAATTTTATACTTCCAGTTAAACCTTCATAATTAATGTTTTTCATAGCGTCGATTATCGCATCAGAATCTGTAGATCCAGCTTCTTCAATAGCTTGTTTTACCATATAAGCTGCGTCATATCCTAAAGCTGAGAATGACGCTGGATTTTCCCCGTGAAGTTCGTTGTATTTAGCGATAAAGTTTTGGATATTTTCATTTGGATCATCTAAACTATAGTGATTAGTGAAAATTGCTCCTTCAACTGATTGTAAAGCTTCAGCTGTTAATCCTTCATCAGAAAGTCCTGTTGTAAGCTGAGCAGTTATTCCATCCCATCCATCAGGTCCAATAAATTGAGATTCAATTCCTACTTCTCTAGCTTGTGGTGCAATAAGTGCAATAGTTTCGTAATAATCTGGAATCAATAACACATCCGGATTTTGTGAAGCAATAGTAGTAAGTTGAACTCTAAAGTCCCTATCAGCAGCTCCGTAAGATTCATTAGCTACAATTTCTAAACCTAGGTTTTCAGCTTCAGCTATAAATGCTTCCTTAACACCTTGAGAATAGTCATTAGAAGTATTAGCTAAAATTCCTACAGTAGAAGCACCTAAAGTGTCCTTTGCATATTGAGCTAACACTCGACCTTGGAAAGGATCTGTGAAAGCTACTCTAAATACTGATGGTCTACCTTCAGTAATATCTAATTGAGTTCCAGTAGGGGTAATAAGTAACATATTGTCCCTGTTTGCTAAATCAGCAATAGCTAAAGTCGGTCCAGATGTAATATCCCCAATAATAGCAACAGCTCCGTCTTCAACTAGTTTATTGTAGACGTTCATTGCCTCTTGAGCGTCACCTTTTTCATCTTCTAAAATTAATTTTACTTGTTTACCTAAAATACCGCCTGCTTCATTTATTTCGTCTATGGCGATTTTTGTTCCATTGGTAGCAGCAATTCCGTAAATTGCAACATTACCAGTTAAAGGTCCTAAAGCGCCGATAATAATTTCATCAGACTCAACATTTTCATTTTCGTTTGCAGCATTGTTATTTCCACAAGCTGTAAACAACATTACAAAAGCTAACATTAATACAGATAATTTCATTTTTTTCATAACTTTTCCTCCCAATTTGAAATTTTTTTATCGGATGTTGCAATTTAAACAAATACAATAAAAAATATTAAATTTTATTATATAGGTAAAAAGGAAATAATACAATCTTTTTTTTATAAATAATGAAAATTTTTACTTAAATTTAATAAAAAAGGGTATTGTATTAATTTATTAACAGATATTATTAACATGAAGTAACTAAAACTATATAAACTATTATATAATATGATATAATTTAGAATATGAAAATAAAAATATCAAAAGGTGCAGAATTTGTTTTAAAAAGACTAGAAAGTCACAATGAAGAAGGTTATATTGTGGGAGGTTGTGTAAGGGATTTTCTCTTAAATATTGAACCTTCAGATTTTGATGTAACTACATCGGCTAGTCCTTCAAAGATAGAAGAAATATTTTCAGATTGCAAATTAATAACTTTAGGGAAAGAATTTGGAACTATTGGAGTTTTAATAGATGGCGAGGTTATAGAAACTACCACTTTTAGAAAAGATGGAGACTATTTAGACGGCAGACATCCAGAAAAGGTGGAATTTTCTACAAATTTAAAAGAGGATTTAATGCGAAGGGACTTTACTATTAATTCAATGGCAATGGACATTCGAGGAAAACTCTTTGACTATTTTGGAGGAAAAGACGACCTTTTAAAGGGAATTATTAAAACTGTAGGAGATCCTTTGGAGAGATTTACAGAAGATAAACTGAGAATTCTTCGTGGAGTTAGATTTTCAAATAGATTTGACTTTAAAATAGAAGAAAATACTTTTAAGGCCATGAAAAATATGGCAAGTAAAATAAAAGAAGTTTCTAAAGAAAGAATTCAAGAAGAATTAAATAAAATCCTTCTATCTGATACTCCAAAAAGAGGAGTGGAAATATTATTAGAGACTAAACTTTTAGAAAATATCTTTCCAGAACTTATGCCTACTGTTGGATACGATCAAATGAGCCCTTATCACCATAAAGACTTATTTAAACACACTTTATGTGTAGTGGAAAGTGTTGATAAAAAAATCCATCTAAAATACGCAGCCCTTTTTCACGATGTATCTAAGGTAGATACTTTGTCTATTGACGAAGATGGAGTTGGACATTTTTACGGTCACGATGAATTAGGGGCGAAAGTTTGTGAAGAAGCTTTAAAAAGGCTAAAATACGACAATAAAACCATAAAAAATGCTAAATTACTTATTCAAAAGCACATGAAAGTTCCTAAAGAAATCGGCAAAAAGGGTCAAAAAAGACTTTTAAATGCCCTTGGGGAAGAATTGATATTTGATTTAATAAACTTGTGTATAGGAGATTTACTTTGTACAAGAGACGATAGAGATCCTACTTACCTATACGAAATTAGAAATTCAATTAAAGAAATTATAAATTCTAAAGTAGCTATTAATAAGGAAGGCCTTGCCCTTAATGGTAATGATTTAATGGAGATTGGGTATAAGCAAGGTATAAAATTAGGAAACACTTTAGATTATTTAACAGAACTTGTAATAGATGACGAAAGTCTTAACAATAAAGACACACTTTTAAAAATAGCGAAGAAAAAATTGACGGAGGATATATGACGAGATTATTTGGAACAGATGGAGTTAGAGGAGTTGCAAACATTGAACTTACACCAGAACTAGCTTTTAAGCTAGGACTATATGGTGGTGAAATTTTCAGAAAGAAAAACAATAAGCCAGTACTTATGGGAAGAGATACTAGATTGTCAGGAGATATGTTAAAATCAGCCTTGGCAGCAGGGTTTATGGCAGCTGGTTTAGATGTGGTAGACCTTGGGATAGTTTCTACTCCTTTAGTAGCCTATTTAGTAAAGGAAAATCACTTTTCTGGAGGAGCAGTAATAAGTGCATCCCACAATCCTTACGAATACAATGGAATAAAACTCTTTGACGAAAAGGGCTTTAAACTCACAGATGATGAAGAAGACGAAATTGAAAAGATGATAAAAGATGATTATCAAATTGAGAGAAAATCCAAGGAAGAAATTGGAGTCTTAAAATCTGGAGAAGAACTAGTTCGTCAATATGAAGACTATCTCATAAGTCTTTCCCCAGAGGGACTAAAGGGATTTAAAATCGCCATAGATTGTGGAAATGGAGCCCTTTATAAAATAGCACCTAAAGTATTAGAAGAGATGGGAGCTGAGGTAGTTTCTATTTATACAAAGCCAGATGGAAAAAACATAAACAAAGATTGCGGTTCTACTAACCCAAAATTAGTATCACAACTTGTAAAAGAAACTAATGCGGATTTTGGATTTTCTTTTGACGGAGATGCAGATAGAATCATTGCAGTTGATGAAAAAGGTGAGGAAATAAACGGAGACCACATGTTGGGAATCTTTGCCATGGATTTAAAAGAACAAGGCAAACTTAAAAACGACACAGTAGTAGGAACTGTCATGACTAATATGGGATTAGATGTTTATTTAGACAGTATAGAATCTAAAGTAATAAAGGCCCCTGTGGGAGATAGATACGTTTTAGAAAGTATGGTAAAGGGCGATTATTTAATAGGCGGAGAACAATCTGGACACATTATATTTTTAGAACACAACACAACTGGAGACGGTTTAGCAACTGGAATCCATCTAGCTAATGCCATAAAGAAAAGCGGAAAAGTACCTTCTGAGTTAAATAAATTAGTTAGTGATTATCCTCAAGTTTTAATAAATGCAACAGTAGAAAATTCGAAAAAATATTCCTATATGGAAAATGAAAAAATAAAGTCTGAAATTGAAAAAATTGAAGAAGAATTTGGAAAAACTGGCAGGGTAGTAATTAGACCATCAGGAACAGAACCTTTAGTAAGGGTTATGATAGAAGGTAAAGACCAAGAAGAAATTACAAAAGTTGCCAAAGATTTAGCTGATTTAATCGAAGCTGAACTAAAATAGGAGGCCAACATGAGAAAATACGCAGTAATAGCTGATACATCTTGTGAAACTACAAGGGAAATGACAGAAAAATATGGAATTACCTATGCGTCCTTTAAAATCGACATAGATCAAACTACCTATGTAGATGATGAGAATTTAGATTTGGATAAATATATTGAGCATATGAATAAATCTCCAAACCCAATAAAGACATCTTGTCCTTCTCCTGGAGAATTTAAAGAAGCCTTAGAAGAAAACAAAGATGCAGATGAACTTTTTATAATCACAATTTCTAAAAAACTATCAGGAACTTACGATAGCGCAACCCTTGCTAGAAATATGTTTATAGAAGAAAATCCAGATAAAAAAGTCTATGTAATAGACTCTAAATCAGCAGTGGCAGGAGAGACTAATGTTTATTTAGAACTTGTAAAATTACTAGATCAAAATATCCAATTTGAAGAAATAGTAGAAAAAATCACTGAATTTGTGGACAATATGAGAACTCTATTCGTTTTAGAAGATTTATCAAACTTAATTAAAAATGGAAGAATGAGTAGACCAGCTGGAATGATAGCTAATATGTTATCTATTAAACCAGTAATGACTGCAAATGATGGAGAAATCGAACTTCACGAACTATCTAGAGGTATAAACAACTCCTTAAACAAAATGGTAAAGGCAGTTGGAACCTTTGTGGAAGATACTCTTGATAAGACAATAGTAATTTCCCACGTTAGAGCTCCAGAAAAGGTGGGAAAAATCGTAGATGGAATAAAAAAAGCCTACGACTTTGCAAAAATAGAAGTAATTCAAGCTAGAGGTTTATCTAGCGGATATGCAGCAGACAAGGGAATAGTTATAGCAGTAGA
>CAYWTV010000044.1:0-9790 GCA_964461305.1 uncultured Peptoniphilaceae bacterium
GTCAAATACTTTCCAAAATAATCATGCTAATATTTATTCAGAAGATAAAAATAAACAAATCAAAAAAAAGTTTTAAAAATAATTAAAAAAGTTTTTAAATTTTGATCTAAGTCAAGGTTTAATTATTTAGTAAGAGGTATTATATAGTTACAATAAGGATTTAAAAGACAGAAATCATATAAAAAATTAAAAGGAGAGATTTATAATGAAAAAATTTAATGAGGCACTAGAACAAAACTTGGGAAGATTAGAACAATATGTACCAGTAGTGGCAAGGGTTCATGGTGGAAGCCATCCAGAGTTTCATGATGTAAAAAGAATATTCGATGAAGTAAGTGTAAAAGTTAAGAAGGCAGGATCAGAAAAACCAAATTTAGACAATGAATTCAAAGAACTACGCGAAATCACAGATAACTATACTGTACCTGGGGATGTATGTGAATCTTATGAAGCAGTATACAATATGTTAGAAGAAGTAGACAAAGCATACCAAAAATAAAAATAATAATAGAGATAGTTCAAGAGGGGTAAGGATGCAAAGAGTTATTTTAAAAAGCAAAAATAAAATTACATTAATAAGTGGTATCTTAATAGCCATTGCCTTTATTAGCAAATGGACAACAGGAAATATGGATATATTTGTTTGGTCATTGGTAATAGCTTCAATCTTAGGAGCAGCACCAATAGCTATTCAGGCCTATCAGGCATTAAAAGTAAAAGTAGTAAGTATAGATGTATTAGTAACAATAGCAGTAATAGGAGCATTTTTAATTCAAAATTTCGAGGAATCAGCAATAGTTACCTTCCTATTCCTATTCGGGGCATATTTAGAGCAAAGAACCCTAAATCAAACACGTTCAGCAATAAAAGAATTAACAGAAATGGCACCAGAAAGTGCATTAAAGCAAATGGAAGATGGAGAATTTGAAGAAGTAGAAGTAGATGAAGTAGATGTAGGAGATATATTATTAGTAAAAACAGGAGCAAAAGTACCAGTAGACGGAACAGTGCTAACAGGGGAAGGAAGTATCAATGAAGCAAGTATAACAGGGGAATCAATACCAGTAAGTAAAGAAAAAGGATCAAATGTATTTGCAGGAACAATTTTAGATAATGGAACAATACAAATAGTAGCAGACAGAGTAGGAGAAGACACAACATTTGGTAAAATCATAGAACTAGTAGAAGAAGCTCAAGACTCAAAATCAGAAGCAGAAAGATTTATAGATAGATTCTCAAAATGGTATACACCAGCAGTTCTAGTATTAGCATTTATAGTATGGATATTCTCAAGGGATGTAGAACTAGCAATCACAATACTAGTGCTAGGTTGCCCAGGAGCATTAGTAATAGGTGTGCCAGTATCTAATGTAGCAGGAATAGGAAACGGAGCAAAACATGGTGTACTACTAAAGGGTAGTGAAGTTATTCAAGATTTCTCTAGATTAGACACTATGGTATTTGATAAAACAGGTACTTTAACAGTAGGAAACCCATCAGTAGCAGAAAAAGTATACTATGGAGAAAACATAGAAGAAACATTAGGATATTTAGCAAGTATAGAAAGAGAATCAGATCACCCATTAGCAAAAGCAGTATTAGAAGAAATAGGAGAAGCAGAGTTTTCTGAAGTAAGTGATACAGAAGTAGTGAAGGGTGGAGGAATAGTAGCTAGGGTAAATGGTAAAAGAGTGGCAGTTGGAAATGTGGCCTTAATAGAACAAGAAAATGTAGAATTAACCGAAAAAGCAAGAGAAGACATAAGACGCTTTGAAAAGGAAGGAAACTCATTAGTAATAACATCAGTAGATGGTCAACTAAAAGTATTAATGGGAGTAAAAGACCAGATACGTCCAGGAGTAAAAGAAGATTTACAAAGATTAAAGAAATTAGGAGTAAAAAACCTAGTAATGCTATCAGGAGATAATCAAGGAACAGTAGACGTAGTAAGTAAAGAATTAGGCCTAACTGAAGCTCATGGGCATATGTTGCCAGAGCATAAATCTGAATATGTAAAAATGTTAATAGAAGAAAAAGGCCAAATAGTAGCATTCGTAGGAGATGGGGTAAACGACAGTCCATCCCTAGCCCTAGCACAAATAGGAATAGCCATGGGAAGTGGAACAGACGTAGCCATAGAAACATCAGATGTAGTACTAATGAACTCAGATTTCAGCCGTCTACCACACGCATTAGGATTAGTAAAAGCAACAGCAAGAAACATGATACAAAATATTCTTATAGCAGTAGGAGTAGTATTAGTATTATTAGCAAGTGTACTATTTAGTGATTGGATGAATATGTCCATTGGAATGTTAGTCCATGAAGGTAGTATCTTAGTTGTAATCCTAAACGGTATGAGATTATTAAAATATAAACTAAGATAAAATAAAAAATTGAGCTAGGTCAAAGTTTTAATAAATCAAATATGGTAATATTATACTAGAAGGTAATAAATGAATGAAATTTATAGGAGGAGATTAAATTATGAAATCAGCAACAATCCAATTAGAGACTTTAACATGTCCATCATGCCTACAAAAGATTGAAGGTGCATTAAAAGGTTTAGAAGGTATAGATCAAGATACAGCAAAAGTATCATTTAACTCAAGTAAAGTAAAACTGGACTTTGACGAAGATAAAATATCAATCGAAGAAATAGAAAGCTCAATTAATAAATTAGGTTACGATGTAATTAAATCCAGAGTAAAATAAACAAGATAAACCCTCTAAATTCTTTATACATCCATAAAAAGGTGGTGAATTTAGAGGGTCTTTCTACATATATACCCTGGTGCCTAGTATCTACAATACTGCAATGTGTGAGAGTACCATTATATATGATTATAAAAGATAGAAAAATTTAAAACTTTCAAAAATTGATGCAGGTCAATTTAATTTAAAGAAAGCTATGCTAAAATGTCTTTAGGAGATTCATGGGGGGATGAAGATAAATATAATTTGGCGATTTACTATGAATGGGTATTTGCTGCAATTGGCTTTTTAGGAATCATACTTTTACTGTTGGCTGGATTTAATAGCTATCAAACTATTCGATTAAAGTCCGGGAAGAAATTATATAAGATTGGAAATATGATTCTGATTATAAGCAGTGTTTTGATGGTGATTAATATCTTATATTGGAATTTATTTATGTTTTGGGCATTGTAAAGGTGTAAATTTCAGAATATATGATTAAAATGATATAATGGGGAACTTGGAGTAAGTAATAAAGTTTACTTGCTCTTTTTTTGTAAAAAAATTAAATATTTAAAATGAAAATATATTAATATTTAACTTTAAATTAATTTAAGATATATTTAAAATTACTCTTAAAATACTATTATAATAAAATTTTTGTTGACTTTAATCAACTGTGGTGATAAAATCTAAAAATAATTATTGTAAAAGTTTCATTTTATATTAGACTTTCATAATAAAATTATAAGGAGGGAATTATGAGGAAGAAAATTGTATTATCTATGTTAGTTTTTGTATTAATATTAAGTATTACAGCATGTTCTGTTTCTACAGAAAGTGGCAACGAACAAGCAGCAGAACCTACTGAAACTGCAGAAAGTACAGAAACTACTGGAACAGATAGTGAAGAAACATCTGAAGAACCAGCTGAAGAAGCATTAGAGGAGGGCGAATATCACATTGGCGTTATAACTGGTACTGCTTCCCAAGGGGAAGATGAGTTAAGGGCCGCTGAATTTGCTTTAGAAAAATATGGTTCCGCAAATAATGGTGGAATGATTGTTCATGATACTTATCCTGATAATTTTATGAATGAACAAGAAACAACAATATCTAAAATTGTTGCTATGGCAGATGATCCACAAATGAAAGCTATAGTTGTTAACCAGTCAGTACCTGGTACTGTAGCAGCTTTTCAACAGGTTAGAGAAAGAAGACCTGACATTTTACTTATTAACTTAACACCACAAGAAGACGTATTAATGGTAGAAAGTGCATCTGATTTAGTAATCGATGCTGATAACATAGCTAGAGGTTATAGAATAATTGCAGCAGCAAAGGAAATGGGTGCTACAAAATTTGCACATATTTCTTTCCCAAGACATATGAGTATAGAAATGCTTGCCCTAAGAAAAGCTATTATGGAAGCAGCTTGTGAAGAGTTAGGTTTAGAGTTTATAGAACTTACAGCACCAGATCCAACTAGTGATGTAGGTATTCCTGGAGCTCAACAATTTATAGCAGAAAACATTCCTAATTGGATTGAAACTCATGGACAAGACACAGCATTTTTCTGTACTAATGATGCTCATACTGAGCCTTTACTTCGTGGTATAGCCGCAGGTGGAGCTTTATTTGTAGAACAAGACTTGCCTTCACCAATTATGGGTTATCCAGGAGCTTTTTCAATAGATTTATCTGAAGAAGCAGGAGACTGGGAAGCAATTAATAATAAAGTTGAAGAAGCAGTTGTTTCAGCTGGTGGAGAAGGCAAAATGGGATCATGGGCTTATTCATTAGGATATACTACTACTCTTGCTGGAATTGATTTAGCTAGAGGAGTTATAGAAGGAAATATGGATATTAACAATCCTGAGGACTTAGCTAAGGCACTTGGAGATAATTCTAGTGAAGGTATTTGGATAGCAAATAACTATGTGGATAGAAATTCAGGAGAAGAAGTTGAAAATCACATTTTGATTTCACAAGACACTTATGTTTACGGTAGAGGTTATTTAGGAATGACTGATGTAGAAGTTCCTGAAGAGTATTTATTAATGAACGTATCTGAATAAGTTTTATCACATATATTTTCCCCAACAGACTAGAAATTAGCCTGTTGGGTTTTTATTAATACTAAAAGGAAGGTGAAACTTTGAAAGAAGTGTTATTGGAAGCTAAAAATGTCGGTAAAGATTTTGCCGGTAATGTTGTATTAAGAGATGTTAACTTTACACTTAACAAAGGTGAGATTTTAGGCCTTGTTGGAGAAAATGGAGCTGGAAAATCTACTTTAATGAATATATTATTTGGAATGAGTGTAATTTCAGAAACAGGAGGTTTTTCTGGTGAAATTTTACTAGATGGAGAAAAAATCAATTTCAAATCACCTACAGATGCTTTAAAGGCAGGAATAGGAATGGTTCATCAAGAATTTAACCTTATACCAGGTTTTACTGTAGCAGAAAACATTACATTTGATATGGAAAAAACTAAACCTAGCGTTATTTCTACTATATTTGGAAGAAAACTAGAAACAATTAATAGTAAAGAAAATTTAGTAATAGCTGGAAATTCCCTAGACACTCTAGGTGTAAAAATAGATCCTAATTCACTTGTAAGTGATATGCCTGTTGGTCATAAACAATTTATAGAAATAGCAAGGGAAATTACAAGGGAAGATGTAAAGTTAATAATAATGGACGAACCAACAGCTGTATTGACTGAAAGTGAAGCTGATATATTATTAAAATCCATAAAAAAACTTTCAGAACTTGGAATAGCAATTATCTTTATTTCCCATAGATTGAGAGAAATATTAAATATTTGCGACAAAATTATGGTTTTAAGAGATGGAGTTTTAGTTGAAAATAAAGCTGCATCTGAAATGACAATAAATGAAATGGCTTCATTAATGGTAGGCAGAGATTCTGACAGAGTTGAAGGAGAAGATTTTAGATTAAGTCGAAAAGTTGATGATAAGGACATTATTTTAGAAATTGAGGATCTTTGGGTTGATATGCCTGGAGAAGTAGTAAAAAACGCTAGTTTAAATGTTAAAAGGGGAGAAATTTTAGGTATAGCAGGTCTTGCAGGACAAGGCAAATTAGGGATTCCCAATGGCATTTTAGGAACTTATCCTGTAGGTGGAAAAATTAAGTTTAATGGTGAAGAACTAAAACTTGGAGATACTCTAAATATATTAAAAAAGGGAATCAGTTTTGTTTCAGAAGATCGAAGAGGTGTTGGATTACTTTTAGATGAGCCAATATATTGGAATATAGGATTTAACGCAATGCAAGTTCAAAATAAATTTACAAAAAACATCTTAGGTATTTCCTTTAGAGATGAGGAAAAAATGAAAGAAGTTGCAAGAAAATATATTGATCTTTTTGCAATTAAAACTACTGGACCAGAACAAAAAGCTAAAAATCTTTCTGGTGGGAACCAACAAAAAGTTTGTTTAGCAAAAGCCTTTGCTATGGAACCTAAATTATTATTTGTATCTGAACCGACAAGAGGTATAGATATAGGTGCAAAAGCTTTAGTTTTAGAAGCATTAAAACTTGCTAATATAGAAGAAAACACTACAATAGTAATGGTTTCTTCTGAATTAGAAGAGCTTAGAAGTATTTGCGATAGAATAGCTGTAATATGCGAAGGAGAAATAGCAGGAATATTAAGTTCATCAGATAGTGCTGAAAAATTTGGACTATTAATGAGTGGAGAAAAAGAAATCGAGGTAGCAATGTGAATATAAAAAAATTTATTAGTGATGTTGGACTTCCAAGATTTATAATCGCTTTATTTTTACTGATTTTAATAATTGCAACTCCTTTTGTAGGTCTTTCCCTTACTTCTGCTTTAGAGAATGTTTTTGGAAGATTTGGAATGTTTTCTATATTAGTATTATCTATGATTCCTATGATTCAATCAGGATGTGGATTGAATTTTGGATTGCCAATAGGAGTTATAGCTGGAATCTTAGGTGGAGTTATTAGTATTGAATTTGGGTTTGTTGGTTTTTCTGGAATTTTAATGGCTATGATAATAGGCGTATTAATATCTGTTGTTTTTGGCGCTGGATATGGTTTTTTATTAAATCGTATAAAAGGTGACGAAATGCTTATAGCTACTTATGTAGGTTATTCCTTTGTAGCTTTTATGAGCATAATGTGGATTATAATGCCTTTTAAGAATCCAGTATCAGTTATGTCATACGGAGGTTCTGGCCTAAGACAGCAAATTCCAGTAGCAGATTATTGGATGAAAAATATTAGTTTGCCAAATGGGACTAGCTCTAGTGTGGGGTTAATAACAAATTTTTTAAGATTTGAAATAGCTGATGGATTTTTGTTTCCTACAGGAATGTTTTTATTTTTTATATTTATGGCAATTTTAGTGAAATTGTTTTTTAAAACTAAATTGGGAACAAGTATTACAGCAGTAGGTTCTAATCCAACATATGCAAAAGCATCAGGAATTAACATTAATAAAATGAGATTAGTTTCTGTTATTCTTTCGACAGTTATTGCATCTATCGGTATAATAATATATCAACAATCATATGGATATATACAACTATATACATCACCACAATCATTTACATTTCAAACAGTGGCAGCAATTCTTATTGGTGGAGCTAGTATAAATAAGGCTAATATTGCAAATGTTGCAATAGGTACATTTTTATTTCAAGGAATATTAACAATGACCCCAATAGTTATAAATGGAGCTTTATCCATAGATGTATCAGAAGTAATTAGATTAATAGTGACAAACGGAATGATCATATACGCACTTACAAGGAGGAATACAAAGTGATTAAAAAATCTAAAATTTCAGTAACACAACTTGCAGTTCCTGCCTTATTTCTTACTATATGTGCAATAGGGATAATTATAGCTCAACCACAAGCATCATTCATTTCAGGGGAATTATCTAGAAGATTAGTTAGAAATACATTTTTAGTTTTATCCCTTATTATCCCAATTATGGCAGGTATGGGAATAAACTTTGGAATACCTTTAGGTGCAATGGCAGCTCAAATAGGGTTGATTTTTGTCACAGACTGGGGAATAACAGGTGCGCCTGGACTTATTGTTGCAGCATTAATTGGAACTCCAATTTCAATTGTACTAGGAATGTTTTCAGGAAAAGTATTAAATAGAGCAAGGGGTAGAGAAATGATTACCTCAATGATGTTATCCTTCTTTATCTTTGGTATATATATGTTATTTCTGTTGTATTTATGTGGATCCATAATACCTTTTAGAAATAATGATATCATCCTTTCTCAAGGATATGGAGTTAAAAATTCGATAACCCTTGACGTAGCAAAAGGTTTTGATAGTATTATGAATCTTCATATAGTAGCAGGTCCATTTACCCTTGAATTACCTGTAGTTACATTACTTATAATAATTGTACTTTGTGTATTTATAAGATGGTTTACAAAAACAAAACTTGGTCACGATATGAAAGCAGTTGGACAAGATCAAATAGTATCTTCAAATGCAGGACTTTATTCAGATAAAATTAGAGTTCAATCAATTGTAATTTCTACAATTCTTGCTTGTTATGGACAGATAATATATCTTCAAAACATAGGAACCTTAAATACTTATGCCGGTCAAGACCAAACTGCACTGTATGCTGCAGCATCATTATTAGTAGGTGGAGCTAGTGTAACAAAAGCAAGTATACCAAATGCAGTATTTGGAACATTACTATTTCATTTAATGTTTATAATTATGCCTCAAGCAGGAAGAGCCTTAACTGGAGATGCTATGATAGGAGAGTACTTTAGAACATTCTTGTGTTATGGAGTAGTAACTTTAGCATTGATTATACACGCTTATACAAGAGCAAAAGAATCAGAAGACGCAAGAAGACTTAGAACATTAGAACCTAAAGGAAGAGTAACAGTTAAAGAAGTATAGAAAAATCAAACCAATGTCTAAATCAAAAGACATTGGTTTTTTTTATAAAATGATAAAAACCATTACTTGTGATAAAATTATATTAATAAATATTTATTGAAAGAGAGAAAATATGATTTGTAAAATAATAGATGAATGTGGCGGTTGTCTTTACGATCATGACAACTATCCTAAATCATTAGAAGAAAAACAACAATATATGGAAGAACTATTTGGAAATAATGTAGAAGATATAATAGGGATGGATAATCCATATTATTATAGAAATAAAGTCCACGACGCTTTTTCCTACGATAGGAAAAATATTCTTATGGGAAAATATAAAAAAGGTACCCATGAAGTAATAGAAATAGATGACTGCTTAATAGAGGACAAAACCGCTCAAAAGATAAATAAATCTGTAAAAAAATTAATACAATCCTTTAGATGGAGTATTTACAACGAAGATACAAAAAAGGGTTTAGTTAGATCCACCTTAGTTAGAATAGGCAAAAAATCGAAAGAAGCATTACTTACAATAGTAGTATCAAATACAAAAATACCATCGAAAAACAACTTTGTAAAAGAAATTAGAAAACTTCATCCTGAAATAAAATCAGTAGTATTTAATATAAATCACAGAAACACAAGTTTAATTCTAGGACAAAAAGAAATGGTATCTTTTGGCAGTGGATTTATATTTGATGAACTTTTAGATTTATCCTTTAGAATAAGCTCCCAAAGTTTTTATCAAGTAAATTCTAAAATGACAGAAGTGTTATACAAAAAAGCATTAGAATACGCAGACCTTTCAGGAGACGAAACAGTATTAGATGCATACTGCGGCATAGGAACAATTAGTCTTTATACTTCAAAGTTTGTAAAGTACGTTTATGGAGTAGAATACAATAAAGAAGCAATAAAAGACGCAATATTTAACGCCAAAATTAACAAAATTAAAAACGTCTACTTCACAGCCATGGATACTGGACTCTATATTCAAAAATTAATATCAGATAAAACAAAAATAGACGTAGCAATAGTAGACCCCGCCAGAATTGGATTAGACGATAATACAAAATACGGATTGCTAGAATTAAAACCAAAGAAAATAATCTATATATCATGCAATCCAGAAGCATTAAAAGAAGATTTAAAAGTCCTTGATA
>CAYWTV010000045.1:0-9741 GCA_964461305.1 uncultured Peptoniphilaceae bacterium
CACTCCTAGCAAGAGTGCCCTTTTTGTAAACGGTACGATTGGTGGATATGTTCCCACGAACGTACGAAATAGTCGATATGTTCCCGCATACGACTATTTCATTAAAAATCGCAAATACATCAATTCTATCAACTCGTCCCATGTTGAATGCGTAGCAAAGTTAGGGAAGAAATAGTTAACGATTTATAACTTTTAAATAGGGAAGCAAACATATGATAATGGAGAACGCAATTTTGAGAAAGGTTTAATTAGTATGTATAAATATATTTATGTTAAGTCAAAAGCACGAGGTCTAATTAGTAAAGAGGATCATAGGGAAATTATAGATAAATATTCCGAAGATGGATGGAGATTTGTTACTGCAATTCCATTGCCATCTGGAAATCATGTAATATCTGAGTTTGATTTAGTGTTTGAAAAAAGAAAAGTAAATGAATGAAAATAGACAGTTCTATTTCTCACATAAATATAAGTGTATAAATCAATTAGAAATCTTGTTTATTTCTTATAAAATACGATGCAACCTATAGTTGCGAGATAGTTGGTGGAATATAATCATAAAATTATATATTATTTTAGTATGGAAGGATACGATTTTTTGAGTATAGGAACCAACTTAAAAAAGATTGAGAAAAATAAAAGGTTATTCATAAGAGATAGTAGCAGAAAAAATGGGAGTTAGTAGGCAAGCGGTATTGAAATGGGAAAATGATATAAGCAAACCTTCAACAGAAAATCTAATACAACTTTCAGAATTATTTGAAGTAAAGTAAATTTAGAGGAATTGACAAAGGATAAAACTATAGATGGTAAAAAGATAAATAATAGACCAGTAAAATACTTTAAATCTTACGAAGGTAAGATGAGAGTTTTATCTTTTTTATCCAGAGTGGGTATTATTATAGCTCTTACTGGATACTATGGTTATTATATTCCTAATGAAAATGCTCCTTTAATTCATTGGATTTTCCTTTTCTTAGCTAGCTGTAGTTTGTTATTTTATTCTAATAAAGAATACTATAATTCTAAAAATGCAGATAAGAAATTGGGAGTTTGGGATTTAGCTTTAATCTTTGTGGTAATTTTTATTCCTCGAATACTAAGATTAAGTTTAGGATGGAATATTTTTATAATGAATGGATTAGCAATAATAGTAATGCACTTTACCATGGATTTAATTAGAAAACGCTGGAATATATAAATTATAAACAATAAATGAAATAGTAAAGTTAAGGTTTAATATGCTCCCTTATGGTAGATAGATTCAATAAATAAAAATCTGATATTATAAAGGAGCATTTTTATTTAAGAAGATTTACATAAAACTATTTTAAAACCCCCTTACTTGGATTTAAGGTCCAAGTTTTGGGGGTCAGTTTATTTTAAAACTAATGAATTTTTATCTTACAAGAAGAATATCCATTTTATAAATTAGTATTTTTTCTTTTCACCATAGAAAAATGCTTTTCTGCGAAGGCTAGTTCTTCAACTGCTTCTAGAGTTCCTAGATATTTACCATCTTCATCCCTTACAGCTATATAGCGAATATAAACTGGCTCATCATTGATATATCTGAAGAGTTCAAACTTATCTTTAGTACCTTCACGAAATTCTTCAATTACACTCTTTGCTAATTTAGCACTTTTAGGCGGATGGCAGGAGTGAACGTCTCTACCAATAGCCATATCAGGACGCTTAAATAGTGGAGTATCATTTGAGAAAAACTTATTAGTATCCTTATCATCAATAAAGGTAAGTTCCATAGGAATAGCGTTAAGAACTCCTAGAATCTGTTCCACGGTCATATGACCTGAGCCTAGTACAATCTCCTCTTTCATATCAATTGTATCATTGCGGTCTCTAGCAAGTTTTCCACCGATGACCTTTAATTCTTCACGTTTTTCTTCTGCTTTATCCCAGCTCTTAGCTTCTTCTTCTAAGAAATCTTCATAGGCATGAAACTCATAATAGAGTCTCATCCAATCCTCTTCGGAAAATAGCTCAACACAAAGGGGAAATAGGATATTGTTCTCTTTATAGAGCATCTCCTCAGCTCTAGTTAGGGCTCTTTCAAGGACTTCAAAAAATTCTGGATGTTTTCTACCTAGACCTACTAGGGAGGCTAAATCGTCCCTAATTTCACCATCAACTCCCCACATAACATCAGATGGACCAGAGTAGTCGTAGGTTCTACTTAGTAGGGGATATATAAGGTCTCCCTTTCTCGTATAGTGATCTTTTAAGTTAAGTCGTAAAACCCTTAGCTTTTCTAGTAGCTCATCTGTAATATCTCTTTGGGAAAGCTTTTGAATATCTTTAAGTTTAAAGTCAAGGATGGAATTTTCATCCATAAAAACTTGAAGGGGATGGCCAGATATCCTTCTAAGGCTTTGAACTGTTACCTCCTTTGAACCTAGCTCATCTTCACCTACTTGTTCTTCAACAGTCATTCCATGGAAGAGTGCAGAGTGAACATCACAAAGTCTTTGAACATCATCTACAGGCACCCCTGACATTATAAGTTCTTGTTCGGCTTGGGCTATCTCTGATGATTCAACATTTTCAAAATTCTCAACAAACTCCTTACGAACTACTGATAAATCATCACCTGCACTTAGCCTTTCAATGTAGGATTTAAGTAATTCTTTACGTCTTTCTCTTTCACTTGTATTATTATTTTGATTCATAATATCCTCCAATATATATTTAATAAGTCGTTTTATTCTTATATTTTTTATAATTATATCACAATAATCGATAACCTACCAGCTTACTAGGAATTATTTTTAAATATTGCTGATAAAAATGGTATAAGGCACCTATGGCTTTATTTATTATGGAAATATAAAAAGAAAAATGAATACTGATAGATAAAATAGGGTTTGTTATAGAAGTGATATAATTTAATTACAAAAAAATATACTAGATAAAATTTTACGTAGCCTTTATTTATTGAAAATATTTATATGATACATTACATACAAGAGTAATATAGAGATGGAAATATTAAAAAATATTCCCATACATTAGCATTGGACTTTTATTATCCCAATTACAATTTTAAAGGGAATGCTAAGAAAATCTATTAATTATATTAGAAAATTGAAATAACTATTTTGGGAGGTTAAGTAATTGTCTATTTTATCAGCTTTAATTCAAACTTTAATCCAGTTGTTTGTTTTTTTACTTCTGCCATTTATAGGGTGGTACTTTACCAAAAAAGAAAATGAGTCCTTTGGTCAATGGATAGGTTTTAAAAAGCCTAGTATTAATAATAAGAAAAAATTTATTTTAGTATTAATTATTATTCTAATCATAATTCCATTAGTACACCTAATGATTTTACCTGGTTTTTTGGAAAATTCAGATTTATCATCTTTCCAGTTTAAAGATTCTAAAACAACAATGATAATTCCAATACTCCTATATTCTTTTATTCAAACAGGACTGGCAGAAGAAATATTCTTTCGAGGATTTCTACTGAAGAGAATGTTAGTTATATTAGAATTTAGGGTTGCTAATTTAATTCAAGCTGTGATATTTGGATTGGTTCATGGATTAATTTTTTATGGAGTTGCTGGATTGGAAGGTGCTGTAATTATTACTTTAATAATAACCGTAGATGGTTGGTTTATGGGTTATCTTAATGAAAAATTGGCTTCTGGATCTATAGTGCCAAGCTGGATTGTACATGGACTATCTAACTTTGCAGTATCCTTAATGTCAGCATTTAATATATTATTATAAAATGAAGTAAATCAATAGTTTAAGCCATTTTCATTTATTTTATAAGTAAAATAATTATGGATAGGATATATAATGTTGTTATTATGTTTATACAGTCTTCTAAAGGAGTCAGTATTTACCTAAAACAATTTTATCGTTTTATCGACCTTTCAAGAATTGTGAGGTTACTTTCAAGTTTGTGAAACTCTAGGATGAAGATAAAAACAGATATTTGACAAATATTCTATAATAGATTATTATATATAAGGATTTACAATTAAGGTAGGTGAGGCTACCGCTAGAATTAAGATTGCCGCCGTAAAGGAATGGAGACATTTCGCACTGGTAAACAGTTGTTATCGATTCAAGGTTTCAACTAGAGCAAGTTCACGTCTAGCGAAGCTAAAGCTTGAACACAAAAAAATGTAACAAGAGATTAAATTTTGAAAACATCTACCAAATTTTGTCTACAGCTATTTTGCTTTAGACAGTTTTTATGTAGATGTTTTTTTATTTTATTTAGAAAGGAGTAAGAGATGGTGGATGATCTCCCTAGTTGTAAAAACAATTTAAAAAATACTATAGAAGCCAAAATGTTTTTATTTAGGCAGATTTATTGATCTAAAATTACTCTTACTTATTTGTTAGGAAAGATTCTAGATACTAACTCTGCCTATTATTTGGCTGAGAAGTTCTAGAAAGGAAGATATTTTATGAATAAAACTAACAAAAAAACAAATAAGAAAACTATAGGAAACAATTCAAATGTTTCTAAATATGCAAAAATGAATTCAAAAGATGTAATCGACATCTTTGAAACTGAAAATAATGGACTAACTAAAAAAGAGGCTGATAACAGATTAGAGGAATTTGGTCCTAATCAAATTACAAAAACTTATAAAGATACAGTATGGTCTAGACTTTTTGAATCTATTATTAATCCGTTTAATATTATTTTAATAGTAATTGCCATAATTACCTTTATAACGGATATTGTACTGCCTACTGAAAAAGATTATTTTACTTTTATTATTATTATCTTACTTGTTTTTGTATCTAGTATGATTTCTTTTATACAGAGTCAATCCTCAAGTAGAGCAGTTGCTGAATTAACTAATCAAATTAAAAACACATCTCACGTTTATAGAGATGGAAAACTAATTGAAATTTCCCAAGATGAAGTTGTACTTGGAGATATTATTCATCTAGGAGCTGGTGATATGCTACCAGCTGATATAAGATTTATTCAAACGAAAGATACCTTTGTGGCCCAATCAGCATTGACTGGGGAATCTATGCCAGTGGAAAAATTCTCCCATGAAATAGAAGGGGAAAATGTAAGTTTAACTGATTTAAATAATATAGGATTTATGGGCTCCAATATAATAAGTGGTAGCGCTCGCGGTGTAGTAGTTGCAACTGGGGACTTTACGTACTTTGGATCCATGGCAGCTACATTGACAGGAGACCGTGCAAGAAATAGTTTTGAGCGAGGTTTGCAAGATATTAGTAAAATGCTAATTCGTATGATGCTAATTATAGTGCCTGTTGTTTTTGTTATTAATGTTTTTACTAAGGGAAACTGGGGAACTTCTCTTGTATTTGCTGTAAGTATTGCTGTTGGTCTTACACCAGAAATGCTTCCGGTTATTACTAATTCAACCCTTGCTGCTGGTGCCCAAAATATGGCTAAACAAAAGGTTATAGTTCGAAATAGCAGTGCTATCCAATCCTTTGGAGAAATGGATGTTTTATGTACTGATAAAACAGGAACTTTAACTGAAGATAAAATAATTGTTGAACGATATATGAATTTACATGGTGATGATGATAGTCGAGTTCTTAGACATGCCTATCTAAATTCATACTTTCAAACAGGTATGAAAAACCTAATTGACTTAGCTATTATAAATCGTGGAGAGGAATATGAATTCGAGAATATACTTTCTAATTATAAAGTAGTAGATGAGGTTCCTTTTGATTTTAACCGTCGTCGTATGAGTGTAGTACTTGAAGACGATACAGGAAAAAGGCAGTTAATTACTAAAGGGGCAGTAGAAGAGATGATGTCTATTTCTTCTTTTATTGAACTAAATGGAAAGGTCTATCCTTTAGATGATGAAAAAATAAAAATTGCAAAAAAAACTTACGAAACCTATAATCACCAAGGGCTAAGAATGATTGCTGTTTGTCAAAAAAACGATATTCCTGATAGTAATAATTTTACTATTGCTGACGAAAGTAATATGGTCTTAATTGGGTTTATGGGCTTCTTAGATCCACCAAAAAAGAGTGCAACTCCTGCTATTAAAGCATTAGAAGAACATAATATTCGTACAGTTGTGCTAACAGGGGATAGTGAAGGTGTGGCGATTAATGTATGTAATGAGGTAGGAATTAACACTAACCCTTTATATACTGGTAGTGATGTTGAACTTATGAGTGACTTAGAGCTATCAGAGGCGGTAGAAGAATGTAGTCTTTTTGCTAAATTATCTCCTCACCAAAAGACAAGAGTTATATCTGCTTTCCAATCTAATGGACATACAGTTGGATTTTTAGGAGATGGTATTAATGATGCTCCAGCTTTAAGACAAGCAGATGTAGGAATTTCTGTGGATACTGCAGTAGACATTGCTAAAGAAACAGCAGATATAGTATTATTAGAAAAAGATTTAATGATATTAGAACGTGGAGTATTAGAAGGAAGAAAGACCTTTGGAAATATAATGAAATATATTAAAATGGCTACTAGTGGTAATTTTGGTAATATTATTTCAATTATATTTGCTAGCTTGTTTTTACCTTTCTTACCTATGTTACCTGTACAGATCTTGACCCAAAATCTATTAAATGATTTCGCACAAATAGGTATGCCTTTTGATAATGTTGATGATCAATATTTATTGAAACCAAAATCATGGGATACAGGAAGTGTTAAAAACTTTATGTATTGGTTAGGGCCTATAAGTTCAATATTTGATATTCTTTGTTTCCTAATACTTTGGTTTATTATGGGTGCAAATACTATAGAAAAAAGTGTTTTATTCCAAGCAGGTTGGTTTATATTTGGTACTCTTTCACAAATTCTAATCATTCACATGATTCGAACTTCTAAGACACCATTTATAGAAAGTATGTCCTCTAAAGGATTAGCTATATCAACATTTGTAGTTGGATTAGTCGCTATTGTTATTGTATTTTCTGACTTAGCTATAGGTTTAGATATGATGCCATTACCAGTTCGATTTTTACCATGGCTAGGATTACTTTTAATAGGATATATGTTAGTAGTACAACTTATTAAGAAGTCATATATAAAACGATATGATGAATGGATTTAATTTAGATAAATATTTAATATAATAAAACACCGATACTCATTAAAACAATGGATATTGGTGTTTTATATTTTTGAATTATTTTATTATAATTATTGTGTTTTGTAATTTAATTTAAAATCTGCCTGTTAGTAATAAAACTACAATGGCTACTACAACTACTAAAGTATCAACAATAAATCCAAGGATCATTGGTTTAGGACCAATATTTTTTATATCCCCAAAACTCGTTGTAAGTCCAATAGCAGATAAAGCCATTACCATACTAAATCTTGACACACTAGAAATAGCTGGAGCAATAGTATCAGGTATAATTCCTGTACTTCGAAGTGCTACTACTATTAGGAAGAATATAATAAAGTAAGGAAATATCTTCCTTAGATTGACTGGAACTCGTCCTTTTACTCCTTCAGTTTTTGCTTCTATTCTTTCGTTAATAAAAGAAAATATGAGTACATAAGGTATTATAAATAATGTACGAGTTAATTTTACTATAACAGCTGTATTTCCTCCTAAATCTGAGAAAGCATATCCTGCTGCTACTACAGAAGATGTATCATTAACAGCTGTACCTATCCAAAGTCCATAACCTGTATCTGACATACCTATAGCTAGACCGATTAATGGAAACATTATAACAGTTATTATATCAAAAATAAAAGTTGCTGAAATAGCATAAGTTATATCTTCGTTTCTGGCATTTATAACAGGACCTACTGCAGCTTTCTGGAAAATTGGAATCATAAAATTACTTTAGATAAATATTCGTAGGTATATATATGGATAACAAATAATTTTTACCTCAATAAAAAAATAAGCCAAAAAGGTTTAGAAAATATTATATATACTTTGTGTATTTATTTTTAAATTATAATGATTTTAGATTTATATTGGGTATATTCTATTTATCAAAATTTAAAAGGAGAAAAATATGACAAACAAAAATAAAAGCAACTTACCATTAATTTCTTTTATATTTTTTATTATAACTATAATAATTAACTACACAGCAAATTCTGGAGTTCTTGGACAGACTCAAAGGGAAATTTCAGATATGTATCGAAATTTCATTACGCCTGAATCTTTTACTTTTTCTATTTGGGGAGTGATATATTTATTAGTTCTTATATCTTTAATATATCAGCTCTACGTTAGATATAAAAAAGAAAACTATAATCCCAATATGGACAAATTTAATATTTTATTTATTTTAACTTCAATTTTTAATATTCTTTGGAATATATTTTGGGTAATGGATAATATATTAATTTCTTCTATATTTATTTTAGCCCTTGCTATAGTACTTGCTATGATAAATACTGATTTAAAGGGAAAAAATCTTACTGGAATGGAAAAGATATTTCCAATAGCTTTTTCAATTTATGCAGGCTGGTTAGCAGTAGCTACTGTAACTAATGTAGCAGCTTTATTAGTAAAATATAACTGGAATATGTTTGGATTAGAGGAGTATGTAATGACTATAATAACATATTTTGTGGTAGCAGCTCTTGCATTTTTCATAATTATTAATTTAAGAAATCCATTATATAATTTACCAATCATTTGGGCATTTATTGGAATTCGTTCGACTTTAATAAATAATCCTCCAGGACAAACTCACGAGTTTATGGAATATGCAATTTATGGAGTAATAGTATTATTAGTTTTACAAATGATATATGTATTTTTTAAAAACGATAAAAATCTATTACCTATATATAATAGATAACTAAAATATAAAAAAATACAAAACTCTAAGATATGGTTTGAATTATTAAATCATTCTTAGAGTTTTTTGTTTTATATAAAGATTTATTAATTTGAGATAGGCTATATATAAGACATCTATAGTAAGTAAATTTGAAGTAAAGTTTAACGGAATTAGAATGAAAGTAAATTAACCTTATAAAAAGTTGTATACAGAATTTTAAGGAGATGAATTTATGACTAAATTAAAATATGAATTAATAAATCGACCAGAGAGAAAAATGATTCTTAAGTGGAGTAAAGATGCGAAAAATTATATTGATTATGTGGAGGAAATTGGTTGTGGAGAAAATGACGATTCTTCTGCATGGGATATTTTAATAGAAATTAAAGATGCAATCCTTGAACCTGTGGGAGCATGGTTTTCTGATTCTATGGTATCTGAAAATAAAGGATCTTACGCCCATGGGGTAGAGGTTCCATCCACTTATAGGTATTCAATTCCTGAAGGATTTGAGATGATTGATTTACCTTCTTGTGAATACATCGTATTTATAGGTGAACCTTATAATGAGAAAGACGAACAATTCGTTATTAAAGATACGGTTAAACAAATTGCTGATTTTGATATAGAAGTTATCGGCTACAAGTACGCTTATGAATCAGGACCAAAAATGCAATTAAAGCCCCAGGGAAAACGTGGATATGTAGAATTACGACCTGTTGTTGCCATCTGATTTTAAGTTAAATTAAACTAATTATGGCATAGATAGTAGGTTCTAAGACTAAACTATTTGAGAATTATTATTATCTATGCTATAATGATAAGTAGATTATAAATAATCTCCGAATATTAATAGTAGTGGGGAAACCAGTGAAATTAGGGGTTAATCTTATTTAGAAGGGCTACTTGGATGCCCTAACCCGTCAGCTAACCTCATAGGAGAACTCCAAGCGGATCAGTTGT
>CAYWTV010000046.1:0-2233 GCA_964461305.1 uncultured Peptoniphilaceae bacterium
TTTTCTAACTTCAGCGTCGATTTCTTCGTCTACTGGAAGATTTACGTCTCTTTCTAATTCTTCTTTTCTCAAAAGTTCTTCCTTGTCTAGTTCGTTTTCTTTTCTAACTACTCTTTCTTCTTCAAATTTGTGCTTCATAGTTTCCCTCCTATTTTAACTTTTATGTAACAATCTTACCTTTGAGTAAAGTATACCCAGTTTTGACTTTTGAATCTTTTTAATATAGTTTCTATTTTTTTTGATTTAAATATATTTAATATTTTAGCTAATTTTTAGTTTCATTTACTTATTTTCTTTAATTAGTTACAAAATGATGATTTTTTTAATGAAAACTTTGTACAATTAATACATTGTTGTTGGTATCGTTTTCTTATAATATTAAGTTATAATAACTCAATATTATAATAGAAAGGTGAGTGAATTTATGGATATATTAAGAGATATTAGTAATTACGAAGATGAACTTATAGAGTTAAGAAGATATTTTCACCAAAATCCTGAACTGGGATTCCAAGAGTTTAATACTCAAGGAAAAATAATTGAATATTTAGAAAACCTTGGATTAAAGGTTGAAAAAATGGCTAAAACTGGTGTGGTTGCTCTTTTAGAAGGAAGTGAAGCTGGAAAGACTTTACTTTTAAGGGCTGATATGGATGCTCTTCCTGTTACTGAGGAAAACGATTTTGAGTTTAAGTCTTGTAATGAAGGTATCATGCACGCTTGTGGACACGACGCCCATGTGGCAATGCTTTTAGTGGCTGCAAAAATTCTTACTAAAAATAAGGACAAACTTAAAGGAAATGTAAAGTTTGTGTTTCAACCTAACGAGGAAGATGCTGGTGCTTATTTAATGGTGGAAGAAGGGGTTTTGGAAAATCCTAAGGTAGATGGAGCAATGGCGATACATATTTGGTCTCCTATTGAAACTGGTAAAATGAGTATCCAAGAAGGCCCTGTTATGGGAGCTATGGATATTTTCAAATTAGAAGTTATAGGAAAAGGCGGACATACCGCTCTACCTCAAGAGGCTATAGATCCTATATTAATAGCTTCCCAAATTGTAGTTGGATCCCAATCTATTCAAACTAAAGAAATTAACGTTTTGACTCCTACTATTATTAGTTTTGCTAAATTTATTTCTGGAACTGCTTCTAATATTATTCCTGAAAAGGTGACAATGGAAGGAACTATTAGATATCTTTATAAAGGTGATGATAATTCTATTGAAAAACCTTTAGTGAGATTTAAAAGAGTTGTCGATGGGATTTGTAAAACTTATGGGGCAGATTATAATTTAGAGTTTACTCCAAGTAATTTTGTTGTAGATAACGATTCTACTTTAGCTCAAGTTGCTAGAGAGAATGCTTCTGAGCTTATAGGTGGTGAAAATCTAGTTTCTTATCAAACTATGGCTGGTGAAGATTTTTCTGAGTTTGGAAAAGAAATTCCTTCTTGTCTGTTCTTTGTAGGTTCTGGAAATAAAGAAAAGGGCACTGATTATCCTCATCATCATCCTAAGTTTAATATTGATGAAGATGCACTAATCTTAGGGGTCCAAATGCACGTAATGAATGCTGTGAAATTTTTAAATGAATAAAAAGGAGGACTCTATGGAAACTTTAAGAAAAATTGACGACGTAATAGCAAAAATAGAGGCCATTTTCCTTTCTACTAGTATTATTACTATGACAGTTTTACTGGTTGGAAATGTTGTGGCTAGGAAAGTTTTTAACTCTTCTTGGACTTTTGCTGAAGAGGTAGGTCAATTACTTGTTGTTGTTTGTACATTTATGGGTTTAGGTTATGCTGTTAGAACTGGCGAGCATGTTAATATGACTGCTGTTACTGACAATGTTCCTAAGAGAATCAAAAAAATGTTAGTTATATTTATTTCAGCTTTATCTATGATTACTATGTTTTATTTTGCATATCTTGGATTTAAGTACGCTAACATTGTTTTTCAAAGTGGAAGGGTTACTCCTGCTTTAGAATTTCCTAGGTATATAGTTACTTTATTTATGCCTATTGGATTCTTTTCAGGGGGAATTAGATACTTAATTAATTTGATTATTAATTTTAATCACAAAGATGAAGTTTACACTGGAAACTTAGCTCCAGATACTGAACTTTCAGATGATACTATTGGATATTAAGAAAGGAGAAAGCGAATGATTGCTACGTTATTAATTATACTTTTTGTACTGTTATTCTTGGGTGCTCCTTTGATGCTTGG
>CAYWTV010000046.1:2333-9541 GCA_964461305.1 uncultured Peptoniphilaceae bacterium
GTTGCTATTGGTAGACCTATGTTTCAAAGAATGGTAGATAAAAACTACGGAGTTTCTGAAACTCTAGCCCTTATAATAAATTCAGCTAATATTGCATTACTTATTCCTCCTAGTGTTGTAATGGTAATGTATGGTGTTGTTACTGGGGCATCTGTTGGGGAATTGTTTATTGCAGGTATTGGACCTGGATTGTTGGTTTTACTTTTCTTTGCAGTGTTTAATTACTTTGATGCGAAAAGAAAAAATACTCCAGTAGATGATAGAGCATCCTGGGATCAAAGATTAGAAGCTTTTAAAAAGGCTTTACTTCCTTTAGGATTTCCAGCGATTATAATTGGTGGTATTTATTCAGGATTTTTCAGTCCGACTGAAGCTGCTGCAGTTTCTGCTATTTATGCATTAATTCTAGAAGTTATTATTTACAAATCAATTTCCATAAGAGATATAGGAAAAATTGCCTTATCTTCTGGAGTTGTAACTTCTGTTGTATTTGTATTAGTAGCTGCTGGTAATTCATTTGCATGGATGTTCTCTTTAGGAAGAGTTCCTCAAATGATAACATCTTTATTACTAGGTCCTAATGCTGGAGCGATAAAAGTACTAGCTATGGCAAGTTTGTTTTTCTTCGTTGCTTGTATGTTTGTAGACCAATTAGTTGCAATTATTATACTTGCTCCTATGTTTGTAGGTCCTGCAGCTGCAGCTGGAGTTGATCCTATACATTTAGGAATTATTGTTACTCTACAATGTGCTATAGGTTCTGCTACTCCTCCATTTGGATGTAATATATTTACAGCTTCTGCGGTGTTTAAAAAACCATACTTAACTGTAGTAAGAAAGACTGCACCATATTTCATAATGTACTTTGTAATAAGTGTTATTATGATTTTCTTCCCACAGATAGCTCTGTTCTCAAGAAATCTGTTATTCTAAGGAGGATAAAATGAAAAACATAAAAAATAAATTAATTTTACTTATACTATTTGCTATTTCCATGACTGTGTTATCAGGTTGTGGAGGAGTAGCTTTAGGAGACGATGTTACTGTTTGGAGATTTGGACATGAAGAGACTCCTGGATCTATCCAAGATATTTACTCTTTTGAATTTAAAAGACTTATAGAAGAAAGATCTGGTGGAGACATACAAGTTGAGATTTATAGAGCTGGAGAAATCGGAGAAGTTACAGACTATTTAGAGTTTACTCAAGGTGGCCTATTAGAGTTTTGTATATTAAATCCAGGAACTACAGCTACTACAATTCCAGAAAATAATATATTTTATAATCACTTCTTAATGCCTGAAGATAAAGAGGACATTAAAGAACTTTTAAGAACTAGTGAAGCAATAGATATGTTAAATGAACTTAATTTAGAAAATGACCTTATGGTACTAGATTGGTTTTATGAAGGATTTAATGCTTGGACTGCAGATAAAGAAATAAGATCTCCAGAGGATTTTAGAGGAGTAAAAATAAGAACCATGGCTTCTCCTTTAATCGTTTCTTCATACCAAGCATACGGAGCTAATCCTACTCCACTCTCTTATACAGAAGTATATTCAGGATTGCAACTAAAACAAATTGACGCTCAAGTAAATCCACTGTTTGCTATTGAAGAGATGAAGTTTTACGAAGTTCAAAACAATCTTATTCAAGCAAAACAAGACGGATTCTTTGCTTCATTAGCAGCAAATCCAACTTTTTACGAAGAGTTAGATCCACAAACTAGAGAAATGTTAGATGAAGTAGTTTTAGAACTTAACGATTTTATAATCGATAAACAAGAAGAAGTTAACGATGAAAGACTTGAAAAAATTAAAGCTAATAGTGATATTACTATTACAGAATTAACAGAAGAAGAAAGAGAAGTCTTTAGACAAGCTGCTCAGCCAGTAAGAGATGAATTTTTAGATTCAGTTGGTGAAAAAGGAGCTGAAATTCTAAGGATAATGGAAGAAGACTCTCTAAGAATAATTAATGAATAAATTTGATAGGAGGATAAAATGTTAAAATTTTCGAATGAAGAATACAAGAGAAGACTTAATCTTGTAAAGGAAAGAATGGAAGAGAAAAATATCGACGTATTATTAGTAACCAATCCTGCTAATATGAACTACTTAACAGGATACAACGCTTGGTCCTTTTATATGCACCAAATGGTTGCGGTTATAAAAGACGAAGAAGAACCCCTATGGATAGGTAGATTTATGGATGCAATAGCAGCTAGAAAAACTGCCTGGATAAATCATGACAATATAGTTGCTTATCCAGATTCATACGTTCAATCTACAGTAGTTCACCCTATGGACTTTGTGGCAGATACCTTAAAGGAAAAAGGCCAAGATAAAAAGACCATTGGCGTGGAAATGGATACTTATTATTTCACAGCACAATGCTATGAAAGCCTTAAGAAAAACCTTCCAAATGCAAATTTCGTAAACGGCCATCGTCTAGTAAACTGGGTAAAAGTTATAAAATCTGACGAAGAAATAAAATTTATGAAAGCTGCTGGAAAGATAATGGAAAAAGGTATGGTAGATGCTATAGATTATCTAAATGTTGGAGTAAGAAAGTGCGACATGGCTGCTGAAATCTATAGAACATTTACATCTGGTACTGAAGAGTTTGGTGGAGATTATTCTGCTATAGTTCCCCTAATGCCAACTGGAGTAGATGCAGGTGCTTGTCATCTTACTTGGACAGACGAAAAATATAAAGACGGAGATATAGTAATATTTGAACTTGCTGGATGTTATCAAAGATATCACTCTCCAATGTCTAGAACTATATCATTAGGAAAACCTTCTGAAAAATTAGAGGAAACTGCAAAAATTACCATTGAAGGATTAAATATGGTATTAGATTTTATAAAACCTGGAGTAACTGCAGAAGAAGTAGAAGCGGTTTGGGCAAATAATCTAAAGAAATATGGTTTATTTAAAGAATCTAGAATTGGTTATTCAACTGGACTAAACTACCCACCAGATTGGGGCGAAGATACATTAAGTTTAAGACCTGGAGATAAAACAGTACTTCAACCTAATATGACAATTCACTGTATACCAGGAATGTATTATGAAGATTTCGGAGTGGAAATTTCTGAAGCAGTATTAATTACTGAAAATGGCTGTGAACCTTTGGCAAATGTGGAAAGAAAGCTGTTTATAAAATAGAAATTAATTAGTATAATAAATCGGACAGATGAATTTCTGTCCGGTTATATTTATTTAAAAAGGGGTGATTTTTTGAAAAAACAAAATCCAATAGCAGGAAGATTTTTCGTTTTGTTAAGTAGTTTTTTATGGGGCACTGCCCTTGTTTATACCCAGTACGTTTTAGATAATGGGATAACATCTAAAGACTTAGTTTCTATGAAGATGTTTTTTGGGTTTTTGACATTAGCACTGTATATTATTTTTGTAGATAGATCATTATTTAATGTTAAACTCAAAGGGTTAATTGGATTTGCAGTTGCAGGTTTTTTCTGTCATACTTTGTACAATTTATTCGTATTTAGAGCGATTGAATACACTTCAATCCCAGTATCTGTTGTACTTTTATATACTGCTCCAATATATGTCACCTTTTTTTCTAGAATTATATTTAAAGAACGAATTACTTATTTAAAAATACTAGCATTACTTTTATGTATTTTTGGAGCCTATTTATCAGTTACTGGTGGAACAATTAGCAAAAATGAAATTAGTTTTATAGGAGTTCTATACGGTTTAGGTTCTGGATTTTGCTATGGACTTACTACTATTTTAAACAAAACATTTTCTAAAGATTATAGTCAAATTACTATTTTAGTCTATACATTTGGATTTGCATTTTTGTTTTCACTATTATTTTCAAATCCAATGGCTTTATTTTCCCAAAGCTACAAGCCTTTAGTTTATGTATTTATAATAATGTTAGGGATATTCTCAACTGCACTTTCTTATGTTTTTTACGTCAAAGGTCTAATACTCGGTGTGGAACCTACGACAGCTTCAATAATAGCCACTTTAGAAGTTCCTATTTCAGTAATAGGTTCTGTAATAGTATTTGGTCAAAAACTTTCAAAGATTGAAATATTTGGAATAATACTCGTTTTCTTATCTATTGTAATATTAAATGTAAAACTAAACTTAAAAACACTGAAAAAGCAAAAAATAAATACTCATTTTTAGTCAAGTTGAATTTAATAAACTTGACTTTTATTTTCTGTAACTATAACATAAATATAAGAATTCTTATGATATAAGAAAGAAGGTTATTTATGAGTATTACTTTAAAAGATATTATAAACCTCAAAGTATTTAAAGAAGCAAAAATATTGACAAATTTAAAAGATCAGCTAGATTATCCTGTAGATGCAATATCTGTAATGGAATATCCAGTGGAAAATTTTGTAAGAACTAATGAGATAGTTCTTAGTACTTGCATGTCATGTGAAGATGAAGAGATATTTAATAAATTCATTTTAGACATGGCTAATTTAGATGCAACAGCTCTAGTAATAGCTTTAGGTTGTTATGTAGACGAAATACCTGATAATATTATACAAATAGCAGAAGAAAACAGCTTAGCAGTAATTACCATACCGTGGGAACTTCGATTTAGTGAAATTGTAGAAAGTGTATTTACTCTATTGGCAAAAGAAAAAAACTTAGAGGTAGAAAAATATCGTCTAGTTAAAGACATATTGATAACTAAGTTTTTAGAAAAATTGTCCCTAGAGAGGGCTTTGCAGTATATAGAAAAAAACTTAAACATTCCTTGTGCATTGTTAGATTCTAACAAAATTGAAATAGCTAAAAGTAAAGATTTCAAAAAAAGTGTTACTGGCTTAAAGGATTTAGATTCAGATGTCTTTTTATATAAAATAGAACACTCCAATATTTTATTTGCATATTTACTATTTGACACTAAAGATAAAAATATCAATTCTAAAAACAAATCAAGCTATGACCAAATGGTACATCACAATATTGTAAATCCTCTGTTACTTTGGTTTGAAAGAAATCAAACAATATATGAAATGGAAATCCACCACAAAGAAAAGTTCATTTTAAATCTAATTGATGACAAAGATATAGACTATGAGAAAATGATTTCCCTAGGTAAAAGTTATGGATTTAATTTGGAAAAACCATACATTGCCTTAGTTGGAAAACTCGATTCCCTAGAGAAAATAGAAAATGAAGAAAATATTAAATTACTTAAAGACTTGGCCATTAGACTTGCTAAATCTGAAAATAAAGAGTGTCTAGTAGCCTTTAGAAACACCTTTTTAATAATATTTTTAGAAAACAAAGATGAAAGTATAGAAGAATATAAATCTTTCATAAAAAAGTTCGACTTAAGTATCCAAAATCTATACCCAGGTGTGGAATTTGTATGGGGCATTGGAGGAGTTCACGAAAACACTAACTCTATTTATTATTCATATATGGACGCTATTATGAGTTTAAAAAACGGCATACTGTATAGTGGAGATCATATAAACACCATGTCAGCCACATTAGAATATAAAATTTATGCAGAGCTAATAAAAAATAAAAATATAATGGATATAGTAGAAAAAGTGTTAAAAGATGTTGAAGAATCTGGTTCAAAGGATTTAATGAACACTTTATATGAATACTATGCAAATAATAGAAATATTTCTAAAACAGCAGAAAAGATCTTTCTTCACAGACAGTCATTAAACTACCGATTAAAAAAGGCAGAATCCATCACTGGTCTATCCCTAGACAATCCAAAGGAGAGTTTTCTTCTAGAACTTTGCGTAAAATTGTACCATTACAATAAACTTAGCCAACTGTAAACTTTACAAAATGCCTAGATTGTATAAAGAAATAGCTATTTTCTTTATACAGTTTTGGCATTATTTTTATTCTTCCAAGATGTTAAAATTTAATTAAGAAAATACAATGGAAATATTTTAGGAGGATAATAATGGAAAATAATAAATTAGGATTACAAACGAGATTATTACACGAAGGTGGAATTAAAGACGAATACGCAGGAGCTCACGTATCTCCAATTTACCAAACTACAACTTATGTATTTGACGATATTGATCAAGCAATCTATCTAAACCAACATCAAGACGAAGGATTTACTTATACTAGATTTGGAAGCCCTACCCAAGCAGAACTAGAAGGAAAAATTGCAAAATTAGAAAACGCTGAAGCAGCTCTAGCAGTAGGTTCAGGAATGGCAGCTATTACAACTGCACTTTTAACATCTGCTAAAAAAGGCGGACACATGGTAGTACCTAATATTGTATATGGATGTACATTTACATTCTTTGATCAAGTACTTCCAAAATACGGTATTGAAGTAACTTATGTAGAACCAGGAAACTTAGAAGAAATCAAAAACGCAATAAAAGAAAACACAACTACAGTTTATGTAGAAACTCCTGCAAATCCTACACTTAATATTACTGATATAGAAGAAGTAGCAAAAATAACAAAAGAACACGACTTAACATTAATCGTAGACTCAACTTTCGCTTCTCCTGCCCTTCAAAATCCACTAGATTTAGGAGCAGATGTAGTAGTTCACAGTGCAACAAAATACCTTTGTGGACACGGTACAGTAGTAGCAGGTGTTTTAGCTGGAACAAAAAAATTCATCGACGAAGCGAGATTCCCAGTAGTACAAACACTAGGACAAGTTTTATCACCATTTGACGCTTGGTTACTAATGATTGGAATGAAAACTTTAGGAATCAGAATGGAAAGACACTGCGAAAACGGAATGAAAGTAGCAGAATATTTAAACAATCACCCACTAGTAGACAAAGTTTACTATCCTGGATTAGAATCTCACCCATCCCACGAAGTAGCTAAAAAACAAATGAAAGGTTACGGCGGAATGATGAGTTTTGATATTAAAGGTGGAATCGAAGCTGGTAAAATCTTTATGAACTCAGTAAAAGTATTCTCACTAGCAACAAGTTTAGGAAATATCGACTCCCTAGTACAACATTCACCAACAATGAGTCACTTTGATATGTCGAGAGAAGAAAGAGAAGCAGTAGGTATAAAAGACGGTCAAGTTAGAGTTTCAGTAGGTATAGAAAACATCGACGACCTTATTGCAGACTTAGAACAAGCATTAGAAAAAGTAAAAGAAGGAACAAAATAATCCTTTTAAATACCCCAAAAAAAGAGCGAGATTATCGCTCTTTTTTAGTGGTTTGAATTTCTATAA
>CAYWTV010000047.1:0-9165 GCA_964461305.1 uncultured Peptoniphilaceae bacterium
TACCCAAAATAGAGATTTTTACTATTAAATAAATAAAAGTAAGTACAAATAAAATGCACTTACTTTTATAATTATAATTCAGCTATATTGTATTTTTCTAAATCTTCATAATAATAAGATTGTTGCAGTCCCCTCATATAGACTTCTCTATCCCATATGTTCTCAGTCAAAGCTTCTTTTAAAAGAGTTTTTATTTCAAGTGAATTTACAGGAGATCTTTCCATGGCACTAAGGTAGGATTGTTTGTCTATTTTAGACCAGTCTACTACACTCGATAATTTTTCTTTTAAAAGTAAATCTAACCATATTCTCATTGACCTTCCGTTTCCCTCTCTAAAGGGGTGGGCAACATTCATTTCCACGTATTTTTCCACCATTTCATCAAAGGAATTATCAGGCATATTATCTATTATTTTTAGATTATCCTTTAAAAATAATATTGGTGTAAATCTAAAATTTCCCTTGGAGATATTAACTGTTCTAATCTCTCCAGCAAATTCAAAAACATCTTGAAATAAATACTTGTGAATTTCTTGTAGCCTTTTAAAAGTCCCCACATGAATGTTTTTTATTATATTTTTATCCCAAAGCTCAATTGCTCGTTTTTACTTAAAAACTCCTCATTTTTCATAACTATCTCTTAAACTATTTACTCCAGTTTATAATATAATCTGGTGGAAGAGAGATTCTCCCAGGGCCTCCTAGACGTTCGTTTGCTCTGTTATAGGATTCAATTGCGTAAATTATAATTTCTTCATTTAGAAAAAATATTGGATATCTATTTTGGGAGTTTATTATATAGTTAAACTTTCCATAAGCCTCTTCTAAATTTTCAATGGTCCAAGTATTTCCAATACTTTGTTTCATTGTATTAAATATCCAATCATCCATTGGAGATCCGTACATTCTCTCGTAATTAAAAAAGTAAGAAATATTGTAAATATAATCTGTATCTCCAAATTTAGTATCCTTATCAAATACTATTTCAAATCCATATTGGTGGGCAATTCGTGCCATTGCTAAATCTGTAGGAGCTACTTTATAACTTCTAACATTTACTTCTCTGGCATTTTCTTTATCTACAATGGTAACAGAATCTCCAACTAAATCTTTAATATATCCAGTTTCTTCTCCAGAGCGAATTCCAAGGGGAAGTGCTCCTCTCATAGGTTCATCTACTACACTTAAAGCAACAGCATCAAAGGTAAAATCTGAAATTTGATCTATGTCTTTTATTATAGCAATGGCTCTTTCTAAATTTATTTCTTGAAGGAGTTTTTGAAAATCAATGTTTTCTAAATCCGTCAAATTCTCTAAATTGTCTTGACCGATAATATCCACAATAAATCTAGGGGGCATAAAGGCTAGCTGAACATGGGATCCTACTTTTAGTTCTCCTTCTGTAAATTTCGCCGTTTCCCTTATATTAAATGGAAATTTATAACCGTAAATATCTTCTAAGACTATAACCTTAGAATCTAGCTCTATTACTTCAAATATTCCTGCCTCTGAGTGATCTATTAAAACTTGAGGAATAGATCTAAGCATCGGTTCGTCGTAGCTTTCAAATCTCATGAGTATTACATCTAGATAATCTAGGCCATAGTCACTTGGAAAGTGGTTTAACTCTTCTATACTAAATACTTTAGTAAGTCCACCTATCATAGATTGGGCAGAAAATCTCATATTAGAACCAACTGGAGTCATAATTCTTCTTACTTCTTCATTTCCTAGGAATTTTTCCACTTCTCCAAATACAATAACTTTTACTTCGTTGTGACTGGAAAATTCGTCATATCCCATGTAAACAGAATCTATAGGAGCTCTGTATTTATCATACATTTCAAAAACTTCTGCCAAAGCTCTAACTTCTTTTAAGGCGTTGTTTTTTAAATCTGCAGCAAAAATCCTCGTATCTTTATTAATTTCTCCTTCAATTCCGCCAACATTTACAATATAGGTTTCAGTATAATTTTCTAAAAATCTAGTGTTGTCTTTAGAGCTAACTGTCTTTTCAGCTACTCCACTCCATCTATTTTCTATTGCTAAATCCCTCGGGTTTCCAAGTTCTACTATAAATTCCACGTTTTTATCTTTATCAGTAATTAACCTTACTAAAGATCCAGGTTGAATGTCATTTTCAAAAAGATCTCTAAAGGTGGTACCATCTGTGGCTTTTGTATAGGAATTTAGTCTATAAACTGAGTCTTTATCTTGATTTAGTTCAATAAAACCAGGTACTATTTTAGAAACTATTCCCAATTCTTCCTTAAAGTCCACTTTGTTTTCTGTAGTTTTGTTTAATAAATCCATGGCGTTATAAACCATAACAAAGGCATCTTCTCTATTTATATAATCTCTTGAATCTGTAAAGCTTACATCTTCTAAAAGTCCCAACTCTTTTGCCCATTTTATATAGGAAGTAGCCCAAATGGCGTCATCTTCCATATCTTCAGTTAAATCTTCTTTTACGATTCGAACTAACATAGTAGCAAGTTCGTTATAAGTAATGTCCTTTTCAGGTAAAAAATTCCCATCTGGAAATCCTACTATAATCCTTCTACCGTAAGCTACATCTGTTCTTTCGGTTGTAGCTACGTTTATATATCCATTTGCCCAGTGATCAAAGGATACATCTTCAAAAGCTTGGGCAGCTCCCTTTATATTTTCTGCTAAATCTTCTAAACCTAAAATATAAACTAAAAGTTTCGTAGTTTCTGCCCTGGTGATGGATTTATCTAGAGCAAAATCCACAACACCTTCTTCATCTGTAGTTCTTCCTTCCACTATTTTATTATCTATAAGGTATTGTACTTTCATATTTACATTTGAATTTGCAAATGAAGTAGCTGGCAAAATCAATATCATTAATACTAAGAAAATACTAACTAATTTTTTGTACATTTATCCCCCTCCTATTTATGTAAGATATATTATATCTATAATCTTAAATTAAATAAAGAAATATAGATAAATGTATTAAAATATTAATAATAAAACTCTATTTTAAAGTAGTAAAATCAATATTTAAACTAAAAATAAAATATCACGATGACAATTTTTTACAAATTTCTGTTAATTCTTTAATTATATCTGTAAATCTATTTTCGTGAAAACCTTTTACTTAAATATATTGTATTTTACAAAAGTATCTAAAACATTCATTTTTCAAGGGTTAAAAATCTTTTGAAAAATAGAAAACAAATTTAACCTACACTTAAATTTAATCTAATTTAATTTTATCATTTTTATTAAACTGTACTAAGATTAAACTTTGTTATTTTTTACCCAATAATGATGTTTACTTTATTTCAAGGTTGACTTGTTAAAAAAGTATAGGTATCATTAATATATAATATTATTTAAGGAGGTATTAAAATGACAGAAAAGAAAAAAACTGGAGGTTTTTTAGGCTGGGTTGAAAGAGTAGGAAATAAAATCCCTCATCCTTTCATGTTGTTCTTATTTTTACTAATTATCGTTGCCATAGCATCTGCAATTTTAAATGCTATGGGAGCATCTGGTGTAAATCCTAGCACTGGAGAACCAATAGTTATAAACAGCATTTTTTCTGGTGAAGGTATTACATACGCACTGACTAATATGGTAAGTAATTTCACTGGTTTTGCACCTTTGGGACTAATTCTTACTATGACTTTAGGTTTAGGTCTAGCAGAAGATGTTGGATTTATGGGTGCATTTATGAAAAGTACTATATTAGGAGCTCCTAACTGGGCTGTAACTTTTATGGTGTTTTTTATAGGTATTTGTGGAAATATTGCATCTGATGCTGCTATAGTAATTATTCCACCTTTAGCAGGAATTATATTTTTATACTTAGGTAGACATCCTTTAGCTGGTATCGCAGCAGGTTATGCAGGTACTACAGCAGGTTTTACTGCTAATATACTACCTGCGGGAACTGACGCTTTACTTCAAGGTATTACTAATGAAGCTACAGCTATTACAAATGGACCGACTATAGAACTTACTGCCAATTGGTATTTTATGTTTGTATCTACATTTTTAGTAGCAATATTAGGTACTATTGTAAACAATAAAATAATCGAACCTAGACTTGGAAAATACCACGGAACTGCTGAATTAAAAGGAACTGCAGAGGTTACTCCAGAAGAAAAAAGTGCTTTGAGAAAATCTGGTATTGCAGCTTTAGTATATGTTTTATTTATAGCGATACTTGCTTTTCCAGCAAATTCATTTTTTAGAAATCCAGAAACTGGTTCATTGCTTGTAAGATCAACTCTTATGAGCTCATTGATTCCGCTTTTATTAGGTCTTTTCTTAGTAGTGGGTATTACTTATGGTAAATCAATAGGGGTTATTAAAACTTCTTCTGATGTTCCAAAACTAATGACAAAAGCTATAACTGGAATGTCAGCATTTATTGTTTTAGCTTTTATAATTGGTCAATTTATCGGTTGGTTTAACTGGACTAACTTGGGACTTTTAATATCTGTTAATTTAGCAGACATTATCTCAAATGCTGGATTTGTAGGAATTCCACTGTTTGTATCATTTATACTTGTTTGTACTACAGTAAATATATTTATAGGATCTGGATCTGCGAAATGGTCTTTACTTGCTCCTATATTTGTTCCAATGTTTAACTTACTTGGCTATCACCCAGGTTGGACTCAACTTCTTTACAGAATCGGAGACTCTTGTACAAACGTAATATCACCACTATTTAATTACTTGCCAATAATCTTGGCATTTATGCAAGAATACGACGAAGATGCAGGTATTGGTACTTTAATATCTCTAATGCTTCCATATTCTTTGATTTTCTTATTAGTTTGGACAATATTTGCGATGATTTGGTTCTTCCTTGGATTGCCATTAGGACCAGGAACACCTATATTTATTTAGAAAATGGGTATGAAATTTAAGTAAGATAGTTTTCTCTGGGGGACTTTTCTCCAGAGAATTTCTTTTTCGAAAGGAGACTATATGAAAGATTATATAAAAGATAAAGCACAAGAAGTAAAAGAAGAAGTTGTAAAATTTAGAAGAGAACTACATCAAAACCCAGAGCTTAGCTACGAAGAATCTGAAACTTCCAAGAGAATAATTAGGGAACTTGAAAAACTTCCCTTAGATGAAATTAGAACTAATATAGGTGGTCATGGTGTAGTGGGAGTCCTTAAGGGAAAAGACGAAGGAAAAACTATACTACTCCGAGCCGATATAGATGCACTTCCCATTAATGAACAAACTGGACTAGAATTTTGTTCCTTAAATCCTGGAGTTATGCACGCTTGTGGTCATGATGTTCATACGTCCATATTATTAGGTGCTGCTAAAGTGCTAACTGAAATGAAGGACAAATTCTCTGGAAATATTTTATTTACATTCCAACCTGCAGAAGAATCCCCTCCTGAAGGTGGAGCGAAAAAAATGATAGAAGACGGACTACTGGAAAATCCTAAAGTAGATGCAGCCTTTGGTTTACACGTATGGAATAATCCAGTGGGAAAAGTTGCCTTTAGAGATGGCGCAATGATGGCCCAATCTGACAGACTTTTCGTGACAGTAAAGGGAAAAGCAGCCCATGCATCTCAACCAGAAAATGGAGCAGATGCAATAGTTTGTGCATCTCAAATAATATCTAGTCTTCAAACTATAGTATCTAGAAATACAAGTCCATTTACTCCCCTTGTAATTACAATAGGTACAATTCACGGAGGAAATAGATACAATGTAATATGTGATGATGTAAAACTAGAAGGAACTATCAGGGTATTTGACAAGGACTTGGCAGAGGAAATCCCAGATAGAATAACAAACTTAATAAAACCACTGGCAGAGTCCTTAGGATGTGAAGCAGATGTGGAAATAGTAAGAGGTTATTCAGTAACTGAAAACGACCACGATCTATTTGAAGTTGCTAAAAAATCCCTTACAAATCAATTGGGAGAAGAAAATATTATAATACCTGAATTTCCAGCATCAGGAGGAGAAGACTTCTCAGCTTATGGAAAACACATTCCATCATTTTATATGTGGTTGGGAATGGAATCTGAACTAAATAAAGGAAAATCCACAGTTCACAACCCAACACTTGTTATAGACGAAGAATGTATTCCAGTGGGAATAGAATCCATGGTGGCATTTGCCCTTGACTATTTAGAAAGTTAATAAAAAAATTTCCCTTATCTAAAATAATAGATAAGGGTTTTTTAATGAAATAATTTAAAGATTTAATTTTAATACATTGGTCCATTTAATAAAAAAATCATAATAACAACATCTAAAAGAAAATGTATCATAAATGCCCAGTAAAAGCCTTGGGTTTCATGGATTGATTTTCCTAGAAAATAGCCTAGAAGAGCAGAGATAATCGCCCCAAAGAAACCATTAGGCATCGCTCCTCCATAATGGACATACCCAAATACCACTGAACTCATAAGAATTCCATAAGTCGAAGAGTTTGTTTCGTTTTGACCCATGGTAACAAAGGACAATCTAAAAATAACTTCTTCTATAAATGCTTTTGTTCCAGCTAAGATGACAGCTAATAATGTGTTTCCAATTGTGAAATTATAGCCCATTTTGTAAGTGCTTAAAAATGTTGTAAGGCCCTTTATCAAAAAACTCTTTAGTATATAGACCAGGACCGCATCCTAAATCTAATATCCTTTTTGGGTTTTCATGTTTTTTTATAATCCAATTTACTGTTTCTTTAATAGTATTTAATTTCCTAGATGCCCTGTCAGTATTTTGGTCTAAGTGGGCTTTTAACATTGATTTTGAAATGTGTTCGTCTTCCTAAAAGGGTTCTTTGGATTTTTCATATAGTTTTATAATACTTTCTTCCTTTATTTATATTCTACTTTGATTTTACATTAAATAGTATAACAAATAGTTAATGTAGTTTATATAATTTAGGGACTATTTAAAAAACTTTTTACTAACTTGTAACTATATTTTAGAAATTTTGGTATATAATATAATAATATAGAAAGGGGTAAGATGATGAAAAACAAATTAATTTTATTGACAGTCTTAATTACCTTATTCATTAGTAACCTATCCTTTGCCCAAGAAGGTGAATTAATGGTATACATAGAAGGTTCTGGGTTGCAAAAAGACGAAGTAAACTTCTTTTTAAAAGAAGATAGAACTTTTTTGCCTATTCGATCTTTAAGTGAGATTTTTGGTTATGAGTTAGAATTTAACGATGAGGACAACTCAATAACTATAAAAAACGAAGATAATATTTTAAAAATAAAAACTGGAGAAAAGTATTTTCTCCTTAATAATCAAAGAAAATCAATGGATGTGGAAGCTTTTATAAAAGACGATTCGACTTTTGTTCCCATAAGGTTTATCGCTGAGGCATTCGGAAAAAATGTAATTTGGAATGGAGAAAACTACTCTGTTTATATTGAAAATATGGAATTTTCTGGAGATGAAGAGCTGTCCCAATATCTTGACAAAGAAAGTGTTTATAATTCATTTATAAATGAGCCTGTGGGAGCTGCTCCTCCAAGGTTGTATTTTGCAAATAAAGATTACTCTGTAGTATTAAATTACAACGGTATTTTAATTATCGAAAATCAAACTGGCACTTTAAAAGGTGCAATTGATAACAGAGCCTTAGATATTGCAAAAATGCAAGGAGATGTGGTAACTTCCATTTATGGCAATGAAGATAACTTTTTGTTAATTTCTAATGACAATGGAAAATCTGGATATGTTTACGATATTGAAAATGACATACTAAGACACTACGACGATGTTTCCCATTTTGATTTTAAATCTGCAGAATTTGTAGATCCTACTGAAGGTGATGATGAAGAACATCTGGGAGCTATAACTTATTCAAAGATACAATTTGGAGATGGGTTTTCCCATATGGAAACAAATTGGAACAATTTAGGAGCTTCTAACTTTACCATTTTAAATGAAGGCCAAAGGGAAATTATCCAATTTAGGCTATCTTCTATCTTTGAAGAATAATTATATCAAAACTAACCTCCCGGGAAACTGGGAGAATTTTTTTATGAAATGTGTAATATTGTTGAAATTTTAAGTTAAATTATTATTTAATCAAAATCTGGGCATATAGTCTATATAATATAAATTAAGGGAGAAAATATGAAAAGTCTAAATACTATAAAGATAATTGGATTTTATCTTTTTATTGTTTGTTTGCTAATTATTAGTTTGAACTAAATTACGAGGATAATAATGTTAATAATTTCTAGTAGCTTAATAGTGACATTCTTGGTGTTTTTGTCATTTTACTTAATAAATAACAATACTGATGAAAAAATACTTCTTTATTCAAAATGCCTTCTGTGTATTTTGTTATGGGTTGTTTTTTATTTTAGTGTTGTTTTTGGTTATACTAGTTTTCTTATTACTTTTATCTTTTTTTACATAGTTTCATCTTTGTTTTTTAGATTAAAAAGGCGAAAAGACATGAAACCTTCAATAGAAGGATTTTCTAGTAGTTTAGAGATTTTAGTTTCTGTATTGAATATGATTTTGTCTTTGGTGTTTTCTTTTATTCTAAAGGGGGACTTGTGGAGAAGTCCTGTAGTTTCTAAAGGATTAATAGATTCCTACTATTATTTATTTTTAGTTGGAATTGGGAGTATTGTTTTGTTAGTTATGTTAATGTATTTTAGCAGATTTAGTAAAAAACTATTGGTCTTGTTAAATGAGGAAAATCTTGGGGATTATTATTCTTATAATCTGATGATTAAAATATTTTTAGTAATTTTTTATTTACTATCTTTATTTCCAACGGTTTTATTAATTGACAATTATTTTATTTAGTTTGGAGGAAGGATTATGAGAACTTACAAGGTTTATCAAGTTGATGCCTTTACTGAGGATAAATTTACTGGAAATCCAGCTGGAGTTGTTTTAAACAGCGAGGGTTTAAGTGATGATGAAATGTTAAAAATCGCAAGGGAGTTAAACAACTCTGAAACTGCCTTTGTTTTTAATGAAAAAAGTGATGATTATGATGTTAAGGTGAGATTTTTTACTTCTACTAATGAAGTTCCCCTTTGTGGCCATGCTACTATTTCTGCCCACTATATTTTAGCTAAAGAAAAGAACTTTAAAGGACATACTAGATTAGTTCAAAATACTTTAGCCGGAAATCTTCCTGTGGATATTTTTGAAGAT
>CAYWTV010000048.1:0-8789 GCA_964461305.1 uncultured Peptoniphilaceae bacterium
TGAAATTTTATTCTTTATTTTTCAATCATTTCTACAAATGCTTTTACTACTGCTGGCAAGTCATTAGGGTTTCTGCCTGTAATAATATTTTCATCTACTACTACTTCTTCATCTACCCAGTTTGCTCCTGCGTTTTTTAAATCAGTTTTAATTGTTCCAGTAGATGTAACAGTTTTTCCATTTATAATGTCTGCTTCAGCAAGCATCCATCCACCGTGACAGATTGCAGCTACTGGTTTTTTTGCTTCATCTAATTTTTTTACAAAGTTTACAGTATCTTCCGAGCTTCTCATATAATCTGGAGAAAATCCTCCTGGAATAAATACTCCAGCAAATTCGTCTGGATTTACTTCATTTGATCCAATGTGTGATTCTAATTTAAAATCAGATTTACTTTTGTATTTCTTTTCTCCCTCAGTTCCAACTAATACCACTTCATAATCTTCTCTTAATCTATGATATGGATAAATTACCTCTTGCTCGTCAAATAGATTTTCTAATAGTACAGCAATTTTTTTCATATTATCTCCTCTCATATTGTAAATATCTTTTCGTCTTTTTTAATTATACCCAAGTTTTATTTTATTAATAAGTAATTAAAAAATCCCTTAAGTTCTTATTTAGTAAACTTAAAGGATTTTACTTTATTTTAATAATCTATATCCAACTCCCCAAACTGTTCCTATTATTTCTTCTCCTGTAGCTTCTCTGAGCTTTTGGCGAAGATGTGAAATGTGAACTGTAATTGCGTTATCTCCTTCTTGATAATTATATCCCCAAATAAGGTCGTAAAGTCTTTCCCTACTAAATACACTTTCAGGATCTTTTAAAAATTCATATAATATCATAAATTCTGTATTAGTAAGAAATAGTTCTGCTTCATCAGCCTTTACTTCCATTTTCTTAGGATTTAGAGTAATGTTTTTATAATTTAAAAACTCATCTTCTTCTTTCTCCCTTTGAAAATTTAGCCTTCTCATTAAAACCTTTATTCTTGCTAGAACTTCTAGTTTGTCAAAGGGCTTTGTTATATAGTCATCTGCCCCTAATTCTAAGACATTTACTTTGTCTTCTATGCTAGTTTTTCCTGATATTATAAATATGGGAGTGTCTTTTTTCTCTCTAATTAAAGATATTAGCTCTTCTCCATTTTTTCCAGGTAACATCAAGTCCATTATAAATAAATCTATATCCGCATCTATATAAAATTTTCCTTCAGTGCCAGAAAAGGCTTGAAATACAGTATAACCTTCTTCTTCTAAAATATTTTTTAAAAGGTTGTTTATATCTTCGTCATCTTCAACTACTAGTATTTTTAATTCTTCCATTTTATACCTCATTTATTATACGTAAAAAAACTATCAACAAATAGTCAATAGTTTTCTTATTTTTATTTATTAGATCTATACTTTGAAGCAGCTTTAATAAATCCATCAAATAGTGGATGAATTCTATTCGGTCTGTTTCTAAATTCTGGATTAAATGTACAACCTAAGAAAAAGTCATTTTCTTCTAGTTCCACAATTTCTGCTAAATCTAATTCTTCTTCTATACCAGAGATTATTAGTCCAGCTTTTTTAAAGTCTTCTCTATATTTGTTATTTAACTCTAGGCGATGTCTGTGTCTTTCTTCTACTGAATCTACATTGTAAAGCTCTTTTGCTAAAGTTCCATCTACTAAAGTTGTAGTATAGTTTCCTAGTCTTTCTCTACTTTCAACTTCTGATAAATTACTTTCTAATTTCACAACATCTACTATTGGATAGTGGGTGTTGTTGTCGATTTCAGTTGAGTTAGCTCCTTCGTAACCTAATACATTTCTAGCTATATCAGTTAAAGCCACGTTCATTCCTAGTCCTATGCCAAAGTAAGGAACATTTCTTTCCCTAGCAAATTTTGATGTTAGAATCAGTCCATCTGTTCCTCTTTTTCCCGATCCACCTGGAACGATAATTCCGTCAAAATCCTTTAGCTTTTCTTCTACATTTTCAATGGTGATTTCTTCGGAATTTATTAAAGAAATACACGCTAAATATCCGTTATCGTATCCTGCATCTTTAATTGCATTTAAAACTGAAAGATAGGAATCTGGAAGTTCAGTGTATTTTCCAACTAGTCCGATTGATAGTGGAAGATTTGCGTTTTTAAATTTCACAACCATTTCTTCCCAATTGTTACTAACATCTTTAACTTCTTTTAAGTCTAATTTGTGCAAAATGTATTCATGTAATTTTTGTTCTTCCAATGTAAGAGGAACTTCGTAAATTAAATCTACGTTTTTAGATTGAACAATTGCATTTGTTGGAACGTCACAGAATAGACTGATTTTTTCCTTAATTTCTTCAGTCAAAACCCCATCCATTCTAGCTATAATTACATTTGTCTTTATTCCTAAGCTCATTAACTCTTTGTAAGAGTGTTGAGTAGGTTTAGTTTTTAACTCTGTAGTTCCAGGAATGGCAGGTATTAAAGTAGCGTGAATAAATAATACGTCTTCTTTTTTATTTTCAGCGTGAATTTGTCTTATGGCCTCAATAAATGGCAAAGATTCAATATCTCCAACTGTTCCACCAATTTCAGTAATTATTATATCTGCTCCAGATTCTTTTTTTGCATCGTAAACTGCTTTTTTAATTTCGTCTGTTATATGTGGAATTACTTGAACTGTACCACCATTATAGTCACCGCGTTTTTCCTTTTTTAATACAGTGTCATATATTCTTCCAGTTGTTACACTGGATTTTTGGGTAAGTTCAACATCTATAAATCTTTCGTAGTGGCCTAAATCTAAATCTGTCTTAGCTCCATCTTTAGTTACAAAAACCTCTCCATGTTGATAAGGACTCATTAAACCAGGGTCTACATTTAGATATGGATCGAATTTTTGCATAAAAACAGAAAACCCTCTATCTATAAGCAATCTACCTATACTAGCTGCACTAATTCCCTTACCGATTCCACTGACAACACCGCCAGTTACAAAAATAAACTTCGTCATCGTTCCTCCTTATCAATTTTCACTCATATTTATTTATTTATTATATCACAATCATAGGATTAATTAATTTTATTTCAACCTATTTGGAAATTTTTCTAAAATCCTATCTGGAAAAAACTCTAAAACAGATTCCATAAGGATTAGTATAACAATTTTATCAATAAATTCAAAAAATATTTGTACAATCATCGCACTTTGAGCAAGACTTAGTCCAGCTTTAGTAAGTAAAGATATTACTATACTAGTTCCACTAGATGTTATCCCACCAAAAATATAAGCAGTAATAAGCCCACCTATTATAGAAGAAGGTAGAGTAATTATTAAAGCTTTTAATACAAGTGGTAAGTTTCTAAGTTTTTCATTTTTAAATACAATCCACACCATAATAGCAGTAGCCACATAAGTAGGGGAATATGGTATTGCGTAAGGATCGTAAAATGAATTTAAAATAGATCCCACTGCAATAGTTAAAAACCCCCATCTTAGCCCAATAAGTCTAGTACTTAACATAGTTCCCAAAGTATCTAAAAACAATGGAAGCTGAAAAGTTAAAGACACATTGGCTAAAACTACATTTATTCCTGCAAATAAGGTGGCCATTATAAAGTTATTTAATCTAGATCTCTTCATTTTAACACTTTATCAGCCTATTTTACCTTTTTAAATTTTTCTAATAATTCCGAATCTCCAAACCCGTATTCCATTGGAGTTATGGTAATATATCCATTACTTAAATACTCTTGATCAGAATCTGGTTTGATATATTTTGCAAATCTTTCTTTTAAGTGAATTACATGATGATCTTCACTAATTTCTTCTAATTTAAAAGAGTCATAAATAATATCTCCCAATTCACAAACAGCCACTCCCTTGATGTCAGTTTCATCAAGTTTTGGAACATTAATATTTAAAACTATAATGTTATTTAAAAGTAAAGATTTATATCTTTCAAATAATATTGGAGCAAATTTAGAAGGAAGTTCAAATTGAGAATTTCCATCTGCAAATTCTGTAGAAATTGCTACTCCTGGGGTTTTATAAATATTTGCCTCTGCACAAGCACCTACAGTTCCCGAATACTGAACATCTGCTCCTGCATTATATCCTCTGTTTATTCCAGAAAATACTATATCTATATCCTTATATAATAATTCCAGTCCTACCCTCACACAATCTGCCGGTGTTCCACTTAAGGTGTAGGCATCGTTAATAATTCCTTCTAGTCTTACTTTTTTTAAATCCATTGGATTTCTAAGGGTTATTCCATGGGATGTAGCACTTCTTTCCCTATCTGGTGCCACCACATAAACGTCGTGGTTTTTTTGAAGTTCTAAAGCAAGTAGCCTTAGTCCTTCTGAATGAATCCCATCGTCATTTGTCACTAATATTTTCATATTTCCTCCTAAAGTCATAAACTTTACTGTTAGCATATCTTGGAGCTACTTCTAATGTTACTGCTCCATCTATTAAATCTATCCCCATTTTATCTAAAGTTTTACTCATATTGTTATAAGCGATTTCTGGTGAGTTGTTGTCTTTAGACAAATGGGAAAGTATTATTACTTCTCCATTTCCCTTTACTACACTTTCAATAACATCTGAACAATTGTCATTAGAAAGATGGCCTCTAGTAGATAAAACTCTTTGTTTTAAAGGCCAAGGGTACGTTCCATTTTTTAACATATTTACATCGTGATTAGATTCTAGAAAGTAAATATTGGAATTTTTAATTGTTTCTTGAATACTGGTATTTATCCAGCCTGTATCTGTAATGATGCTGATTTTTGAACTTTCAGTTTCAAAAACATATCCATTTGGATTTATAGCATCGTGAAATGTTGGTACTGGTTTAATAAAAATATCTTTAAAATAAAAGTTCTCTTCTATTCTAAATTCCTTGATATTTTCCTGGGAAACTTTTTTAATGGCACCTGCCATAGCTTGCCAAGTTTCCCCATTTGCAAAAATCGGAATGTTATATCTTCTTGATAAAATTCCTGCTCCACAAATGTGATCTTTGTGTTCATGGGTAATAAATATTGCGTCTAATTCCCTCGGATCCACATTTATGTTTTTTAGTAAAGCCTCTGTTGCCTTTCCCGATAAACCTGCATCTATTAAAATTTTCGAATCTTTTGATTCAATATATTGACTGTTCCCGCTGCTGCCACTTGATAAAGAACAAAATTTGATGAAATCACATCCTTAATAATCAACTACGACTCTTTATACCTTTTTCTTGCCACTTTCCTGATTTTACTCTTAATATTACAAAAATAAAAGCTATTATCCAACCTATAGCTGCTCCATACCATACACTAGAAATTCCCATAAGAGAGTTAAATAAATAAGCAAATATTATTCTAATCCCTATGGAAACTAAGGATCCATAAAGGGAAAACATATTATCTCCAGAACCCCTTAATAGTCCCGATGTGTTATTTAATAATCCTAAAAAAATGTAAAATGGAACTAAATTTCTTAGCATAGTAGATCCTACTCTTACAGATTCTCCAAGGGGATTATCTAAAAATATCCCAACTAAACTCTCAGAAAAAAGCCACACTATTGGTAATGTTAAAATCGAAATTCCCACTAATAACTTAAAGGCACTTTTTAAGCCTTCTTCTACTCTGTCGTATTTTTTCGCTCCCATATTTTGTCCTGTAAAATTCGCAAGGGCAATTCCCACATTCATATATGGCATTACCACAAATGAATCTATTCTAATAGCTGAAGAGTATCCAGCAATTGAAGCTACACCATAAGTGTTAACTAAATTTTGAATAGTTACATTTCCCAGTGAAATAATGCTCATTTGGACAGCAGAAGGCAATCCAAATCTTAATACTTGTTTAAAATAATATTTATTAAATTTATATTCATTTCTACTTAAAAATAATAATGGGGATTTTCTTTTTATATATATAATACAAAATAAACTAGAAACACCTTGAGATATAATAGTAGCTAGTGCCGCTCCACCAGTACCCATATCAAATCTAATTACAAATAATAAATCTAGCACAACATTTAATGAAGCTGCAATAGCTAAAAATAGTAAAGGACTTTTAGCATCTCCAACAGCCCTTAAAATAGCAGAATACAAATTATACAATAAAGTAAAAATCGTTCCTGTAAAATAAATACTTAAATATGCACTAGCATGGGGAATTACCTCTTCTGGAGTATTAATAGTTCTTAGAATAAAATTTGTTCCAAAAACTCCAACAAAAGAAACAATTATTGTAACTATTGAAAGAGCCAGTATAGAAGTACCAATAGTCTTTCTCATATTATCATATTCATTTGCCCCATAATATTGGCCAACAATAATAGAAACACCAGCTGAAAGGCCAATTATAATTGAGTTTAAGAAAAAAGTTACAGGCATTGAAATACCTACACCAGCAAGACCAGCTTCTCCCACATAATTACCAACTATAATAGCATCTACTGTGTTATATAAAAGTTGTAATACAGCTGATAAAATCTGCGGAATACTCAATGCTAATATTAAACTTAAAGGGTTTCCCCTGGTTAAATCCTTATCCAATCTCTCTCTCCTATTTATTATTAGTCACTAAATTATTATACATCAACTTTATGAAAATTAAAGTATTGCTTAATTATTGTCAACTAAAAAAGGATTTGCAAAAAGGTGCAAACCCTGATTATTTAATAATTTTCTAAAAAGATTTTAAAATGGGACTTTGGATGATCGCAACATGGACAAGTTTCAGGAGCTTGATTATCCTTGTGTATAAATCCACAATTCGTGCATTTCCAATTGACCTCTTCTTCCCTTTTAAATACCCTTTGATCTTCTAAATTTCTAAGTAGTTTTACAAATCTAGTTTCGTGGGCCGAATCTACAAGGGAAACTTTTTTGAAAATATCTCCAATATCATCTAACTTTTCTCCCTTGGCAATACTTTCAAAAGCTGGAAACAAAACGCTATTTTCTTCCCTTTCAGTCTCTATTGAGTCCCTAAGGTTGTCCATGGTATTTCCTATTTGAATTTTATAACTTTGAGTGGCTTGTAGTTTCTGACCTTTTAAATGTTCATTTAAAAATCTAAAAAACAGCTTTCCATGTTGGTATTCATTTTCAGCAGTTTCTAAAAAAATCTCTTCTATTTGAATGTAGCCTTCTTTTCTCGCAATAGAAGCGTATTGTCTATATTTTCCAAAATTTTGCATTTTGCGATTAAAAGAAACCAGTAGATTCAAAGAAGTTTCCTTATCTTTCAGTTCCATATTTTATAAACTCCTCCATAAGAAATATTATACCTAAAAGTGAAGAATTATACAAAAAACTTCTTTAAATGAAAAAAGAGCGATATTCTCGCCCTTAATCGTATAAATTCCTTGGTCCAAATTTTATTTCCGAATCCATTAAAATATTGTTGTTTGGAGCTCCTAATTTCTCAATACAAACACTTAGTAACTTGGAGATTTCTCCCCTAGTTATTTGTTGTGTAGGATAAATATTTCCATCTGGAAATCCATCAACAATTCCTAGATTCACCAACGCTCCTGCATAACCTCTTGTTTCGTTTTTAAAATTTCCCTTGTCGCCAAACTTGTCAAGACCTTGAGGATTTGGAGTAACATTATAAACATATCCAATAATTCTCATAGCGTCTTCTCTAGTAATGGGGCGATTTGGGTGTAGATTGCCTGTTGTAGGCGTAATGTAACCTGCCTTGATTCCCTTAGCTACTTCTTTATGGTACCAATCATCCCTTTGAACATCCGAAAAACTAACAGCATAAGTCTTATTAAAACCCCCAAGAGAATTTATAATCTTATAAAACTCTGCACGAGTAGTGTTGTTGTTCGGTTTAAATGTTCCATCTTCATATCCATTAATAATGTTTCTTGTACTTAAAACATCCACATAAGGAGATGACCAATGGTTTTTTACATCGCTAAAAGCTAGGATTTCTGAAGTGTTCCCAAAAATGAACACGAGTAACATTACGAAAACCAAAGGCAATTTCAACTTTTTCATAATTTATCACCTTTGTTCTTTTAATACATTCATTATAAACCATTAAAATAAAAGTTGTTTTACGATATCATTACATAATAATATAATAACCCTATAATTAATGAAACATTTCAAAATTGTTACATTTGTTGTAACCTTCTTGTAACTTTTTTCTTTTTCGATATAATAGTAAAGGTACAAAAATTGGAGGGAAGTTATGAAAAAGAGAATTATAACAATTGCACTAGGTTTTATATTTTTACTTACAATATTTAATACTGAGTCTTTAGCACAGGAAAGACCAGTAAAATTATGGATACATGGAGAGTACGTAGAAACAGACGTAAACCCAATATTAGAAAATGGAAGAACTTTAGTACCAGTAAGAGTAATATCAGAAACATTAGGATATAACGTAGACTGGGACGAAGAACTATTTACAGTAACAGTATCAGATTTTAACGAAACTAGAGACAATTTCAACAAACTTTTCATATTAACTATAAATAACAAAACTATAGTAGATTATGACGTTGAAAAAGTAAATAGACTTTTCTTAGAAAATCCAACAGATGAAAAATTAAATGCAGTAATGACCGAAAGTGCAAAACCAATCGAAATCGACGTAGCGCCTAAACTTGTAGAAAAAAGGACCTTCGTTCCAGTAAGAGTAGTAGCAGAACTACTTGGAGAAAAAGTAGATTGGGATCTAGAAAATTGGACAGTAGTAATCGGGGAAGATTATAAAGGACAATAAAATAGACTAAGATAGGATAAAACCTATCTTTTTTAATG
>CAYWTV010000049.1:0-8626 GCA_964461305.1 uncultured Peptoniphilaceae bacterium
AGGTATAAAAGCAAATCCAATAATCACTGCAAAAATCTGTCTCATAATTTTCTCCAAGGTATAATAGTATATATTATCCATCTATATAAATAATTTGTCAAATTAAAGGACCTATTGCTTAAGTTTTTAACAATAGGCCCATAAATTTTATTTCATAAATTCTTCTTTTATAACCCTTGGACTTATCCACCTCATCATATTGTTGATTGCTCCAGCCTTGTCGTTAGTTCCAGACATTCTTCCTCCACCAAATGGTTGCTGACCGACTATTGCTCCAGTTGGTCTTACATTTACATAGAAATTTCCAGCTGCATATTCTAATTTATCTTTAGCTAAATTAATGGCATAGCGATCTTCTGCAAATATAGATCCAGTAAGGCCGTAAATAGATGTTTCATCGGCTAATTCTAATATTTTTTCATAGTCATCTTCATCATAAAGATAGATTGTCAATACTGGCCCAAAAATCTCTTCTTTCATAGTTTTAAACTTTGGATCTGTAGTTAAAATTATAGTTGGATCTATAAAATATCCCTCTTCATCACTATACTTCCCTCCGTAGATGATTTCTGCATCTTCACTTTCCTTTGTAAATTCTATATATTTTACAATATTGTCAAAGGATTTTTGATCTATAACAGCTCCCATAAAGGTATCAAATTCTTCAACAGAACCTACCTTTACTTTTTTCATATCTTCAAAAAGTATTTTTTTAACCTCTTCCCAAATACTCTTTGGAATATATGCTCTTGATGCTGCTGAGCATTTTTGTCCCTGATATTCAAAGGCTCCATCTCTTAGTCCTCTGGCAAGAAGGTTTTTATTTGCACTTTTGTGAGCTATGACAAAGTTCTTTCCGCCAGTTTCTCCCACTAGCCTTGGAAATGACTTGTAATTGTCGATGTTTTCTCCAATAGTTTTATACATATTTTTAAATGTTTCAGTAGAACCGGTAAAATGTATAGCACTTAAATTTTCATCTTTTAATATAACATCCCCTATTTCTTTACTGTCTCCTGGAATAAAATTTATAACTCCAGGTGGAAGTCCAGCTTCTTCTAAAAGTTTATATACAATGTAGTTAGAATAAACTGCAGTAGAAGACGGCTTCCACAAGGCCACATTTCCCGCCATTGCAGGAGCAGTTGGAAGGTTAGCACAAATTGATGTGAAATTAAATGGTGATACTGCAAATACAAATCCCTCTAAAGGCCTAAAACTTTGTCTATTCCATGTGGTATCTGTACTTAATGGCTGATTAGAATAAATCTCAGAAAGTAATTTAGCATTACTTTTAAAAAAGTCTACAAGTTCTGCTGCTGCATCTATTTCTGCTTGTTTATAAGTTTTAGATTGTCCTATCATAGTTGATGCATTTAGTTTATCTCTCCAAGGCCCAGAAGCAAGGGCAGCTGCTCTTAAAAATATACTAACCCTTTCATCCCAATCTAGTTTGGACCATTTTTTCTTCGCCTCTAGAGCCTTTTTTATGGCAATAGATACTTCTTTCTTTCCAGCTAAGTGAAACTTTCCAATTACTCTTTTTTTCTCATGGGGAATGATTATATCTTTAGTTTTGTCAGTATAAATTCTCTCTCCACCTATAACTAAAGGAATTTCTAGAAGTTCTTCTTTCATTTTCTTGTATTCTTCCATTAGATTAATATATTCCTTAGAATCCTTAGTATAATTAATAATTTTTTCGTTTTTAAAATCTATTACTTTAACCAGTGAATTTCTCAAAATGTCCCTCCTTATTATTTATGAAAACGTTATCTCATTCTTTCTACTTTATACCCATTAGTTCAAAAGTAATTAAAAAAGACTTCTAATATTAGAAGTCTCTAGATTCTTTGTCTTTAATATATTCCCTTTGTAAGTTCTTATATCCTTGAACGATTTTTTGTATAAGGGGATTTTCTTGGGAATTTAGCTCTATTGATTCTATGGATTTTATGGGAACTACTCCTACAGTAGTGCCAGTAATAAAAGCTCCATCAACATCAACTAAATCAATATCTTTAATTATTTTCTTTTCCACATCTATATTTTCATTTTTAAAGATTTTTTCTATTCTAGTTCTAGTTATTCCTTTCAAAACTCTACTGTCTGGAGCAGTGATAACTTTGTCTCCTTTAGTAAAGTAAAGGTTTGTTCTAGAGCCTTCTAATAGCTCCCCTTCTTCAGTTCGCAGTATTGCTTCAAAGGCGTCTGTTTGAATAAGGTGTTTGTTTACTTCTGCTTTAAAATTAGTGTATAGAATTTTTGCATTGGGGTTTTCCCTTTCAAAGTCAAATATTACAGTCTTAATCCCATTTTCTAAATCTTCACTTGTTGGAAATCTATCCCAAAATTCGTATATTAGATAGTTATCTTCAAATAATATAAGTTTAATGAAAGACTCTTTGATTTCGTTTAAAGAGATTAATTTATAAAATCCTTCTTCTAATTCTTCAGTAGATACAGAAAGTTCTATATCTAGCATTTTAGCAGTTTCTTGAAGTCTATTCATATGTTCTTCAAAAAATATAGCCACATTGTCAACTACTGTAACTACTTCATATAATGATGCTTTTTTTATATTTTCAAAAAAGTCGTTATCTTCTACAAGTTCTCCTTGGCCGTTGTAAATCAAATATGTTCCTAGTGCTTCGTTAATCATAAAATCCTCCTTATAGTATAGGTGATAAAAGTCTTGCTATGGATTCTGCTGCCTTTTCCCAAATAGATCTTTGGGAGTATTTTTCATAAGTATATTTTTCGCAGCTGTTAATATCTTCTATAAACTGATTTGACAAGTCGTAGTTTACTCCATAATCATACATAAATGCGTTTACTTCAAAGTTTAAAGAAAAAGACCTTATATCAAAATTTGCAGTTCCAACTGTAGATACAAAGTTATCTATTATCATAGTCTTTGAATGTAAAAATCCATGTTCTTCGTAATAATAAATTTCTGCCCCAAATTTTAATAACTCGCCTAAATAACTTCTAGATGCACTTTTTACAAAAGGATGGTCAGGTTTTTTTGGAACCATGATTTTAACATCTACTCCTGAATAAGCAGCCATTCTTAAACTTTTAAACAATCCATCATCTGGTATAAAATACGGAGTTTGAATATAAATTCTATTTTTTGCCATATCTATCATTTTAGAAAAACCGTCTCTAATTTGTTCAAGTTCGTGATCAGGTCCGCTAGTTACAATATTCATAGCAACGCTGTATTCTTTAGACAACTCCTTAGAAAAGGACTGATATCTTCCTTCTGAGACTCCAGTGGCAAATTTAAAATCTAAATAAAATCTATCTGTTAGATCATTTACTCCTTCACCTTGGATTTTAATATGTGTATCTCTCCAATATCCGAATTTTTTCGATTTGGAAATATACTCATCAGCTATATTAAATCCACCCACATAGCCAATTTCAGAATCTATTACTATAATTTTTCTGTGATTTCTAAAATTTATTCTTACATTTAGATTTCCTAAGAAAGGTGGAAAGAAAATGGCGTTTTGAACTCCCGCATCTTCTAGCTCTTTAACGTCTGATTTTTTTAGTTTTCTTCCACCCATTCCATCTACAAGAAGTTTTACATCAACGCCTTCTTGTGATTTTTTTATTAGGACATCTTTTACAGCGTTAAACATATCTCCGCTGCTAATAATATAAGACTGTATATATATGGATTTTTTCGCTTTGGACATTTCATCAATAATATCATTAGCAAGATCAAGTCCATCATAAAAAATATCCACTTTATTATATTCTACATATTTTGAAAAACTACTATTTGATAAGAGTTTTATTAAAGATTGATAATCGTAGGATTTTAGGTCTTGAAATTCGTACTCTCCTTTATTTATTAGTTCAATTCGCTCTAATGATTGAGAATACATAATTCCTGAGCCTTCGTCTTTTTCTTGAAACATTTTTGATTTAGATAAATCCACACCAAATAACAAGTATATTAAAAATCCAACTATTGGAAATGTTAATATTGCCATTACCCATAACATTGTGGAAGTGGGATTTTTTCTTTCTTTAAAAACCACAAATAAAGCTAGAACTAAATCAAGCCAAAATAATAATCCTAATGTTGAAAAATCAAATCGCAAAAACTCAAACATAGCTTATCTACTCCTTTGAGACTTCTTCCTTAATCCTGCATTTAATATTTTTTTTCTGATTCTCATGTTTTTTGGTGTAATTTCTATAAGTTCATCATCTTCTATAAATTCTAAAGCATTTTCTAAACTCATATTTATTGGAGGTGAAAGTCTTAGTGAATCGTCTGAACCTGAGGCTCTTACGTTAGATTGTTTTTTCTTTTTAGTAACACTAACTTCGATTTCTATTCCCTTTGGACTAGATCCTACTACCATTCCTTCATATACTTCTTCACCAGGGCCAATAAATAAATCCCCTCTAGATTGAGCGTTGTGAAGACCGTATGCAGAAGCTTCTCCAGTGTCAAATGAAGTGATAGATGCTGTTTGTCTAGTTGGAATATCACCTTTGTATTCTTCATACCCGTCAAATATATTATTAATTACTCCAGTACCTTTAGTATCAGTTAAAAATTCTTGTCTATAACCTATTAGACCTCTAGCAGGAATTCTAAATTCTGCCCTTGTGGAACCAATATTAATTTCTTCTAAAGAAACTAATTCCCCACGTCTTTTTCCTAACTTTTCAATAACATTTCCTATATACTCAGAGTTTACATCTATAGTTGCAATTTCCATAGGTTCTAATCTTTTGTTGTTTTCTTCTTTAAATAACACTTCTGGTTTAGAAACTTGGAATTCATAACCTTCTCTTCTCATATTTTCAATTAAAATAGATAAATGAAGTTCTCCTCTACCTGAAACTTTAAAAGTATCACCAAATTCTGTTTCTTCTACTTTTAAACCAACATCAGATTGTAACTCTCTTAATAATCTAGCTCTAATTTCTCTAGAAGTTAAATATTTTCCATCTCTACCTGCAAATGGTGAGTTGTTTACACTAAAATTCATAGCTATTGTAGGCTCTGAAATCTTAACAAAATCAAGGGCATCAGGATGATCTAAATCAGTTAATGTATCCCCAATATTTATATCTTCAATTCCTGCTATGGCAACAATTGAACCTGCAGAAGATTCTTTAACTTCTGTTCTATTTAAGCCTTCAAATTCAAACAACTGTACAACTCTAATCTTTTCCTTTTGTTCTGGAAATTGAGCATTAATTCTAAGAAGGTCTGAATTTATTTTTACAGTTCCCCTCTCAATTTTTCCTATACCAATTTTTCCTAAATAGTCGTTATAATCTATTGTAGAAATTAATATTTGAACAGGTTCATCTACATTTCCTTCAGGACCTGGAATATTTTCTAAAATTGTATCAAAAAGTGGATCCATATTTCCATCTCGAACATCTGGATCTAACCCTGCATAACCTGATTTAGCTGAAGCGTAAACAAAAGGCGAATCTAGGGCAGATTCTTCTGCTCCTAATTCTATAAATAAATCTAATACTTCATCTACAACACCTTCAGCTCTAGCATCTGGTCTATCTATTTTATTTACACAAACTACAACTGGTAAATTAAGTTCAAAGGCTTTTCTTAAAACAAATTTAGTCTGAGGCATTGGGCCTTCAAAAGCATCTACTAAAAGAACTACTCCACTTACCATTTTTAAAACACGTTCAACTTCTCCTCCGAAGTCAGCATGTCCAGGGGTGTCGATAATATTTATCTTTTTACCTTTGTAGTTTACCGCTGTATTTTTAGAAAGGATAGTTATTCCTCTCTCTTTTTCTATATCGTCTGAATCCATTACTCTATCTTGAACTTGTTGATTTTCGTGGAAAGTTCCAGTCTGTCTTAGTAGAGAATCTACTAATGTTGTCTTTCCGTGATCAACATGGGCAATTATTGCAATGTTTCTAATGTCGTCTCTTTTTATAATCATCATCTCCCAAATAGTTATTATATCACACTATAACAATACTTACCCATTTTTTATTAGTGGACATTTTATAGTACTTAATATATTATTAAATTATTAATCTCTAAAGGAGGAAGTTATGAAACTAGCAGAAGGACTTATAAATAGAAGTTTTTTAGAGACAAGAATTTCTCAAATTAGACACAGAATTTCTAAAAACTTACTTGTACAAGAAGGTGAAGAACCTTTAGAAGATGTAGAATCTTTAATTGAAGAGTATATGAAACTTAAAAGTGAACTTACGGATTTAATTACTACAATCCAAAATGCAAATTCTAGTAATTATTTAATAGACGAAAAAGGCAAAGAAACAAAAGAAACCCTTCAAGAAGCTTTAATTAGAAGGGACGGACTTACAGCTTTAGCAGAAGGTTTGAGAACAATTTCAAGTGATAGCGTTCCAGATATGCGTTATTCAAGAGATGAAATAAAATTACTATCTGTAGTGGATCCGAAAAAATATCTTAAAAAAGCAGATAAAATTTCCAAAGAAGCTAGAGAATTAGATATTTTAATTCAAAAGACAAATTGGAATGTAGAAATTTAAATTTTAATATTTGTGGACAAACACGAAAGGCGAATGAAAAACTGGCTAGTGCTAATCAGGATGCTTGGAAGAGCAAAGGTTAAATCCCTTCAGTTCGATTCTGTAAAAATAAAGTTTTTCCAATTTCCTTATAGCTTAAAGTAGACAACTTAAAGTTAATACCATTTCATTGATTTTGTGTAGGGTGGGCGTGGGGAAATTAGACCTCCAAGATTTTTTCTTGGAGGTTTTTTATTGTCTTTTCCTTGAGAGTAAGTCTCCAAATATAAGGCCAACAAAGAGTAGACTTATGTGAAACATCTCATAATATCTTGCAAAAACAAAGTATACATCACCTAATATTCTATCTCCAGTATTTATAAACACCGAAGAAAATAATATTATGTTTATTAATAAAATCAAAATACCTAAGATAATCTTTCCTCTAAATGAAAAAGAATTAATTATACTCATCATTAAAAGACCCATTATTAAAACTGCAAATATTTTAAATAAAACTATTCCCCTATAATCACCAAATTCAAACCAATTTTCCCTATAAATAGTGTCAATATACAAATAAAAAAATGAAGTAACACCTAAAATTAATGTCTTTAAAATCAATAAAAAACCTTTCACACTCTCACCTCTTTCCCATTATTATTAAATCTATACCCCAAAAAAATAACTGGGTCTAAAAAAGACTCAGCTATTTTAATAATTTAAATTAAATTGTAAAGGGTTCCTTCCCTTACTTCATCGGATTTTTCTTTTCCCACTAACTCTTCAATTAGTTTGAAAGCTAAGCTAGCTGCGATTGCTGGACCTTTTCCTGTAATAACATTTCCATCTACTACTACATTTTCATCTGTGAAATTTCCCGATTTTATTTTTTCTTCAAATCCTGGATAACAAGTGAAGTTCTTTCCTTCCAGTACCCCCGCCTCTTCTAAAACTATTGGAGCTGCACAAAGAGCCGATATAATATTTCCCTTTTCAAAATTTTCTTTTATTAGGGAAATAGCTTCTTCACTGTTTTTAATGTTTTCTGCTCCTGGCATTCCACCTGGTACATAAATGGCGTCGTAGTGTCTTTTATTTAACTCTTTTACAGTTTTATCTGCACCTAAATAAATATCGTGGGCACCTTTTATCTTTCCAGTTTCCATTACTGAAATAAAGTCTACTGTAATATCAGCCCTTCTTAAATAGTCTATTACCGTTATTACCTCTACTTCTTCAGTTCCATCTGCCACAAATACAAGTACTTTTTTCATTTATATCACTCCTTAAAGGTCGATTTTCGCATTAGCACTTTCGTCTACTCCTTCAATAACTGCATTTCTAAATCCATTTTTTTCTAAAGAGACAACTCCACGAATTGTAGTTCCACCTGGAGATGTTACTTGATCCTTTAGTTCTCCTGGGTGTTTTCCAGTTTTTAAAACCATTTCGGCAGAGCCCATAACAGCTTGAGAGACGTATTTGTAAGCTTCATCTCGTTTTAAGCCGTTTTTTACTCCAGCATCTGCTGCAGCTTCTATAAACATATAAACAAAAGCTGGCATACACCCTGCTACTGCTGAATAAGCATCTATTTTCTTTTCATCAATAGTAGTAGTAACTTCTCCAACAGATTTGAAAATTTCTTCTACAAAAGTTCTTTCATCATCTGAAATACTTTCACTTGGAACTATTGCACTCATTCCTCTTCCAATTAATGCTGGAGTGTTCGGCATAATTCTAATGTTTTTTTCATGGGAGAAAAACTCTTTCATCTGATCTAGAGAAACTCCAGCAGCTATGGAAATTAGCACCTTTTCATCGGAGATTTTTCCACTGATTTTTTTGCCAAGTTCTTTAAAGCTTTGAGGCTTTATAGAGAGTAAAATATTTTCAGAGTCATTAAATACTTCTTCTTCAGATTTTCCCAAAGTAACCCCTTTATCTAATAGATCTTTTATTTTATCTTTATTTCTTTCAAACATAATAATTTCTGATGGGTCTAGATTTTTAGATTCTAAAACTCCCCTTAAAATAGCTCCGCCCATATTTCCTACGCCAATTATTCCTAGTTTATACATTTATACACCTCTCCTTA
>CAYWTV010000050.1:0-6673 GCA_964461305.1 uncultured Peptoniphilaceae bacterium
TCGTTTTCCGCTCCATTTTTTTACTTAAAAACAACTCGGAGGAGTACCCAAGTTGGCCAAAGGGGACGGACTGTAAATCCGTTATCGTTGATTTCAGTGGTTCGAATCCACTCTCCTCCACCATAATGAATTTTAAATAAAATGTACCTTTAGCTCAGCTGGATAGAGCGTCTGGCTACGGACCAGAAGGCCGGGGGTTCGAATCCTCTAAGGTACACCATATTGATCTCTACAAATCGTAGAGATCTTTTTTTTGTGATATTTTAGCTATAGTTATACATTTACTTATTTTAGTGATACAATTACTTTATCGATAAACGATAAATGAGGTGATTATGAGAGTAAAACTTATTCAACCAAAAATGATTAAACGTCCTATGGATACTGAACTTAAACTGAGAATGTCGCCACATTTAGGATTATTAACTATAGCAAATATAATTAGAGATAAATGTGAAGTATCTATTGAAAATGAAAATATTAATGATTTAGATTTTACTGATGTTGCGGATATTGTTGGAATTACTATAACAGTTGACGTTCTTCCTAGAGCTATTGAAATTGCAAAAAAATTTAAGGAAAAAGGATCTATTATTGTAGCTGGTGGTATTCACGTAACTACTGCTCCAAGCTCTATACCTAAAGAAATTTTCGATGTGATTTGCATAGGTCATGGTGAAACTACATGGCCAAAAATAATTAATGATTATAATAATAACACTTTAAAGTCTAGTTATACTTCCACTCCAATTAAGGGAAGTGATATTGTTTCACCTGCATACGATATGATAAATATGGATGATTATCTATATTGTAATATAGTTTACACAAGTAGGAGTTGTCCTTTTCGATGTGATTTTTGCTACAATAGTTCTGGTAATCATCAGTTTTTAAATAGAGAAATCGATGATGTTATTCAGGATATTAAATATCTAAATACAAAGCATATAATGTTTATTGATGACAATTTTATTGGAAACCCAAATTGGACTAAATCATTTTTAGAAAAAATCATGCCATTAGGTTTAAAGTGGAATGCTGCTGTTTCATCTAATATTTTAAATTATCCAGATTTATTAGATCTTATGAAAGAAAGCGGATGTAAAAGTTTATTTATTGGGTTTGAAAGTATAAATGAAAATTCAATTAGTAGCGTTAATAAAATTCAAAATAATATTAGAGAGTATGAGCACTTAATAGAAGAATTACACAATAGAGATATTATGATAAATGGAAGTTTTGTTTTTGGACTAGATGGAGATAGTTTATCTACTTTTAAAAATACAGTTGACTGGATTGTTAAACAAAAAATAGAGACGATTACATCTCATATTTTAACTCCGTATCCTGGAACAAAATTCTACGATAGGATGTTGTCTTCTAATAGAATTACAGATTTTAATTTATCAAAATATAATACAGCAAGTGTAGTATTTGAACCTTTAGGTATGACGAAAGATGAACTTTATAATGGTTATATAGGTGTATATAAAGAACTTTATTCTTTTAAAAATATTATTAAAAGAATGCCTAAAAGAGGTTTTCAAGTATTTCCATATTTAACTTTTAATTTTTTATATAGAAAGTATGGAAAATTTACAGAGTTTTTTTGTAATATAATCTCTTATAGAAATGTTGGCAAAATTGCCCAATTGTTGTCAAGATATGTATAATCTTTTTAAATTTTGAAAATATAGAGATTTTAAAATATTCCTCGCTCTATTAGTTAATTCTATTAGGTGCGAGTTTTTGTATATTATCTTCTAAAGAAAATTATAGTAAAGTTATATAAGTTACGAAATTAATTTTTAATTGTGCTATAATATTCTTTATGAACTTAAACTTTACTAAAATAAATAAAAATGAAATCTTAAAAATTCTTCAGTATCGAGGAAGTGAAATACCAAAAGACATTGATCTAATAATTGACACTTCTATTGAGGATCTAAGAAAATATTCAAAAATAAAATATAAATACAAAGAATATCCTAAAGATCACGAGGATTTAGAAAAAATCTTGTTAGGTGATGACATAAATAAATTACTATTTTCTTCTAACAAAATTTTACTTGTGGCTGTTACTTTAGGTAGGGAAATTGAGTTTCTCATAAGAAAGTACAGCTATTCTGACTTAGTTCGATCTGTTATTTTAGATGCTACTGCTAGTGCTGGAGTGGAATCTATTATGAACGAGATTAATGAGTATCTCATTTCAAATTACAAACCTATGTATTTAACTGATAGATTTTCTCCAGGATATGGAGATATGCCTATAAGTGTTCAAAAGGATTTTTTAAATTTATTAAATGGAGAAAAGAACTTGGGAGTAAGCACTACTAGTAGTGGTATTATGATACCAAGAAAGTCTATTACTGCAATTATTGGAGTTTCCAATGAGAAGCAAAAAATGAGAATAAACGGATGTGAAAATTGTAGGTTATTTTTACAATGTGAATTTTTAAAAAGAGGTGAAACTTGTGGATATAAAAAATAAAGTAAAAATCTTAGATGGGGGCATGGGAACTATGTTACTTAAATCTGGATTAAAAACTGGAGAAGTTCCTGAAGAGTTAAATATTGATAATCCTGAAATGATAATAGATGTTCATAAAAAGTACATCCAATCAGGTTCTGACATTATATACACTTGCACCTTTGGAGCAAATAGAAATAAACTAAAAAAGTATTCAGTTAGTGATGTAGTAAAAAAAGCTGTAGAAAATGCCAAAATTGCAAGGGGAGAAAAAGATGTTAAAATAGCTTTGGATATAGGGCCTATTGGTGAAATGATAGAGCCTATGGGTACTCTAAAGTTTGAAGAAGCTTATGATATTTTCAAGGAAATAATCATCTCAGGAGTAGAATCGAATGTAGATATTATTACAATAGAAACTATGACTGATCTTTATGAAGTAAAGGCTGCAGTTTTAGCTGCAAAGGAAAATTCGAATTTGCCAATATTTGTAACTATGAGCTTTGATGAAGATCACAGAACCTTTGCTGGTGTTTCAATAGAGACCTTTATAAATTCAATTGGTGGACTTGGAATAGATGCAATTGGGATAAATTGTTCTTTAGGACCATTTCAAATGTATTCTATGGTAGAAAAAATTTCTGCTCTTACTGATTTAGATATTATTGTAAAGCCAAATGCTGGGCTTCCTAGAGTTGACGGAGGCTATGATCTTTCTTCAGATGGATTTTCAAAAGGTATGGAAAAAATATTCTCATTAGGTGTTAAATACCTTGGAGGTTGTTGTGGCACAGATGACAAATATATTTTAGAATTATCAAATTTACTTAAAGATAGAGAGGTTCCAAAGAGAAATATAAAAAAACTCACAGGCCCTTCATCTGGAACAAAGTTTTTAAACAACACTAAATTTAAAATAGTAGGGGAAAGATTAAACCCAACTGGCAAAAAAGAATTCCAACAAGCTCTTAAAGATTCTAATATGTCTTATTTTATAAAAAAGGCTATAGAACAAGTGGATGCTGGAGCTGATATTTTAGATTTAAATGTAGGCTATCCTAGAATTGACGAAAGTTTAATGCAACAAAAAATCATTAAATCAATACAGTCAGTACTTGACACTCCTATCCAAATTGATAGTACTAAAAAAGAGGCAATTGAAGCTGGTTTAAGGGTTTATAATGGAAAAGCCATTGTAAATTCTGTAAATGGTGAAGATGAAAAATTAGAAGAGATTCTTCCTTTAGTTAAAAAATACAATGCTCAAGTAATTGGTCTAACATTAGATGAAAATGGGATTTCCTATTTTGCAATTGATAGATTTAAAATTGCAGAAAAGATTGTAAATAAGGCTTTAAGTTACGGAATTTCAAAGGAAGACATTTATATAGATTGTTTAGCTTTAACTGTTTCTTCCCAGCCAGAAGGAGCAATGGAAACTTTAAAAACTATAAAAATGGTAAAGGAAAAACTAGGTGTAAAAACTGCTTTAGGTGTTTCTAATATAAGTTTTGGAATGCCAAATAGGGAGCTTATTAATTCGTCATTTTTGAATTTAGCAATGTATGCAGGGTTAGATTTAGCAATTATAAATCCAAACTCTAAGTTAATGATGGATACTATTAGAACATTTAAAGTTTTAAATAACGAAGAAAATAGTATGGAAGAATATATAAGTTCTTTTTCAAATGCAACAAAAAGTGAAATACCAAAAGTTAAAGAAGAATACTCCATCACTGAAGCTATTTCTAAGGGAATGGATAGTGTGGTAAAAGAAAAAGTCTTAAGTCTATTAGATAGTGTTGATGAACTAGAGATTATAAATAATTATTTGATTCCTGCTTTAGATAAAGTGGGAAATGACTATGAAAAGGGAGATATATTTCTTCCTCAACTTATAAAGTCTGCAAATTCTGCTCAATGTGGATTTGAAGTTATAAAAAATTCTATTAATAAAAAAGGCGAAAAATCCATTTCAAAGGGAGATATTATAGTTGCAACTGTAAAGGGAGATGTTCACGACATTGGGAAAAATATCGCGAAAGTTATTTTAGAAAACTACGGTTACAATGTTATAGACCTTGGAAAAGATGTGGAAATTGAGGAAATTGTTAAAGTATCAACTGAAAGAAATATTAAGCTAGTGGGACTTAGTGCACTAATGACTACTACTTTAGAAAACATGAAAGAAACTATAAAAGAGTTAAAGATTCAAATTCCAAATGTAAAAGTCATGGTGGGAGGAGCAGTTTTAACTAAAGAATATAGTAAAGAAATAGATGCAGACTTTTATTTAAAAGATGCAAAGGTAAATGTGGAAGTTGCTAAGGAGGTTTTGAAAAATGAATAAAATAAATATAGAGTTTCCCTTATTATTTGATGGAGCAATGGGAACTTATTATCCCCAAAAATCTAAAAAGCCTCTGCCTGAATGCGAAATGGCCAATCTTTTCGACGCTCAAACGGTTTTAGATATTCACAAAGAATATGTAAAAGCTGGTGCAAAAGCAATAAAGACCAACACTTTTCAAGCTAATAAAAGTTCATTAAGTGCAGAGTTTGATGTAGTTGAAAGAATCATTAAAGCAGGAATTAATTTAGCTAAGGAAGCAGTAAAAAACACTGACACAATAGTATTTGGAAATATCGGCCAAATTAGCAGAGAAGGAGATGTGGATTTTCAGGATTATAGAGAGATTGTAGATGTCTTTTTACAAGAGGGAATAAATCATTTTTTAATTGAAACATTTTCTTCCTTAGATTGTCTACTTGAAATTTCTAAATATATTAAAGAAAACACTAAAGAATCTTTTATAATCACATCCTTTTCCATAAGCTCTGAGGGTCAAACTAGATATGGAGAAATTGGAGAGAATTTAATTAACAAAGCTGCCAAAAGCAAATATATAGACGCTGTAGGTTTTAATTGTATCTCTGGGCCACTTCATTTAAGGGAATACCTAGAAAAAATAGATATTCCAGAAAAAATCATATCTGTAATGCCAAATGCGGGATATCCAACTGTAATAAATGGCAGAACATTTTACAGTAACGATAAAGACTATTTTTCAAAGGCAACACTAAGACTACTAGACTACGGAGTATCAATTATAGGGGGATGTTGTGGAACTACACCAGAATTTATTAAAGAGATTTCTCTAAAATTAAAAGACTACAGTATTCCTAGAAACCCCATTAGAAAATCAAAGGACGTAAAATTAAACAATCCTTACGCAGAAAATTTATTTAGAAACAAATTGGAAAATAATAAACTTCCAATAGCAATAGAATACGATCCTCCACAAGATTTAAACATGGATAAATATATAGAAAATGTAAAACGACTAGACAAAGCTGGAGCAGATGCAATTACTATAGCAGACTGTCCAGTAGCAAGAGTTAGAGTCGATGCCAGTTTTACAGCTTATAAAATAAAAAACGAAGTGGGAATTGATCCAATAGTACACATGACTTGCAGAGACAGAAACATAAACGCAACTAAGGCTTTATTATTAGGACTAAATATAGAAAATATTTTAAATGTTATTTTGATTACAGGAGACCCTATACCAACAGCTGAAAAGGACGAGGTAAAAAGTGTATTTCAATTTAACTCTACTAAATTAGCAAGTTTTGTAAAAGATATGAACGAAAAAACATTTACTAATAAAATAAATATTGGAGGAGCCTTAAATATCAACTCTAGAAAGTTTGATTTAGAACTGGAAAGGGCTAAGAAAAAAGAAAATTCTGGCATCAACGTATTTTATACCCAACCAATAATTTCCCACAAAGCCATTGAAAATTTAAAATTGGCTAGAAAAGAGCTAAATGGATATATAATGGGCGGGATTATGCCAGTGGTTTCCTATGAAAATGCAATTTTTATGGATGCTGAAATTTCAGGAATTAGTGTAGAAGAAGAAGTTATACAAAAATATTTAGGAGCAGACAAAGACCTAAAAGATAAATTGGCAGTAGAAATAGCAACGTATTTTGGAGAAAAAATCAAAGAATACGTAGATGGTTATTATATAATCACTCCTTTTAACAGAGTTGATTTAGTTGAAAAGGTAATAGAAAACTTAAGATAAAATGGCTAGAGTTCTAGTCATTTTTTTAGTGATGTAATTGGGGGAAAGAAAATTGGATAATCAAAATATAAATAGTAACAAACTGGGAGTTGGCAATATAAAAAAA
>CAYWTV010000050.1:6773-8112 GCA_964461305.1 uncultured Peptoniphilaceae bacterium
TTCTTTGTTTTTAGCAGTACTTCGAAAAATAATATTGCTTATTCCTTTGATTTACATTTTGCCTTTAATATTTGCAGATAAGTACTTTGGAGTTTTACTGGCAGAACCAGTTTCCGATATAATAGCATCAACAGTAACGGCAATAGTATTTTATAAAGGATTTAAAGAAGCATTAAAGACTTTAGAAAAAGAAAAAAGTCTATTACAAAAGAGTATTTGATTAAAGGATTGAAAAACAAAAAGTAGAGGTAATTAACAGGCCTCTACTTTTTTTATCAAACAAAAAAGGAAAGATTTAAATCTTTCCTTAAAGTTTTAATTTGAAGTTGAATCATATATTTCCGATCCGTCTTGAATTAACAATATAGTGTTAGTATCATCCCTTGGATTTAAAACGTGAAGTTCCATTCCAGGTTGTACTGTTTCAGCTAGGGTTTCTGAAGATTTTATTAAATTGCCTTTAAATTCTTCCCAAAAAGCTTCAAATTCCTCTGTATTAGCACTGTCATCTTTATCAAGTACTAATTCCCTAGTTTCTCCTTTTAGATTAAAATAAAATTTATTAGAATCCTCATAATTAACATCTGCATACTCATCGTATTCATTTTGTAGAGCTTCTTCGTTAGATTGAATAGTTTCTAAAAGATTAGCATCCATTTCAGTAGTATCTTGAGTATCAGTAGTATCAGGAGATTCAGTAGTATTTGTATTATCTTCTGAACCAATTATATTACTTTCAACTGGTTGAGTAACATTTTCGTTAGGAACTGATACAGTATTATTAGTAGTATTAGTCTCATTTTGACCTTGAGTAGTAGCATCTCTACCACCACTACACTTAGTGAAAATGGCAACTACAATAAATATAAGTATAAGTACAGCTACAAGTCTTCTAATCATATATATTTGTTTCATATTTGATCTAGATTTTCTATTATTGGACATATGTATAAATCCCTCCTTAGTAAAAACATTATACCATAATTTTTAGAAAATATTCTATTAATCTGAAAAACTATAGATATTAAAGTCCTTCTAAAATGGATATTTGTATTGTTTTAGACTTGTTAAAATGTTACAATTATTATACTATACAATAATTAAAACATTAGGAGAAGTGATGAAAAAAAGTAATTGTGATTCGAGCTGGAGTTGGAGGATTATCTGCAGGTATCAGGTTGCAGTATGCAGGATATAATGTAGAAATATATGAAAAAGAAAATCTTCCTGGTGGAAAAATGCATCAAATTAGTGAAGTTGGATTTACCTTTGACGTAGGTCCTACACTTGTGATGATGCCTAAGGTCTACGAAGATGTGTTTAAAAATGCAGATAAAGA
>CAYWTV010000051.1:0-8090 GCA_964461305.1 uncultured Peptoniphilaceae bacterium
CTTTTTTATTAAAATATAACATCTCCGTCCTTTGCAGATATGACTTCTCCTTTGAAGTTTTCCTTAATTTCTCTTATCATTTCCCTTTCTCTGTCCATTTCTGTTATTAGGCTGCCGTCTTCAAATCTCACTCTGAAAAACAGTTGATGATAAAGTACTAGTTTTTTAGGATTTACTTTTTTAGCTATTTCTCCTAATTGCAGACTAGATGTGTGAACGCTTTTGTGGTAGTTTTTCCATACTGGGCTTCTTTGCTCTACTCCTTGGGATGAAAATACTTCGTGAATTAAAATGTCGCAGCCCTTTGCCCACTTTATTAAATTCTCTGTGGGAGTGGTATCTCCTGATATTACAATTATTTTATCTGGTGTTGTAAACTTAAAACCAAAGGCTTCAAAGGGTGGATGATTTACAATAAAAGCTTCTACTTTTACAAGGTCATCTTCATAAACTAGACCTTCTTTTATTTCTGTTACTTCTACTTTTATTCCCTCTTCATTTGCTTTTTCAAATCCGTGTTTTCTAGAGTCTATGTCTATTTCATAAGCTTTTAATAAGTGATCTATCATGTTCTTTAAACCCTTTGGTCCAAATATTTTTAATGGTTCTTTTCTTTCTAAAACCCAAGGTGTTAATATTAAATCTGGAAGTCCTATGGTGTGATCAGAGTGTAAATGAGTTAAAAATCCTCTATTTAATCTATGGGCTCTTAAGGCCTCAATTCCTTTTTGGTATGCTGAATCTGCCCCTCTTACAAGCCCTACTCCAAAGTCTACTATATAGGCTTGGTCTTCTACTATGACTGCAGTACAAGGACCTGATCTTTCTGGTGTTGGGTTTGGGGTTCCTGTTCCTAACATTACTACTCTAGATTCTTTCATTTAAAACTTCCTCCTTTTTTATTGTAAATCCAGTAAATCCGTAAATTATATTAATAACTAAAGTTGCGTATGCAAATATTATAAATGGAATGAATTCTATGGCAGAAATTCCCAGTACTTGTTGAGCAAATAAGGCTGGAACTGACCAAGGTACTAAATTTATGGCTATTGCTCCTGTAGATTGGGCTGCTCTTGCTAAGTTTACTAAATCCAAATTTCTTTCAACAAAAGCATTATTAAACATTCTAGCTGGAATAACTATTGCCAAAAGCTGCGCCCCTGTTGCAAAGGCTACAAATAACCCACTTAATATAGTTACTAGTACCAAACTTCCTGTGGAATTAATCCTTTTCATAATCACATTTAATATGGAATCTAAGGCTCCTATTTCTTCAAGTATACCACCAAATCCAACTGCAATTATAAGAAGAATTACAGTATTTCCCATGGAATTTATTCCTCCACGAGAAAGTAAACTGTCTATAAGTTCATTTCCACTTTCTGATACAAACCCATTTGTCATTGCGTTAAATACTGCCATTGGACTTTCTCCTTGAACAAAAATTCCTGCTAAGCCTCCTAAAATAGCTACTATAAAAAGTGCAGGTAATGAAGGAACCTTTTTAGCTGATAAAACTATTGTTAAAACAGGAATTAACAGAAGAAATGGACTTATTACAAAGGAGCTTTCCAGTCCATTAATTATACTGTTTATAGTCTCTAGGTTTCCAGTTGTACTTGTAACTTCCCTATTTCCTAAAAAGAAAAATACTATAAAAGATATAAACAGCGCTGGAATTTCTGCCATTGCCAAGGATTTTATTAGGTCAAATAAGTTCACACCTGTTATAGCTGAGGCAAGATTAGGAGTATCTGAAAGTGGTGAAATACAATCTCCAAAGTAAGCTCCTGATATAATGGCTCCTGCTAAAAGTGGAGGTGAAAATCCCATACCGATTCCAGTAACCATTAAAGCTATTCCAACTGTTGCAATAGATGTAAAGGAGGTTCCAGTTGAAACTGCCACTATTGCAGTTACTAAACAAGCTGCTGGAACGAAAAACCCAGGGGATATAAGTTTTAATCCGTAGTAAATCAATGTAGAAATAATTCCACCTTGAATCCATGAGCCCATAATAGCTCCAATAATAATTAATATAAATAGTGCTGGAAGTCCTCTAGCTACTCCATCAACAAGACCTTTTTGAAGTTCACTCCATGCTTTTCCATTAAGGAAACCGATTATACAAGCAGTAACTATTCCCAAAATAATAGGCATGTTCATTCCGACTTTCCATCTCATTACTGATAGTAAACCGAATACAATCACCACAATAAATGGTAGTAATGATTGAAGTACGGTCAAGTCTTTTCTCTTTGTTTTCATAATTTTTCTCCTAAAATTTATTTCTGATATAAAAAAAAGCCCTTCACCCCTTGGTTTTTGCCAAGGGACGAAAGACTTAAATCTTACGTGGTACCACCCTAATTTATAATCACAACGATTACCTTATTCGAGATCTAACAATCTCTATTCTAAGATAACGGTGAAATTTCCGTATTTGCCTACTTTTTTTCAGCAAATCAGCTAAAGAGTGTATACTATATATTTTCATCTGCCAATTTCCACCTGCCATCGGCTCTCTGTAAGAATCAAATATTTCTCTCTCTTATATCAGCTTTTTTAGAAGTATATACTAATTTTCATTTAAGGTCAACTATAATTTTAAATGTTTTTTAATTATTTATTAAATTTCACTGCGTAATTTACAAAATATTCAGATCCTGTCTTTAAAACATCTTCCTCTATTAAAAACTTAGAATTGTGATGGGGAGCGGTGCTTCCTTCTACTTTTCCACCTAAAAACATTAAACAACCTGGAATATTTATTAGATATTTTGCAAAGTCTTCTCCGCCCATTTGGGGATCTTGGTAAATTATATTTTCTTGTCCGATAATTTCTCCTACTACTTTTCTTCCCAATTCTACACTTTCTTCTTCGTTTATTGTAGCTGGGGTTCCTTTATAGTAGGTGAATTTATAATCTCCTCTATTAGCTTCTACTATCCCCTTTATAATCCTTTCCATCATTTCTGGAAACTTTTCTCTAAGATCGTTATCAAAGGTTCTACAAGTTCCAAGTAGTTCTGCCTTTTCTGGAATTACATTTTCTGAACTTCCAGAGTTAAATGCAGTTACACTAACAACCATTGGATTTATTGGGGAATTTTCTCTACTGACCATGTGTTGAAGATTTTCTACTATTAATGAACCTATTGGTATAGGATCTATTGTTTCTTGGGGTTGAGCTCCGTGTCCACCTTTTCCTAATATTTCTAATTTAAAAGTATCAGCTGAGGCCATTATTGGTCCAGCTTGTAAGGCTACTTTCCCAGATTCTATAGGATTCCAAATGTGAATTGTAATTATTCTATCTACATTTTCTTCTTCTAAAACTTTTTCTTCAACAACGAGTTTTGCCCCACTGTCTTTTATAAATTCTTCAGCAGGTTGGAATAACAAAACTACTTTTCCAATTTTGTCCTTTATATCTACCATAGCCTTTGCTGCTCCTAATAACATTGCAGTATGGGCATCATGGCCACAGGCATGCATAACACCTTCGTTTTTAGATTTATACTCTATTTCGTTTTCTTCATTAACTGGTAAGGCGTCTATATCTGCCCTGATTGCTAAAACTTTTCCTTCTTTTTCTGGATTTATCACTCCTAATACTCCAGTTTTGGAAATTTGTCTAGCTTCTATTTTCATATCCTCTAGTTCTTTAATTATTCTTTTAGAGGTTTCCATCTCTTCCCAGCTAAGTTCTGGGTTTTCGTGGAAGTGTCTTCTCATGGAAATAATATAATCTTCAATTTCAGAATTAATATATTCGTAATTCACTTCTACCTCCTTTTAAAAATATTCTTATAGTAGATTTACAAAATATCCTGCTACTATTACTGAGGTGATAGTTACTGTAACAAATCCACCAACTATCATTTGAGGCAGCATATTATCTACTAAATACTGTTCTTCTTCTGGGGTTTTTACTAGGGCTTTTATGGATTCCATAGTCAAAATATAATTTGGAGGGAATCCATAAAGGGCAGTAAGTGAAACTGCACAAGACATATTCCAGCTCATTCCTAAAATTTTTCCTACAATAATAGAAAATATACAAAGTCCTAAAACACCTAATACTATAATAATTGCCATTGGTCCAATAGCTGCCATTAGAATTTCTGGTGTAGAATCTTTTAATCCAGCAAAAACGTAAATCATCAAAGTAAACATTAAGAATCCGTAGGATTTTGCTAAATTTAAAGAATCAGGATCTAAAAATCCAATTTCTGTAAGTACAATAGCTACAAATAAAGCTAAAACTGCCGCATTTATCCCAGTTAAACCTGAAATTTGTTGGGCAATAAAAGCCGAAATCATCATCTTAACCAGTATTAAAGCTGTAGTGTTGTAATTAGCTGGAACTGGGGGGATGAGTTTCTTTTTAGGAGTTTTTTCTACATCAACTTTTACTTTAGCTTCTTTAATATCTCCAGATCTAAAATTTTGTAGAAGTTTATTTCCTTCTTTTTTCAAAAATATAGCTGTAATTGGGTAACCAACAAAGCCTTGAACTGAATACATTGCTATTGCTAAAGTTGAAGCTGTCATTAGGCCAAGTTCTGAAGCTGCCTCTTGCATCATTACCGCAGCTACAATCCCACCAGTAAGTGGAGGAAGACCTGAGATAATATATTCCCTATCTACAAAAGGAGAAGCTAAAAACCACACTAATACTACCATTCCTGCTATACCAGCAAGGGCAATTAAAATAACCTTCCACTGTTCAAGTAATTGTCTAATACTTATAATAGTACCCATATGAGTAAGACAAAGCATTATTACTAAAGTTCCACCAAGGGGCGCTCCTAGTCCTGCTAGTTCTACTATATCATAAGGAAAAAAAGTCCAATATCCAATAAGTATAACTACTGCAGTGACAAATACTGAAGGTACCCACGCTTTCGTTTTGTTACCTATAAATTCTCCAATATAATAGGCTGCTGCTAAAACTAATAAAGCTACTACATTCGTCATAAAACTACCTCCTTTTATTTTTATCTAATAAATTTTTTAAACATTGCAAAATAATTATAACAATATAATAATTCCATTAGATATTTTAATATTAATTAAAATGAAAACCTTTGTCAATGGTTGATAAGTCTTTTACTAATCTTTACAAAAAAAGCTGCAAGGTTTTATCCTTACAGCTTTAACAAAATTTCATTATTTATTTTTTAAATTTTTCCTACTAAGTCGATTCCTGGAGTTAAGGTATCTCCTCCGTCGTCCCAGTTTGCTGGACAAACTTGATCTCCATGTTGGTAAACAAATTGAGAAGCTTTTACTTTTCTTAATAATTCTTTAGCAGCTCTACCTACTCCTGGTTGGTGAATTTCGTAAGCTACTATTTCACCATCTGGATTTATTACAAAAGATCCCCTTAAAGATTGTCCGTCTTCTTCTATTAACACTCCAAACATTTCAGAAAGTTTAAGGTTTCTATCAGATACCATTGGATATTCTACTTTTTTAATAGCTTCGGAAGCGTCTTTCCATGCCTTGTGAACAAACTCAGAGTCTGTAGATACTGCATAGATTTCTGCGCCGATTTTCTTAAATTCATCGTAATGATTAGCTAAATCTTCTAATTCTGTAGGGCATACAAATGTAAAGTCCCCAGGATAAAAGAACAACACTGACCATTTTCCTTGAAAATCTTTCTCTGTTACTTCTCCAAATGCGTTATCATGATAAACTGGAGCTACAAATTCTTCAACTTTTTTTCCAATGTAATTACTCATTTTTCACCTCATAAGTATTTCTTTTTTTATATTTTTTTCTACCACATTTATTATACCCTATTTTGATAATTATAACTATTATAATTTTATATTCTTTATAAATTTCTCTTTTTCTTCACAACTTTTTTCAAATCATCTATATTAACTATTTCAGTTTTTACCCCTAAATATATATAGACAATAATTGAAATTATAATAATAAAAAGTAAAGTTATATTATTAGGTATAAAGTTATAAATAAATTTAGCTGTTAAAATAACAACAATTGAATTTGTTAAAGACTTAATTATCCCGTATTTTACTGTATTTTTACTAATATTTATTTGATCTTTAGTTAGTAAAAAACTTAAACTTAACCCACTAAGTATCATTACTATACTAGTTCCCACTGAAAGACCAATTATTCCAAAGTTCTTTGATAATTGAATATTTAGAAATATATTAAGTAAAACTGAAAGTATAGATACTATTATGGGGATTTTAATTTTTTTTCTAGAAAAATAAACTCTCTGACTTACAGTATTTAAAGCTATTCCAATAAGTCCAAGGGAATAAAAAAATAGTGTACTTGAAGTATCTATTAAGGACTTATAATCAAATGCTCCTCTAAAAAATAACAGTCCAATTATTTCTTTAGAAAATACCATTAGACCAATTGTAGCTGGAATTACTAAAAACAAAGTCATCTTTAATGTTTGATTGTAGCTTTCTTCTAGGACTTTATGATTTTTATCTGTGGATAATTTAGACATTTCTGTATATCTTATAGTAACTATACTTAATATCACCACACCACTTACAAAATCTTGGATTCCACTTGAATAATTTAAGGTAGATATTGCTCCTACTTTTAAAGTTGAGGCTATTGCCTTATCAATTATTAAGTTTAAGTCATTTGCTATTACTACTATTAAAAAAGGAATGGCAATTTGTTTTAGCTCTTTTAAATATTTATCCTGAAAATCTAAATTTAATTTAAATCTATATCCAGTTTTTCTAAGGGGATAGACAAAAATTAAATACTGGAGGGCCATTCCTAAAGCCGTTCCGATTCCTAAGATTTTATATCCATAAGTGTATGATAAAAATATAAAAATTATTATAAGTCCGTTCATTATTATTTTATTTAATACAGTTATGGAAAAATGGTTGTGCACATGTAGATAACCTGTATATACTCCTCCTATTGATGAAAATACTAAACTCGTCATTACCATTTGGGTAAAAAATATGGCCATAATTAATGTTTTAGAATCTAGTCCACTTGCCACTACTGATAATATATTTTCAGTAAAAGTTATCCCCAAAATAGCTATAATTGTGGATATTATAAAAACTATAAGGACTAACTTATCCACAAATTTATCAGCATTTAGCCTTGTTTCTTTTAAAAGTATTTTAGAGTATATGGGGATAAACCCTGTGGCTATTCCTATGGTAATTGCATTTACAATAATAGAAGGAATAAAAAAAGATACTAAGAAAGCATCAGCTACATCACTAGTACCATAAACATATGATAAGCTGATCTCCCTTAGTAGTCCAGATATTTTCGAAATAATAGTCATTAACATTAATATTAATGATTGTCTCATTATTAGCCTTCTAATCTATTGTGAACATTTTGCATAATGTAGCTTTTTGTATCCTTTGCAATATTTAAAATTTTGTCCATTTTTTCTATAATCTCTTCAGTGTATTCTCCAGAAGGAAGAGAACCTAAGTTAATTTTAACATTTAAAAGAGATCCTTCAACTCCTGCGTAAGCTAGTAAACATCCTACTCCTACGTCAGATATTGCATTTAAAGAACCGTGAATTGAAAATACTTCCATTAAAAACATTGATTCTAAACAAAGGTTGGCAGTCTTTAGTGGTACTTCCATGGCCTTTTTATATCCATCTTGTATGGCTTTTTTTCTAATTTCTTTTTCTTCTTCAGTTTCCTTTGGAAGTTTAAAAGCATCCATTACGCTGTCAAAAGCTGTAGTGTCGTTTTGCATTTCTACTAAAAGTTCTTTATATAGTTTTGTAAGTTTTTTTGCAGATGAGTCTACTTCATCTCTTAAAGCAGGTTCAAATTCCTTATAGACTTTTTTTCCTTCTGTAAGGTTATATACCATTACATTTAGTGCAGATCCTATACTTCCAATTAAGGCAGCAACAGATCCACCTCCAGGGGTAGGGCTTCCAGAAGCAGTTTGTTCTACAAATTCTTCAATAGTTAAATTTCTAAGCATTATATTCTCCTTAAATATTTAATATTCCTTCTACTAATGTAGTCGCATTCATCTTTATAAATACCACATCATCTTCTATTCCAACATTCATAATGGCG
>CAYWTV010000052.1:0-7785 GCA_964461305.1 uncultured Peptoniphilaceae bacterium
GTCTTTCATATTTAATTCCTCCTTTTTGGATCTACAAATTTGTATCCTATTCCCCAAGCCACTTGGAGGTAAATTGGCTTGTTAGGATTTACTTCTATTTTTTCTCTAATTCTTCGAATGTGAACAGTTACTGTTTTAGTTTCCATTGCAGGTTCGTTCCACACTCTTTCATAGATTTCGTCTACAGAAAACACTCGATTAGGGTTTCTCATCATAAGCTCTAGAATTTTATATTCGATAGATGTCAAGTTGATTTTCTCATCTTCAACACTTACAGATTTGTCTAAGGAGTTTAACCTAACACTTCCTATTTCTATAATGCTCTCTTTTTCTTCTTGGCTTTTGTATTTATAGTATCTTCTAATGTTAGAATTTACCCTTGCCATTAATTCTAGTGGATTAAAAGGCTTTGTAATATAATCATCAGCTCCAATATCAAGACCTATGACCTTATCATAGTCTTCTGATTTTGCAGATAGAATTATAATTGGAATAAAAGAATCTTCACGAAGCTTTATAATTGCCTCTTCTCCAGTCATTTTGGGCATCATTAAATCCATAATAACTAAATCGATTTTTTCTTTTTTAAAAATTTCTATGCACTCCATCCCATCTTCTGCAAAATATACATCATAATTTGCATTTTTAAGATAGATTCCTATAGAATCTCTTATCGCCTTATCATCTTCTGCTACGAGTATTTTGTATTTTTCCATATCTCTTCCTCCGACTTTATAGTACCAAAAAGATTCAACTAAACTTCTAATAGAATCTTACAAAATTATTAAGAATTATTTTTTTTTAAAATTTTACTACCTTCTCTGATACTTAAAGGACTTAAAACGTCTTTATACTCATCTAAAAATTTCCTTACCCAAATTTTATTTGTCTTAGAATATTCCCTTAAAATCCAGCCTATTGCCTTGTTTATAAAAAATTCCTTTGAACCAAAGTTGTTTTTTATTATCTCTTCAAGTAATTTTTCATCAGTATCTTCTTTAAATTTAAGTTGATGAAGTATAGCTATTCTTCTAAGCCACATATTTTCGTCCTTTGAAAGATCTAACATAAGCTTATTTTTATCTTTAAAATCAAATATAGCTTCTCCAACTAAAGGAGCCAAAAGGTCAATAGTGTCCCACCAAGGTTTCTTTTTAGCAAGTTTTAATAAATTTTCCAAGTCGTCGATTTTCAAGAATTTTTTCCTAGCTTTTAAATAGTCTAGTGCAATATATTGAAACTCCCTTTCTTCTAATTCCCAAAGATAAAAAACTTCTTCCCAGTTTATAATATCTTTTTCTTTTCTTAAAAAATCTTTAGAAAGTTCTCTTCTTTCTACACTTTTTATTCCTAAAAATTTAAAATTATTTTTCATATATTTTTCCATTGGAATAATATTTTCCTCTATGGAATTTTCCCTAAGTGTTGAAACTAATGTATTAATATTCATTTAAAGCCTCTATTTTTTCAATTTCGTATATATCTCTGTGTTTGTCTAACAGCTCCAAAGCTTTTTCTTTATAAAAGCTAGAGCTCTCACTTATAATTTCTTTAAATTCCAATTGGATTTTAGAATCTTTCATTAAATTCTTTATAATAAATTTCGTAAAGTAAACAGTCCCTTCAGACCTTGGATCTCCTATAAAATCAGAATCTTTCTCTGCCTTTAATAAAAATTCCTTAGATTCAGAAAACTCTTTTTTCCCTAGTTTTACTAAACTCATATAGGAATTTAAAACTGGAACCTTCCAATTAAAATCGAAGTTTTCGTATTGTTTCAAAGCTAAATTAAAATACTCCTTAGCCTTTTCTAAATTATCTAAATAAAAGTAAGTTTTGCCCATATTTATATAAAACACAGAAAGAGATGAAAATACTCTTTTGTCTTTAGTTAAATCTATAGCTTTTTCAAACTCTTCGATGGCCCTTTCGTAATTTTTTTCTGCCATTCGAATTTCTCCAATATAGTTGTGGGCAGCTGCAATATTTACTGCGTATTCTGAAGCTATTGAGGCTGTAACATTAAAATTATTTATGGATTCTAAAAGAAGTTTTTCACCATTTTCATAATCCCCTGTCATTATATATCCTAGACCTTTTAATCTAAGTAACATGCCGATTTCTTTATGAAAGTTACACTTTACTGCAAGTTTTAAGCTTTCTTCAATGTATTCCATCATTTCCTTTGAGTTGTTAATTTGGATATAATAAAATATCATCTGCTTGTATCCCTTTAGAACATAGTTATCATATCCAAAAATAGACCCATTTCGAATAATATATTTAATATCCTCAAGGCCTTCTTCGTATTTACCTTGACGAATATAGTATCTTCCTCTCATGTGATAAAACTTTAGTTTTAAATCTGGAAAATTCTCTAAATCTAAAGTGCTTTGAACCTTTTTTAGATCCCTGTGAAGCTCTTCAAACATCTCTAGAATTTTTTTAGAAGATGTGTACATGGTGGTTTCTAAACTTTCATCTAAAATATCCACCACTGGAAAAAGTTCGTGGGAAAAATTTAAATAGTGACTTAGTATTTCAATATTGTATTTTAACTCCTTAATAAAGTCCCCACCTTCTTTGTAGTGATAAGAAAGCTCTTGAAAATACTCCAACTGATTTTGAAAAATCTCTTGGTTTTTTTCTAACAAATCTCCTGCGATTTTGTGAAAGTACTTTCTCTTAGTTTTAGAATTTATAAAGTAAAGATATTCCCTTATTTTTTTGTGGCTAAATTTAAAGTAAATTCTTTCCTTTTCAACATATTCCACTAAAATATTTCTTCTTACCATTAAATCTAGTAAATCCACAACTGCCTTTTCATCTTCTTCTACAATTTCATAAATTAAAGAAAGGGGAAAACCTCCTTTGAAAAAACTAATTTTCTTTAGAATTTCCCTTTGTCTATCTGATAAATAAATAAACCTCACTCTAATTGCGTTTTCTAAAGTAGAAGTCAGTTTTCCAACTGGCTTTTTGTTTTTGTATTGATTTAAAAACTCCGAAATAAAAAAGGGTATACCTTCAGATTCATTAAAAATTAAATCTACGTATTTATCTGAAATGCTTTCTTGAACGTTTTGTTTTATAAAGTTTTTACTTTCCTCCTTGGTAAATGGATAAATAGAAATTTTTTCGATTTTTTCGTATTTTCTTAAAGTTAAAACCATGTCGCTAATATGAGGATTAGAGTCGTCTATCCCATTAATAAAAAATAAGGAATATTTATTAGAATTTAATATTAGCTTAGTCAAAATCCTAACAGAATGAGAATCCATCCAGTGAATATCTTCAAAATTAAATATTTTAAAATTGTCTATTTTTAAAAAGAAATCTAAAAAATTTTCTTCTAGTTTTTCAATTTCAAAATCCAAATACTCTTTTTTGTGATTAAGTTTTTGAATAGTTTTTATACTCTTTAACAAAGGCTCAATTTCACCTTTAATATTTTCACCAGAGAGTTTTTTTAGTAACAACTCCATAGGCTTTAGGATTTTTCCTCGATCTAGCTGATAAGAAAATACACTATAAATTTGGAAATCTTTGGTAAAATCTTGGTAAACTCTACTTATTAAAGATGACTTTCCAATACCAAAATCCCCTTGGATATAAATTGTATTTAAATTAGAACCCTTTTTAAAATCTTTTATTAATCTATTTATTTTAACAATTTCTTTTTCTCTTCCAAAATAGTAATGCTCTTTAAAATTGTTCTCAGATTCTGAAGAGTTAAACTTTTCTAGGGAGTATTCGTAGAGATTTTTAGTATCTTCATTTGGTTCTACATTTAGCTCCTCTTTTAAAAGTTTTGTTAAAACTCCGTAAGTTTCGATGATTTTACTAATTCTGCCTGTTTTTAAATAATATTCCATTAAAATACGGTAATTTTTTTCATCTAAATTGTCTAAGGAAATAAGTCTTTGTATTAAAACTTCTATTTCAGTATATATTCCATTTGCTAAATTGGAAGTTGCCTTTTCTTGTAGTGCAGAATAATAGGTATCAAAAAGAGAGATTCTTTTATTTTGAATCCATAAATCAAATTCTTCAGAATCTTTAATATAAAATCCCTTTAAAAACTCCCCTTCATAAAGCTCCAAATTGTTAATGGGATCTTTACTAAATTCAATAACATCTATGGAAATATTAAAATCTTCATTAAAGGTTAAAATTGTGTTGTTAGGAGATTTTATAATGTCCTTGTGGAGAAGTTTTTTCGTGTGATACAAGACATTTCTTAAATTTTTCTTTGCAGTTTTTTCACTTTCTTCAGGCCACAACATTCCAGCTATTTCTGACCTTGAAACTGTCTTTTCTAAAATTATGTAATATATAAAAGCGTTAATTTTTGAATAAGGAAATAATATCTTTTTCCCATCCTTATAAATCTCTGGAAACCCAAATAATTTAAATTTCAAATCCAAATTAGACACCTTACCTTTTTGTTTAAATACTATAAATTGGTTTTATTATAATAAATAAACTTGTGTAAATCAAATTTAATGAAATTTTTAAGTAAAACAAATTTAAATTATACTGCTGATTTTTAGACATTATAAATAAGTTATTTTATTTTATTAGACGTTTATAAGACGAAGCTTTATAAGTATATCCTTGTTTTTCTAAAATTTCTTTAAAAATATCTACTAGTAAAACGTTTACAGTCTAAATTCAAAGAAATATTTTTACATAATTCTATCACAATTAAACCTAATTTTGATGTTTATTTGGTATTATAATAACTAGGATAGATGTTACTAAGTAAAATTAAAAGGAGGGAATTTATGTCAATAATAACTAACCCTGTAGTTATATCCGTTTTAGTACTAACTATACTCTGTTTATTAAAGGTAAACGTATTATTATCTTTAATAGTGGCAGCTATTGTAGGAGGATTACTTGCCGGAATGCCTTTAGCAACTGTAGGTGAAGGATCTTTACTTGCTAATGTGCCAGGATTTTCAGCAGAAGCAGATGGAGTTATAAACACTCTTATAGGAGGAATGGGAGGTAACTCTGGGACAGCACTAGCATATATTTTATTAGGTATATTCGCAGTAGGTTTAGCTAGATCTGGTCTTGGAGATATTTTATCTAGAAAACTTACAACAGTATTTACTGGAAGAAAACTGTTTATGGTATTTGCGCTTGCTTTTATCGCATGTTTTTCTCAAAACTTAGTGCCTATACATATAGCCTTTATTCCAATATTAATTCCACCACTACTATCTTTAATGAATAGATTAAAACTAGACAGAAGAGCAGTAGCAGTGGCACTTACATTTGGACTAAAAGCTCCTTATATAGTTATACCTGCAGGATTTGGACTTATATTCCAAGGGATCGTTAGAGATCAAGTAAACGCAAATGGACTAAATGTAGAATTATCAGACGTTTACGGTATAACTTGGGTTGCAGGATTAGCAATGTTTATAGGTCTAGTAATAATGGTCCTAGTCTTTACTTCTAAAGATAGAGAATACAAAGACCTTCCCATAATTGGAGCAGAAAAACTAGAAGGAGAAGCTCACATGAATAGACAATCATGGGCAGCTTTAGTAGGTTGTATCGTTACAGCAGTAACATCTATACTTACAGAATCCCTACCAATATCAGCACTATTTGGTTTAATAGCAATGCTTCTTTTAGGAGGAATCAAATTTAGCGAACTAGACGAAGTAGTAAATGGCGGTATTGGAATGATGGGCTTTATAGCCTTCGTTATGTTAGTAGCAGCAGGTTATGGAGCAGTTATTTCAGCTACTGGAGCAGTAGATTCCTTAGTAGCAGATTCAGCTTCAGCAATGAGAGGTTCTAAATTAGTAGCATCATTTGTAATGCTTCTTATAGGACTACTTGTAACTATGGGAATAGGTTCATCTTTTTCAACTATCCCGATTATAGCTGCAATATTCGTACCACTAGGACTAGAAGTAGGTTTCTCACCAGCATCTATTATATTATTAGTAGCACTTGCAGGAGCCCTTGGAGATGCAGGTTCGCCAGCATCAGATTCAACATTAGGACCTACATCAGGACTAAACGCAGACGGACAACACGATCACATTTGGGATACTTGTGTACCAACATTCTTAGCCTTTAACGTTCCACTTATAATAGGTGGAGTTATAGCAACAATGATAATAGGATAATTTATAAAGTAAAAATAAAAACTTAGTAACACTATTTTTTGAATTAATAGGAGGAAAAAATTGGAAAAAGTAATTTTAACTGGAGACAGTCTTACATTAGAAGAAGTTATTAGAGTATCTAGAGAATATGCAGAAGTGGAAATAGATCCAAAATCTATTGAAAAAGTAGAAGCATCTAGAAAAATAGTAGACGATATAGTAAAAGAAGAAAGAGTAGTATATGGAGTAAACACAGGCTTTGGATCCTTAGCAAAAGTTAACATATCTAAAGAAGACACAGCCCAACTTCAAGAAAACCTTATTAGATCCCATGCAGTAGGATTTGGAGATCCGTTAGATGATGACGAAGTAAGAGCTATAATGTTAATAAGAATAAACTCTTTAATAAAAGGAGTTTCAGGAATAAGAAGAATTACAGTAGAAACACTACTAGAAATGTTAAACAAAAACGTAATTCCATATATTCCAGCAAAAGGCTCAATAGGAGCATCTGGGGACCTTTGTCCACTAAGCCATATGGTACTTCCACTTTTAGGATTAGGATATGCTTTTTACGATGACGAGCTACTAGATGGTAGTGAAGCTATGGAAAGAGCTGGAATCGAACCTATCGTATTAGATGCAAAAGAAGGACTAGCATTAAATAACGGCACAACAGTCTTAACAGGAATAGGAGCATTAGCAACTTACGATGCGATAAATCTGTTAAAACTAGCAGATATAGCAGGAGCTTTATCTATGGAAGCTCACAGGGGAATAATTGATGCATTTTATGAAGATTTACATCAAATTAGACCACATCTTGGAAACTTAGCAACAGCTAAAAATATAAGAAACCTTACAGAAGGTTCTACCCTTATAACTCACACAGCAGAACTTAGAGTTCAAGATCCTTATTCATTAAGATGTATGCCACAAGTTCATGGAGCTAACAAAGATACAGTTGATTATGTACTGAAAAAGATAGAAATAGAAATCAACTCAGCAACAGACAACCCAATAATATTCTCAGACGGTCAAGTAATCTCAGGTGGAAACTTCCACGGAGAAACAATAGCACAACCCCTTGACTTCTTAGGAATAGGTGCAGCAGAAATCGGTAACATATCAGAAAGAAGAATTGAAAGACTAGTAAACTCACAATTATCAGACTTTCCATCATTCTTAGTAAAAACTCCAGGACTAAACTCTGGATTTATGATAACCCAATACGCAGCAGCATCATTTGTATCAGAAAATAAAGTACTAGCCCACCCTGCCAGCGTTGACAATATAACATCTTGTGAAAACCAAGAAGACTTCGTGTCAATGGGAACAATCTCAGCAAGACACGCAAAACAAATCGTAGAAAACTCTAGAAGAGTAGTAGCTACAGAAATCATGGCAGCATGTCAAGCACTAGACTTTAGAAAAGAAATGGATCCAGATTTAAAATTAGGAAAAGGAACTAAAGCAGTTTACGACCTAGTAAGAGAAAATATTCCATTTATCGACGACGATAAAAACTTCGAACTATTCGACGAATTAGAAGCAATGTCAGAACTGTTAGAAGACGGAAGCATATTAGACATAGTAGGAATAGAACTAGACATTCAATAAAAACAATAAAAGCCGTTTAAAAGCGGCTTTT
>CAYWTV010000053.1:0-7589 GCA_964461305.1 uncultured Peptoniphilaceae bacterium
TATATTAACAAAATTCACTACCTATTGTCAAGGGCTTTTTTAAACTTTTTTCTATAAAAATAATAATATAGAGGAACAATCATACAGAAGAAGTTGAAAAATACAGATAAATAGCTCACTTGGTATACAGTCAAAGCTAGGTTTGCTGCCATATTCCATGGTATTAATGCTGGTAAAAGTATTGAGACATTCTCTAGATCTAACATGAGTAATTTGTTATTAGATACTCTATCTGCATAAATACCAGCTATTAATATAACAACTATAGACTGAGTACCAAACATCATGCTAAATACTAAAGCTACTAATACATAAGTAAAATAAAAGCCGATTTTCTTCTCTAAGTTTTCTATTATATTTTCAACTGGTTTTAAAAAGTTAGTTTTTTGAAATATTCCAAAGTACATTGCAGAAACCCCCACGTTTAATGTGGTTTGCAACATGGATCTTATTCCACCGCCATTAATAATTCTAGAAAGACTTTCAGAAAGTCCCTCTTCGTTTACTCCAAAAATTAAACCTTTAATTATTTCTGATGTTTCAAAGTTTTGATAATTGTAGCCTATAATTACACTTACAATACTACTAATTATTAATAGTTTTCTCGTATTTACTTTAAATAAAGACATTACAATAATTAGTAGTGCTGGTACTATGGATATTATATTTAAATTTGTATTAAGTCTTATTCCTTCTAATAATTCTACATCTGTTTTTCTTCCTCCACTACCTAATGATATAAGTAGATAAATTATTGTGGTTATAATAGTAGGAAATATAACAGATTTAAACATAGGTTTTCTATTTTTAATAACCTCTGTATTAGTAATTTCAGCTACAAGATTTATAGATGAAGAAACTGGACTTAGCCTATCTCCAAACATTGCTCCTGATAATATAGCTCCAGTTGTTATAAGTAAGTTTGATCCATTGGCTCTTGCTAAGCTTATTAAAACTATTCCCATTGTAGTAGCTGTACCGTTTACACTTCCTAGTAACATTGACATTCCTAGATTTAATAAAAATGTATATAAGTAAAAGAGATTTGGGTTTATTAAACTTGCTCCATGATAAACTAGATAGGGAATAGTCCCACTAATTCTCCATGCAGCAGTAATCACTCCTATTAGTAAAAAAATTATAACAACTTTCTCTACTATATGAAGACCACTTACCATCATTTGACCTATTTCTTTTAAAGTGAATCCTTTTTCATAGGCATCATAGGAAAAAAGAATTAGACCTACTAATAATGGATAAATTAATTTTATGCCATAAATAATGCTTCCAAAAAGTACTATTACAAATATTGAAATATATAATTTAAATTTCATTTTCTTCCTCACTAACTAAACTAATTTTACCAAAATGGACTTAAATTAACAACTTTATAATATATTTACAATGTGCATCCTTGACACTTTAGAGGGGAGTTTGTATAATGAATCTATTAAATATTTGAGGCGAGGAATGACTACAGTACCATTGATATGGGAATTACAAGTCAGGAGTCTGATAAATTGTCACTTGTTATGAGTGCTTGAGGCTATGCGAAAAAGGGTGGTACCACGTTTGAACACGTCCCTTTATATCGTTAGCTTTTTTTATTTTAAAATTAAAGGAGGAAGTTATGACAAAAAATGTATTTGATGTGTTAAAAGAAAGAGGCTATATAGATGCTGTTAGCCATGAAGATGAGGTTAGAGAACTTCTTGGTAAGGAAAAAATCACGTATTATATAGGATTTGATGCAACGGCAGATAGTTTGACATTAGGCCATTTCTTACAATTAATGACTATGATGCATATGGAAAGACATGGTCATAGACCTATTGCCCTACTAGGCGCTGGTACTACAATGGTTGGAGATCCATCTGGTAGAACTGATATGAGAAAGATAATGACTAAAGAGCAAATAAATGAAAATGCTAGAAAATTTGAAATTCAAATGAAAAGATTCTTAGATATTGATGGTGGAAAGTCTCTTATTGACAATAACGCAAATTGGCTTTTAGATTTAAATTTTTTAGAATTTATGAGAGAGGTTGGAGTTCATTTCTCTGTTAATAGAATGCTAACTTTAGATGCCTACAAAAATAGAATGGAAGATGGCCTAACCTTTTTCGAATTTTCATATTTGTTACTTCAATCTTATGATTTTTATGTATTAAATCAAAAATATGACTGTATTATGCAAATGGGCGGATCTGATCAGTGGTCTAATATTATCGGCGGTATGGATTTAATACGAAGAAAAGAACAAAAACCAGCCTACGCAATGACATTTAAACTTTTAACTACTGCTGCTGGAGAAAAAATGGGAAAAACTGCTAAAGGAGCAATTTGGTTAGATAAGGAAAAAACTAGCCCTTATGAAATGTTTCAGTACCTTAGAAATGTTGCAGATGCAGATGTGAAACCTTTCTTGAAATTGCTTACATTCTTGCCATTAGAGGAAATTGATGAACTAACTAAGGTTGAAGGAGCTGAACTTAATAAAGCTAAAGAAGTTTTAGCCTATGAAGTAGTGAAGCTTTGTCACGGAGAAGTAGATGCTAAAGAAGCACTAGAGACTTCTAGATCTTTATTTTTAGGAGCAAAAGATAGTGAAAATATTCCATTTACAGAATTTGACTCTTCTGATTTTGAAAACGGTAAAGGCATAATAGATACAATACGTGAAATTGGCTTTGTAAAATCAAACGGAGAAGGAAGAAGACTTATCCAAAACGGTGGGATTTATATAGAAGAAGAACAAGTAAGTGATTTTAACCATCAAATCAGCTTAGAAGATTTTAGTGATGGAAAACTGTTAATGAGAAAAGGAAAAAAAGTTTATCATCAATTGAAAATTAAATAGTTAGAATACCACAACCCCCTAGAGGTATTGTAGAGTATCCCAAAGTTGGACTTTGTAGAGCAAGTATTAATTTAGTACTTGCTCTTTTTTAATCACCAAGAACATCTCCTGCTCTATAAATTTATCTTAATTTATAAAAAAAATAACAGCTCGTAAGAGCTGCATGAGAAAAATCTAAAGCCTTCCGAATTTCATTTCTTCTCCAAAAGAATCAAACTGTTTTCTTTTTCCCTGTATTTCTATTATTTCAATTTTGTATAATCTCGTTCTGTGTAAACTGTTTTTTATAAAATCTATAGCTAGATCCGCCATTTCTGGAGTGTATTTTTTGGCAATTAACATTAGACCAAAGATGATTTCTTCTTCGTCTTTAACTTCATAAATCTTTCCCATTATATGAGCACTTGAAAACTCAGTAGTAAATACCTTAGAACCTACTTTTCCGAAGCTTTTTTCTTTAATAAACTCTTTCACTTCATCTTTAGTAAAAATCCTTGGAACCTTAGCTCTACTTACAAAACTTACAGAAACATTATCTCCATCTTTAATAAGTTCTGTTTTCTTTCCCTCTGGTGCACTGTGAAAATACAAAGTTTTACCTTCCCTTACAATAGATAAGGGGATGGTATAAGGTTCTTCATTTCCTAATCCTAAGACTCCATATTCAGAATTATCTATAACTTCTAAAGCGAAGCTCTCATCCATTTGTCTATCTTTTCTTCTCATAGTATTCACAAATTATCCTCACTAAGTTTTTTTCAAACTCAAGTTCACTAAATAAATGATTAAAATCCTTTGAATCAATAATCGTCTTAGCTAAATCTTCAATATTATAAATTCTAAATCTATCTAGAGAAAACTTCACTGCAATTTTTTCTAAAATAAAACAAAGGCAATCACCATATTCCCTCTTCGAATCTATTCCCAATTTACTAAAATAATCCGGCAGCCATTTTTCAAAATAATATCTAGCACTTTTGACATAAGGGTACTTGTCCTTTATAAAATCAAAACACTTTGAAAAAATCTCTATTGCAACTTCTAACTCAGGTCTTTTAATATAGTATTTTTCTCCATACAGATCGTAAAAATATTTATAAGTATCATAATAGCCTAAATTAATTCCGTATTGAGAATAGTCCTTATTAAAATTTAATATTTCTATTAGCTTTTCCCTTGGGGCTATGACCTTTAAATCGATGTCTTGAGAGATTGAAGGTATATTGCGATTTGGAAATAAAACTATATTTATTATTTCATCACATTTTCCCTCTAACATCTTTACAGGATTGTTAGCATAATAGCCTCCATCAATTAGAATCTTTCCATCGATGGGTTCTTGCTTAAAAACAAGTAAATTGCTACTTCCATAAATGTAGTTCATAAGCTTACCTTCTGGAACATCATCAGCAAAAGTTTCCACTGGCTTTCTATTTGTAATATCTAAAGTAACTAGACCAAACTTAGTATTAGAATTTCTGATTCTTTCTTCACTAATATTATTTATCAGCAAGTTTTTTAAAGGTGTAGTATCAAAGCCTTTCTCAAAAATAACATCTTTAATTAGAGAAACTTTGTCTAATACGTTATTTAAAGTTAAGGATTCTTTAAAAAAATTCTCTAGCTTGTCGTCTTCTGTGGAAACCACCATAGAAAATTCAATATCTAGCCAAATCTTTTCAGCTAACTTTTCATCCCCTTGTACAAACATAGCTCCATTAATGGCACCTATTGAAGTACCTACAATATAGTCAAATTCATACCCCATTTCCTTTAATGCTTTATATGCACCAACTTGATAAGAACCTTTGGCACCGCCACCTTCAAGGGCTAATCCTTTCATAAACCACCTTTTTTAGAAAAATTATGTATCGCGAAAAAATTCGCGATTTATTCACTACTTGGCTAATTCAGAAGTACAATTTGGACATCTAGTAGCGCCAAGAGGAATTTCAGTTAAGCAATGTGGACATTCTTTAGTAGTAACTTCTTCTTCAACAGGTTTTTTAAATCTATTTATTTGTTTAACTATCATAAATATAACAAATGAAACAATTAAAAAGTCGATAACTGCTTGAATAAATAAACCATATTGTAACTCTGCTCCACCAGATAAAGTTACAGATGCAGATGAAAAGTCAATACCACCTAGAACTACACCGATAAGAGGCATGATAACATTATCTACTAATGCAGACACTATTTTACCAAAAGCTCCCCCCATAACTACCGCAACAGCTAAGTCGATTACATTTCCACGATTAATAAACTCTTTAAATTCTTTTAACATAATACACCTCAGAAAATATTATTGTAATTTTGTATAATTACTATTATCATTATAGTATAAACTTAAGGAGAATTAAAGATGTCAAGTAGAATTAGTTGGAATGAATATTTTATGGAAATCTGCAAAATGGTAGCCCAAAGATCCACTTGCGATAGAGCATTTGTAGGATGTGTTTTAGTAAATGAAGACAACAGAATAATATCAACAGGATATAACGGCTCAGTAAGCGGAAATCCCCACTGCGACGAAATAGGCCATACAATAAGAGAAGGCCACTGTATAGCCACGATTCATGCAGAAATGAACGCATTACTATATTGTGCAAAAGAAGGAATTAGTGTAAAAGGATCTAAAGCATATGTTACTCACTTTCCTTGCCTAAACTGTACGAAAGCACTTATTCAAGCTGGAATATCAGAAATCTATTATCTAAACGCATATAGAGTAGACGAATACGCCCTAGAGCTATTAGATAAAAACAATATTTCATATACACAAATAAATTAAAAAAACTCCCGTGGATTAAAATCCTCGGGAGTTTTCTATTTTGCCTCTTTAGCTAATTTATCTGCCATTTCGTTATATTTATCTCCAGAATGAGCTTTGATTTTTATAAAAGTAACATCTAGATTTTCTTTAATAGAATTATAAAAATCATAATACATTTTTGTAGCTTCTTTATTTCTCTTCCAAGCACCAATTGCCCACTTTTCAATACCTTCATAATCATAATGTAAAAACAATTCTTTATAACCATGATTTACAGCATATTCCATTGCAAAAATCGCTCCGTAAATTTCTCCAATAACATTTCTATGTTCAGAATAAACGTCTTTTTTAAACCTTTTATTAAAAGTTTCCACATCGCCTACATGATTAATAAACACCGCTCCATAACTGTAACTACCATTAGAATTATTGTAACTGCCATCTACATAAGCAATTAATTGATCCTCTGGGTTTGAAAAAACGGGAAGTTTCTTTTCTGTTGGATTAATAAAATCCATTGCTTCTTCTTTAGTATTAAATTTTTTATACTCTGCTCCACTATATCCGTCTACTTGAGCTTTGCATTCATCCCAAGTGCTATATATTCCAGGAGACTTTCCTTTTTTAACTGCATAATATTTATTCATTATATTATTATAAATTAAAAGGACCTGCATTAGCAAGTCCTAGTTAATTTTGATTCTTAAGTATTTAATTATTGTCCTAAAGCTGCGTTAACTGCTTCAATAATTCCGTTACTAGTATAAGTAGCACCAGATACAACTTCAACTCCGTCTGTACCATTAGCTTCTACAATAGCAGCTGGAACTTCTTCTAAAGCTGTTGGAACTTCAGCTATATCATCAACTGATTCAGAATGGTTTAATACATTCACAGCTGTGATAGTTTCGCCTTCTCTAACTACTTCTACTTCGATTGGTCCGCCAAATCCTTCAGCTGATCCAGTTAAAGTTTCAGATTCTACAGCTTCTTCAGTTGTTGCTTCTTCAGTAGTTGTAGTTTCTGTTGTAGTTGTTTCGTCAGTAGTTGTATCATTTCCACAAGCTACTAATGTTCCAAGGCAAAATACTAATGCCATTAATAATGCAAATTTTTTCATTATTACACCTCCACTTAGACCTATTATATAGACCTAAAGACTAGATTTCAAGACATTTTTCTCACAAAAATGAAAATTCACCATTTGTTAACAATTTTCAAACAACTATCAAAATCTCCAAACTCTTGTGAACAACAGATAATCTAACAAAATTTATTTTGATTTATATAACAAAACATTAATTAAAAAATATACAAATGTGAAATTAACATACATTTAATATCTACATAATAAAAAACTGAGCCATATTATTAGCCCAGTTTATAACCTAAAATTTTCCGTCTTTACCTTCACCAAAATCCTTGCGATTAGATTGTCTCTTCTCTTCGGCATCCTTATCGTTGAAAGTTTCGTCTTGTTGTTCATGTTCTTTTTCTAAAGTTTCGCCAATATCCTTTGCGTCATCTTTAGAAATTTCATCTTTTTTGTTAGGTTCTTTATCAGTAAGTTTCTTATTCTTTTCCATCATTTACCTCACTATTTTCAGTTAAAATTTTGTAAGCCTTTCTGTACTTATCCAACTTTTCGTAGTCCTTAGACTTGTAGAGATTTTTCTTAGTCGTGGACATGTTGTTTCTAAGATCAGAAAGTTTTATCTCAGTTGCCATTGGACTAGACTTTATTTTTTCAACATACTCCTCATAAGAATCCTCAGGATAATGAGTAACCAAATTCAAAGCCTCTCTTTGCTCACCATCTAAAAACCTGAAATCCTCTATTGAATAATCAGCATCCTCAATAACATCATGCAAAACAGCAACTGTCTTTGTACTTATACCCCTAACTCCAGCCGTCACACCAAGGATATGAAAATAATAAGACCTTCCATC
>CAYWTV010000054.1:0-7349 GCA_964461305.1 uncultured Peptoniphilaceae bacterium
AGAAAATATTTTTCTTCCTATACTTTTTCTTTGGAGTCTTTTGTCTATTACAAATAGTCCAATATATGCTGTATTTTTCTTTGGATATCCGAATATTAAATCCATTACTCCTACAGGCTCTTTTTCTTCGTCTATTAAAATTCCGTAGTATTTATCATCGTAAGATACGTTAGGGGGTAGGCTTTCTAGGTCTTTTATTACTGTCTTTGTTGCGATTTTTTCTTTGCCGATTCCCTCTTCTTCACTTAATAAATGGAAGAATTCTTCGTTTGTTTTATATATTTTTAAGGCTTTTTGTATTTTTTCACTTTCGTCAAAGTACTTTATTCGAATAAATTCGTAATTTCCTAGTTTCATATTTATCACCAAATATATTATACCATAAACTAATTTTCTAATAATTTATTTGTCATAGTTAAAATTAAAAAAAACTTTTGTTTTTCTATGAAAAATCTATTAAATCTAATGAATATTACAAAATATTTGTTATAATGAAAACGTAGGATTAATTTATTTTAATTGTATTAATCGAATTAGGTTTTATACCTAAGAAAACGTTTTAACGAAAGTTATAAAGGAGGGCGTGTATGGCAAAAAAAACACCACTATATGATCAACATATAAAAGCTGGTGGAAAGGTAGTGGACTATTCTGGTTGGCTACTTCCTGTTGAGTATGAAGGCTTAATAGCTGAACACAATGCTGTTAGGGAAAAGGTAGGTATCTTTGATGTTTCTCACATGGGTGAGATCGAGGTTAAAGGTAAAGATGCTGTAAAATTTTCTGATTATGTAAATACTAACAACATAGAAACTTTAGAAAATGGAAAGATTATTTACGGGTTTTTATGTGACGAAAATGGCGGCGTTGTAGACGATTTACTAACTTATAAGGCAAGTGATGATGATATTTACCTTGTGGTAAATGCTTCTAATTCTGATAAAGACTATGAGTGGCTAAAAGAAAAGGCTAAAGATTTTGATGTTGAAGTTGTAAATGTTTCTGATGAAACTGGTGAAGTGGCTGTTCAAGGGCCTTTAGCTGAAAAAACTGTCCAAAAGCTGACTGATTACGATTTGGCTTCTATTCCATTTTTTGCATTCGTTAGGGATGTAAAAATCGCTGGTGTAAATGCTATGATTTCTAGAACTGGTTATACTGGTGAAGATGGATTTGAAATTTATACTAAGGCAGAAGACATCGAGCAAGTTTGGGAAGCTGTTTTAGAGGCTGGAGAAGAATTTGGAATTCAACCTGCAGGTTTAGGTTGTAGAGACACTTTGAGATTTGAAGCTGCACTTCCTCTATATGGTCACGAAATTTCAGAAGATATTTCTCCAATTCAAGGTGGATTTAAGTTCTTTGTAGATTTAGAAAAAGAGTCAGATTTCATAGGAAAAGATGCTTTAACTAAGGAATTTAATGAAGGTCCAGAAAGAACGATTATCGGAATGGAACTTATAGATAGAGGTATTGCTAGAGAAGGTGCCAAGATCTTTAAAGACGGTGAAGAAATCGGATATGTAACTACTGGATATATGAGCCCGACCTTGAAAAAAAGTATTGCAAATATTTTAGTTGATAGAGAATTTGCAAAAAAAGATGTAGATGTTGAAGTAGGTGTTCGTAAAAGAATGATTAAGGCTGTTACAATACCGAAGAGATTTTTAAATAAGAGAACAAAAAACAAATAAATTATTTTAGGAGGATTTAAAATGAACGTAGAAAAAGGATTATATTACACTAAAGATCACGAATGGTTAAGGGTAGAAGATGAATTTGCATATATAGGAATAACTGATTTTGCTCAAGAACAACTTGGAGATATTGTTTATATAGAACTTCCAGAAGTTGACGATGAATTTGATAAAGATGAATCTTTTGGTTCTATTGAATCTGTAAAAACTGCTGCTGATTTAAATATGCCAGTAGGTGGAGTAGTAGTAGAAGCTAAGGAAGATCTTAATGATGAGCCTGAGCTTGTAAATTCTGATGCCTTTGAAAATTGGATTATAAAAATTAAAATTAATGACGAAGCTGAACTAGAAGAACTTATGGGAGATGCAAAATACGAAGAATATATTTCAGAGGAGGTATAATTAATGGCCCATCCTTATATACCAGCAACTGATGCCGATATTAAGGCAATGCTGGAAAAAGTTGGACTTTCATCTTTAGATGAACTTTTCAATGATATTCCGGAAGGATTTAGACTTACTGAAGATCTAAAACTTCCAAAACAAAAAAGCGAGCTAGAAGTTTCCACTTATATGAGAAAATTAGCTTGTAAAAATAAAACTGTTAGCGAACTGACTTGTTTTTTAGGAGCGGGAGCTTATGATCATTATATTCCATCTATAATAGATGCTTTAATTTCTAGATCAGAGTTTTATACTTCCTATACACCTTACCAACCAGAAGTTAGCCAAGGTACTTTACAAAGTATCTTTGAGTTTCAATCATTAATAGCTAGACTTACTGGAATGGATGTTGCAAATGCTTCCCTTTATGACGGAGGGACTGCTTGTGCAGAAGCTGCAATACTTGCTTGTAATGTAGCTAGAAAAAAACAAATTCTAGTTTCTAAAAGTGTAAACCCATCTTCAATTGAAATTCTTAAAACTTATTGTCATGGACAAAGTATAGAACTTATTGAAGTTGAAACTAAAGATGGAGTTACTGATTTAAAAGATTTAGAAGATAAACTATCTGACGAAACGGCTGGAGTTTTAATCCAAAGTCCTAACTTTTTTGGACTTGTTGAAAATGTGGAAGAAACTGCGAAACTTACCCACACTGCTAAAAAAGCTTCTATGATATTATCTACTGATCCTTTCTCACTAGGTGTTTTAAAAACTCCTGGAGAACTTGATGTGGATATAGTTGTAGGAGAAGGACAAAGTTTAGGACTAAGTCTTAGCTTTGGTGGACCTTATTTAGGTTTAATTGCAACTAAAGATAAATATATGAGAAAAATCCCTGGTAGACTTATTGGGGAAACTGTAGATGTAGACGGAAAGAGATCTTTTGTACTCACATTAGCAGCTAGAGAACAACATATAAAAAGAGAAAAAGCTACTTCTAATATTTGTACAAACCAAGGATTGATGGCTCTTGCAGCTACTATTTATATGGTAACTATGGGCAAGGCTGGAATGAAAGAAGCAGCAACCCAAGCGATGACTAAGGCTCATTATGCTTATAAAAAACTTACTGAAAGTGGAAAGTTTAAGCCATTATTTGAAGGACCTTTCTTTATGGAATTTGCACTGACTTCTGATATTGATCCTGAAAAAATAAATAAAGCACTATTAGAAGAAGGTATTTTAGGTGGATATCCTCTAGGAAAGAAATTCCCAGAATACGAAAATGCCCTTTTATATGCAGTAACTGAAAAGAGAACTAAAGAAGAAATAGATAAATTAGCAGAAGTATTGGAGGGGATAGAATGACTAAATATGATAAGATGATATTCGAAATATCAGAAGAAGGTCGTAGAGCTTATTCACTTCCAGAACTAGATGTCCCTGAAATGGATTTAAAGGATCTTATTTCTGATGAGTATTTAAGAAAAGATGAACTGGAATTTCCAGAAGTTTCAGAACAACAAGTAGTTAGACACTATACTAATTTATCAATGAAAAACTACTCAGTAGATAGGGGATTTTATCCACTAGGATCTTGTACAATGAAATACAACCCTAAGATAAACGAACAAATGGCAAGACTTGACGGTTTTGCAAATATTCACCCACTTCAAGACGAATCTACAGTTCAAGGTGCCCTTAGACTGATGTATGAGTTAGATGAGGCTTTATCTGAAATTACTGGTATGGAAAAAATGTCTTTAAATCCTGGAGCGGGAGCCCACGGAGAATTTGCTGGAGTGGCAGCTATAAAGGCTTACCACGAAAGTAGAGGAGACTTTAAAAGAGATAAAGTAATCGTACCTGACAGCGCTCATGGAACGAATCCAGCAACTAGTGCAATGGCAGGATGCGAAATTATAGAAATCGACTCTGACGAAAATGGATGGGTAGATTTAGAATCTTTAAAAAATGCAGTTGGAGATGACACTTGTGCTTTAATGTTAACAAATCCAAATACAGCTGGACTTTTTGATAGAAATATTAAAGAAATCACTGACATTGTTCACGAAGCTGGCGGACTTTGTTATTACGACGGAGCAAATGCAAATGCTATTTTAGGACATGCAAAACCTGGAGATATGGGCTTTGATGTAATTCACCTTAACTTACACAAAACCTTCTCTACTCCCCACGGTGGCGGTGGACCGGGATCTGGACCTATTGGAGTAAAATCCATATTAGAGCCTTTTATCCCAACTCCAATTATTAAAAAAGACGGAGATAGATATTATCTACAGCATGAAAGTGAAAAATCTCTAGGTAGAGTAAAGGACTTCCAAGGTCACTTTGGAATGTTAGTTAGGGCTTATACTTACATTTTAAGCCTTGGAGCAGATGGCCTAAAAGAGGTGGCAAACCTTGCAGTACTAAATGCAAACTATATCCAATCATCCTTAGAAGATGACTACAATAGAGTAGCACCTGGAGTATGTATGCACGAATGTCTATTTGCAGGATTAAAAGACAATCAAAATGGCGAAATCAGAACATTAGATGTGGCTAAGAGACTAATGGACAAAGGATTCCATCCACCAACAGTTTACTTCCCACTAATAGTTCATGAAGCTTTGATGATTGAACCTACGGAATCTGAAACTAAAGAAACCCTAGATCAATTTATTCAAGCTATGAAAGAAATAGCACAAGAAGCTAGAGAAAATCCAGATATTTTAAAACACGCACCAATAACAACAGAAGTTAGAAGACCGGATGAGACTTTAGCAGCTCGTAAGCCTATTTTAAAATACGTTGAAAAACAAGACTAAACAAAACAAAAAAGGGGCTTTAATTAGCCTCTTTTTTTAAGTAAAAGGAGAATCTATGACAAAAAAAGTAGGTATAATCGGAGCTGGGCCTGGCGGATATGTTGCAGCTATAAAACTTGCAAAGCTAGGTGCAGAAGTAATTTTAATAGAAAAAGACAGAGTAGGGGGAACTTGTTTAAATAGAGGATGTATCCCTACGAAAACCTATTTTAAAACAGCAGAAGTAATTCACAACATTAGAAAAAGTGAAGACTATGGGATTTTCGGAGACTTAAAACCTGAAGTTGATGGAGAAAAACTGCAAAACAGAAAAAAAGAAGTAGTAGACAAGTTAGTATCGGGAATAGAACAACTTTTAAAATCCTACGACAATATAAAAGTCTATAATGGACTAGGAACTTTAATAGACAACAAAACAATTGAAATAAAAGGCGAAGAAGATAGAGTAGAAGAAAACTTTGATGCTATAATTTTAGCAAACGGCTCAAAACCTCAACTTCCACAACTAGAGGGAATAGACTTAGAAAATGTAATAACATCTGATGAGCTTTTAGAACTAACTCACATTCCAAAATCCCTAGTAGTAGTAGGGGGCGGAGTAATTGGACTTGAGTTTGCAAGTATTTATCAAGAATTAGGCTCAGAAGTAACAGTTCTTTCTTCTAGAATATTAAAAAACGCAGATGGTGAGATTTCTAAAAGAATACTACCTCTTCTTAAAAAACAGGGAATGAAAGTTCACAACGACTTTAGAGGAAAATCCATAACAAAAGAAGGAGAAATTCTAAAGGTAGTTGCAAACCACAAAACTAAAGACAAAGAAGTAGAAGTTGAAGGAGAGTACGTATTAATAGCTGGAGGTAGAGGTCCAGTTTATGAAGGGTTAGATTTAGAAAAACTTGGTCTAAAGGGAGATAAAAGTGGTATTGAAGTAGACGAAAACTTCCAAACATCCCTTGAAGGAGTTTATGCAATTGGAGATATAGTAAAGGGAAATCCACAACTTGCCCATGTAGCATCAGCTCAAGGTGAATTTGTAGCAGAACTAATTATGGACAAAAAGCCAGAGATAAACTTAAAAGACTATCCAAGTGCTGTATTTACCCTAGACGAAGTAGCTCATGTAGGCTTAAGTGAAGAAGAATTAAAAGAGGAAAATATAGAATATCTATCTTCAAAATTTAACTTTGTGGCAAATGGAAAATCCCTTTGTGATGGAAATACAAATGGATTTGTAAAATTCTTAAGCTCTCCAGAGGGAGATATTTTAGGAGTTCACATCTTAGGCTCCCACGCAAACGACCTTATAGCAGAAGCTACCTTGGCAATGGCAAATAACTTAAAAATTCAAGATATTATGAATACGATTCACGCCCACCCGACACTATCTGAAGCAGTTGTTGAATCGGCTAGTGGAATATTTGGAATGGCAATTCACATGGCAAATCAAAGGAAGAAAAAACAATGAAGTATTTAGAATCTCATTCCTTTGACCCAGAATACAACCTTTCCTTTGAAGAATATATATTTAAAAATCTTCCCTTAGATGACGGAGAAGAATACGTCTATCTTTGGCAAAACGACAACGCAGTAATAATCGGGAAAAATCAAAACGCCTGGGCAGAAATTAACGAAGAATATATAGAAGAAAATGACGTTAAATTAATTAGAAGAATAACCGGAGGGGGAGCAGTTTATCACGATCTTGGAAACTTAAACTTTTCTTTTATAACAAAGGACAAGGGAACAGGTAAAATCGACTTTTCAACCTATTACAAGCCTATTGTAGAGGCCCTTAGAAAAATCGGAGCACCAGCAGAATTGTCAGGACGAAACGACATTTCTGTAGAAGGAAAAAAAGTAATAGGAGCAAGTCAATCCATATTCCAAAACAGAGTTTTATCAAATGGATGTATTTTATTTGATGTGGAAATGGAAAATCTAGCAAAGGCACTAAAAGTAAGACCTGAAAAGCTAGTTTCAAAGGGGGTATCTTCAGTAAAGGCTCGAGTTACTAATATAAAACCCTATGTTGGAGAAGATAAAACAGTAGAAGAATTTAAAGAAATATTATTAAAAGAACTGTTTTTACAAAAGGGAGAAGAGCCAAAAGAGTATAAACTTTCAGAAGAAGAACTAAAAAAGATAGAAGATATTAAAAAGGAAAGATTTGGAACTAGAGAGTGGAACTGGGGAAAATCTCCAAAGGGAAAATTTAAAAATGGAGTAAAATTCCCATACGGATGGATCGAGCTTTCCTTTGATATAAACAAAGGAAAATTAGAAAACCTAAAAATCTTAGGGGACTATTTCGGAACGAAAGACACAAAGGATTTAGAAATAGCCTTAGAAAACACAGAATACGAAAAATCTGAAATAAAAAAAGTGTTAGACAATTTCGATTTAAAAGAATACTTTGGAAATCAATGTAAGA
>CAYWTV010000055.1:0-6899 GCA_964461305.1 uncultured Peptoniphilaceae bacterium
TGATGATATTAGTTGATGAGTCACCAATTCTATAAGCTACTTGAGTAAGTGCTGGTGAAATATTCATCTCTACCATCATTGGAACAAATATAGGAGCCATAATAGCCCATTTAGCTGATGCTGATCCCATAAATAAGTTTATGAATGCACAAACTAAAATGAATGCAAGTATTAGAGGAATTCCTCCTAATCCTATAGCTTCTAAGAATTCTGCACCTTTAACAGAAATAATAGTTCCTAAATTTGTAGTTCCAAAATAAGATACAAATTGTGCTGCAAAGAATGCAAGTACTAAATAACCACCCATACTTTGCATAGCTTTAGTCATTGAACCTACTAAATCATTAGAATTATTAATAGTTCCAGTAGTTTTACCATAAACTATACCAGGAATTACGAATAATAGGAAAATAGTAAATATTAAACCATTTCCTAAGAAGTTGTTTAATACCATGTTTCCATCTGCGTCTGCTTCTCTAAATACTGCAAAAGGACCAAACATTAATAAAGCCATAACTATAATAAAAGCAATAAGTGAAATACCAGCGTTTCTTAAACCTCTGTTTTCAGCTTCTGTAATAGGCTCGTCGTCGTGGATATAATCACCTGTGTATTTACCTAAGTTAGGTTCTACAATCTTTTCAGTAACTAAAGTTCCAACTGCCATTAAGAAGAATGTTGAAGCTACTAAGAAGAAATAGTTAGCTGTTGGTAAAATAGCTAAATCTCCTAAGTTCGCTGCATTTAATGCTTCATTAGTAATACCTTGTAGTAATGGATCTAGGGTACCTATTGCTAAGTTTGCTGAGAATCCACCAGATACTCCGGCAAAAGCAGCAGCAAGTCCTGCGATAGGATGACGTCCTGCACCTGCAAATATAATAGCTCCCAGTGGAATTACTACTACATAACCTGCATCAGATGCGATATTAGACATAATACCTGCAAAAATAACTGCCATAGTTAAAATTCTAGGGTTTAATCCTGTTAAGAATTTTCTTAAAGCTGTATTAAATAGTCCTGAATTTTCAGCAACTCCTACCCCAAGCATTGCTACTAGTACTGTACCTAAAGGTGCAAAACCAGTAAAGTTCTTCGTTGCTGAGTTAAAGATATATCTTATTCCTTCAGCATTTAGTAAAGAAACCGCTCCTAATTGAGCTTGTTCTCCAGCTCTAGCGTCGTAGTAATCTACTGTTACTCCTAATCTAGCAACTATCTCCGCCGCAATTAATAAAATTACTATCATTATTACAAATATCATAGCTGGATGTGGCAAAGCATTTCCTACTCGTTCAACGGTTTTCAAAAACCCGCCGACTTCGTTAGAGTCTTTTTTTCTCTTTTCTGACATACTCTCCTCCTTGAAAGTTTTTATTTTTCTAATACAATTAGAAATAATAACTAAGCATAGAATAATTTTTCATGCTAATTTTATTTTAACATATTTCTATCACAGGTCAAGAAAGAACAAAATAGGAATGTTTAAAATCAACTTTTGTTAATAAATAAATTACTAATTGTTTTCAAATTTCTTTTGTTTTCTTTATATTTAATGAGTCAATATTAAATTTTTATAATTAATTTTAATCTAACTAAAAGCAAACGAATTGCAAATTATTTATTGATAATAAAATATCAAATTGTAATGGGCTTATTAATAAAGATTCATTTTAAAATTAGAACATTCAGAAAAGTTAATTCTAGCTTTGTTCATTTAATGATTTCATAATAACCTCTGATGATTTTCAACAAAAAAATTACCGAAGATAATCCTCGGTAATAAGATTTATAAATTTTCATATAACTCGTTATTTAACTTTCATAAGTTCCGTATTGTAATAACTCTTTATCCTTCATTAACCATTTTCCTTTAGATATTACTCCATCTAAATTTAATTTGTTATCTAATATTAATATATCAGCATCATAATCTTCTTTTATATAGCCTTTAAGTTTATTAAGCTTTAATGAATTAGCAACATTAGATGTAAATAATGGTAGAATTTCTTCAAGATTGTAGCCAGAATTAACAAGTTTTTTAATAGTGCTTAACAATGAATTTATTGGTGTTACACCTATTTCTATTAGATTTCCACTTTCATCATATTCTGACCAGGATCCAAAGCCATCCGAACTAAAACTTAATTTATCAAACGAAACCCCTTTTTCTTTTGCTATTTTAAGGATTTCTTCATCTTCGATTTCTGCTGGTATAGAGCAAGTGAAGTCTATATATCCACCTCTCTTTGCATAATCTAACGCTTCAATACACAAAGATTTTTTTCTATTTACATGTGTTGGTCTGAAAATAGAAATTGGTATATTGCTGATTTCTAAAGCTCTATTTATAGTCCCCATGTCAAATTTCCCTGATCCCATATGCACAGTCACATGACCAGATTTACCAGATATCATTCCAGCAACCCTTACATCACTTCCTATTCTTGCAAGTTCTTCTGGAGAGATTGCAGAATCTCTATGGTCATTTGTAGCAATTTTCACACCAATGATTTCATTTATAAATACTACATCCTTCTTTATAGAATCTGTAATAGTAGGTGAGGGGGTCTCATATGCCCCCGTTAAAGCATAAACAGTTATCCCTTCGCTGGTTAATGACTTTGCTTTAGCTACTAAATTCTCAACAGATCTTGTTGTAGAGTCTGTTCCTAAAAGTCCAACTACCGTTGTTATTCCAGCATTAATATAATCGGATAAATTAGATTCTGGAACTCTAGTATGAAAGCCGCCTTCTCCACCTCCACCTGTAATATGAACATGTTGATCTATTAATCCTGGTATTACAATTTTATTGTCACAATTATATACTTCAACATCTTTTATTTCTTCAAATTTGTCTTTAACTTTCAGTATTTTACTTTCTCCAATGAAAATATCTTTAACTCCAATTTTATTTGGATTATATATTTTAGCTGATTCTAGTATAATCATAGATTTATATTTCTCTCTTCCATTATTTGTTCTTTTTCTCTATCAGTTAATTTCGCAATACCTATTCCAGTAAACGCAAGAATAATTGCAAAAACAATTCCCATATAATTTAATACTGCCCAAGGCAGATATTCAATAGTAGGAACTCCAAGTGTCACTGTCATATAAGCTCCCGCTGCAGACCAAGGTATTAAAGGTACTAGAACAGTTCCCGAATCTTCTAATGTACGGGATAAGTTTTTAGGTGCTAAATTTCTCTGAACATATACGTCTGAAAATAATTCTCCTGGAATAAGTATTGAAAGATACGAATTCCCTGTAACAAAGGCAACTGTAAAACAAGAAACTATAGTAGATAAAATTACTCCAACTGTTGTTTTTACTTTTTCTAAAATAAATTCAAGAACTACGTCTAACATTCCAGATGCACTCATAATTCCTGCAAACCCCATTGAACAAAATACTAGTACAGTTGTCGCAGTAACAGACGTTGTTCCCCCTCTGTTTATCAAGGTTAATACATCGCTAGCTACTTCTCCTTCGTATCCAGTCATAGAAACATCAAACCCTTGGATTAACGATTTAAAACCATCAACTAAAGAAAATCCTTGCACATACACTCCAATCAATACAGAAAATAAACTATTAATTATCATTGTAGGTAATGTAGGTAATTTAAGCAAGGAACCTGCAATCATTACTATTACAGGAATTACAAGTAAGAAATTCCAATTAAACAATTCACTTAATTGACCTTGTAAAAGAGCTACTGACTCCGCTGTACTTCCAGTTGTTGTCATTCTAGAACCGACAAAATAATATACAATTATTGATACTACAGAAGCTGGAACAGTAGTATATAGCATATGTTTTATGTGTTCATATAACTCTGAACCCGCTGCTAAAGGCGCTAAATTTGTAGTATCTGAAAATGGAGATAGTTTATCACCAAAATAAGATCCCGCAACTACTGCACCAGCTGTAGCAGCCAAATTAACATTCAAACCTTGGGCAATACCCATAATCGCTACACCAATAGTACCAGCAGAACCCCAACTTGTTCCAGTAATTGTAGATAATACTGCTGTTATAAAAAATGCTGTGATTAGTAAATATTTTGGATTTATAATTTGAACACCATAATAAATAATCATTGGCACTGTTCCATTAAACATCCAAGAACCAATAAGTAATCCAACACTCCATAATATGAGTGTTGCAGGAAGAGCTCTTGCAATTTTCTCGATAATACCTACCTGCATTTCTTCCCAGCTATAACCTAAGTAATAAGCAACAATACCAGCATTAATTGCACAAATCAATATAATGGGTTCCGCTCTTAACTTAAATATACCAACACCAATCGTCAACAAAATAATCATGAAAATGATTGGATATAAAGCTACACCAATTGTTGGCTTCTTCTTAATTCGCTCTCTTTTTGACATAGTAAATCATTCCTTTCTAATATTCTAAATATATAACATGCAAAAACTCGGCCAATAATGTGGTATATTAACTTATATATAATTTTATATTATCCAGAATACTCTCTAATGGGTATTTAATGAACTTATAAGGCAGTATAAATTTATCTCCCTCACAATATACCCCGTTTTTATCATCCATTTAAGATAGATAAAAAGATGATTTATAATATTCAAAAGCAATAAATGTACTTTTGGGACATATTTAACTAAATGTGCTCGACATATTCATCGATTTTTCTCTTTCCCGATGATGTAATTACATAACCTCTGTTTTTTATATATTGTAAAAAATGATTTGAATTGAGTTTGTTAAGTATGCCTTTAGTTTTGCCAACAGAAATGTCTATGTTTTTATTTTTTAATAGATTCGAAACTTTTACCCTTCCCATAATCTTCATTTCATCGTAATACAGTTTTAGCACATCGAATTCTTCTCCTGATAATGAGTAGCTATCGATTTTATTCGTGGTACTATCTTTAATCATATTAGGTTGTAAATCTTCGATTCTTATTTTTCTATTTGGGTTAATTGTAAATAAATATTCCATCAGATTGTTTAATTCCCGTATATTACCTGGCCATGAATAATTTTTTAAAAAATCTAATGTACTATCCTCGAAGTATTCTTCAACTTTAATATCTACAAATTTATTCTCTAAAAAATATTGTAGCAAATAAAATATATCTTCTTTTTTCTCTCTGAGTGGAGTAGTGTTAATTGGCAAGATATTCAATCTAAAATAAAGATCTAATCTAAATTTATTAAGTTGAGTTTCTTTTAATAAATTTTTATTAGTTGCAGCAATTATTCTAACGTTTATTGGGACTTCGTTATGAGATCCCACTTTTCTAATACTACTCTCCTCTAATACTCTTAATAATTGAACTTGAATATTAGGTGGAGCATCACCTATTTCATCAATAAAAATAGTACCCCCGTTAGCTAACTCAAATATTCCTTTCTTACCTTCCATTAATCCACCTGTAAAAGACCCTTTTTCATATCCAAATAATTCACTTTCGATTAAGGAATCTGTAATCGTGGTTATATTGATTGGTATAAAAGGTTTGTCTTTGCGAGCTGAATTGTTATGAATTGCTTGAGCAAGAATTTCTTTTCCAGTTCCACTTTCTCCTTGAATTAATACACTTGCTTCTGACCTAGAAAAACTCTTAGCTTTACTCAACATTGTCAATTCATTTTTATCTTTTGTAATATAATCACTAAATTTATACAGAGATTTCAACTTTTGCTTGGATTTATTATTAGATCTGTGAAGAGTCAAAATATATCCTTTATTACCTTCTAAAGAATAATCTTTTTTGAGAATATACACTCCAGTAAAAGTGTTAATTTCTATATCAACGCTATTTTTGTAATCAATCTCCTTTTCATAAATGTACCTTTTAATGTTTTTATTTAAAATAGAGTTTTTCTTTTCACCTAAATAGTAAGCAAATTTATTGTTACAAGATATTATTTTTAAATTACTATCTAGATACGCAACTCCATATTCTATTTTTTCAATGATTTGCATAATAGAATCATTTAAAATCCCGACTTGATTTTGTTTAAATAATAGATTTCTACTTAGTCCCACTATATCCGAAAGATAGTCACTCATTATTTCTGTGTTTTTTTCATTAGGTAAATCAAGAGTTTTTATAATATCAAATAGAGTTCCAATACTTAGATTCCTAGATCCTATATCGATTATTTTTTGAGGAGTATAGGGAATATAATTTGTTTCACCAGGTGTAATTACTATATCTCTAGGAGTAAAACTTGAGATTCCAGGATAATATATGTCGTAATTCAACCTGTCAAGACCTATACTATTTAATTGTATTTTTGTTTCTATTGCGGTTAATTTATTATCATTAACGATTAAAACATTAGTATTTTGGGGAATTACTAAAATTTCTTCTATATTTTTATAATTAATGAATCTCTCTGCAATAATTCTGGGTTTTTTGCATAAGTTAATACATTCTAATTTCTTACTAATATTTTGATAATTTCCACTTGCTAAAATAAGCGAACTATCGCTAAAATCATACTCTTCTATTTCTGATAAAAGTATACATTCTACTTTTAGATAACCATCAAAATATAGCAACATGTTCTTTTTCATAGTATTGCCTGTATTCGCAGTATTGCTAACTACTGTAACCTTTCTCAAAATTACACCTCCTTTTATTTTTATATGTTTTCCTAAAAGTATCTGTAAAGATAATGTCTTATAAATAAACTAACTTCTTTAAATATATTATATTCCTTCTTACAATTAAAAACAGGGAAAATAATATATTCTCAATAATATCATCTAATTATAATATGTGAATAGTTAAATAAATCATGATTTAGGCTTCCATTCCTACATTTCTAATATTAAGAAATTTAAATAATTATAAGATATTGTTTACTGTTTTAATTACATTATATCTCTATAT
>CAYWTV010000056.1:0-6568 GCA_964461305.1 uncultured Peptoniphilaceae bacterium
AAGATTAAAAGATAAGATGATAACTAAAATATTAAAAAAAAAGAAAGTATTAGATGGGGTTTCTTTAGTAATTTTAATATATAAAATCCCTCTTTACTTAAGCTATTACAAACTTAATAAAGAGGGATTTTTAAAAGAAAAAATCATCGAAAATAAGTAAAATTATTTATAATAAATTCCCAGACCATCTACTTTACAATCACAGACCATTTACTTTCTTTTCTGCCATATTGAATATCAGTAATTTCTTTGTATAATTCCAATGAGACTTTTCCTATTTCTTGATTATTTATTGAAATTTCTTTATCTTTATACATTAATTTACCAACTGGAGATATAACTGCAGCTGTACCAGTCGAAAAAATTTCTTGTAATGAACCATTTTCATACGCATCATAAATTTCATTTATAGAAATATTTCTTTCTTCTACTTGGTATTTATTTTCTTTTAATATTTCTATTACAGATTCTCTAGTAACACCTTCTAAGATTGAGCCATTTACACTAGGGGTTATTACTTTTTCATCAATCACAAAAAATACATTCATTCCTCCAAGCTCCTCTACGTATTTTCTGTGAACACCATCTAACCACATTATTTGATTATAACCTTTTTTATATGCTTTTTCTTGAGACTTTAATCCAACGGCATAGTTTCCTCCTGTTTTTGCAAAACCCATTCCGCCTTTTGTTGCTCTTACATATTCATCTTCAACTAAAACATTTACAGGCTTCATACCAGATTTATAATAAGGTCCCACTGGACTTAATATTACTAATAATTCATATTCTTCACTGGGCATTACCCCTAGCTTTGAGCTAGTTCCATATATTATAGGTCTTATATATAAACTGGAATTTTCTCCCTTTGGTATCCAATCTTTTTCTATTTTGAGAAGTTCTTGTATTCCTTCTAGTACCTTTTTTTCATCTATTTTAGGAATGCACAATCTATCACAAGACTGATTTAATCTTTTCATGTTTTTATCTGGTCTGAATAATAATATTTCATCTTCTTCTGAAAGATAAGCTTTTAAACCTTCAAATACACTTTGAGAGTAGTTCAAAATTATAGAAGCTGGCTCTATTTCTATAGGTTTATAAGGAGTAATAAGCATTTTATGCCAACCTATATCTTTTTTGTAGGATATTTTTAACATATAATCTGTAAATACAGTTCCAAAGACAACATCTTTAATATCTTTTGGTTTATCTTTTAAATTTTCTCGTTTTTCAAACTTTATTTTCATAATGTTAACTCCTTTTATATTAATATAGCTCCTTTGTCTGCACTTTGAACTAATTTTCTATATCTACTTAGCCATTTACTATCTACTTCTTTTTCTTTAATAACAGTATCTCTTTTCCTTTCTTCCATTTCTTCATCAGAAATTAAAAGTTCAATACTTCTATTTGGGATGTCTATTTTAATTTGATCCCCTTCTTTAATAAAAGCAATTTCGCCACCTGAAGCTGCTTCTGGAGAAACATGTCCAATGGATGCTCCTCTTGATGCTCCGGAAAACCTTCCATCAGTAATTAAAGCTACTGTTTTATCTAGTTTCATTCCTGCCAAGGCAGATGTAGGATTTAACATTTCTCTCATTCCCGGTCCACCTTTTGGACCTTCATAACGTATCACTACCACATCTTTATCTTTTATTTCTGAATTGTAAATTGATTTTATAGCATCTTCTTCACTATCAAAAACCCTTGCTTTTCCTGTATGGGACAACATAGAGCTGTCTACTGCTGATTGTTTTACAACACATCCATCTTTTGCAATGTTTCCAAATAAAACTGCAATACCACCAGTTTCACTATAAGGATTGTCTAAAGGCCTAATTACTTCACTATTATTAACAAATGCAGATTGAATATTTTCTTTAATTGTAGTTCCAGTTACTGTAATTAAATCAGTCTTTAAAAATCCTCCACTATCTAGTTGATTCATAAGGCTTTGTAATCCACCTGCCATATACAAATCGGTAATTGTATGGTTTCCAGCTGGTGCAAGATGGCATAAATTTGGAACTTTAGAGGAGATTTCGTTTATTAAATCTAAGTCAATTTCTATGGATGCTTCGTGTGCTATTGCAAGAAGATGAAGGATTGTATTAGTAGAACAACCCAGTGCCATATCACAGACTAAAGCATTTTCAAGGGCATCTTTTGTAATAATGTCTCTAATTTTAATATCTTTTTCTAATAGCTCAACTACTTTCATTCCTGCTTCTTTAGCAAGTCTTAATCTTTGAGAATAAACTGCGGGGATTGTTCCATTTCCTGGAAGTCCAATTCCAACTACCTCTGAAAGGCAGTTCATTGAATTTGCAGTATACATTCCAGCACAAGATCCACAGGAAGGACAAGCTGTTAGCTCTCTATAATATAATTCTTCATCTGAAATCAAATCGGCTTTTTTTTGGCCTACTGCTTCAAACATTTTTGATAAAGTATAAGGTTCTTCTACACTTCCTCCTGCTAGCATTGGCCCTCCACTTACAAGGACTGTGGGAAGATTTAGTCTTAAAGCTCCCATAATCATACCAGGAACAATTTTGTCACAATTTGGAACTAAAACTACAGCATCCATACAGTGGCTAGCTAGCATTGTTTCTACACTATCAGCAATTAATTCTCTACTAGGTAAGGAGTATTTCATACCTTCGTGTCCCATAGCAATACCATCACAAACACCTATAGAAGGCATTAAAATAGGTGTGGCTCCGGAGAGTCTTATTCCTGCTTTAACATTTTCAGATATTTTATCTAGATTCATATGACCTGGGACTATTTCAGAATAAGCAGATATAACACCAACAAGAGGCCTGTCTAGTTCTTCTTTTGTAAGTCCAAGAGAATAAAGAAGACTTCTATTTGGAGATCGTTCTACTCCTTTTTTTATATTGTCGCTTTTAAGTTTCATAACTTCTCCTATTTCTTTAACCAAGACATCATATTTCTAAGTTCGTCTCCGACTTGCTCTACTTGATGATTTGCTTCATTTTTTCTTTTAGTTAAGAAATGAGCTTTTCTGCCAGAAGTAAACTCAGTCATAAATCTACTTGCAAAAGTTCCGTCTTGAACATCATTAAGTAATTCTTTCATAGACTCTTTAGTGTCCTCTGTTATTATTTTTTTACCAGCATAATAATCCCCATATTCAGCAGTATTTGAGATTGAATTTCTCATATTTGCAAATCCACCTTCAATTATCATATCAATTATTAGTTTCATTTCATGGACACATTCAAAATATGCCATTTCAGGGGAGTAACCTGCCTCTACAAGGGTTTCAAATCCCATTTTCATAAGTTCTGTCACACCACCACATAGTACTGCTTGTTCACCAAATAAGTCAGTTTCTGTTTCTTCTTTAAAAGTAGTTTCTAAAATTCCAGCTCTTCCAGCTCCTAAACCAGAAGCATAAGCTAAGGCAATATCTTTAGCATCTTTTGTATAATCTTGATATACAGCGATTAAAGAAGGTACACCTTGGTTTTCTAAATAACTTGAACGCACTTTATGTCCTGGACCTTTAGGTGCCACCATACAAACATTTACATTCTTTGGCGGTTGTACAAAACCATAATGAATATTAAAACCATGGGCATACATTAAAGTATTTCCTTCTTCTAAATTGTCTCTTATTTCATTTTCATAAACATCTGCAGATACTTCATCAGGAACTAGAATCATAACTATATCTCCTAATTTTGCAGCTTCTTCCACTTTCATAACCTCAAGACCATTTTCTTTTACCTTATCCCAAGACTTTGAGTTTTCATTTAAGCCTACTACCACATTTAATCCTGAGTCTTTTAAGTTTTGAGCATGGGCATGTCCTTGACTACCATATCCTATTATTGCTATAGTTTTGTTTTTTAATAATTCTAAATTACAATCATTATCATAATATTTTTTCATTTTATTTCCTCCAAATTTGTATTTCTAACCATTGCTGTTGAACCAGTTCGGCACATTTCTAATATATTAAAATCTTCTTCCATAATTTTAACAAATGCATTTATTTTTTCAGGTTTTCCTGTAAGTTCTACTATCATTGTCTTTAAAGATAAATCTACAATCGAAGCTTTATAAATTTGTGCAACTTCTAAAAGTCTACCTCTTGTTTCACCTTCTGCTTGAATTTTTATTAAAACTATTTCTCTCATTACACATACTGATGTGTCCATTATAGAAACATCTATTACATCTTCAAGTTTTTGACACTGAGCTAAAATAAGTCTAATTTCAGTTTCATCACCTTGAACGGTAATTGTTATTCTCGTTTGATCTGGTTTGTCTGTGTTGGATGCTGTAAGGTTGTTGATATTGTGTCCTTTTCTCGAAAAAAGACTTGAAATCCTAGCTAGTGTTCCATATTTATCCCATACAAGCATACTCAAGACTGTTAAATCCTTTTCCATAAAACCTCCTTAGTTATTCAATAATTAAATCTTTTATAGTTTTACCTGCAGGTATCATAGGTAAAACTTGTTGATTTTCATCAATAATACAATCTATAATTACAGATTTATCAGCTTCCAAAGCCTTAGAAAAAGCTTCTTTAAAGTCTTTTAAATTATCAGCTCTATACCCATAAGCACCAAAAGCTTCTGCAAGTTTTATATAATTTGTAGGTTTGTTATAACTAGACTCTGAAAACCTGTCATTATATAAATAGTGTTGCCACTGCTTTGGTAATCCTAAGGATTTATTATTAAAAACAAGAGTAATAATTTTTAAATCATTTGATATTGAAGTAGGCACTTCATTTAAATTCATATGAAAAGACCCATCTCCTGTAATGTGAATCACATGTTTGTCTTTATTTCCTATTTTTGCACCTAGAGCTGCACCATATCCGAATCCCATAGTTCCAAGACCACCTGATGTTAGAAAGGTTCTTGGTTTTCTATATCCGGCATTTTGAGCTGCCCACATTTGATGTTGTCCCACATCAGTAACTAATATATCTTCAGGAGAGGTTGTAGAATTTATAAAAGACATAATTTCATGAGGATTAAGTTTGTTATCATCATCTTCATATTTGTAGTCATAAGTTCTAAACTTTTCTATTTCATTCAACCAAGAGTTTCTTTGTTTTTTTTCTACAATAGGTATGAGCTTATTAAGGACCTCTTTACAATCACCAATTAAAGAAAGGTCGATTTCTACATTTTTACCTATTTCACTAGGATCAATGTCTAGATGAATTATTTTTGCATTAGGGGCAAATTTTTTGGTATTAAGTGCCACTCTGTCAGAAAATCTTACTCCAAATGCTAGTAATAAGTCACATTCTTCTATTGCAGTATTTGTTGAAACTCTGCCATGCATTCCCACCATCCCCAAGGTTAAACTATCTCTTATGTCTAAATTTCCTATTCCCATAATAGTATTACATGTAGGTATTTGAGTTTTTTTAATAAACTTCTGTAATTCTTCTACAGCATCAGAAGCCATAATTCCTCCTCCACAATAAAGGACTGGTTTTTTTGATTCATTGATGAGCTTTGCTGCTACATCAAGGGATTTAAAGTCTGTAAATGGGGGTTTTTTACTTTTAAACTTTTCCTCTTTTGTGTATTCATATTCCATATTCATAATATCTTTAGGAATATCTACTAACACTGGACCTTTTCTATCAGAATTTGCAATTCTAAAAGCATCTCTAATAGTTTGGGCAAGTTCTTTAATGTCTCTAACAACCATATTGTGTTTTGTAATTGGTAGTGTAATACCTGTAATATAAATTTCTTGAAATGAATCCTTTCCTATTAAATTTCTCGAAACATTTCCAGTTATTGCTACCATTGGTATGGAATCCATATAGGCTGTTGCAATACCTGTTACTAAATTAGTAGCCCCAGGACCACTAGTAGCCAAAACTACACCTGTTTTTCCAGTAGATCTGGAATATCCATCTGCAGCATGGGCAGCGCCTTGTTCGTGACTTGTCAAAATATGATGTATTTTATCTTTATAATTATAAAGTTCATCATAAATATCTAAGACTGCTCCACCAGGATATCCAAATATAAGATCAACATCTTGTTCTAAAAGAGTTTCTAATATTATTTGAGTTCCTTTCATAATTCCTCCTAAAATTAATATAAAAAAAAGCCGCTGATATTCCTGTATCAGTCGGCTTTTCATATTCCGCTAGGTACAGGACTTAATCAATCGAAATTAGACCTGTACCTTTAAATTCTAAGTGAATAAAAGGTCAAGTCCTGTAGCTAATAATAATTATTGAGTTGTGTATACTTATATTTTTCACAAACATTTAAATTATCTCCAAATTTTTATTATATATAAAACTTATCAGAACATAACTAATATGTCAAGAGAATTTGATAAAATATTTATATTAACTAAAAAATTAAGTTTAATCATATTCTATAATGCTAAATTCTCCATCACCTTCTAAGATTCCATATTTTACTTTATCGGGATTTAAATGGCCTTGTTCTCTAAGCATTTCATGAAGCTCTTCCTTTGTTAGCTTTAATTTTTCTAAACTTCTTTCATTAATTTTACTATTTTGAATGACAACAAT
>CAYWTV010000057.1:0-6523 GCA_964461305.1 uncultured Peptoniphilaceae bacterium
CTTAAAAATATTTTATTTTCCTATGAGCTGCCACACTTAAGGCTAGGCCTATCATAGTAAGATTAGTTAGTTGGAAGGTTCCTCCTGCACTTAAAAATGGCAGTGGTATACCTGTTATGGGCATTAGCCCCAGTGTCATACCGACATTTTCCCAAATGTGAAATAAAAACATTGCTGATACTCCCACTACAAGTAAGGTTCCATATAAATCAATACTTTCTTTTGCTACTTTGTAAAGTCTTAAAAGTAAGAACAAATACATTCCAAGTAAAAACAGTCCACCTACAAATCCTAGTTCCTCTGCTAAAACTGGGAATATAAAGTCATTTTGCTTTTCCGGAATAAAGTTAAATTGATTTTGGGTTCCTTGGTAAAGTCCTTTTCCTAGAAGTTGTCCACTTCCTATGGCGATTCTTCCTTGTAAGTACTGATAATTCGTTCCAGTTGGGTTTTCATCTGGGTTTAAAAAATCAAAAAACCTATTTTTTTGATAATCTTCTAAAGTAAACCAAAATATCGGCGCTAATATTAGAAGGATTAAAAATGCTATAACAATATATTTCCAATGTATTCCAGCTATAAATAACATCAATATTGTTATAAAGATATAAACTAAGGCAGTTCCCGTATCTGGTTGCATAAGTATCAGTCCAATTGGTAAAAATGCAAAGACTAAAACTTTAAAAAGAGTTAGTGGCTGATTTAGTTTTTCTTTTACTTCTTCCAAATAGGAAGCTAAACTAATTATAAAGGCGATTTTTACAAACTCTGATGGTTGAAAACTAAAGCCCCCTATACTTATCCAAGATCTAATTTCACTTGAAGGAGTAGGGCCACGACCAAATATTAATGTTGCAACTAATAACATTAACGATGCTATATAGATGAGTTTATAAAGGTATTTCCAATGTCTATAATCGATTATCATAAGGACTAATAAAACCCCAAAACCGAGAAATGTTGCTACTCTTTGGGATCTCATTATAGCATTTTTTCCATCTAAACTAAGGGTTGCGCTACTTAAAACCACAAGTCCAAAAATGCAAAGTACTATAATTCCTATTAATAATTTATAATCTATACTTTTAATTAAATTTCTTCTTTTCTCCATGGATACATTGTAATAAATAAATTTTCTAAAGTAAAGTGAATGAGTTGTTAAAAGAATGAATTTTATACTATAATAATAGTCACGAGGTGTTTAATGAGAAAATTATTAAATAAAAAGTTTATATTTGCAATTATAGGACTAGTGATTTTGTCCTTTATAATAAATAAATTAGTTATAGATATGATTCAAAGACCTGTAAGAATGGTGGAGACAGAGTCTTTATGGCAGGATATGGAAATTCAAAAGTCGGAGTTAATGTCTAATTCCATAACAACATGGGACAATTCAAACTTAAAAATTTATAATCTTGAAGGTGAACTTATAGAAGAGGTCATTGGAAATGGATATTTTACCAATATTTACTATTGGGAGGATGAAATCGGAGTTTTAGATAAGCAGCTTAATGTCCTTTATATTTATTCTTCAACTGGGGATTTAAAAAACAAAATCCAACTTTCAGGATCTGTTTATTCTGTTTTTAACAAAGATGGAGATATTTACATTCACAGAAAGGACCAGCTAAATTCTCAAAGAATTGAAACTTTGACGAAACTTGAAGGAGATAGAAGGGAAGAACCCATTTACGAAACTAATAGATTTATAATAAATTTTCTAATTGAAGGATCTACTACTTATATTTCTGAAATAACTACTGAAAACTACGCTTATAAATCAGTCCTTAGTATTTTAGAAGATGGAGAAACTAAGGTTTTTGACTTTGGGAATGAAACTGTTTTAGATATGATGAAAGTATCTAATCGATTGATGGTTGTTACGAACAAAAATCTCTATTCTATTTCTGGAAACGAAAGGGAAAAAATAGAGCTAAACAACTTTAAGGATTATGAATTTGAAAAAAATAAAGTTGTAGTTTTATTTGGAAACAACTTAGTAAAATACAACAGCGATTTATCAGTTGATAGTAGTTTTGAAGTTGGAATTTCTTCTAGTGGTATTTTAAAACACGATGGAGGATATTTTGTTTACGGTCCTACTGATTTAGTAGGTTATGTTGGAGAAAATAGACAATTTAACAAATCCTTTGACTCCATAGTAAATAGTGTAAGCTCAAATGGTAATTCCATTTTAGTAACCCATAAGTACAATGTGGAGCTTTATACTTTTGAAAAAATAGAAGAAGAAAATTAATAGGAGAAGAAATAGTGAGTGATTTTATAAATAGAAGACTTTTTAATGGGAATATAGAAAATCAATTTATTTTAGATTTTTTTGATGCAATAGTAACTTTGCTAGTTTTGTATATTTTGTCTAAATTAATAATTAAAATAATTGAAAAACTTTTAAAATCTTCTTTGATCCATGGAAAAATGTTGTCTACTAGTTTTCAACTTCTTAAAAATGTTGTCCATGTAATATTTTTTGCAATGGGACTTTTTACTATTTTAGAAATTTTAGGAGTAAATACCGCCTCCTTAATTGCCACTGCTGGAATCGGTGGGGTTGCAGTAGGTTTCGGTGCTCAATCTTTAGTAAAAGATGTTATTTCAGGATTTTTTATTTTAATAGAGGGTCAATACTATATTGGAGATGAGGTAGTTATAGAAGATATCTCTGGAAATGTGGTGGATTTTTCCCTTAGAACTACTAAAATAAAGGACTTTAACACAGGTGCAATTCACTATATTCCAAATGGAAGTATTACAATAGTAGAAAATAGATCGAGAGTGGACCAACTTGCAAACATAACCATTGATATTCCAAATGACTATGAGCCTGATTTTATTTTAGATATATTAAAGGAAAAACTAGAAAGCTATGAAGATGAAAGAATAGTAAAGGGGCCAATTGTTAGAGGGATATCCGGTTTTAAAGACAGATATTATTCTATATTTATCTCTACAACAGTTACAAATGGTAGTATATATGAAATGCAAAGGGTTCTTAGAAAGATAATCGCTCAAGTTTTAAGAGAAAATAATGTGAATTTATACCACCCAATTATTCTAGGAGGGGAACAGTAAATGCTTTATTACGAAATTGAAGATATAGTAAAAATGAAAAAAGGTCATCCCTGTGGAGAAAACGAATGGGAGATTCAAAGAACTGGAGTAGATATAAAACTAAAGTGTCTTGGATGTGAAAGGGTTATTTGGATGCCTAGAATTGATTTTGAAAAAAGAGTTAGAAAAATCAAAGTTGGAGAAAAGTTTATTTCTATAGTTCATCACAAACCAGAAGAGGAAACTCAAGAAGAGTCGGAGTGATTTTTTAATAACGAAGATTTAATATAATTTAATTTTACAAGGTAATATTAAAGTGTTATACTTTTTGTATTAAGTAGGAGGTAGGAAATGAAAGTAGATTTAAAGATGATTCAGGAAGCTAGGGAGTTTCTAAAGGGTAAAATCAGCGAAACTCCAATTTTTACTGCCAGTAGAATGGGAGAAAACGTATATATTAAAATGGAAAACCTTCAAAAAACAGGTTCATTTAAAATACGTGGAGCTTACAACAAAATGGCTAACTTAACAGAAGAACAAGCAAAAAAAGGTGTAATTTCTTGTAGTGCTGGAAACCACGCTCAAGGTGTTGCCTTATCAGCGACTCAACTAGGTATAAAATCTTACATATGTATACCATCAGTTGCACCTTTATCTAAGGTAGATGCTACTCGTGGATATGGTGGAGAAGTTATCATAGTAGATGGTACTTTTGATGATGCCCAAGCTAAAGCTTACGAAATCCAAGAAGAAAGGGACCTAACTTACGTTGCTCCTTTTGATGATCCTTATGTAATAGCAGGACAAGGAACTATTGGACTTGAAATTTTAGAACAACTTCCAGATGTTAAATACATTGTAGTTCCAATTGGTGGAGGAGGATTGATTTCTGGAATTTCCATAGCAGTAAAATCCTTAAAACCTGATGTTAAAATAATCGGTGTTGAAGCAGAAAATGCTGCAAGTATGAGAGCTTCACTAGATGAAAACAAAAAAGTTACATTGACATCTTCTAACACTATGGCAGACGGAATTGCAGTAAAAACGCCTGGGGATTTAACATTAGAAATTGTAAAAGAATATGTAGATGAAGTAGTTACTGTTTCTGAAGAAGAAATCCAAAAAACTATACTTAGACTTATAGAAGAAGGTAAAACTACAGCAGAAGGTGCAGGGGCTACTAGTATAGCTGCTATTTTAGAAGAAAAGTATGATTTTTCAGATGGAAAAGTTTGTGCAGTATTAAGTGGAGGAAATATAAACGTAAATACAGTTTCTAGAATAATTAAAAATGGTTTATTTGAAACTGGTAGAATGACAGAAGTTGCAACAGTAATTCCTGACAAACCAGGAGAGCTAATAAGATTTCTTAATATTGTAAAGGATTTAGGAGCGAATATCTTAACAATAAATCAATACTCAGAAGCTGAAGAAATGGATATTAATTCAGCAGTAGTAAGACTCGTACTTGAAACTTTCAACAACGATCACAAAAAACAAATTTACAATGCATTAGCAGAAGCTGGATACAGAGATGCTTATGTTGAAAACAAAATAAAATAAAATTTATTAAACCTATTGGAATATTTTTCTAATAGGTTTTTTATTTTACAAAAAACTGTCTTTATACTTTCTTTATAATTGTTTTATTCTTTCTAAATGTAATAAAGAAACAAACCCATTATAATTAACTTAAGAAATTAAGGAGGGAAGAAAATGATTAAATATATTAAATCAGAATTATACAGAACCTTTAAAACACCAATGTACAAGTACTTTTTAAGTCTTAGTGTATTAATAGTGTTCTTGTCAGTATTAACTTGGGGAACTATAATAAATGTAGGAGAAGATTATCTTCAATTAATGACGATATTTTCCACATTTGCAATTTTGATAATATCTACAATATCAATGACAATAACATTTAAAACTAAAGATACTAAAGTACAAATACTTTCCTATGGAATTAAAAGATCAGAGATGTATTTTGCAGATTTAGTAACTTTGCAAATCATTTCCATAATAACTACTGTACTTTTAGGAATACTTGCCATAGGAAGTGCGGCTTTAGGAGAAATGTTAGGTCTTGTAGTAGTTGAGATGCCATATTCTGCATTTATTAATCACGTAGTCAGATTGATTTTGTTTTTTATTAATATTAATAACGGAATATTCGGACTAAGCTATATATTAAATAATTTGTCATTAGGAGTTATTGGAACATTTTTATTAATTCCTATGATATCTAGCTTAATGTTAGCTTTTACTTCAGGGAAACCTATCGGCAACTTAATAAATAATTTTTATAAAATTCAACCTTATCCACTATTTGAAAACTATGTAGGAATTACTGAGTTTAATCAAGACGTTATTAAAACAATAGTTTTTAGTGTATTATTTACAATTATTGTATATGTATTAGGCGGATTTGTAGGATTTAGAAAAAGAGAAATCTATTAGGAGAAAAATTATGAACACTGTAATAAAAACAAATAACTTAACAAAAAAATACAAAGATCAATACGCCCTTAAAGATTGCTCTATAAATATAAATAAAGGAGAAATCTACGGCATAGTTGGAAAAAACGGAGCTGGAAAATCCACACTATTAAAACTAATTAGTGGAATAACTTTTCCCACAAGTGGAGATATGGAAATTTTTGGAGAGACTAATCTTTACGCTCAAAGAAAGAGGATGAGCTCAATTGTAGAAAATCCTACTTTATTTGGGGAACTATCTGCAAAGGAAAACTTAGAATACTTTAGAATCCAAAGGGGAATTCCCGATAAAGGTATAGTTTATAAAGTGCTGGATGAAGTAGGACTTGGAGAAGTAGGGAAAAAACAAGTTAAGAAATTTTCCGTTGGAATGAAACAAAGATTAGCACTAGCTTTAAGTTTAATGTCAAATCCTGAAGTTTTAATATTAGATGAGCCTACTAGTGGGATTGATCCATCTGGAATAGTTCAAATTAGAAGACTGTTACAAAATTTAAATAAAGAAAAAGGAGTTACTATAATTATCTCAAGTCATATTCTATCTGAACTTGCAAATTTAGCAACAAAGGTGGCAATTATAGATAAGGGAGAAATTAAAGAAGAGCTTTCATTAGAAGAATTGTACGAAAAATCTTCATCCTTTATAGAACTAAAAACATCAAGTGTAGAAAAAACTACTACAATACTTGAAAATATATTTGAAATAAAAGATTATGAAATAAAGCCAGATTCAACTATAATGATTTATGATAAAGTAGACAATATAGAATTAATAGTAAAAAAATTAGTAGAAGAAAACATCGATATTTATAAAGTATTAAAAGAACACAAAACTTTAGAAGAGTATTATATAGAACTAACTGGAGAGTAGAATGTTAAATTATATTACTTCTGAAATTTACAGAAGCTCTAAATCAATTACAATGAAGATTTTATTAATCGCAGGGATTTT
>CAYWTV010000058.1:0-6435 GCA_964461305.1 uncultured Peptoniphilaceae bacterium
TCTATAACTTCTTGGGCTACTTCGTGAGGAACTTGTTCGTATCTAACAAATTCCATAGAGAAGTTTCCTCTACCTTGAGTCATTGCTCTTAGATCTATTGCATATTCAAATAGTTCAGCTTGAGGAGCTTCTGCAATTAGAAGTTGAGATCCATCTGCTTGTTGGTCCATTCCAAGGATTCTTCCTCTTCGCTTATTAATATCTCCCATAACATCTCCTAGATAGTTATCAGGAATTACTATTTCTACTTTCATTATGGGTTCTAACAGTACAGGTCCAGCTTTTTCCATACCTGCCTTAAAGGCTTGATGTGCAGCTAGTTTGAAACTCATTTCGTTAGAGTCTACGTCGTGATATGATCCATCATAAAGCACTGCTTTAAAGTTTACTACTGGATATCCAGCTAATACTCCTGTTTCCTTAGCTTCTTCTATTCCCTTTTCTACTGCTGGGAAGTAATTTCTAGGAACTGATCCTCCGAATACTTCTTCATCAAATACGAATTCTTCATTTGATGGTTCAAATCTCATCCATACATCTCCGTATTGACCTGCTCCACCAGATTGTTTCTTGTGTTTTCCTTGTACTTGAACAGTTTGAGTAATAGTTTCTCTATATGGAATAATAAATGGAACTGTATTAACTCCTACACCGTAGTTGTTTTTAAGTTTGTCTAGTATAACTTGAAGTTGTACTGTACCTTGTCCACCTATTGTAAGTTGTTTAGTTTCTTTATTTCTATTAATTACGAAAGTTGGATCTTCTTCTTGTAGTTTTAATAAAGATGCAGAGATTTTTTCTTCGTCCCCTTTTGAAGCTGGCTCTATTGCATAGTATAAAGTAGCTTGAGGGTATTTTAATCTCTTATATTTTGTAGGATTAGATTTTTCAGATATAGTATCTCCAGTTTGAGTTTGGATTAATTTTGTTGTAGCACCAATATCTCCAGCTTGGATTTCATCTGTAGCTATAAGCTCTTTTCCTCTAATATTAAAAAGTCCACCTATTTTTTCTGAAACTTCTTTAGATGAGTTGTAAAACTCTTTGTCCTTAGTCATTTTTCCAGAAATTACTTTGAAAATAGAAATCTTTCCTACAAATGGGTCTGTAATTGTTTTAAATACCACTGCTGAGAAAGGATCATTAACATCTACTTTTCTTTCTAAATCGTCTTCATGTCTAAATCCTAAGTGTGCTTTTTCGTGATTTGGAGATGGCATAAAGTTTACTATCATATTTAATAAAATGTCGATTCCAATGCCCTTTTCTCCTGAACCTACTAATAGTGGTACTGCATCGCCGTTTATTAAAGCAGCAGTAACTCCACGGAGGATTTCTTCTCTAGTAAAAGTCTCTCCTTCAAAGTACTTGTCTAAAAGATCTTCACTAGATTCTGCTATTATTTCAGTGATTTCTTCGTAAATTCTCTCAGTAGATTTTAGTTGGTCGTGATTAAGTTCGATTTCAGTAGGAGCGCCGTTTTCATATTGGTAACCCTTTTGGAAAATTACATCAGTAACTCCTTTAAAGTCCTCTCCTTCTCCAATTGGAGTAGAAAATGGAACTACTTTTTTACCAAATTTTGATTCTAGCTCTTCCATTAGTCTTCTGAAGTTTACATTTTCTCCGTCAATTTTATTAACGAAAATAATTCTAGGAAGATCTATTTCTTCACAGTACTTCCAAACAAGTTCAGTTCCTACCTCAACTCCACTAGTAGCATCTACTACTAAAATAGCTGATTCAGCTGCCCTTAAGGCACTATAAACTTCCCCAACAAAGTCTAAATATCCAGGTGCATCGATTACGTTTATTTTAGTATCTCTCCATTCAACAGGAATTATTGAAGTTCCTATTGAAGATTGTCTTTGGGCTTCTTCATTTGAAAAATCAGACATTGTATTTTTAGAACTGACATTTCCCATTCTTTTAGTCGCTCCAGATTGATATAACATGGACTCTGTTAAATTTGTCTTTCCAGATCCACTGTGGCCTACTAGGGCAACGTTTTTGATTTTGTCAGCATTATAAACTTTCATATATAAATTCCACCTTTCCTCGTATGTAATATAATTAATACTTTCTATAGTATATCACATTTTTATCAAATTTTGAAAACGATTTTTCTACCTCTTTTTGTGTTACTTACTACTTTAAATTCGTTCCTCTTTCGATTAGCTTTACAATAACAGGAACAGCTACAAGTTGAATAACAATTCCTATCACGCCAGTAATAACTGCACCACTAACATAAGCAACTGGGCCTGGTCCTTGAAAGTTAAAAAACTCTCCTAGGAAAAATACCACAACTCCCGCAACTATTCTTCCTACAATCATGGAAATAATTAGAGAAATATAGATGTTTAGCTTTAAGTTTTTATATAAATATCCAGCAATAAATCCATAAAATCCTAGTTCAAAAAACATAATTGGAAGCATTGGAAAAGCAGGTGGCATTCCAGTTAAAATACTAGATAGTAAAGGAGTAACAAAACCGATTAATAATCCTGAAAAAGGACCTAACAACATAGCTCCAATTAAAACTGGAATATGCATAGGTAAAAATCCAGGACCGCCCATATTAAGTTGATGAAAAAACATTGGCAATATAACCCCAAAGGCTATAAACAAACCAGACAATACGGTATTTCTAGTTTTCATATTGTAATCCTATAAAGTCACAGATTTTTTTAGCAAGTACTGTACCAGATTCTTCTCCTTGGGCTAGTTTTTCCATTGGACATCTATCTGTCTTGTCTCTATTTAAAATAGTTTCCACTAATTCGTCGTATTTAATCTCTACACCAGCATCTTGTAGCATTTTTAAGGCATCTTTGCTAATAAGTTTTGCATATAATCTCGAAATTTTTCCTTCTCTAAGGAGTACAGCAGCTGCCCTACCTATTACTTTATCAGCAACAGCTCCACCTTCTAAAAGGGAAACTCCTTCTAGATATACACTAAGTATTGGCATAATCCCTGAGTCTTTCGATTTTTTTAAGACCACGCCTTCTTTTACTAATATAAAACTGAGATCTTCTTGATTTAGCTTTTTAATAGCAATATCTAAACTTTTCATTTTCCCTCCATTTATAATCAAAATTAGACTTTAAAATTTTCGATAAATATACCGAATAATATCAATATAACATTATTTCAACTACTATACAATAAGTTATATTAAATACTACAATTCTATTAATAAATTTTTTTATATTTTTATAAATTTGTATTTACTTAAAATGTATTTGATACTGACCTTAATTAAGCCCTTATTTTGTGGGTATTTATTTAATGTGTATGATAATATAAATTATTAATTAATAGGATTTTAAAAAGGAGGAATATGAAAATTTCAAAGGGGCTTTATAAAATTTTACTCTTTTTACTGCCTATAATATATGCTTTATTTATTTACATAGAAATATATATTCATATAGAATCTAGACATACCTTCCAATTAACTACCTTTAAAACTATTGTTTTGCCTATGGTATTTCTTGGGATAGTTTATTTTCTATACTTTCTTATAATGAAAAACTCCCATAGATATAAGGATGTAAAATGGATTCCCAAAGTTTATTTTGGATTGTTTTTAATAGCTTTATTAGTTTTTGGAGTAAACATCTTTACTGTTATTTTTAGAAATGTATTTCATTTTACAATTACATACTTTAATAAAATTTCTAGATTTTTAATATTTAATATTATATTTTACGGATTTTTGTCCTTTAAAAATAATTTAGAGTAAGTAAAGCTTTTGATAGCTTTTACTTACTCTTTTTTTATTTGCATATTTATTAATTAATCTATTACCTATCTATTTTAAATATGTCGTACTCTTCTAAATCTTCACCTTTTAGCCACTTTAAGGCCATTTCTGAGGCGATGGTCGAATAAACCGTTCCGTTTCCTCCTACGCCGCAAATTACAAAGATTTTGTCGTTTTCAGGATCTATTCCCATATAAGGAATACCGTCTTTACTTTCTCCAAATAAAGCACTATAAGAAAATTCTGCCTTTAAATTTGGTGCATCTTTTATCATTTCTTTTGTTCCCTTTATTAAATCATCGTCGTGTTTGTGAATGTCTGATTCTGTTATTTTATCATCTAATACGTCCATTCCACCAATCATCAAGCGATTTTCAAAGGTCTTTTTAAAATAAGTGTACGGGTCTTTTACTTCCCAAACTAAATATTTTCCCTCTTCTTCTAGTTCTTCTGATTTTTCTGTTACAACAACGTAGGTTTTGTAAATCTCGACTTTTTCTAACTTGTCCTTTATGAATTTTGGGGGATAGTATCCAGTAGCTAAAATTATTTTAGAAAAATCTTTTCTTATCTCCCTATTGTCTATATAAATTACTCCTTCTACTAAGTCTTCCTTGTTCTTAAAATCCACAAATTCAGCATTTTCTATGACACTTAACCCAAAATTATCAATGGCGTGTTTTAATATTCTATATACAAATCCATAAGGGTTTAGGTTTATGTCAGGTTTTGCAAGGAGGCCGGCGTAAGCGTCTATGTTTTCTTCTTTTAGCTCTTCTTTATTAAGATACCTTACTCTATATCCTTCTTCAATTTGTTTTTTAGCTTCTTCTTTTACTTCTTCGATTTTTTCTTCTTCTGTTGCAAGTATTAGACTATCAGTTACTTTAAAGGTTTCAACATTAAGTATTTCATCTACTTCTTCATTTATTTTCCTTAGGGTATCTACTCCTTTTTTAGATTGATTATAAAATCTTACTGCCTTATCTTCTCCAATTTGCTTTGTAAATTCCTTTACTCCATCGTCGCTCATATATTGAATAAGGCCAGTGTTTGCTGCAGTAGAACCACTTCCTATAGTATTTTTTTCAATTAATGTAACTTTATAACCTTCTTTAGATAATCTATATGCACTTATTGCTCCAGAAATTCCGCCACCTACAATTAATACATCTGTATTTTCGTCTTTTATTTTAAAATCTGTCTTTAAAGGTTCTACGTCGGTGATTTCTTTCCAATATATTCTTCCAAGGTGTAATTTCATTTTTATCACTCCATTTGTTTTAATATGTTTATAATATCCAATTTGGGCCCAATATATGCATTAAAAAAGCAAATCCATTACAGATTTGCTTTTTAATTCCAAAATTTAATTATTAATCTAGCAGTCTTAAAATGTCGGATCATCAACTATCATCAGTTGTACAGTTTTAGTTAAGATGTCCGAATAGGTAAATGTCATCTTTCTATTGGGAGAGTCGTCAAACTCTAAATCCACAACAAATAGACTAGGATATACAGCGTCTAGAGTACCTTTTCTGGTAATGAATCTTTTTCTGCCTCTATCCGCTTTCAGATAGACTTGCTTTCCTATCTGACTTTCTAACTCATTTCTGATTAATTTCATCGAAGCCAAATAATCACGCCTTTCCAATATAAGTACTCATATTATACCACCGAGGTGATCTAATGTCAATAAAATATTATATTTTATATTATTTTATTTTAAATGTCAATAATATTTTACAAAAAATTTAGGATTACTTTATATATTTTATATTTACTATAATTTTTTCGATTATTTCCAATTTAAATAAACAAAAAAGACAAGATTTTACTCTTGTCTTTAAGATTTTATAAATGATTTTTCACTCGTTTATATGCCATAAATGCTACTAACCCGTTGATTCCTCCCTTAATTATATTAAAAGGAAGTACTGAATATAGCATCATTTCCCATAGAGAATTTATATTAGGATTAACTGCTTTACCCATATTTAAAATAGTTTCCATTGGGATCATTATTCTTGCATAAAGTGGAAATACTACAAAGTAATTAGAAGCCATAGCTAAAGCTGCCATAGTTATTACTCCTAGACAAATTCCTATTAATGCATTTTTTAGTGTTCTGTTTTTATTGTAAACTAAGCTAGATACTAACACAAAACTAGATCCTACTATAAAGTTTGACAATTCTCCTACTCCACCAGTTGTGGATTTAGTAACATTTAGAAGATTTTTAATTAGTTGTACTAACACACCATAAACAGGTCCCATCGCAAAGCCTGATATTAGTGCTGGTACATCTGAAATATCTAATTTCATAAATCCTGGAGCGATAAATGCCAAAGGCAAATCCAAAAACATAAGCCCAAAAGCTATAGCTCCTAAAATTCCAACTCTTACTAAGTTTCTCGTTTTCATACTACTCGCCGTCATATTATTCATAATAACCTCCGATAAATTTAGGCAAAAAAATATGCCTTAATTGTATCTCAGGCAGTAAAGAAAGATTATATCATATTTAATCTTCTTCCATCCAGACTGTACTGTCGGTATTGGAATTTCACCAATTCGATTCTTTAAAAGAATTCGCGGACTATAACCGCCGGTGAGGAATCACACCTCGCCCTGAAGATATTTATATGATACAACTTTTTATC
>CAYWTV010000059.1:0-6178 GCA_964461305.1 uncultured Peptoniphilaceae bacterium
AAAAGTTACAAAGAGTTAAAATAAATAAAATTATTCCCATTTCTACAGTTGATGGTCCTGGAGCTAGAACTTCCATATTTGTTCAAGGTTGTAATTTAAAATGTGGTTATTGCCACAATCCTGAAACTATAAATCTATGTGTTCACTGTGGTAAGTGTGTTCCAGGGTGTCCTACTGAGGCTTTAGTTGTTGAAGATTCTAAAGTAAAATGGATTAAAGAAAAATGTATTGATTGTGACAACTGTATTAAGGTTTGTCCTTATTTAGCATCTCCTAAGGTTATTGAATACGACGCTGATGAACTTATGGTGGAGATAGAAAAAAACATTCCCTTTATTCGAGGTATTACTGTTTCTGGTGGAGAGTGTACAATGTATCCTCAGTTTTTAGTGGAACTATTTACTAGGGCTAAAAAAAAGAATTTGTATACTTTAATTGATGCAAATGGGAAAATAGATTTTTCTAAATACCCAGACCTTGTAGATTCAGTAGATGGTGTAATGCTAGATATTAAGGCCTTTGACGATGAAGTATTTTACAAGTTGACTAAAGGAAAAAGAGATACTTCCCTTTGTAATAACATTAAATATTTGTTAAAAAAGGGAAAGCTTTTCGAACTTAGATTAGTTTGTCACTACAAGTGGGTAGATGTTGAAAATGCACTTAAGGGAATAAAAGAGTGTATTCCTGATGATTATCACAAAATTCCACTAAAGCTAATTGCTTTTAGAAATCACAGTGTAGTCTTGTCTATGAAAGATGAAATTACAACTTCTAAAGAAGAAATGGAAAAATATAAATTAATTGCCCTTGATTTAGGGTATGAAAACATTATAATGAAGTAATAAAGGGAGGCGATAGTTTGATTGATGAAAAAAAAGAGAAAGAGCTAATGGAACTTGCTATTAAGGCAAGTGAAGGTAGTTACTCTCCTTATTCTAATTTCGCAGTAGGTGCTGCAATACTGTGTGATGATGGAGAAATTTTTACAGGTTCAAATATTGAAAATGCCTCATATGGAGCAGCAATTTGCGCCGAGAGAACAGCTGCAGCTTATGCAGCCCACAAAAAAAACAGAAAGTTTTTAGCAGTGGCAGTTTATGGTTCTCCCAAAGGTGCAACTGGTGATGAATTGCAATATGCATTTCCATGTGGAATCTGCAGACAGTTTTTAAATGAATTTTCTGTAGAAAATATGGTACTTTTAGTAGGTAAATCAGTTGATGATTATATTAAAACTACCTTAGATGATCTTTTGCCAAATTCTTTTGGCCCAAAGGATTTAGACATGGAAAAACATATGTAATTATATAAATATTTGGAGGGTTTTATGAAAAAATTAAATCGTATTTTAGCACTTTTAATGGTGCTAGTAATGGTAAGTGCTTTTACAGTAGCATGTGCCAATGACACGACAGAGCCTGCAGAAACTGATACAACTACAGAAACTGCAGAAACTACTGAAACTGTAGAAGAAACTGCTGAAGAACCAGCAGAAGAAGCTACAGAAGAAACTACTGATGAAGAACCAGCTACTGCAGATGGAGAACTATCTGGTACAGTTGCTATGATTACTGATATTGGTGGTATAAACGATGAATCTTTTAACCAAAGTGCATGGATGGGATTAGAAGAAATCGGCGAAAGAGGAGCAGAAGTATCTTATATTGAATCTCAAAGAGATGCTGATTATCCTGTAAACATCGAAACTAAAATTAACGAAGGCAATGACCTTATTTGGGGAATTGGATTCTTAATGAAAAATGCAGTTGAAGAAGCAGCTCTAGATTATCCTGAGCAAAAATTTGCATTAATTGACGATGTTTGGGAAGATGGATATTTACCAAATGCAACAGGTGTAACTTTTGCATCTGAACAGTCTTCTTTCTTAGTAGGTTATATAGCTTCATACATGACTGAAACTGATAGAGTAGGATTTATCTTAGGTATGGAATCTCCAACTATGGATAGATTCAAATATGGTTACTTCGCAGGAGTAGACTATGGTGCAGCAGAACAAGGAAAAGAAATCCAAATAGATTCTGTTACAGTAGAATCATTTACTGATGCAGCTTTAGGAAAATCTACTGCAAGTAAAATGTACTCAGATGGTGCGGATGTAATATTCCACGCAGCTGGAAATGTTGGAACTGGTGTTATTGAAGCAGCTAAAGATGCTGATAAATGGGTAATAGGTGTTGACCTTGACCAAAATCACTTAGCTCCTGATAACGTAATTTCTTCTGCAATGAAAAACGTAAATGTTGCAACTGCAGACTTATCAGCTAGAATATTAAATGGTGAAGAAGTTGGCGGTACAACTGTTCATTACGGAATTGAAGAAGGCGGCGTAGGTATTGCTCCAACTTCTGATAAATTAGTACCAGCTGATGTATTAGAAAGAACTCAAGCACTAGAAGACCAAATGGTTGCTGGTGAAGTAGTTGTTCCTATAACAGAAGAAGAATATAATAACTTCGGAAACTAATTGTTTTTTTGAGATCATGCCTTTACTTTTTAGTGATCGCATGATCTCTTATTACATTTATGGATACAATGAAAGGAGGATTTATGAATAATTCTTCAAGTGAATACTCTGTAGAGATGATTGGAATTAACAAATCATTTCCACGGGTAAAAGCACTGGACAATGTTAGTTTAAAAGTAAAAAAAGGAACTGTCCATGCTCTATTAGGTGAAAATGGTGCAGGTAAATCTACTTTAATGAAAGTTTTGTACGGCCTATATAATCAAGACTCTGGAGAAATCAGAATAAATGGTGAACCAACAAATATTTCAAATCCAAAGGATGCAATTAGTAAGGGAATAGGAATGGTTCATCAACATTTTATGTTGGTAGAAAATTTTACAATAGGTGAAAATATAGTCCTTGGTAATGAAACCACTAAATCTGGTGGAAGATTAAACCTGAAGGAATCTAATAGAGTTATCAGTGATTTAGGAAAAAAATTCGGTTTAGAAGTAGACCCTACAGAAATTGTAGAAGATGTACCAGTAGCGACACAACAAAGAGCTGAAATTTTAAAAGCCCTTTACAGAGGTATAGATATTCTTATTTTAGATGAGCCTACTGCAGTACTTACACCTCAAGAAATAGAAGATTTTTTTGTAACCTTAAAAAATTTAGTAAATGATGGTAAAACAATAATCATCATAACACACAAATTAAAAGAAATAAAAGCCATAGCAGATTATTGTACAGTACTTAGACAGGGAAAATTTATAGGTACTGTAGATGTTGATTCAGTAAATGAAAATCAACTTGCTAGTATGATGGTTGGATACGATATTAACCTAGATGTGGATAAAGACCCTGCTACAATTAGTGATGAAGTACTAACTATTAACAATTTAACAGTTAAAGATTCAAGGGGAGTTCCTATGGTTAAGGACTTTTCTGTTAATGTGAAAAAAGGAGAAATTGTAGCTATAGCTGGGGTTAGTGGTAATGGACAAACTGAACTAATAGAGGCCATTACAGGACTTTCACCTGCTGAGAGTGGAGAAGTTATTATAAACGGAAAAAATATTACTAATGAAAATCCACAAATAGTTAGGGAATCTGGTATTGCTACTATTCACGAAGATCGACATAAAAGGGGCTTAGTCCTAGATTTTAATATTGGTGAAAACTTTATATTGGAGTCTTATGACCAAGAACCATTTTCAAATAACGGAATTTTAAAATGGCCAGAAATATTTAAATACTCAGATAGAAAAATAGAGGAGTTTGATATTAGACCAAAAAATTCTACAAAAATAAAAGCTAGAAATTTATCAGGTGGTAATCAACAAAAAGTTATTATCGCTAGGGAGATAGATCAAAACCCAGAAGTTTTAATAGCTTGTCAACCTACAAGAGGCCTTGATGTTGGAGCTATACATTCAGTTTATGAAGCATTAATTACTCAAAGGGATGCCGGAAGAGGTATATTACTCGTATCACTTGAACTAGAGGAAGTTTTTGCTTTGGCAGATAGAATTGTGGTTATTTACGATGGGAAAAATGTTGCAGAGTTATTACCACAGGAAACTAACGACAAGGAAGTTGGATTGTTAATGGCAGGAGGTAGTTATGAATAGAATTTATAATTTATTAAGAAGACCTATTGTTGCCATTTTGTTAGCTATTATATTAGGTATTTTAGTAGGTACTTTAGTTTTCTTAGCAGCTGGATTTAATCCAATAGAAGCTTATTCTATTATGATAAAGGGAGTTTTTACCAATCCTAAAAACTTGTCCCAAGTTATAGTAAATTCTATTCCTATTATTTTTACAGGACTAGCCTTTGCATTTACATCTAGAGCTGGACTTTTTAATATTGGTATAGAAGGTCAATTTGTATTTGGAGCCTTAACTGGCGCTTTAGTAGGTCATTTCTTATCATTACCTGTTGTTATTCACCCAATAGTTATACTTATTTGTGCCTTTGTGGCAGGTGGACTTTGGGGGCTATTGTCTGGAGTTTTAAAAGCAAAATTTGGTATACACGAAGTTATTTCTACTATTATGCTTAACTGGATAGCTCATTATTTTAACAACTTTATTGTAAATTTACCTTCTGTAAAAGTGCCTAATACTCTTCACTCTAATCATATTTTAGATTCTGCAAAGATAAACTTCTTTTCTACAGAGTGGAGGAGAAGTGAAGAAGGTAGAGCTTTTATTATGGAAAACCCAGTACTTGGTGATATAGTTCGAACTGATTTAGGTTATGGAATCTTTATTGCAATTTTAGTAGCAATAATCCTTTGGTTTGTACTTAATCATACTAAAAGAGGGTTTGAAGTTAGAGCTGTTGGTTTAAATAGACATGCAGCTGAATTTTCGGGAATTTCTGTAGATAAAAATATAATGTTTACAATGTTCGTATCAGGTGGAATTGCAGCCTTAGGCGGTGCCATACTTGTAATGACTAGTACGAATTCAGTTAGTGTTTTAAGTTCTCAAGAAGGTTATGGATGGGACGGAATGAGTGTGGCCTTAATTGGAAACACTTCACCACTTGGGGTTATTCCTGCAGGGTTATTATTTGCTGGAATGAGTCTAGGAGGAACTTTAATTCAGTCTCAATTAGGAGCACCTACTGAGATTATAAATATTATTATTGGTGTTATCGTTTTAGCTATAGCTGTGGCAGGGATGTTACCTAGAATTGCAGATCATTTTGCTCGTGTTTCAGCAGAAAAGAAAAGGAGGCAGGAAGAATGATTAGAATTTTATTACTTGGATTTTCCATGACTCTAATGTATTCTGCTCCTTTAGTACTAAGTGCTATGGGTGGAGTAGTATCTATGCGTTCAGGTGTAGATAATATCGGTCTTGAAGGTATGATGACTATTGGTGCATTTGTAGCTACTACTGTTGGATACTTCTCAGGAAATCCTTGGCTTGGATTTTTTATGGGAGGAGTTGCTGGAATGTTACTAGCACTTCTTCACGGTATAGTTTCAATTTCCTTAAAGGGAAATCAAATAATCTCAGGTATAGCCATTAACTTTATTGGACCGGGAGCTGCCATATTTTTAAGTAGACTTTTATTTGATGGTGCTACTCAAACCTACACAGTTTCAAATAAAATACCAAAATTATTTGCATCCCTTGGAGTTACTAACCCTATTCTTAGAAATGCAGATATAGATGCTACTGTACTTGTAGCTTTGCTATCTGTAGTAGCCCTTTGGTATTTTCTATACTATACAAAGGCAGGCCTTAGAGTAAGAGCCTGTGGAGAACATCCAGCAGCGGCAGATACTGTAGGTGTAAATGTTTCATTAGTAAGATATTTATGTGTTTTAGCTTCTGGATTTTTATCAGGACTAGGTGGAGCTGCTTATACTTTAGCAATAATTTCCAACTTTACTCCCACAGTTATTTCTGGACAAGGTTTTATTGCCTTAGCAGCAGTTATTTTTGGTAACTGGAGACCAATTGGAGCAGCCCTTGGTTGTTTATTATTTGGTTTTGCACAAGCTTTGATAATTATGTTAGCAGGATCCTTTATACCATCTCAAATATTGGCAATGTTACCTTATGCAATAACATTATTTATACTAATATTTGTAAAAAAATCAGATCCTCCGAAGGCAAATGGAGTACCGTATTTTAAAGGACAAGCTTAGTTAATTTAAGGAAGTGAAAAATGGAAAAGATGTA
>CAYWTV010000060.1:0-5970 GCA_964461305.1 uncultured Peptoniphilaceae bacterium
GGAAACGGCCGGACAGGGCGCATGGTAATGAACTACTCCTTATTACAGCAAGGCTTCCCGCCACTGATCATTGAGAAAGAAAACAAAGCTCAGTATATAGAATTTTTAGGGAATCAAGATGTAGATGGATTTGTTCAGTTCGCAAAGGAAAGCTTGGAGAAAGAACAGAAACGTATGCAGGCATTTCAGAATATGGACCATGAGCTCATTAAATATGAATAAACCTGCTGAATATGATTGAGGAATATAAATAGTAATTTTTACAGTGTTGGGGAACAGGGGTTAAAAATTTCAACAGAGAAGCACTCTTGATTATTAATTCCCGTATGATAGTAAGTACATACATTTTATGGTTCTACCAAGACAGTATTTAAAAATTAAATAATATAGGATGGTATTTATAACTATGGATAATTTGCCGCAAATTACAGATAAAGATACTATGGTTGCTTCTACTATTACAAATACAGAATTAAACCGTTACGAAGAAAATATAAAAAAATTCCTGTTATATAACAACTTACCTATAGAAAATATTTTTTCCACTATACCGCAACGGGCTGCGGTAATTAACAATATTCCTATGGCCGTTTCCTATTTAGACACTCAGAGTAGAGAGAAAGCCAATTACATATCTAAATTCATTGCTGCTACTTCAGCAGGGCTTTTTGACGCTGCTTTAAATTACTTGTGGAATGAAACTGTAAATGAATTAAGAAAAAGAGTATCTCAATATGACATCATCTATTTCTTTGATGTAGCAGTGGAGAGTGAAAATAAGAAGAAAGATTTAAAATCTGAGACAGATTTAAGTAAGATAACAGATAGTGAATTAATTCATGGAGCAAAAGAAATTGGATTAATCTCTGAGATAGGTTTTAGACACTTAGATCACATCAAATACATGAGAAATTGGGCAAGTGCTGCCCACCCAAATCAGGTAGAAATTACAGGACTTCAACTGATTAGCTGGTTAGAAACATGTATTAAGGAGGTAATCTCCCTTCCCTTGTCAGAAATAACTATGGAAATAAAAAAACTCCTAGTAAATATTAAAAGTAGTAGTCTTAATGAAACTGAAGCAAAAAGAATTGGATTGTTTTTTGATGGATTAACCGAAGAACAAGTTGGGAATCTACTTTCTGGTTTTTTTGGTTTATACGTCAGAAAAAATTCCAATGTAACAATTAGAGAAAATGTAATGCTATTGCTTCCACACTTATGGATTTTTTCGGAAGAAGAATCTAAATTCTCAATTGGAATGAAATATGGAAAACTTGTTGCAAATGGTGATTTAGAAGAGGAAAAACTTGCTAAGGAATTTTTAGAGATTGTTGACGGCCGTTCCTATATCCCTACTAAAATTTTACTAACGGAAATAGATACAGTTATTGATCAACTATTGGTTTCGCATAGGACAAGCAATAATTTCTACAGCGAACCTGTTATTGCAAGAGAGCTCAGCCGGTTGGTTGGCTTAGATAACAAAGATATAATTGAATCTCCATTGAGAGAAAAGTATGTTTACTGTTTAGTTGAATGTTTTATCACTAATGCTTATGGTATTGCTTGGAACGCTGATCCAATCTATATCGAATTATTAAATCAGTTAGATTCCACTACAGCACTTCTAGCAGTACTTTCAATAACTGATTCAACTATAAATAGTATGCTACAGTTTCAATTGTGTGTTACAAAGTATAGAGAGTTACTCTCAATAATGAAGAAAAAAATAACATCAAAGCCAGCATTAGAATTAGTAGAGTTGATTGAAGAATTTAAGGGTCCTTTAGAAAAAATCGAATCGGATTCTAAATTTCAAAAAGTATCAGGACCACTATTGAAATTAATAAAGGGCTAAATTTACAGGTTATTCTCTAAAATGACAGTAACTTCATTTTCAACCTATAAATTTGAATGAAACTAAGGATCATATGCAGCTTTTAAATCAATTGTGTATTAAATGAAACCACTATTATGTCGTATGTAATTATTTATTTTCCATACCTTATTAGAATGCATTATTATAAATGCAATATACAAAAAAGAGAGCTGGCTTCAGCTCTCTTCCATACTTACCCACCAAACCTATCCGTCGTCCTCTTTATTTTTTGTCATTAGCGTCGTTAACTATAAGATTAGCTACAAGTAGCTGTACTTCAGATTCATTTTCATCTGCTAGTATATTTATATATTTTGTAGAAAATATAAGAAATCTATATTACTATAAAAGAAACTGAATCAGGAGTGGTTGGTGTGACATTAGGAAGTAAATTAAAGAAAATACGTCTGGAAAGAGGCTTTACCCAAGCAAATGTGGCAGAACATTTAAATCTTGCACGACAATCCATTTCAAAATGGGAAAATGATAACGGTTATCCTGATTTGGATAATCTTATACACTTGAGCGATTATTACGAAATATCAATTGATGACCTGCTCAAAGAGAGTCTAGAGCTGGAGAATATAGATGACAACGTAAAGATAGATAATTCTCAGAAAAAATTAGATTACCTAAGTAATGACCGTGAGCGAGACGAGGGATTAGCATTATTACTTATTTCCTTAATTGGTTGCTTGCTTGCTCCTTTAGGATTAATTATTTCTCCACTTGTTCTGAAAAGAAACAAAGCAACCAATACTTTCTTTAGAGGAGTGATTGCTGCTTCAGTCATCTGTTTTACAGTAAGCCTGTTTGTCTCCTATGGACATTTTAGTAATATCTTTCATTGGGGCGGCTCCACTAACGTGGAATATATTGAGAACTAATACGTAATATTAATGGAATTATCTGTCAGTGTAGCATCTAGATAAGAGTTACTAGATAAAATTCCAGCTTTCCATTCTAATGTGTAGCTAGCTTTTTTGCTGGAGACGAGAGACAGTCTCGTGCTAGTAAAGGATCCGGTCACTGCGACTGCAGAAGGGGAGTAGGCCCTAATAAATTGGTTATTCGAGACTGTCACATAGTAATTTGCCTTCCACATTCCAAATTTAGATCCAGATATTTTATAATTTCCGTTGTTGACGGAGAACAGGGAGAGCCCGGGAACCTCTTCCACACGAATCAAGATAGGATTTCCTTCTTCGTCTACCTCCATGAACTCTTGCGTGCCACCTTGGATTAAGTTATAGTAGACTCCATTATTTGCCACATATGCTTCTACAGTGTTTACTTCAAATAAAAAGAAAGATAAACATAAAGTAACAACCAATAAAACTTGTCTCAAAAAATCCCTCCTAAAATTAATATACTCATAGTTTAATATATACGGGTTTAATTAGTAAGAGAACATTTTGTGAACATTCTTATATTGAAACGGCTCTCTCTACAAATGGACGCATATATAAGTGTATCTGGGTTAGTAAACATTCACTGTTACCAACTCTACTTACTAAACAGATAAAATATCAACGAAATAAAAAAACCAAATCAACTAATTTTTTACTAATAACGTAGATAATAAAATCAAAAAGCAAATTTGAGCGGTTGCAACTATAAAGTGACCTGATGTAAACCATAAGATGCTTAATTAAGCTATACTTAGATGAGACACTATACTTAGGAAGAACTTAGATTAGCATAGCTTCCTAGAACAAAAAAATACGAGAGGAAGATTCTTTTATGACTAATAAATATCTATCTGTATTTACTTTTTTGGTTGGCTTGTTTTTTGTTATTAATAGTTTAGCAAGTTCTGATTTTGATCTTAGTAAGATTACTCTTTTAACTGTACTACCAATAATAATAGGTAGTGTGTTAATTCTTTTTTCTGTGACTTCCCTTTTTAGACAGCGAGGTAATTCCAAAAAGCATTAGCGAAAAAGATAAAAGCAGTTTTCTCTTTACCCAAGAGAGAACTGCTTTTTATCATCTCCACATTTCTTGCTTAATTAATTACAGCTTCATAAATACTATCAATATGGCTAATAGGGAAACCTTCAGTAAGGGTTACCCTAGATCCTCCTCTAGTGTAACCAGCTTGAATAAAGGCACTAACACCTGCTGCTGCATCATCGCAATGGCCAGATAAATAATCCCCTGTAACCATGCCTAATAATACTCCTAACAATCCCCCAGCTGTGCCAACTAAGGTACCTCCTACTTTCAAAGCACCAGCATTATACTTCAACTCGCTACGCAATGCATTTAATCCTCTGTAAGAAGTAGCATATGAGTTAACCCCACCATTCACAAATTTAGTTGTGAAAGCATCTTGTGAATTAACAACAGCTGTCAATTCAGCTCCATCATATTTTTCGACTAAAGAAAAAAATTGCTCTTCACTAATAGAATTATCTTGACTAGAAGTAGATAATACTGATTGTGTAGAAAATAAATCAGGGACTGAAACAGTTGATTGATTGGAAGCAATCAATTCAGCTAACTCTTCTTCAAACTGAATGTAAAGATCATTTTTTACAATTTCATAACTAACAGAATCTTCCTGTTTTTCAGAAGCTTTGGCTATTGTAGGAGTAATTAAGGTCGATGTAGTAATTGGCAATAAGGCTAAAATAGTAAATAAATACTTAAATTTATTTTTCATTTTTTATCCTTCTTTCTATTTTTTCTACTTTTAATACCACAACTTGAAAAATAAAAAATCTAAGCAAGAGTAACATCTCTTACGTAATGATTTTGCAATAGTTTTTCCTCCTCTCACAATCTATTATTATGTTTTTCGAGCTGTTTCAAAAGCACTTTTCTATTTACATCTGGGAAACTAATCGTTGCTTTTATAAAAAAAGATGATAGCAGAAAAAATTGAACTTTTCTTTACTATAAGGTATTTATAAAATCATCTTCATAGGTCAAAGTAGTAGTATTAATCTCAACTTTGATAAGCTGGTGTATATCAATTTTCTCTTTAATATGTACAATCATTAAAAATAGATTTTTTTACTATTTATGGTTTCAATTAACAAAAGAACCTCCACACTAAATCACTATAAATTTATTATCACCTTAGTTTTTTATGTGCTCCTAGCATGGAAATCCCATCAAAAAAGTAAGGTTTGTATTCAAATGTTTTTCGCCAACGAGGGTATCTTCTTTTTTACACTCTTTGCTGTATCAAAATATAACTGAAATTCTAAGTCTCTTCTATATCAGTGATTATGTGATTCGAAATATCCATTCCCTCAAAAGAAGTTCATATAGAAAGTGAATAGAGAGTGGCTCCTGTAAATATGATATAGTTAAACTGGCAAAATAAAATATGCTTTTTCAAAAAGTAATATTTTTGTTTTAATTACGAAGAACTACTTTTAAATACTGTAAGCACCTTGGCTTGTTAGTTAACTATTCTTAAAATGAGAGGGAGACAAATATCCATGAATAAAGCTATATTTTGGGATCTGTTAGGTACGCTGGGAGGGGATAGTAGAACACTGATTAATCAAAATTTCAATTTTTTTAAAGACACAATACCGGCCTTAAAAAAAGCGGCACAAAGTCATTATCTAAATATCATCATTACGAATCAAAGTCATATTTCACATGGACGTATTACTATGGCAGAATATACTGATGCCTTAGAGAGCTTAATAAATGAGTTAGAGAAAAATGACATTCAAATAACGGATGTATACACTTGCCCTCATGCTAGAAAAGACAATTGTGATTGCAAGAAGCCTCAACCTACATTTGTCAATGAAGCATTAAAAAAATACGATTTAAATCCAAGTAAGTGTTTCGTAGTAGGCGATTCCGGTAAAAACGATATGATGTTGGCCAAAAATGCTGGTATAAACAGTGTTTTACTTTTAACGGGAGAGGGAATTGATAGTTTAACCAAATATAGACATCTGTGGAGTGAAACAAAACCTACTTTTATTGCTGAAAACAGTTTAGATGCTATAAATAAAATACATATGTATGCAGATGGAGACTCTTCTGATTCATGATACCAGAAGAGTCTCCATTTCTTACTAAAAACCGTATCAAAAACAATCGATTATGAGACG
>CAYWTV010000061.1:0-5792 GCA_964461305.1 uncultured Peptoniphilaceae bacterium
CCCATATTTCCTACGCCAATTATTCCTAGTTTATACATTTATACACCTCTCCTTAATAAAAAAAGTGTGGATTTATAAACCCACACTTTTTTAAGCATTTAAATTATTGAAGCGTCGTAAATTCCGCCTACTGCTTTTTCCATTTCTTCATTAAATTCTTCTTCACTTTGGCTATAAAGTGCATTTTCTACTAATGCTCTAGAGAAACTAGCAATAAGCCCTGGGTTTTTTGTAAGTTTCTTATTAGCATCATCTCTAGAATATCCACCAGATAAAGCAACTACTCTTACTACTCTTTCGTGATCGATTAATTCTCTATAAAAGTCATCTTCAGTAGGAATAGTAACCTTTAACATTACTAAAGTATCTCCCTTAAGCTTATCTAAATGTTTAAGAATTTCTTCTTTCATTATAGCTTCAGCTTCAGCCTTTGTAGGAGAGTTTATATCTACCTCTGGCTCAAGGATAGGAATTAATCCTGCATCAAATATTTTTTGTCCAACTTCAAATTGTTGATCAATTACTTCTTTTATTCCAGTAGTGTTAGCTTCTTGGATAACAGAACGCATTTTAGTTCCAAAGATATGTCTTTCATTTGCTCTTTTTAAAGTTTCATCTAAGTTATCAATAGGTTTCATTAGTTGAACGCCGTTTTCTAGCTCTTCTAAGCCTTTATCAACTTTTAAAAATGGCACAACGCCTTTTTCTTCCCATAAATAATCTGCTGTGTATTTTCCGTCAATTTCTCTATCCATAGTTTGTTCAAATAAAATTGCACCTAGGATTTTGTCAGAATTAAATGCTGGGGATTTAATAATTCTAGTTCTCATATCGTGAACTAATGTAAACATTTCGTCTTCGTTTTTGTAACCATCTTCGTTAATTCCATAAGCTTTTAATGCCTTTGGTGTAGAACCACCACTTTGATCTAGTGCAGCAATAAAGCCTTTTTTGTTTTTCATAATATCTAATTGTTTTTCGTTCATTTTCGCCTCCAAAATTTGAAAATTCATTTCAATTCATCTACATTATAATATATATGCCCAAAATATTGTATTATAAATTATTTTATTATATTTTGTGAATTGTAACATTTTTGTATTAACATATACTGAAATATTAGATATAATCAATGAGGATTATGAAAACACTACAACAAAGAAAAAACACAATAGATAAAAACATCACCAGTTTTTTTAAAACTTTTTTTGGTATCAGAACTGTAAAAACAGCTTTAGCTACTGCTATAGCTTTATATATTGCAACTCAAGTAGACCTTAAAATGCCAATAATGGCTGGACTTTCTGCAATAGTAACTATGAAATCATCTATATTTGATTCTTATACTACAAGTGCAAATAGATTACTTTCTACCATAGTCGGAGGAATAATTGCTGGAATATTTCATGTAGTAGGATTTATAGGTTTTATTCCCATGATGATAGGAATAGTCTTAGTTATTAATATTTGTAATTATTTTAGATGGAAAGACTCTATTACATTAGCAGTAATGGTTTATGTAATGGTAATGCTATATGAGCCTTCTGCTCCTGAGTTTATGCCTTACTGGGAATATACTCTCCATAGACTTTTCGATACTTTTGTAGGACTTATAATTGGTCTTTTAATAAACTATTTTATATTTCCACCAAATCGAAGCGAATTTATTATAATGACTTATAAAAATTCCATTAGAGAAATGGAAGATGCACTAATCGCCATACTTCAAGGACAATCTCACGATTTAAAAAATCTAGTTTCAGATATGAACAACATTACAAGCGAACTTGACCAAATTATTAAAGACAAAAGACTAGGAACAAAATACAACCTTAGAATATCTAAACTTGTAAAAATGAACTCTAAAATATTTGCAGGAGTGGGAATAATCGCTCAATTCAACGACGATGGAAGAATTCCTATCCTTTCTTTAAACAATAAAATCGGGATTAATGACTATTTTAAAACAGAAATACAATTTGATACAGAAAATTTTCCAGAAGAATTTGAATCTGCTTTTAACTATTATTTAGATGATTTGTTGTTAATATTAAAAGAATTAAGAGAATCTGTAAGGGAACTTTCTGAAGAAGTACAAGAATAAATAAATCCCCAAATGCGGAAAATTCCACTTTTGGGGATTTAAATTATTTAAATTTTATAGATGAAAAATCTAAATATGGATAAGGATAAACTGTAGGAGTACTAAATCTATCCTTCATTATATAAGATTCACCTGGATCTAATAAGAAAAGCTCTGGGTTTTCAGATTTTACCATGTTTATCATACCTGTGAAATTTTCTAAATCATCTCTAGTTAATTCATTGTAGTCAAAGCTATAATAATCCGAAAGGTTTTTTATATTTTTAGTAGTAAATCTATCCATAATCTTATGGGGATCGATATTTCCTGAATACCTCATAATCGCCATTTCATAATTTCTATCTCTAATTACATTTATTCTAAAATCGCTCCAAGGTAAAGGGTTTAATTTAACATTAAAACCTGCCTCAGTCATGTTATCAACAATGTATTCTCCTATTACCTTTGATAAGTTATCTTCCTCAATATATGCAATACTCAAAGGAGTTTGTGAATAACTTGGATTGTTTTCCAAAAATTCAGCCGCCACCTCTGGCATAAAGGATTTATAAACTTCAATATCACTAATAAAAGAATTTAATAGTGGACTAAGAGGCGTTTCTATTACACCACCACTAACACCGAAAAGTTGAGAGTGAATAAGGTTTTTATTTACAGAAGCACTTATAGATTTTCTAAGATCTTTTGATTTATAGGTTTCATTTCCCATATTAAAAACTAAAGAGTAAATATCTCCACTTAAAGGCTTAAAGTTTTCGTCTTTGTCCCTACCTGGATAACTATCTAAAATATCTAGTTCATTATTATCAAAGGCTTCGTTTCTTTCTTCCTTTGTAGATATTTTTTTAAGTTCAACTTTAGAAATATCTGGTTTTTCTCCGTAGTAATTTTCATATTTAGACAAAATAATACTTTCATTTTCGTCTATATTTTCAAATTTATAAGGACCTAGCCCCACAGGACTATTAACTTGCTCTTCTAAAGAATAAGCCATTGGAATAATAAAAGCTTCTCCAAGTAAAGAAGAAGTTATTCTCTCTCCGTAAAAATCGTCTAAGTAAAGGACTATACGACTACCTCCATGGATTTCCACTCTACCTTTTTTAATGTCATCTTCTACATTTCCATCAAATAAGTTTACCCAATACTTAAAATACTCTAAATTAGTTTCATCTACGCCACTTAAAAGTCCAGTAAATCTAAAAAGAGAATATTGAACATCTTCTGGAGTTAGTTTTTCTCCATTGTGAAAAAATACATCCTCTTTTAGTGAAATATCGTAGATTAAATATCCGTCTTCTTCAGAAACAGAAATACTTTCAGCTATTCCCATTTCTAATTCTCCATCTTCATTTATCTTGTATAAAGATTCGTGTAAGTTTCTCATTAGGGCCTTTTGTTCAAAGTTTGCCACCTTGTTAGGAGTAAAGTCGTCAATTCCCATTGTGTAAAACCCTTTAAAAGTTCCTCGATTGTTTAAATCGATTTCCACAACTTCTCCTTCATTAGTTTTTTCTCCAGAACAACCTACTAAAATAGCAAGTAAACCTAGAATAAGTAAAAATTTTTTCATAAAACCTCCCGGTTATTGTTTTAAGTTCTTATTCTATTATTATAGTAAACTATTTGTAAATATTCAAATTAATAGATTGGAAAGAAGTGTTTAATTAAAGTAAAGTTAGATATAAATATAGTAAGGAGGGATTTTTATGATTCTAGATAGTATGAAAAGTTGTAGAAGATTTTTCCACCAAATTCCTGAACCAGGATGGATGGAATATAGAACTACCATAAACATTATAAATATTTTAAAAGACATGGGATACGATGTAATGTACGGAAAAAGTATCCACGGAGGACCTAGAATGGGACTTCCATCTGAAGAAAAAATCAGTAAATATAAAGAAGGCTTGACCTTTGATGTAGATTTTGATGTTAGTGAAATTTTAGAAGGATACACTGGAGCTTTAGTAAAACTAGACACCAAAAAGAAAGGCCCTACAATAGGACTTAGATTTGATATTGACGCCTTAGAAATTCCAGAAAGTGACGATCCATCTCACATTCCCACAAAGGAAAACTTTAAATCTACAATCCCAGGTGCAATGCACGCCTGTGGTCATGATGGACATATAACTATTGGACTTTTTATAGCTAAATGGTTAATGGAAAATAAAGATAATTTAACTGGAAAATATATTTTAACTTTTCAACCTGCTGAAGAAGGAGTTCGTGGAGCAAAGTCCATGGTAAATTCCGGTAATTATGAAGATATCGACTACTTTTTAGGTCTCCACATTGGCATAAATTTACCATCTGGTAGTATAGGAGTTGGTTCAGAAAATATTTTTGCAACTTCAAAACTAGACATTCAGTATCATGGTGTTAGTGCCCATGCTGGAGCACTACCAGAAGAAGGAAAAAACGCCCTTTTAGGAGCTGCAAGTTGTGCCTTGAATTTACACACTCTACCTCAACATTCAGGAGGAATGAGTAGAATAAACGTAGGAGTTTTAAAAGCCGGAACTGGTAGAAACGTAATTCCAGATACTGCCACTCTTCAAGTGGAAGTTCGAGGAGAAAACGACACTATTGTTTCATATCTTGTAGAAAGAGCAAAGGAAATCGCCAAAGGCTCTGCTATACAATACGGACTTGATTATTCTGTAGAAGAAGTAGGTTCTGCCCTAGCTCTAGAACATCACGACTTTGAATTTTATTCAGAAATAGAAACCTTCCTTGAATCTAAAGGTTTTAACGTAATTAGAGATAACAAATTTAATGCATCTGAAGATGTAACATATTATATGAATAAGGTTATAAAAGACGGTGGAAAAGCCATTCACTTTCTCATTGGATCTGATTTAAAAGCTGGTCATCACAACGAAAAATTCGACTTTAATGAAGATGATTTAGAAAGAAGTTTTGAAGTATTAAAAGATACAATCCTCTATTTAAATGAAAGATAAAAAAATTAAGCACTTTTACCAAATTTGGTATTAAGTGCTTTTGATTTTATTAAATAAAAAAAAGAAAAGGCGTCATCACTGCACTTAGCTAGTGAAAACGCCTTTTTTATGGTGCGGGAAAGAGGACTTGAACCCCCACGTCAATGACACTAGATCCTAAGTCTAGCGCGTCTGCCAATTCCGCCATTCCCGCAAAGTTTTTTTGGAACTTTTCTATAATAACAAATTTTTTTAGATTTTGCAAATTTTTTTAAGATTATTTTCTTGCCCAAAATTTTTACTTTAACTTGAGTTCACATTTCTTTCTATTATCAAACTATTATCAAAAATAATTTTTCTAATTTTCACTTAGGTCAAATTCTTTTTTACTCTTTCGATTTATACTTACATTAAGAAAAGAGGTAATGAAAATGACTAATAAATTTTATAAGGAAAATAAAGAGGAATTTAAAACTTTAAAACAGTATATTCCAGTAGTATCAAAAGTTCATGGGAAAAACCATCCTGAATTTTTCCAAGTGGAAAATAATTTTAATAGTCTTTATGAAAAATTGACAAATGAGCAATTCCAAGATGCTCCTTTAGATGAAGAATTTAAAAATCTAAGAGAGATTACTAATAATTACACTGTACCTGAGGATGTGTGTGAAAGTTACGAAGAAGTATACAATTTATTGGAAAAACTAGACAAAAATTACAAATAAATCTTCCCAAAGTAA
>CAYWTV010000062.1:0-5786 GCA_964461305.1 uncultured Peptoniphilaceae bacterium
GAGCGCCCGGCTCATAACCGGTAGGTCCGGGGTTCGAGTCCCTGAAGGCCCACCACACAATTAACTAAATGGTGAAGAAAATAAGCCCGGATAGCTCAGTCGGTAGAGCAGCAGACTGAAAATCTGCGTGTCGCTGGTTCGATTCCGGCTCCGGGCACCATAAAGCCATTTACATTATGTAAATGGTATTTTTTATAGGGGTATGGTCCAATGGTAGGATAACGGTCTCCAAAACCGCTGGTGAGAGTTCGATTCTTTCTACCCCTGCCAGAAAATAACAGTTATAAGATTTGTCTTATAACTGTTTTATTTTATTTTTAATTTGATAGTTTTACTTTTTTATTTATTGATGATATGATTAGCCTAAATAATCTAAAGGAGATGTGATTTTATGAAGTATATATGGTCCACGATTCGAGTTAAAAACTATGAGGAATCTATTAATTTTTATACTAAATTTTTAGAACTAGATGTAATTAATACGATTGAAACAGAAGAGGGCATAAAAATAGCTTTTTTAAGTGATGGAACTTCAAAAATCGAAATTCTCTATGACAATACTAAGGGAGATATTGAAGTTTCTAAAGATATTTCTTTAGGATTTGGTGTGGAGTCTTTAGATGATATTATTAATGATTTAAATAATAAAAATATAGAGTACATTGGCCCAATTCAACCAAACCCTAATACTAGATTTATCTTTATAAAAGATCCTAATGGTATAAGGATACAATTAGTAGAACATTAAATTTTAGACGATTATACTAGTTAAATACATTATTTAAAAAGCCTTCGAAAAGGGTTTTTATATTAAAGTAAAGAATTTGTTTATCAAATTTTAATATAAAAATTTCATTTGGAGATTCAATATTGTATTTACAAACTAGATTATAGTCGTCTTTTTCTGTGTATAAACACTTTAGATCTTCATTGTAATTGTCCTCATATATTAAAGTTGAAAAAACAAACTCTTTATTTTCTATAGAGAGTTTTTTTAAATCCTTTTCTAAATATCCCATAGCTATATTTGTGTAGCCTTGAATTTCAAGTTTTCTTTTTGTTATATTTATTTTTGATATTTCAAAGTGATTTTCATTAATGTATATTGTGTTTTTTTCTTTGAGTATATCTAATAGTTGAAACAACATAGGTAGATTCAGAATATCCTCTTCGTTGTGTAGTAAAAGAGTTTGTTCTAATCTAGGATCTTTATTTCCGTTTTCGTATTCGTAGTATAAAGAAATTAAATCTCCACCACTAAAAATATCTTCTCTATATATTCCTATGAATTTCTCTAATGTTTTTAATTTGTAATTATCAAATTCCATAAAAAATGACTTTGTTTTTACTTTTTTAAATATATCTATGGATTTAAAGTTAGAAAAATCTATATCAATATGATATCTTTGGGCTCTTTTTTCTATAAAATTAAAGTCAAAGGATTCTCCATTGAATGTAATTAAGGTTTCGTATTTTTCTAAATATTCTTTAAACAATTTGAGTAATTCTTTTTCTTCCCAAGATTCTTGAGTCATAAATTGTCTAAATATAAATTGATTATTTTCTTTTGAAAGGGTTCCTATTAAATATATTCTACCTCTTTCCCTTGAGAACCCTGTTGTCTCTATGTCTAAAAATAGAGAATTTTCAGGAATTGAATTACTTTTTTCTAAATTTATTATTTTTTCTACAATTTTCATACTTATATTATACCAAAAAATAATATTTATATTTATAAATGTAGAAGTTTGCTATTGGTCGTTTAATATCCTTTATAGTATAATACTTCAGAGGTGTTTTATGATATATTTAGATAATTGTGCGACTACTAAGCCGAGAAAAGAAGTTATAGATTTTTTAATAGATTCCTATGAAAGAGATTTTGGCAATCCTTCTAGTTTGCACTCTTTCGGATTAAAAATGGAAGAGAAGATTTCAAAGTCCAGGGACATTATTTCCAAATTTTTAAATATTAATCCAAAGGAATTTTACTTTACTTCTGGGGGAACAGAATCAAATAATATCTTTATTAAAGGTGTTTTAGATAATTCAAAATTAAATCAAAAAATAATCACTACTAAGCTTGAACATTCAGCGGTTTTAGAGGTGATGAAAAAATACGAAGATTTAGGTTTTGAAGTTATATATTTAGACTCTGACGAATATGGAATTGTAGATTTAGATGAGCTGAAAGCTACAATGGACGAAAACGTAGCGTTAGTATCTATTATGCATGTTAATAATGAAATAGGTTATATAAATGATATAAAAAAAGCTTGTTCTATTGTTAAAGAAATAAATAAAAATACATTGTTTCACAGTGATGGGGTTCAAGGTTTTGGGAAAATTCCAGTTGATTTAAAGGACTTAGGTGTAGATGCCTATTCAATTAGTGGTCACAAAATCCACAGTGTTAAGGGAGTAGGGGGACTTTACATTAAAAAAGGAGTTAACCTAAATCCACTGATACAAGGTGGAGGACAAGAAAGTGGTATTCGTTCTGGTACTGAAAATGCCAATGGAATTTTTGCTCTTTCAAAGTCTGTTGAAATTCTAATGGAAAACTTTGAAGTTGAAGATAAAAAAAAGGGTATTTTAAAAAACAAAGTAGTTGAATATCTAAAAGACAACATTGAAGATTTTGTAATTAATACCCCCCTTGATAAAAGTCCCAATTCTATATTAAATGTGAGTTTTTTAAATACAAGAGGAGAGGTAATACTTCATTATTTAGAACAAGATGACATATACATCAGTACTACTTCTGCATGTAGTAGTAACAAAAAGACTAAAACAAATTTAGAGAAATTAAATAAAGATTCTAATATATGTGATGGTTCTATTAGAATTTGTTTTAGTTACGAAAATACAAAAGAGGATATAGACTTCTTTTTAGAAAAGTTAAACTTAGCAGTTGAAGACATTAGAAAGATTACAATGAGGAAAAGATGAGATTAGTTATAGGAATAAGCGTAGGAGAAATAGTTTTAAAGGGAAAAAATAGAAGACATTTTGAAGATGCATTAATTAATAAAATTAGAAGATCCCTTGATGAAATAGAAATTGAAAGAATATACAAAGAAATAGGAAAAATCTATGTGGATTTAAAAAATGAATCTGATATAGATGAAGGTATCAATAGAATAAAAAATGTATTTGGCATAGTGTATGTAAGTAAGTGTTTCAGAGTAGATAAATCTTTAGAACTTGCAGAAGATGCAATAGACAAAGCTATTGAGTCAAAGGATATAAATAAAGAATGGACATTTAAAATCATAGCTTCACGTGCTGATAAAGACTTTCCAATGAAAAGTCCAGAAATAAATAGACATTTCGGAGGTTATGTATTAAAAAAATACCAAAGTTCATCAGTAGATGTTCACAATCCCCAGTATCCAATTTATATTGACATAAGAGAAAGTATTTATGTATATATAGATAGAGTAAAAGGTCTTGGTGGTATGCCTATGGGAACCAATGGAAAGGGACTAGTACTACTTTCTGGAGGGATAGATAGCCCAGTAGCTTCTTTTATGATGGCAAGACGTGGTATAGAAATAAACGCCGTTCACTTTCATTCCTATCCCTATACATCAGAAAGAGCTGAAAAGAAAGTAATGGATTTAGCTAAAATCGTATCAAGATATACAGGTCCTATGAAAGTATTTTCAGTAAACATTTTAAATATCCAAAGGGCAATTGGTGAGCATTGTAGAGAAAACAATATGACCATAATATCCAGAAAGTTTATGATTAGAATTGCAGAAGAAATCTCTAAAGAATACGGATATGACGCTTTAATAACTGGAGACAATTTAGGACAGGTGGCTTCTCAAACTATTAAATCTTTAAAAATAATAGACAAAACTACCGATATGTTAGTATTTAGACCATTAATTAGTATGGATAAACAACAAATAATTGGTATTTCAGAAGAAATAGGAGCATACGAAACTTCCATCTTACCCTTTGATGATTGCTGTACTATTTTTGCACCTAAACATCCTAATTTAAATCCAACTGAAGAGAAAATAAATAAAGAAGAAGAAAATTTAGATATAGATACTTTAGTAAAAGAAGCCGTAGAAAATTTAAAAATTGTAAAAATAAACTAATAGGAGAGATAATATATATGGAAAGTTCGTGGCGGATTATATTATTGATTTTTCTGTTAGGAGGATCTGGCTTTTTTTCTGCATCTGAAACTGCATTAACTTCTCTAAATAGAGTTAGAGTTAGAAATATGGTAGAGGACAATGTAAAAGGTGCAAAGACATTAGAAAATCTTATAAATAATCCTAGTAGGTTGTTAGGCACTATTTTAGTGGGAAATAATGTTGTGAATATTGGAGCTTCATCCCTTGCAACATCAATTGCTATTGATTTGTTTGGAAATACAGGAGTGGGAATAGCCACAGGTGTAATGACTCTTTTAGTATTAGTATTTGGTGAAATAACACCTAAATCATTAGCTGCAGAAAACTCAGAAAAAATAGCTTTAAAAGTATCTGGTCCAATATCTAATTTAGGAAAAATTCTAAGTCCAATAGTTAGGATTTTACTATTTATTACAGATGGAATTTCTAAATTATTAGGTGCAAAATCTAATGAAAATACTCCATTTATTACAAAAAGTGAACTTAGAACTATGCTAAATGTAAGTCATGAAGAAGGAATTATTAAAGCTGGAGAAAAAAATATGATAGTCAATGTATTTGATTTTAGAGATATAAAAGTTGCTAAAATCATGACCCCAAGAACTGATATGGAGGTTTTAGACATTGATTCTACCTTTGATGAGGTAGTGGAGTTTAATAAAGATTATAAATACTCTAGAGTTCCAGTTTATGAAGAACATCACGACAATGTAGTAGGAGTGTTTTCCATAAAGGATTTAGTTTCTTATAACACTAACAAAGATAGTTTTGATATGAGAAATTATTTAAGAAAGCCTGTTTATTTGTTTGAATCTCAAAATGCATCTAGTGCCTTTGATGAAATGAGAAAAAAACAAGTATCTATTGCTATTGTAATAGATGAATACGGAGGAGTTTCCGGATTAGTTACCATAGAAGATATCATAGAAGTTATAGTTGGGGATATTAAAGATGAATACGACGATGGCATAAAAAACATAGTAAAAGTATCTGATGTGGAGTATCTAATAAGGGGTAGTTATCAAATAGATGATTTAAATAAAAAGTTTAATTTAAATTTACAATCTGGAGATTACGACACTATTGGTGGATATATTATAGACAATTTAGGATTAATCCCAGAAGGAAATGAAGTATTAAATCTAGGAAAAATAAAATTTACTGTTGAGAAAGTAAATAAAAATAGAATTGAACTCATTAGGCTAAATATTCTTAATTAGGGTTTTAAATTAGTGTAAGTTTTAGAATTTACAGAAAACATTTTTGAAACCTTGAATATTATTAAAAATTATTGTATAATGATTATAGATTATCTGCGGTGTGCGACAGTCAATGCTTAATTCAACCGACATATCAGACACGGGAATTTGGTGTTTGCGAGATATGGCAGGCCTCCATTTGAGTGGAAGCCAGAATCAACCAACAGAATACCCACCTTTTTAAGGGCGGGTCTGAATTAACTATGACTACGACACTGCGGATTTTTTGCGGAAATGGCTCAGTGGTAGAGCATCGCCTTGCCAAGGCGAGGGTCGCGAGTTCGAATCTCGTTTTCCGCTCCATTTTTTTACTTAAAAAATAAAATGATTTTTGAAAATAGCTTTATTAAAGCTATTTTTTCTATATGTT
>CAYWTV010000063.1:0-5587 GCA_964461305.1 uncultured Peptoniphilaceae bacterium
GTAGCTGATGCGCCGTTTATTAGAATTTGTCCTGCTCTAATTTTTTTAGCAATTTCTCTAGCTTCGTCTTCTGGTCCGTAAACCATACCACTTAGTCCATAAATTGTATTGTTAGCTATTTCTATAGCTTCATCTAAATCTTCATAATAAATTACAGAAAGAACTGGTCCAAAAATCTCCGTTTGGGCAATCTTTGAATTTTGATCCACATCTGTAAATATAGTTGGCGGGAAGAAATATCCTTCACCTTCAGGTTGATCACCTTGATAAAGTAGTTTTCCTTCAGTTTTACCAACTTCTACTAAGCCTGTAACTTTTTCAAATTGCTTTTTAGATTGAAGTGGTCCAACTTGAACATCTTCTTTTGTAGGATCACCAAATTTATATTCTTTAGAATATTTAATTAAAAGCTCCTCGATTTTTTCCTTGTCTTTTTTCGGTGCAACTAGTCTAGTTTTAGCAGAACAGGATTGTCCTGTATTCATATAAACTGAACTTAAAACTGATTTAACAGCTTCATCGTAATCTGCATCTTCTAATAGAATAGTTGGAGATTTTCCTCCTAATTCCAAAGTAACTTTCTTTACAGTATCTGATGAAAGTTTGTAAATTTGAGAACCACCGTCTGTAGAACCAGTAAAAGATATCATATTTACATCTTCACTTTTTGATAATATATCTCCAACTTCGCTACCTCTACCAGTTACAAGTTGTAATACACCTGCTGGTAGTTTTGCTTCGTGGGCAGCTTGGATAATATAATAAGCAGTTAAAGGTGTAGATTGACTAGGTTTTAATACTACAGTATTTCCAACAACTAATGCAGGAAAAATCTTTTTAATTATCTGTCCAAAAGGATAGTTCCATGGTGTTAAACAACCTACCACACCTACTGGTTCCTTATGAACTTCATATCCATCAAACTTCTCAACTTCTTCAAATTCCCTTGCTAATCTAAAATAATCCTCAATATGTGGAAGATACGCCTCCACATGAGTCTTTAGAGCAAAGTCCTTTGGAGCACCTAGCTCTTGATGAATAGTTTTTGCTATTTCTTCTTTATTTTTAACTAAATAATCGTGCATCTTTTCAAGATACTCGATTCTCTTTTCCATTTCTAATGCTTTCCACTCAGGAAATGCTTTCTTAGCTCCTTTAATAGCTAATTCCACATCTGTTTCTTGAGCTGCAGGTACTTCTCCGATAATTTCTTTCGTAGCTGGGTTTTCTACTTCTATATAATCATCAACACTAGGTTTTACCCAGTCACCATCTCTATAAAGATCAAACTTATCCATAATAATTTATACCTCCTATTTTTCTTGTGTTAAACATATACCCAAAAAGGAAATATAAATCAAAGTTTTTAACTAATAAACTACTAAAACAGTGGCTTGGATAATCTTAGACAGGTTAAATATTCTTAAGACTTTTTTATTATAAATAAAAAAATGTGCCATATCGAATTAATGAAGGCACATTTTAAATCTATTTTTTTGCAATTTCCTCTAAGTAGGATTCTATTATTTCTAAACGTCTTGCTTGAATTTCTGAATAAAATGCTATATCTCTTAATTTTAACAATGCCCAAACAGTAACTACCAGGGGAATTATTGCAAATAGTAAAGCAAATATCCCAGCTAAACCCCCAAAATATCCATAAGTATTCATATATTTCCTCCATTAATAATATTTTGTCAACATTATATCATATAGAAAGATGTTTTTTAGAACAATTATTTATTATGTTTATGAGCTCGTTTTAAATTGTTTAGTCTTATACTTTCAAAAAATGGAACTACTACTGCTGCTATTATTCCAGAAGAAAATCCATTGTTATATAAATTCATTCCACCATGTAAAAATCCGATTTTTGTAACTAATCCTAAATGAATAAATGCTGTAACTATTCCTGCAAAAAATCCATAATCTCCAGCTACTGGAGCTAAAGAAGTACCAAATAAGGCTGCGATAGCTATGGATTCAGCGTTCACATCATAAATTCCTAAAGTACCTGCAATAAAAACTCCAGTTAAAATAGGAAGTGCATTTTTAGGATGCAGTCCAAAAGCTCCAAAAGCAACCATAGTAAAAACTCCACCTAAAGTAACTCCATTTACATTAGCTTTAATTAGTACTAAATAGATTAGTCCAATCAAACCTACAATTCCCATATTAAATAGTATTGTATAATTACTGTATTTATCAGGAAATTCTGCAGGAGATTGTCCTGTTTCTTTTAGCATATCTTTAAACTCAGCTAAGTTATTTCTATCGTATATTAATTTTAATAAAATTAATACTATGCAAAATAATCCAATAAATACTATTAACTTTAAATTAAATTCTCGATATAGTGCATTTTCAGACACAACTTCTACTCCAAAAAGATTATATACTGAATACATAACAGATGAAGTCATACCTAAAGAAAAACCTATATTATAAAGACAATATCCTCTATGGAGGTTTTTAGCATTTACTGAAACTGCAGCTATAATAAATCCAGTAACAAATCCAGAGAGATTTCCTAGAATAGCTCCTTGTAAAATTGGAAACCCAGAATAAAAAGTCATATAACTTACCACTGGAGCTACTCCAGTTGCAAATAAAGATATAGGAGCATACATATAGAAACTTTCTTTCATATAAAGTGAATATATATAAACACCTATAATAGGAGCCAATATGTTGTAAGGGTTTTTCCCAAGCATTGCAAAGGCAGCTAAGTTAATCACACCTGCTATAACTACTCCTGTAATATAAGTTTTAGAAAAGTACAAAATTCCAAGTCCCATAAGGGTTAATATACCAGCATTAAATAAAGTAGCCCCAACGTTACCAATTGCCATATAATCACTTAAAAGAAGTCCGTGGGATGTTAGAATCCTTTTATATCCCAAAAATATTTCATATGGAGAATTAAAAAATAAACTTGATACTAAAAATATCAAACCGAAGATAAATAAATGTTTGTACCAAAAATAGTTTTGATACCTTGCACTAGTCGTTCTAATCATATAATACTCCATTAAATTTATTTTATTGGTCCATATTATACTTATAAAATAAACTTATATCAAGGTTGTAAATAATAAAATTGGATATATAATTAAAAAGGATGTGAGATTGTGAACTTGTTATATTCTGGTTATATTACAGATGTTGAAGGCATTAAAGTTGGTCACTATGAAGATTTAGAAAACTTGACAGGTTGTTCTGTAATAATCTGTGAAGAAGGAGCTACTGGCGGAATAGATGTAAGGGGAAGTGCACCTGGTACGAGAGAAACTGATCTTTTCCAAGATAAAAAAACAGTAGACAAAATCCACTCAGTAGTTTTATCTGGAGGTTCTGCCTTTGGACTAGATGCATCTGGTGGGGTGATGAAGTATCTAGAAGAAAAAAATGTGGGATTTGACACTGGAATTATTAAAGTACCTATAGTTTCTTCTGCAGTAATTTTTGATTTAGGCCTTGGAAATCCTCATATTAGACCTGATCTTAATATGGGGTATTTGGCAAGTAAAAATTCAAATAATAAAGATTATAGTCAGGGAAATGTTGGAGCAGGAGCTGGTGCATCAGTAGGAAAAATATTAGGCAAAAAGTTTTCAATGAAATCTGGATTAGGCTCTGCAAGTGTAATTTTAGGAGACTTAGTGGTTTCTGCTATGGTAGTTGTAAATGCGGTAGGAGATGTGTATAATTTAAAAGGTAAAAAAATCGCAGGAGTTTATGACTACGAAAATTCTAAATTTTTAGACAGCATAGAAATTATGAAAAGTGGGTATATAAATACTCTAGAGGGAGTAAATACTACCATTGGAGTAGTGGCAACAAACGCTATTTTAACAAAAGGACAATCAAACAAAGTTGCAGAAATGGCTCACAACGCACTAGCTAAAAGAATTATGCCAGTTCACACAACTTTTGATGGAGACACTGTATTTTCACTTTCTACTAATAAAGTAGAAGCTGATGTAAATTTAGTTGGAACTCTAGGAATTGAAGCTATGGAAAAAGCCATTGTAAATAGTATTTTATCTTCAAAGGGCGTAGACAATTTATTTTCTTTTGAAGATTTAAATAAATAAGCTTGTATCTTTTTAGAACAAGACTAGGTAAGAATATTTTTTAAAAATTAGACTAGCATCTTTTAAAGAGCTGGATCGGAGGAAAAATGAATAATGTTATGTATAATAAACGATTAAACGCAAAGAATATTTCAATTATCGGACTTTTAGGTGCACTTACAGCAGTATTGGGCATGACTCCATTAGGTTTTATTCCAATAGGACCTACTAGAGCTACAATTATGCACATACCTGTAATAGTGGGATCCATATTATATGGTCCTATGGTTGGTGGTTTTGTTGGATTAATATTTGGGATTTTTAGTATTATAAATGCCCTTGTTAATATGACACCAGTATCCTTTGTTTTTTTAAATCCAATTGTTTCAGTACTTCCTCGAGTTATGATAGGAATCGGATCATATTATGCTTATAAAAGTGTAAGATCAATTGGTGGAAAAAACTTTAAATGGATTTTAATGGCTATATTTTTAGGAATTACTGGATATTTAGTATATGGAATGTATACCAGTTTTATTTCAAATAATTGGTTTAACTTAGTTATAAACATTGCACTATTAGGCCTTAGCGGTTTAATTATGTATTTTAGTTTAAAAAAATATAATTATGAGTCATTAGAAATTGTAATTGCAGCAATAGTTGGAACTATGATAAATACCCTTGGAGTTTTGTCTTTAATATATTTTATTTATGCAGAAAGATTTGTTGAAGCAATGGGAGAAAGTGTAGAATTTGCTAGAAAAGTTATTTTTGGAATCGGTGTTGTTAATGGTATACCAGAATCCATAATAGCTATAATCTTAGTAACAAGTGTTGTAAATGCAGTATTAAAAAGAAAATAATAACGGAGAAAAAAATGCTTTTAGTAATTGATGTTGGAAATACGAATATAGTCCTTGGAATATTTAAAGGTAAAAAGTTAGTTTATGATTGGAGAATCTCTACAGATAGAGAGAAAACTGCAGATGAATACGGACTTATGTTAATGCAGATTATGGATTCACAAAATATAAAAATTGATAATATTAACGACATAATAATATCATCAGTGGTGCCAAATATTATGGATATATTTCCAGAAATTTGCGAAAAGTATTTTAATATAAAACCTATAATAATTGGACCTGGTGTAAAAACAGGTATGAATATATTATACGATAATCCTAAAGAAGTAGGAGCAGATAGAATAGTAAATGGGGTTGCAGCATTTGAAAAATACGGCGGTCCACTAATTGCAGTAGATTTAGGAACGGCAATTACCTTTGATGTAATTAACCAAAAGGGAGACTACTTAGGGGGTGCAATTTGTCCAGGGGTTAAAATTTCTGCAGATGCACTTTTCCAAAGGGCTTCAAAACTTCCTAAAGTTGAAATATTAAAACCTGAAAAAATAATTGGTAAAAACACAGTAAATTCAATGCAAGCAGGATTATTTTATGGATACGTTGGTATGATTGATTATATAATCGAAAATATAATTAAGGAAATAA
>CAYWTV010000064.1:0-3008 GCA_964461305.1 uncultured Peptoniphilaceae bacterium
TTTTTTAGAATATAAGTTGGATTTTGGTTATCTCCTAGGTAGTAGGTGATATATTATATCAGATATTGTGAATATTAAATAAAATTTACTTATAAATTCCTTGTATTTAGTAAAATTAAAAACAATAGGGTATTAATTAATTATAAACTTACAAAAACTGGAGGGAAATATGTCACTTCAAGAATTTAAATGTCTAAACTGCGGAGGTCCGCTTAATTTTAATACTGATATTCAGAAGTTAAAGTGCGATTTTTGCAATTCAGAATACGATATAGATGCAAAAAAATACCACGACCACAATCACGATCATGACTCAGGTGGTGAGAAGGAAGAGACTAAAACTGAAAGTGGTGTTTTTGAACAGGATAAGAAATACTATTCAGATGAGGAAGAGGAGAATTTACACCTTTATTCTTGTCAGTCTTGTGGTGGAGAAATTATTGGAGACGAGACTATGGCGGCAACTTCTTGTCCCTTTTGCAACAACAATGTTGTAGTTCCCAGTCAGTTTCAGGGAGATTTAAGACCGGATTTTATTATCCCTTTTAAATTAGACAAGGAGGCTGCTAAGTCTGCTTTAAAGGATTTTTATAGTGGGAGAAAGTTACTTCCTAGTGTTTTTAAAGATGAAAATCACATTGAAGAGATAAAAGGGATCTACGTTCCTTTTTGGCTATTTACCGGTACTGCTAGGGCGGATATGGCTTTTACTGGAACAAAGGTGAGAATGTATTCTGATGGCAACTTTAGATATACAGAGACTTCTATTTTTGACATTCAAAGGGGCGGAAATTTAGGCTTTGAGTATGTTCCCGTTGATGGTTCTTCAAAAATCGATGATATAATGACAGAATCAATAGAGCCTTTCCATTGGAGTGATGCAATGGAGTTTAGCACTTTATTCTTGCCTGGATTTTTGGCTAATAAATACGATATAGAGTCTGACCATGTTATTAAAAATGCTGAAGATAGGATAAAAAACTCTACAGTAAACGCATTTAGAAATTCTGTGTCAGGTTACAGTACCTTAAATGATAAGGGATCAAGTTATAATTTAGGCAGGGTTAAGGTTCACTACGCCTTAGCTCCCGTTTGGTTTTTAAATACAAAATGGAAAGGAAAGTTTTATTCCTTTGTGATGAATGGACAAACTGGTAAAATAGTTGGAGATGATATGCCAATAGACAATTCATTAAGAATTAGAAAGTTTCTTACGGTAGCTCTTATACTAGGAGTAATAACTTTCATAATTGCCTTTTTAGTGTATCCTTTTTTAGGGAGGTAGAAAATGAAATTTAAAAAACTGATTATTATATTATTGATGATTTTTCTTCTTTTACCTAATAATTCAAAGGCAGATTTTGATTTTGAAAGGGGAGAAGAGTACAGACCCAATGAAACTGATGAAACGTATATAGAAGAAGAATCTACAACTGATGATAACTTACAAGGTGGAGACTTTACCTTTGAAGAAGAAACTCAAATAGATGAAGATTTCGTACCTGGACAAAGGGTTTTAACTAGAGTAGAAGACGATGCGGATTTACTAAGTAATGATGAAGAGGCAGCCCTTAGACAAAAGCTTGATAGAATTTCTGAAGAAACAAACGTTGATGTTATAGTTCACACTAATTATTCCCTTGGAGGAAAAACTCCTGCAGATTATGCAGATGATTATTTTGACTACAATGGATATGGACTTGGTGAAAACTACGACGGGATTATCTTCGTTCTTTCTATGGAGTATAGAGATTGGAGAATTTCTACCCATGGTTTTGGAATTAGGGCATTCACTGATAAAGGTCAAGAACTAATTGTGGAAAAAATGCTTCCTGATTTAAGTAATGGAAATTATTATAGAGCCTTTGACAATTTTGCCGATCTTTCTGAAGAATATATTATACAAGCAAAAACTGGCGAGGCCTATGATGTAGGCAATATGCCAAAGCGAAAGATAACTCCTATGGCATTGTTGATATTTTTAGGGATTTCTCTCTTGGTGGGATCTATTGCAGGTGGAGTTTATGTTGTAGCTTTATCTAGCACTCACAAAACAATGAAGAAACAAAAAAGTGCAGGAGCTTATCAACAAGGAAACATTCAATTTACAAACAGAAAGGATCAATTTATAACTAGAAATATTACTAGAACAAGAATACCTAAAAAACAAAACCTATCTGGTGGAGGAGGTGGCGGAAGCTCTACAAGAACCTCTTCTTCAGGCAGAAGCCATGGAGGCTCAGGTGGAAAGTTCTAAAACTATATAGACAAAAAAATTCACATCTAATTTCAGACGTGAATTTTTTTATTTACTAGGCAATAGAAACCTCATTACTTTTAAAGTACTTCCTGGTTTTAATAAAATATGGAATACTTAGAGTGTAATACAGAGCAAGAATACCGATAAGTCCTCCAAATATAATAAATAAACCTGCATAAACTTCAGCATTTGGAATGCTTAAATAAACAATCATCCCTAAAATTAAAATAGTATTAGTAATTAAAAAATGTTTAGTTCTACTTTCCAATTCATTTCCATCTGTAGTAGATATTTTAGAGATTTCTTCTCTAGTTCCAATAAAAAACAGTCCAAGAGAAGCGACACTTAAAATACTTCCGATTATTTCTAAAATTCCAAAAAACATTGTGGTTTTATCAATCGTATTTGCAAAAACTCCAATTTCCACAACTACATAAAAAAATGTCAACAAGGCACCAATTTTCAAAGATTTATCTATACTGTCATTTTCCCACTCATGGTTTATTTGTTTTAAAGTGTAGATAAAAATAGCCCACCCTAAAAAATCTGGAAAGATATTTATCATTCCAATGTTAATACTTATTTTCATTATTACTACTGCCCAAAATACTCTGTTTAACTTACTATACATGTTCAATCTCCTTTATTAGCGCTAACTATATAATCAAATTCTAAATCACTAGGATTTAAAAGTTCAAAAATTAAAGGGATTTCTTTTTTGTAATGATTTTTTGTTTTGTCTTTAAAA
>CAYWTV010000064.1:3108-5052 GCA_964461305.1 uncultured Peptoniphilaceae bacterium
AAAAGTTTAAAAACTCACTATTTCACCTATTTTATGGTAGAATTTAAATAGAACAAAATCATAAAATGATTTGGAGTTGAAAAAAATGAAAATGAACATAAATTGGTATCCAGGACACATGAAAAAAACCTCGGATTCCATTAAAGAAAATTTAAAAAAAGTAGACGTGGTCCTAGAACTTATAGACGCAAGGGCACCTAAGGCATCTGAAAACCCTATGATACCTGAATTAATCGGAGACAAACCTAGAATATTAATATTTAACAAAGGAGATTTAGCAGATCCTAGAGAAAATAACAGATGGATGGACTATTATAAATCTAAAAAAATAAATGTAGTATCAGTAAACTCTAACACTGGAAAAGGGATCGGAGATTTACTAGACGAAGTAGATAAAGTAATGGAAGGAAAAAGAGCTAAGGATAAAGACAAGGGAATAATCTCAGAGCAAGTAAGAGCGATGATAATAGGCATTCCAAACGTTGGAAAATCAACTTTAATAAACTCCTTGGCTAGTAGAAAATCTGCAAAAACTGGAAATAAACCAGGGATAACTAGAACAAACCAGTGGATAAAAGTAGAAAATAGAATGCTACTATTAGACACTCCAGGAGTTTTGTGGCCGAAATTTGAATCTGAAGAACTTGCCTTAAATTTAGCTTATATTGGATCTATAAAGGACGAAGTTATTCCAAAAGATGACGTAGCATTAAAACTAATCGAAAAATTAGGAAGAGAATATCCAAAGCTTTTAGAAGAAAGATTTAATATATCATTAAAAGAAAATCCTCTAGAAAATATGGAAGAAATAGCGAAAAAACGTGGCGCCATTATGCGTGGAAATGAGATAGACTACTCTCGAGTTACAGATATTATTTTAGATGAATTTAGAAAAGGAACTATTGGAAGGATTACTTTGGAGAAAGTAAATGTATGAAATTGAAAGAGATTTAATAAAAGAAGGAAAAAGATATTTAATAGGAATAGACGAAGTGGGAAGAGGCCCTTTAGCAGGAGATGTGGTAGCCTGTGCAGTTTGTTTCGATTTAGCTTGTTTAATAAAAGAAGACTTTAAAGATGATTTGATCCCTGGAATAAAGGACTCAAAAAAACTATCTGATAAAAAGAGAAGAGAACTTGCTTCATTAATTAAAGAAAATGCAGTTGATTTTAGTATTTCGGGAGCCTCTCCAAAAATTATAGACAAAATAAACATCTACCAAGCTACGATTTTGTCCATGGAAAATGCATTAAAAGATTTAATAAAAAAATTAAAAGAAAAATCCATAACTCCAGACATGGTTTTAATAGACGCTATGAAAATAGAATCAGAAATACCTTTCTTGTCTTTAAACAAAGGAGACGACCTTTGTTACACAATAGCAAGCGCATCAATACTTGCTAAAGTATATAGAGACAACTTGTGTAAAATTTGGGACAAAAAATATCCTGGATATGAACTATCAAAACACAAAGGCTATGCAACAAAAGTTCACAGAGAAGCCCTTATAGAACTAGGGCCTAGCGAAATTCATAGGAAAAGTTTTTTAAATAACTTGGAAAAGTGGAAAGATCAAACAAAAATTATAGGAGACCAAGGAGAAAAAAAGGCCCAAGAATACTTAGAAGATCTGGGTTACAAAATTGTAGAAAAAAACTATAAAGTATATAGTGGAGAAATAGATTTAATAGCAATTAAAGAAGGATATTTAGTCTTTGTAGAAGTAAAATCTAGAAAAGACTCTAACTACGGATATGGTTACGAAGCAGTAGATTATAATAAACAAAAGAAAATAAAATTAGCAGCCCAAATTTATTACCACTCTAAAGGACTAGAAAAATATCAACCTAGATTTGACATTATAGAAATATATACAAGTGATAACATTATTAACCATTATGAAGATGCCTTTCAATAAAAATAAATTAAATTTAATTTAAAAT
>CAYWTV010000065.1:0-4986 GCA_964461305.1 uncultured Peptoniphilaceae bacterium
AAAGGAAGTATAGGCATCTCCTGCATTTATAATTACATCTATGGAATCATCTACTCCATTTTTTATATCTTCAAAACTTATAAATTCAACATCTACATCCATTCCAGATAGAGCTTCCATAACTCCTAAATAAGAATAAGATAGTTTATACCATTTTCCATGGGCAACTACATAAGGAGCCCAAGTTCTGATTTTGCCCCAAGTATTTAAAACTGCCACTTTAGCTTTTGAATAGGCTTTTCCGTGGGATAAAGTTTCATAAATATCTCTAAATTCATCTGCAACCTTAGAAATATAGTCAATAAAATCAGGGAATTTATATGCTAGGGATAAATATCCACCATATCCAATTCTATCTAGTGGACTTCTCATTAAAGCTCGTCTAGCTTTTACCCAGTTGTCCTTTGCTTCTATGGAAGGGTCATTTCCCTCATAGAAAGTATCTGGGAAAAAGTAAGGTAAGAATCTTCCTTCTGTAAATTCCACATCTATATCTGAAATTATTCTAAGGGTTACTCCATCTCCTACACTTCCTACTACTCCATCAAGTCCAATTTCTTTGAAATACTTTCCATAAGGTTCAGTCCCAATCCAATGATCACCTAAGAACATTATGGCTTTTTTATTGTATTTGTGAACTAAATCTACAAGTCTCTTAGCTTTTTGAGCTACATATTTAGATTGAAAATCCATATAATCTAAAAATCTCTTAGTTGGAATTCTAAAAGTAGAGTTATAATATCCCTCATCTACAATATCTTCAGGTCTAAGTTTATATCCGTATTCTTTTTCAAAAGCAATAAAGGCCTCTGGTGAAACTGTATTAGTATATCCAAACCAATCTACGTGTTTTTCTAGACCAACTTTATTAAAAATCAGTGAAAATTGGTAAAAGAAAGTAGTAAATCTAACTACATCAGTTTTAGGGTTTTCCTTTAGCCATTTTTCTAAAGCTTCTTCCACATATTCTGATGACTTAGGATATCTTACATCAAAGGGAATATCGTGGGGTTTGTCTTTCCAGTCATTAGTAATGTGATTGTACATTTGTACAGGATCCCATATACCATAAGCTAAGAAAGTGACTGTATATTCGTGAAAAGGTATTGAATTTATAGTGACAATATCCCTTTTTTTATCTATTTCCCAATCTGATGGAGAAACTACATCTCCTGTAGTTCTGTCGATTACTTCCCACCACTTTTTAGGATCATAATCGTAATCTGGTTGAATTTGTTCCTTATAATAATCTTTAGAAAAATCAATCTCTAAAGAAGTTGAAGTAGCTGTAACAAACTCACTCATTAAATAATATCTACTCCACTCAAACATATTAACTTCTGCAAACTCATTATGCCCACGAGAAGTAAAATAAGTTGTATAGACATCTACATTTTCAATGTCTTTTATATCATCTGGAAGTTTCGTTCCGTCAGAGTCTCTAACAGCGTCAGCTCCCAGTCTTTCTATCATTTCAATTGTTTCTTCATGAAAATTTTCTTCACTAGGAAGAGTTAGTCTTCCCTTTGTTTTAGATTTTTTATAATCTTTAATCATCCTTTGTCTCCTCCTACCATCATTCCCTCGGTTAATTGTTTTTGTACTAAAATATAAAGTATAAGTGTTGGAAGCATTGCAAGAACTAGACCTGCATATAATCTTCCGTAATTTGCAGCACCTCTAGCAGCCTGTTGAAGATTAATCAAACCAACTGGTAGAGTTTTTTTAGCTGGATCAGTCATGATAGTCAGAGCTAAAATATATTCATTCCAAAAAGCCAAAAAGTTAAACAAAATCACAGTAATAACCGCTGGTTTTGCCATTGGAATAATAATATCAATCATAGTTCTATAATATCCTGCACCGTCAATGTAGGCTGCCTCTTCGTAGGATCTAGATATAGAAGAAAAGAAATTAGTTAATAAATACACAGTAAATGGAACAGCAGTAGAAGCATAAATAAGTGCTAAAACAAATCTGTTGTTTAATAAAAATCCATTTCCTAAAATATCACCTAAAAAACTGTCATTTAAAACTAAAGTCCAATCCCTTAATAGTAGAAAAATTGGAATTACTATATAAGATAAATTAATAAATAATCCCGCTTTCATAATAGTCTTTAAAATTCTCTTTCCTCTAAAATCCATTCTGGCCAATATATATGCACAAGGAAGGGATATAGCTAACAGAAGAACTAGTCCAATAAAAGTTACTATAACAGAATTTAGTAAATAATCTCCCATATTCGCAGCTTCCCAAGCGTCCACGAAATTTTCAAAATAGAATCCCTTAGGAAGTGCCCAAGGGTTTCCATAAAACTCTGGATTTGACTTTATAGAAGCCATAAATACCCAAGCTACAGGCACGATTATAGATATAGCAAAAATAGTAAGGCAGACATATATAAAAATTTTAAATAGTTTTGAATTGTTTTTTTTCATAAATTTCTCCTTAATATTGAATAATATCTCGTTTTGTTCCTTGGTGAATAATAGCTGTTAATATAAAAGAAAATAAAAACACTACAACACCAATAGCTAAGCCGTAACCGAAGGAAGAATTTGTATAAGCTTGCTCATATTGATAATTTAGTAAAGTCATACTAGCCCCGTCTGGTCCTCCTCCAGTTAAGGCTTTGATAATTTGAAAAGCGATATTTATATTTGAAATAACATAAAATGTTAAAGTAGTTCTCACAGTTTCCCAAGATAGTGGTAAAGTAATATCAAAGAATTGTTTTAATTTACTAGCACCGTCTAATTTAGCCGCTTCGTAAAGTTGTTCTGGAATTTGGCTCATTGTAGACATATACATTACCATATAATAACCTACAGCCTGCCAAATCATCGCAAAAGCAATAGAATATACCACTAAATTTCGATCTCCTAAAAAAGGTATATTAGTATAGGTTTCTGGATTAAACAATCTTAAAAATCCGTTTATTAAACCTTGGTCCATTCCATAAACTGCTGCAAAAATCGAAGCAATAACTGCAATAGACAAAATATTAGGAATATAAAAAATAATTCTATAAAAATTTTGGCCTTTCAGTTTTTCCCTTGTCAATATAGAGGCAAATAGTACAGCTAAAATCATAGTAACAATAGTAACTATAACTATTAGAAAAATTGTATTTTGAAAAGCTCTTACAAAATTGTCATCATCAATTAAGATTTTAAAATTATTTAAACCTACAAATTCCCTTTTCCCAGAAAGTCCACCAGTTTTGTATAAACTTTCCCTAAAAACATTTACAGTAGGGATAATCATGAAAATAGTATATAAGAAAAAAGCTGGAAACAGCCCAAAAAATATAAATCTGCTTTTTGATTTGCTTTTTTTCATAAAAATCTCTCTTTCTAAAAGAAAAAAGGGCAGCTACTGCCGCCCTAAAGTTTTAATTATTGTGCATCAATAGCTTCAGTTATTTTTTCTGCAGCATCAACAACGCCTGCTTGCCAATCTTCAACAGTTAGATCACCATTTGCAACTGAATTTACAGCTTCAAAAAGTGAATCTTGGATGCTAACACCTTCTACAGAAGGAGCAGCTGCCCATCCACCCATAGCAGCATTTATTCCATCAGAATAAATAGAGTAGAATAACTTGTTGTTTTCATCAGTAATAAGCTCTTCAGCACCTTCAATAGGTTGAACCGCTCCGCCATTATCGATGAAAGCTTGAGTTGCTTCATCAGAATATAAATAAGCAATAAACTCTTTAGCTAAATCAGCTTCTTCAGTATCTTTAGATATGAAAGCTTGTTCAAACCATGAATAAGCATATCTATCTCCATCACCTATAGCAGGTACAGCCATAAAGCCCCACTCGAAATCTTCAGCAACGCCTTCAGCATCTGCCATTTCTTCAACTATCCAAGTACCATTAGGCATAAATAATGCTTCATTTTGCATAACAGCTAATTGGTTTTGAGTGAAAGACTCATTGTTAGCTTGAGCAACAGTATTAGGATGTAGATAATCTAAAATTCTTCCAAAGTTTTCAAAAATTGGAGTAGCATCGTTTGCCCATGCCTCTGCATCGTAGTTCATTAATCTGTCAAATAATTCTGGTCCACCTACAGAATAAGCCATAGCAAAAGTGAAAGTATCAAAATATCCAGCAGTAGGATAAGTAAATAATGCTATACCGTCTTCCTCAGCTTGATCTCCAAGTGCAAAGAATTCTTCCATAGTAGTAGGAAGTTCGTATTCGCCGCCACCTTCAGTAAATAAAGCTTTATTGTACCAAAGTCCAGTTGGTGAATAGAATAATGGAGCTAAATAAGTTTTTCCATCTCCATAAGGATTAGTTACAGAAGTATCAGTAAATCCAGGAGTTATTTTTTCTCCAACAGTAACTTCTTCTCCAGGAACAGTCATATCTAAAACATCAGTGATGTCTAAGATCATTTCTTCCTTGATCATAGTTTCAGTTAAAGCTGTATCTTGTCCTACACTGTTATAAATAACATCAGGAGCATTTCCAGCTTGGATTTCTGGTCTAATTACTTCATAAATGTTTTTTTCGAATTGAGATTCAACTGTTGCACCAGTTAAATTTTCAAATCCTTCAATAACTGCCATCCAACCTTCAGTACCATAACCACCATCTAAACCTGCAACTCTAAGAGTTTTGCCAGCAAAAGGTTGGTCACCTTCAGCAGTTTCAGTAGTTTCTTCAGCTGGTTCTTCAGTTGTTTCTTCTGTTTCAACAGCTTCTTCAGTAGCTGTTTCTGTAGTATCAGTTTCTGCAGGAGTTTCATCATTAGCACAAGCAGCTAAAGAAAAAACTAAAACAAAAACTAATAATAACGATAATAATTTTTTCATATTCCCTCCTATAATTTATTAAAACTGTAAAATAAAATATATTTAATACAACCTTAATATAATCATTAAACTAATTATAGCACAGAAAACGTTTTTATAAACGATTTTGATATGTTTTTCCTAAAATTCACATGCTTTTTTAGTAAAATTTAGT
>CAYWTV010000066.1:0-4938 GCA_964461305.1 uncultured Peptoniphilaceae bacterium
GCTGGGATAATGAAGAGAAAATCCCTCATGGAGGTTTCGTTTGGCATACAACAGGGGAACGTGTCATAATAGTGATGGGTGCAGTTTATGTTATAAAATCAAGGTTTTCAGGAACTTTAAACAAAAACTGAGTGCATCAAAAAGAAAGTATTTAAGAGCATAGAAGAATTAAAACTAGAACTAATAGATTATTTTAATTGGTGGGTGGGTCTTTATTTATAGGTGTGTTATATTTACCAAAAATGCCTAAGTTTATAATTATTAATACCGATTGTATATTAGAGGATAAATCAGGGAAAGGAGAATTATAATTTAGGGTAGCTAGAGATAATTATGAGCATTATTCCAACTTGATTAATCAAATGATAGGTGGAAAGAATTCAAAAAATGCATTAGGTGAGTGTGACTACGGCAACTGCACACTACGGTTTAAGCCAGTAGACCTGAATTTTGTAAAACCAAACTGGGATAACCTTATGACCAAGCGTGATAAGCCTTTAATGTCAGATAGGGAGTTTAGAAGTTCTATAGAAGATTTGGCAAGGAAAGACTTTGCAGCTGGTAAAAAAGATGATAATGCCTACAGAAATTTGGGTATGAGGTTTATAGAACTAGTTTCACCAGATAGAAAGGCTGCCTATGAGGCAAGTATGAAGAAAACCAATGGGAAAATGAATGCAGCCCTAATGTTTTGGGATGAAAAGGGAAATCGAACTTTGGGCTACCACCCCTTTACTGGTACTTGGCATAATATTTCTACTGAAGCTGAGGCAGGTAGGGCAAGAATTTTTGCCGAGATTTATTGCCAAGAATCAATCCGCCTAGAAAATGAGTATGGGGCAAATGCTAGGGGTAAAATATCCCACAAGGATATCCAAAAAGACTTATCAGCTGATTCTGTAAAAACCAGTGGTACCTTAGGAAGTAGTATAGACTATAAGATTTAAGAAAACGGAAAACTTCTAACCTTTATACATCAGAATTTTCTTGAAGGAAATTGGATAACTACAGGATTAAAATGCCATAAGATAGCCTTCTATTTCTTGATAAAATCAAGAGGGACACAGTTATTAAATAGCAATAGCATTTGTGCAAAGGGTCAAGAAGATATAAATTGGATACCAATTAGTGAATTGAAAAGTCACACAATTTATCCGACCTTAAGAACAATATATGTCCATGCTATATGGTATAATATATATAATAACAGTATGATGAGGTGGCTCCATGAACGATATAAGTATTGCAACATTACGAAATGAAAATAGTTTAAAGCCCTATTTTTATCATGATAAGTGCGATAAATATGATTATTTAATAGCAGTTGGGTGTGGAGCAGTAGCGGGAATGGTTGATATTTTTCTTGTAGGTGCTCCTGGGGATAGCATTTTAGGTAAATGGACAGATTCACAAGTTGATAAAGTTGTAATGACTTTCGCAAAAACATGTGGATGGTCTCCAAAGGAAGGAAAAGGGAAAAATGCAGCCAGCGCTATAGGCTTTTTGGAAAAAAAATTCCCTGTAAACTATGATCAAAGGCACTCTGGTGATGTCAATAATTTATTTAAGATGTCGACAAAAAATCACCATATGAAATCATTAGCACATTCTCCAGATATTATTGGATTGTTCTTTTCGATTCTAAATCAATTTACATCAACTTCAACTTTCTTAAGTAATGGTCAATTGATTACAATTGAAACAAATACATACGAGTTACAAGGACATAACTTTATTTCTAAATTATTCTGTGGAGTAGCAAACTGGTTCGGGCATATTATGTCTGATGTTGCAGGCAGCTCCGGTGCAGCAGGAAGAGGAAGTGGTGTGGTAATTCCATTTTATGAATTATTTCAGTTGTGTGATTTTGGTAGTTTTCAGGTGGGACAAGATAGAAATACATTGGCAACCGTAGCAACCAAAGTTTTCCAAGAGGGTTATGATGCACGATTTGGATTAACGATGGCTATTCCTGTTGTGTTATGCGATTTATCAATCAAATTATCTTGGGCGATTAAACACTATTTCTATCACAAAAGACCTCTTGTAGAGTGTATTCCTACTAAAAGACATGATGATTTGAGAATTATGCTGATTATCGGTGATGGAACACTATGCTTAATGGATGGTGCGGATGCAGCAATACGATCTGGTGGCAACTGGGTAAACTTTTTCCTTCGTTTAAATATTGTTGCTTGGTTTAGATTAGTATCATTAGTGTTTAGAGAAGTCTGCATTCGATTAGGTATTAGTTTCCCACTACAAAAACAACTAGATGCTTATATAAGAATCAATGAAGCATTATCTATTTATCTGTCACAGCTTGAACAAATTGATATAGAACGATTTAAAGAAGAAACAGAACGGTACAATAAGATGGTGGCCTTACTTGAAGGTGCTGAGAGTGAGGAAGCATTGAATAATGTTTTACGTAACGAGTATAAAGCATTAGGTTTTGAATTACCTTATAGCGGTGATTTTGATGAATTTATGAATGATAGTAGTTCTGTTTTGGAGTTTAAGTAATGTTTCGTTGTGATATGTGTGGTGAATGCTGCCGTAACTTAGACAAGTCTTCCATATATAAGGAGATGCATGATGGAGATGGAATATGTCGCTATTTAAGCGGCAATAAGTGCTCAATCTACGAGGAAAGACCTTTAATATGCAGAATAGACGATAGCTATGAGGTTTTCTTTAAAGATGAAATGAGCTATGAGGAATATTTACAGCAAAACTATATATGCTGTGAGATATTAAAAACATAAAATTAAGGAGGAGTAGTTATGCCATTACCAGTTTGGTTAATTCCGCTTGCAGTGAAAGGTGCGGCAGTTGTAGCAGGAGCAGCAGGTGTAGGCACAGCAGTTCATGGGGCGGCAAAAATGAAAGAGGCTAATGATACAGTGAAATTAGCTCAGAGTTGTCATGAAGACAATATAGAAAAGTTTGAAAAGGAAAATAACAGCACAAGCACAGCTATGGATAAGCTTGGGAAATTGGAACTGGAGATTCTTCACAGCTTTAGTGAATTCTCTGATATATTCGAGCAGATTAAGAATAGACCTGTTTTTGAAACATATTCCAAGAACGGTATAATATTACCGAAGTACAATGGTGAGAAAATCAAAGAGGTATCTGTTGGTGCAGGGGTATTGCTTGGAGGTCTTGGAGGTGCTGGGTTAGGTGCAGCGGGTGGATTTGCGGCTGCCGGTGCTACAACTGCTGCAGTTATGGCTTTGGGAACAGCATCTACTGGAACAGCGATTGCATCATTAAGTGGAGCAGCATTAACAAATGCGACGTTGGCTGCATTAGGCGGAGGTGCTATTGCTGCAGGTGGTGGCGGTATTGCTGCGGGTACTGCAGTTCTTGGCGCAGCTACTTTAGGTGTAGGGTTGTTGATTGGGGGAGTTATTTTCAACTTTACCGGTGGAAAGCTTTCAGATAAAGCTGATGAAGCATGGGATCAGATGAAAAAGGCTGAAAAGCAGATAAACACTATTTGTACATATTTGGATAATTTAAAGAAAACTTCTAATATGTATTATGCTACCCTTTCTAAAGTAAATGATATTTATAAAGAGCATTTGAATGGTTTGAAAAGCATTGTTAATATGCTTGGTCACAAAGATTGGAATACATTTACAAGAGAAGAGAAGAAATTGACTGAAAACACCGTTCTTTTAGTAGGCTTGCTTTATAATATGTGCAAGGTTCAGTTAGTGCTAAAAGCCAAGAAAGACGGAGATATGAATACTATTAATAAAGAAGCTATTGAAACTTCTGTAAAGAATGCTGAGGCGGTTATTGCTGATAAATTTTATTAGAGGATAATAGGGAATCCATTTAAAATAATCGATATTTAAGAGTTTAGTTATTTACAAATTATAAGGTTTTAAAATAACAAAGGGACAAGAACTGTAATAAAATCAGCAAGCATAATATGGACAAACCACTAGATGAAAAGATCGAACTACTCTCCTTAATTCAATATATGGGAAAACCAAAACTTAATAAAGATAGTACTATTACAAACTGCTTTAATTAAAACTTCCTCTCTAATGATTAGATAGTCTACACTAAATAGGACAACAAAATTCCGAACAGTGAGATAAAATATAAAGAACTGGGAGGAAGAAAAATGGTAAAAAGATATAAAAAAGAATTCAAAAATCAACTAGTTAGTCTATATAATAATGGTAAATACTTATCAGATTTGAATAGAGAGTATGGCATTTCTAAATCAATAATTTCCACCTGGATAAAAAGATATAATGAATCAGAACCATTCAATATTGATGACAATAGGACTGAAGAACAAAAAGAATTAATAGAACTAAGAAAAAAGTTAAAAGAGCTAGAAATGGAAAATGATATTTGCCCTAAAAGATAGGTTCCACTATGGTAATGAATTGCCAAGTGAGTCACTTAAAAGCAGGCAGCGTTATTACTGGGCAAAAAAAGACCTAATATTATCTAATAGGGATAAATACAGTATTAACGCAATGTGTAAACTATTTAAGGTCCCAAGAAGTCTAGTATATTATAATATTAATAAAAGGGCTGAAGTTAACAAGGTTTCAGAAGAGGAAGTATGGAACTATATATGCACACTTTCAGATCTTCACAACAAGGAGGCAATAGGCTACTCAACAGAGAATTATAGTTAACTGGATGGCTAAAGACTTAGAAAATATCAATAACCCAGGAAATTTTGGTAAATCTTTAAAAGGTGGCTTAAAGGATTATTGGAAGTACAGGATAGGCAATTATAGGATAATTGCAGACATAAATGATGATGAAGTTAAGATATTAATAATCGAAATAGGTCGTAGAAAAGATATTTATAAAAAACTCTAATTTCAAGAGTTTTTTATTTTTCAATAAAAGATTTATATATATAATGAAATATAGGCAGATAAGGGCCTTTAGGTT
>CAYWTV010000067.1:0-4763 GCA_964461305.1 uncultured Peptoniphilaceae bacterium
GAAAGAGAGGGAATTTATGGGACTAATAAAAGCAGGTTTAGGAGCTTTAGGTTCGACTTTAGGTGATCAGTGGAAGGAATTTTTCTATTGTGAAGCTTTAAGTCCAGAAGTTTTAGTTGCTAAAGGACAAAAAAGAGTATCAAATAGATCATCAAATACTAGAGGTTCTGACAATATTATTACTGATGGATCTGGTATAGCAGTAGCTAACGGACAAGCTATGATTATTGTTGAAAACGGAGAAGTTGTAGAATTTAGTGCAGAGCCGGGAGAGTACACTTTTGATGCTTCTAGTGAACCTTCCATTTTTACTGGTGATTTAAGGGAAAATATAGAAAAGACCTTTGAAATTGTTAAAAAGAGATTTACCTATGGTGGAGACCCTGGAAAAGATCAAAGGATTTATTACTTTAATACAAAGGAAATCCCTGGAAATAAATTCGGAACTACAAATCCAGTTCCTTTTAGAATAGTAGATAACAACATTGGATTAGATGTGGATATTTCCGTAAGGGCTAATGGTCTATATTCTTATATAATTGAAGACCCTCTATTATTTTATACAAACGTAACTGGAAATGTTCAAGGTGAATATAGAAGAGAAGAAATCGATCAAACTTTAAAATCTGAGTTTTTAAATGCTCTTCAACCTGCATTTGCAAAAATTTCTGCAATGGGAATTAGATATTCTGAACTTCCAGGTCATACAATGGAACTTTCAAAAGCCATGAACGAAGTTTTAACTGAAAAGTGGAGAGAATTAAGGGGACTTAGAATTATTTCTGTTTCTTTAAATTCTATTACTGCACCAGAAGAAGACGAAGAGATGATAAAAAGAGTTCAAAGGGATGCAGTATACAGAAATCCATCAATGGCAGGAGCTACCATGGTAGGTGCCCAATCTGATGCTATGAGAGATGCAGCAAAGAACGAAGCTGGAGCATTTACTGGATATATGGGAATGGGCATGGCTCAAAATTCTGGAGGTGCAAATGCATCTGACTTTTTCAAAATGGCTGAAGAAGAAGAGAGAAAACTTCAACAACAAAATTCAGAAAAAAGAGAAAAAGCTCCAACAGGTGCTCAGTGGTTCTGTTCAGAATGTGGGGCAGAAAACGTAGGAAAATTCTGTACAAACTGTGGAGCAAAAAAACCTAACACTACAAAAGTTAAGTGTGATAATTGTGGTTGGGAATCAGAAAGTGAAGTTACTCCAAACTTCTGTCCAGACTGTGGAAACAAATTTTAAAAACTGTTAAATGGAGCTTATCCAAAGGGATAAGCTCTTTTAAATTGGATTATAACTAAAAATAATTTATCATTTATGATATAATTTAAATAATTATTAAAAAACGGGAGTGAAAAAATGTTAAATTTAGAGGCAATTAGGCCTTCATACATGGAAGTAGATATTGATAAAATTCTCTACAACATGAAAATACTAAAGGAAAGACTGGGAAAAGAAACTAAACTAATGGCAATAGTAAAGGGAGACTTTTACGGACTTGGAATAAAAGGTACCTTAAAATACTTAGAAGAAGGTGCGGATTCTTATGGGGTTGCTATGCTTAGTGAAGCCATAGAACTTAGAAGACTAGGCACAAATAAAGACATATTAATCCTAGGTTATACACCACCATACCAATACAAGTACTTATTAGAATACGAAATTATTCCTACAATGTACGATTTAAATGAGGCAAAAGAACTTTCAGAACTTGCCTTAAAAGAAGGAAAAAAAGCAAAAATTCACATAAAAGTAGACACTGGAATGACAAGACTTGGATTTGATACTAGTGATGAATCTGTAGATATAGTAGAAGAAATTTCCAAACTAGAGGGAATCGAAATAGACGGAATATTTTCTCACTTTACATCATCAGAAGAAATAGACAAGGAAAAAACTCACATTCAAGGAAAAATGTTCTTTGATTTTTGTGACAAGTTAGAATCTAGGGGAGTAAAACTAGGTGACAAACACATATCAAACAGTGGTGCGGTTATTGATCTTCCAGAATATAAAAGCGATTTAGTAAGAAACGGATACAACCTTACAGGACTATATGATCCAACAATCCATTATGAAAATTTACCAATAAAACTAACATGTCGATTAAGATCTATAATTGCAAGGGTGAGAACAGTTCCAAAGGGAACAGGTGTAGGATACAACACTACCTTTGTAACAGAAAAGGAAGAAACAAAAATAGCGACAATTCCACTGGGATATACAGACGGATATAAAAAACTACTTTCTAACAAAGGAGAAGTTTTAATAAATGGGAAAAGAGCCCCAATAAGAGGATCTATTTGTATGGACCAATTTATGGTGGAAGTTACAGATATAGACTGTAAAGTAGGAGACGAAGTAGTATTATTCGGATACAAAGAAGAAAACGGACCTACAATACTTGAAATTTCAGAATTACTAAATACAGGAAATATAGATATTATAAGTACTATATCTAGAAGAATTCCTAGAGTATATAAAAAAGACGGAGAAATCGTAGATATAGTAGATTATATATTGGACTAAAAATTGAGAGATGAAAGTCTCTCTTTTTTAAAATGACCATATAAAGACAGAGGTAAAATAATGAGTAAAATTTTAGTACTAGCTGAAAAACCCTCAGTTGGCAGAGAAATGGCAAGGGTTTTAAAAGCAAATAAAAAAGACAATGGATATATGGAAGGGGACAAATACGTTGTTACTTGGGCTTTAGGCCATTTAGTAGAACTAGCTCCTCCAGAGAATTACAATAAAAGTTTTAAAGAGTGGAAAATGGAAGATCTTCCAATTATTCCAAAAGATACAAAACTTCAAACCATTGGACAAACAACAAAACAATTTAAAACAGTTTCACATTTGATGAACAGAAAAGATATTTCTGAAATAGTAATAGCAACAGATGCAGGAAGAGAAGGGGAATTAGTAGCTAGATGGATTATAGAAAAATCCAATGTAAAAAAACCAATGAAAAGACTTTGGATATCATCTGTTACTGATAAAGCCATAAGAGAAGGATTTCAAAAACTAAAACCAGCAAAGGACTATGAAAATCTATATAAGTCTGCTCAAGCAAGGGCAGAAGCAGATTGGGTAGTTGGAATTAATGCAACTAGAGCCTTAACCTTAAAATACAATGCCCAATTATCCTGTGGTAGAGTCCAAACTCCTACATTATCAATAGTAAATAAAAGAGAAGAAGATATTAAATCTTTTATAAAAACTCCATTTTACAATGTAGAACTAAAAGCAAAAAATATCACCTTCACCTACCAAGACAACAATCAATTTAGAATTCACAATAAAGAAAAAGCAGAAGAAGCTCTAAAAAGAGCGAAGGGTAATATAGAAATAGTAGATATTAAATCAACAGATAAAAAAACATATCCACCATCTCTTTATGATCTAACCACACTACAAGCAGATTGTAATAAAATATATGGTTTTTCTGGAAAAGAAACATTAAACTTAATGCAAAGTCTATACGAAAGACATAAAGTTCTAACTTATCCTAGAACAGATAGTAGACATTTAACTGAAGATATAGTTTCGACAATACCAGAAAGACTTCAATCTATGGCAATTGGCCAGTACAAAGATTTAGCAAAAGAGATATTAAAGAAAAAAATAACCCCTAATAAAAATTTTGTAGATGACAGCAAAGTATCTGATCATCACGCTATTATTCCTACAGAAGAACCTTTAAAAATAATAGCCCTTTCAGAAAAAGAAAAGAAAGTCTACGATTTAGTTGCAAAAAGGTTTTTGGCTGTATTGATGCCACCTATGGAATACAAACAAACAACAATCACAGGAAAAATAGAAAATGACAAATATATTGCCAAAGGTAAAATCATTACGAATTTAGGATTTAAAAAAGTAGACTTTGAAGTTGAGGATTTAGAAGAAGAAGACATTAAAGATCAAAGCCTACCAAATATAAACATAGGAGAAAAACTCCCAATTGAAAACTCTAAAATAAACACAGGATATACATCACCACCAAGTTATTTTACAGAAGGAACCCTACTAAAAGCCATGGAAAACCCAAGTGCCTATGTGGAATCTAAACTAAAAAAAGTCCTTAAAGAAACAGGTGGAATAGGAACAGTAGCAACTAGAGGAGACATTATAGACAAACTATTTAAGACATTTCTTTTAGAAAAATCTGGAAACAACGTAATGATAACCTCTAAAGGAAAACAGCTTTTAGAACTAGTTCCGGAAAAAATGAAATCACCAGAATTAACAGGAGAATGGGAACTAAAACTAGATCAAATATCAAAAGGCAAACTAGACTCTAAAGTGTTTTTAGATGAAATAAAGAAATTTTGTAGAGAAAATATAAATGAGATAAAAACTAGTGAAAAGACCTATCGTCACGACAATATTACAAGGTCAAAATGTCCAGAATGTGGAAAATATCTATTAGAAGTAAAGGGTCGAAATTCTAAAATGTTAGTATGCCAAGATAGAGAATGTGGATTTAGAAAGACATTATCAGTACTATCAAATGCAAGATGTCCAAATTGTCATAAAAAAATGGAATTAATAGGAGAAGGAGAAAACAAGAGTTTCTATTGTTCTTGTGGTCATAGGGAAAAACTTTCTAAATTCAACGAAAGAAAGAAAAAGCAAGGAAATAAAATGTCTAAAAAAGAAGTTAACAACTATCTAAAAAAACAAAAAGAGGAAAATTTAAACAATTCTCTAATGGATCAACTAAAAGGACTTAAACTAGACTAATAAATTAAAA
>CAYWTV010000068.1:0-4716 GCA_964461305.1 uncultured Peptoniphilaceae bacterium
ATTTTATTTGTACTTACTTTTATTTATTTAATAGTAAAAATCTCTATTTTGGGTATATAAGTAGAATGATTAGCTGAAAGTTTTGCGTATTTAGTATATAATTAGAAGGATAAAAATTTAAGGGGATAATTAATGATAAAAGTAGAAAATGTTTATTTTAAATACAATCCTGAAGAAACACAAGACGACTACGTTTTAAAAGATGTGAGTTTAACAGTAGATGACGGAGAATTTGTAGCTATAATCGGCCACAACGGCTCTGGAAAATCCACCCTTGCAAAACTATTAAACGGCTTGAACATTCCCACAAAAGGGGACATTTTAATAAACGAAATGAACACAAAAAATGAAGAATATATATGGGAAATTAGAAAAACCGCTGGAATGGTATTTCAAAATCCAGACAACCAAATCGTAACGACCATAGTTGAAGAAGAAGTGGCTTTCGGTCCAGAAAATATGGGTATTCCAAGGGAAGAAATTAGAAAAAGAGTAGATCATTCCTTAGAAGTAGTGGGCATGGAAAGATACCTTTATCACGCACCTCATTTACTAAGTGGAGGACAAAAACAGAGAATTGCAATAGCTGGAATTTTAGCAATGAACCCAAGTTGCATCATTTTAGATGAGCCTACTGCAATGCTTGATCCTATTGGGAGAAAAGAAGTTATAGAAACGATTTATAAATTAAATCGAGAAGAACAAAAGACGATTCTTCTGATTACTCATAATATGGAAGAGACCATAGAAGCAGATAGGGTAATAGTTATGAACGACGGTGAAGTTTACTTAGAAGGAGAACCTAGAGAGATTTTCTCAAAAGTAGAAGAACTAAAATCCATCGGACTTGATGTTCCCCAAGTAACTGAACTAGCTTATGAACTGAATAAAGACGGATTTTTAGAAGATTATAAAGTTCTAAGTATTGAGGAGTTAGTAAAAAAAATATGTTAATAGATATAAAAAACCTTAGTTATATATACTCTAAAGGCACTCCCTTCGAAGTAAAAGCACTAGATAATATAAATCTTTCCATAGGAGAAGGAGAAATAGTAGCCCTAATCGGACACACAGGTTCTGGAAAATCTACACTAATTCAACACTTTAATGGACTTGTAGATCCTACGGAAGGAGAAGTATTTATAGAAGGAGAGTCCTTAAAGGACGATAAAGTAAATAAATCAAAAGTTAGACAAAAAATAGGACTGGTATTTCAATATCCAGAACACCAGCTCTTTGAAGAAACAGTTGCAAAAGACATTGCCTTTGGTCCATTAAATCTAGGATACTCTAAAGAAGAAGTAGAAATCATGGTAAAAGATACTATGGAAAGAGTTGGACTAGATTATGAAGAGTACAAAGACGAATCTCCCATGGAATTATCAGGTGGAGAAAAAAGAAGAGTAGCCATCGCAGGAGTACTAGTAATGAAACCAAAAGTTTTAGTCCTAGACGAACCTACTGCAGGACTAGATCCTAAAGGTAGAGAAGATATTTTAAGTGAAATTAGAAATATCTATGAAAACTTAGGAATAACAGTAGTTTTAGTATCCCACTCTATGGACGATGTGGCAAAACTCGTAGATAGAATAATAGTAATGGACAGTGGAAAAATCTTTATGGATAACACTCCAATAGAAGTATTTAAACACGAAGAAGAACTAGTAAATATAGGCCTTGGAGTACCACAAATCACATCATTTATGAAAGCAGTAAAAGACTGTGGAGTAGATATAAAAACTGACATTATAAATATAGAAGATGCAAAGGTAGAAATAGAAAATTATTTGAGGAGGAAAAATAATGCTTAAAGACATTACAGTTGGGCAATATTTTCCAACAGGCTCAATAATTCACAAATTAGACCCAAGAATAAAAATAATGACCGTATTTATATTTATAGTATTTTTATTTATAATAAATACCTTTTTAGGATATGGGTTAGTACTTCTATGGATAATACTCATAACTTATCTATCAAAAATTCCATTAAAAGTCATATTTAAAGGTCTAAAACCTTTAAGATGGATTATATTAATAACATTTATAATAAACGTGTTATTTACAACAGGAACTCCACTTTTTAGTATAGGACCAGTTGGAGTATCTAAAGAAGGAGTAATCCTCGCCCTTAGAATGGCAATAAGACTTGTACTTCTTGTAATGGGAACGAGTTTACTAACACTTACAACATCTCCAGTATCTCTAACAGATGGAATCGAAGGACTATTAAAACCCTTTAAAAAAATAGGATTTCCTGCCCACGAACTGGCAATGATGATAACAATAGCCTTGAGGTTTATTCCAACATTAATAGACGAAACAGACAAAATAATAAAAGCCCAAAAGGCTAGGGGAGCAGACTTTGAATCTGGAAATATAATAAACAGAGCAAAAAACATGGTCCCACTAATAGTTCCACTACTTTTAAGCTCCATAAACAGAGCCGATGAACTTAGTGTAGCTATGGAAGCTAGGTGCTATAACGGAGACAACGGAAGGACAAAACTAAACCCACTAATCCTTAAAAATACAGATATAATAGCAATATTAATATGTATAATGTATTTTGCTGGAATATTTTTAATAGAGAGGTTTATATGAAAAATATCGCCTTAACAGTAGAATACATTGGAACGAATTATTGTGGATTTCAAATCCAACCAAATGTCCTAACTGTTCAGGAAGTATTAGAAAAAGCCTTAGAAAAAACATTTAAAGAAAAAATAGAAATAACAGCAGCAGGAAGAACAGACGCAAAAGTCCACGCCTTTGGACAAGTGATAAACTTTAAAGTAGACACTACAGTAGACATAGGAAATATGCCAAAAGTAATAAACTATCACTTGCCAAAGGACATTTCCATAGTAGATGCAAAAATAAAAGAAGATAATTTTTCAGCAAGGTTTAGTGCAAAAGCTAAAATCTACAAATACTGTATTTACAACAACAAATACAGATCGGCAATCTACGGAGACTTTGCTTATAACTTTCCCCACAAACTAGATATAGAAAAAATGAAAAGGGCAAGTCAGTGCCTTATAGGAACCCATGATTTTACATCTTTTATGGGAAGAGATTCAGAGGTAAAAGATGCAATTCGCACTATTTATTCCATAGATATAAAAAGAGAAGGAGACTTTGTAGAAATAGAATTTTACGGAAAGTCCTTCCTTAGAAATATGATTAGAATAATAGTAGGGTCCCTTTGTGATATTGGAAGAGAAAAACTTCCAGAGGACTTTTTAGAAAAATCACTAAAAGAAAAAGACAGATCCAAAGCAGGCTATACAGCCCCAGCTCAAGGACTCTTTCTTATGGAAGTAAAATATTAGTTAGGAGCAATATGAACAGTTTTATAGAAGCATTTTTGCTAGTGTTTGTAGCAGAAATGGGAGACAAATCCCAGCTACTATCACTAGCCTTTGCAACTAAATACAAATTATCAACAGTAATAACAGGAATAGCCATAGGAATAGGACTAAATCATGGCCTAGCAATAATAGCAGGAAGTTTCATATCCCAATATATCGAACTAGATTATATTAGATTAATTGCAGCAGGGGTATTTATTCTATTCGGACTTTTAAGTTTAAGGTTAGATTATGATGAAGAGGAAGAAGAAAATTCTAGATTTAAAAATTTCGGTCCAATAATTACAATTGCAGGTACCTTTTTTATAGGAGAGTTAGGAGATAAAACCCAAATACTAGCCATGACCATGGGAGCCATAGCAGAAAACAAATTACTCATATTTGCAGCTACATTTTCATCGATGATGATAGTGAGTATAATTGGAATATTTGTAGGAAGAATCCTAAAAAAACAAGTACCAGAAGTAACTATGAATATAATAGCGGCAGTATTGTTTTTATTCTTTGGACTAAATGGAATATGGGACGGATTTGAAGTATTTAATATAGACAAACTCTTTATAATGCCAATTGTCATAACAGTAGTATTGTTAGTATTTATAATATATCAACAAAACCAAAAGAAAAAAGAAGAGTACTTCCTTAGAGAAATTTCAAACAACTTGAGAAACTGCGTTGGATGTACAAAGGACTCCTGTCACTGTGAAACAAAATCAAATATCGAAAGACTTACAAAAGAGTATTTAGGAGGAGACGTAGCATTTATTGGAAATATAATAAACTATATAGAAGACTCTAAAAGAATATCTCCAAAAAAATACTATAAACTATACCAAAGAATACAAGAAGAAAAATTTGACGAAGATATTATGTTAAAAAAGAGAAAGTAGGGAAAAATGGATTTTGAAAAATTAATAAAAAAAAGAAACGACGAAGACGGATTTTCTCAATTTATAGGAATAGAAACTACGAAATTAGAAGAAGGAATAGCAGAAGCAGAAATAAAAATAAAACCTGAACACTACAACAGTCAGGGAATCTTACATGGAGGATTGTTATTTTCATTAGCAGATGCAGTAGGAGGATCCGCAGCAAGAACCTACGGATACGACGTAGTAACAGTAAATGCAAATATTGAATACGTAGAAGGAGGAGCAAATGTAGAAACCCTTTATGGATCTGCAAAAGTAATAAAACACGGAAACAAAATCTCCAGATATAAAGTAGAACTCTACGATCAACTAAGACACCTTCTAGCAGTAGGAACATTTACCTATTACTCTAGAGGATCAAAATTAAGCATATAAGACTAATGTTTAACATTAGTCTTTTTTTGTGGGTA
>CAYWTV010000069.1:0-4667 GCA_964461305.1 uncultured Peptoniphilaceae bacterium
ATTTTTATCTACTAAGTCTCATATCCCCGTCTTTTATATGTCCTTGTTTTCTCATTATTAAATAAATTATAAAAGTTACTATTGCTGGTAGTACAATGTGTAGAAGTATTATTCTAAGTAATAAATCTGAAAAACCCATAGCTCCTTGCATGGCTTCGAAGGTGCTGATTTGTCCTACTAGTCCTGATGTTCCCATCCCTGAGCCTAGGGGCGTGTTTTCCATTTTAAAGACTACTGTAGATAAAGGTCCCAACAAAAATGAAGAAAGGGTCGGTGGAATCCAAATTTTTGGATTTTTAATTATATTAGGCATCTGTAACATACTGGTTCCTATTCCTTGAGAAACTAGTCCTTCTAGGCCGTTGTCTCTAAATGAAATTACTGCAAATCCCACCATTTGACAACAACATCCGATAGTTGCAGCTCCTCCTGCAAGTCCTGATAGAGAAAGCATCATACATATTGCTGCTGATGATATAGGCAAAGTCAAAGCTACCCCAACAATTGTAGATACTAAAGCTCCCATGATTAGTGGCTGTTGATTTGTAGAAATCATTATTAAATTTCCAACCCAATTCATAAATCCTTGAATAGGCTCTCCAATAAGACTAGAGACTAACAATCCAATAAGTACAGTAGTAATAGGGGTTAGAAGTATATCTATTTTAGTTTCTTTACTTACTAATTTTCCAAATTCAACTGCAAAAATTGTGGCTACATATACTCCTACTGGTCCTCCTAATTCATAGGCCCCAACTCCTACTAATGTAGAAGAAAAAAGTACTAAATCTGGTGCTTTTAATGCCATAGCTATGGATACTGCAATTGCTGGTCCTGTGGCTTTTTGGGCTACTGGCCAAACTACATCTGTTAAAAAACCAATATTAAATTGGCCGCCTATTGTATTTAAAATTGTTCCCACAAGTAGGGATGCAAACAACCCAAAGGCCATAGCTCCTAGGGCATCAATAAAGTAAGTTTTTAATGATAAGTTAATATTTTTTCTACCAAGAAATGTTTTCATCTTTTCTCCTTTAAAATTAAACCAAATATTTAACTTATTATATCACTTTAGAGAAGCTAGACAAGTAGTTATGAAACTTAGTTATTATCAAAGAATTGAAATAAAATTTTAATTTTAAATTTCTTTATATTAAATATGATTTGTGCTAATATGATTTTAGGTGATTAATATGAAAAAATACATAAGTTTTATTTTGGCATTTTTAATTTTGTTTCAAATAAATATAGTTTATGCAGTAGATGCGCCTACTGTGGTGGAAGATTCTCAACCAATCGAACTTCCAACGGAGACTCCCATTGAGGAGGTTTTGACTGAAGAGGAACTAGAAAAAATCCGTGAAGAAGAAAGAAGACTTGCCTTTGAAAAGGCTGTGGAAGAAAACATGCACCTAAATTATGGACAGCTTTCCACATCTTATTTACTGGGAGATTTTAAAACAGGTGAGATTCTAGAAGAAAAAGACATCGACTCTTTAAGAGCAATAGCTTCTACATCAAAGATTCTAACTGTTTATGTGGTTTTAGATGAAGCGAAAAAAGGAAATATATCTTTAGATGATAAGGTTACAATAGATAGAGAAACTGCCCTTATAGGCGGATCTTCTTATGAACTTAAAGAAGGAGAAATCCACACTGTAAAGGATCTCATTAAAGCAGCTTTAGTAGTGTCTGGAAATGATTCAGTTTTTGCCCTTTCAAAATTCATATCTGGTTCAGAGACAGAATTTGTAAAATTAATGGGTAAAAAATTAGACGAACTTGGAATAGTAGATTACGAATTAGTAAACTCCAGCGGTCTTCCAAACTACACTATAAATAAACAAAACATGATGAGTACAAGGGGACTTTTTCAACTTACTAGAAATATTCTAATGGAGTATCCAGAAATTTTAGAGATTACATCAACTCCTGAAATAGTAGAAGAACACAGAGAGTTTAAAGAAAAAAACACAAATCCAATTTTAGGAGTGGTTCCTGAAATAGATGGCTTAAAAACTGGATATACAGGCCTTGCAGGAAGATGTATGGTTGCTACTGGTATGAAACTAGGAGACGGTATTGAAAATTCCGATATGAGACTTATTGGAATTACAATGGGTTCTGAAAGTGATGCTAAAAGATATGTAGCTATTAAAAAGCTAATGGAACGTGGATTTGAAATTTACGAAAATAAAATAGTAGGTGATGTATTAAAACCTATTGAAACTTTCCATTATGAATATTTAGAACCAAATGATATAATGGTTTATCCTAAAGATACGTCTGAGGTTATAAAACTAAAAGATGAAAAAATCACATCTAAATACGAAATAGGAGACATTACAAAGGGGATAAGGGCAGAAGATCCAGTAGGAAAAATCCATTACTTTGTAAATGGTGAAGAAGTGTATTCTACAGATTTAGTCGTACTTGAAGATGTGGTAGAATCATCTTTAGTTAGAAAACTTCAAATATTATATAGAAATATGTTCATTGCAGCAAATAAAATATTTAACACTTAAAACTGACCTTTTGGGCCAGTTTTTTAATTTATAAAAGTAGTGGGAATAGATGGGGTTAAACACTCATAAAGATAAACTAATTGAAACATAGCATCTGCAATATCTTTATTAAATTCCACAAAGAATACCTCCTCCACAGTCTTTTTATAAATTCCAGTTATACTTAGATGCATATTTTTAAAAAATATTTCCTTAAATTCATTATAAGAAGTTCTTAAATTTCTTTCAGACATTTTAAAAATTGAAATATCTTCTAAAGTGTTTTGTTTTCTACCTCCATATATAACTTTATGGAATTTTTAACAGTTTGGATGGGATCTAGACTTTCATCCTCGACTTGTCTTTGATATTCAGCAAACTCCTTTACATTAGTTGCTGCAATAAAAGAAACCATTAATAAGTTTCTCATTCCTTCAATAAAATGTAGATTTTTCATTATTTTTTCCTCCTAAATTTTTCTTTTCATTAATATATACATTTGAAAGTGAATTAATTGATTTTCCTTTCAATCTATAGGACAAGGAAAAGACACTTTTAAGGTACTGAAAAAAATATTTATTAAAAAGAATTAAAATTTAATTAAAATGGATATTAATATATTAACAACAGATAAAGGGGTACCTATCATGAACGAAGTAGATGCCATAAGGAATAGACATTCTGTCAGGAAATACCTTAATAAAAACATAGAAGAAGAAAAAGTTCATATTTTAAAGGAATTAATAAAAGAGATAAATGAAGAAAGTGGATTAAATATTCAACTTATCACTAAAGAGCCAGAGGCCTTTAGTGGGTTATTATCAAGGTATGGCAATTTTAAAAATGTAAATAATTACTTTGCATTAGTAGGAAAAACTGGAAGAAAAGCAGCAATAGACATAGGGTATTACGGGGAAAAATTAGTTATAAAATCCCAACAACTAGGCCTTAACACCTGTTGGGTCGGACTAAATTATAAAACCATAAACAGTGCTATTTCAAAAAATGATGACGAAAAACTTCACCTTTTAATAGCTTTAGGCTATGGAGAAAATCAAGGCTATTTAAGAAAATCCAAAACCTTTGAAGAGGTAACTAGTGTAAGTGGAGAAATTCCCCTTTGGTTTAGAAAAGGAGTAGAACTAGCCCTTCTAGCGCCTACTGCAATGAACCAACAAAAATTCGTTTTTACATTAGAAAATGACAAGGTAATTCTAAAGGAAAAAATTGGATTTTACTCTAGAATAGACTTAGGAATAGTGAAATACCATTTTGAAATAGGAGCGGGAGTGGAAAACTTTTCCTGGGGATAATTTCCAATAAATTTTCTCTAATAGGGTATAACTTTAATTAGAGAATTTTAAGGAGGATTTAAATGTTTATAATAGGAAGTCACCTTTCCACATCTAAGGGTTATGAAAGTATGGGAAAAACGGCGGTAGAAATTGGAGCCAATACATTTCAGTTTTTTACTAGAAACCCTAGAGGATCAAAAGCGAAAAAAATCGATCCAGAAGATATTTCAAAATTAATAAAAATATCAAATGAAAATCAGTTTGGAACACTACTTGCCCATGCCCCATATACATTAAACCCAGCATCTGCAAAGGATAGTGTAAGGGAATTTGCAAAAATAACTATGGAAGATGATTTACATCGAATGGAATTTTTGCCTAATAGTTATTATAATTTTCACCCAGGATCCCACACTGGCCTTGGAGTAGAAAAGGGGATAGAACATATAATAGAGTTGTTAAATGATATAATGAACGAAAATCAAACTACCACAATTTTATTAGAGGCAATGAGTGGAAAAGGCACAGAAATAGGCTCTAAGTTTGAAGAATTAAAAACTATTATCGATGGTGTAGAATTAAAAGAGAAAATTGGAGTTTGTATCGATACATGTCACATCCACGAAGCAGGATACGACATTATAAACAACCTTGACGGGGTCTTAGAAGAATTCGATACTATAATCGGCCTAGATAAATTAAAAGCAGTTCATCTAAATGACAGTAAAAATCCAACAGGAGCAAAAAAAGATCGACACGAAAAAATCGGCGAAGGAACTTTAGGAATAGAAACTATAAAAAAAGTAATCAATCACAAAAGCTTAAGAGACCTTCCCTTTTTCTTAGAAACACCTAATGAAATAGAAGG
>CAYWTV010000070.1:0-4569 GCA_964461305.1 uncultured Peptoniphilaceae bacterium
GCTGATATGTTTCCACAGACGGGCAAAGTAATATGACATCAATGCCATCAACTCGTCCCATATTGAGACGGTAGTATTGGTGTCGCGGGTTAAGGTTAATACAATGTTTTAAAGACTGAAAAAGCTTATGAGTAAAGGGTTTCCACATATTGAGTTTTATCTCGGCTGTTTTGCCGAAGATCTCAATGTCTGGAAATCCTTATTTTTATTGCTAAAAAAAACATTTCAACTGTCTTAAAAGTAATAGGGTTGAGTTGACTGATTAGATAAATTCCTAGGGTTATAGAGATACATGTCTAAAATAACACTTGTAGTAAACCGACAATTGAGGGATAGATTCTTTTTAAATGACGATTAATTGTAGACAGTAAGCTTCAATAATAGTAATTAGCAAGAGAGGATAGTGGTAGAAAGACTAGTAAAACTTACTTTCAGAACAGGATTAAGAAGTAAATATTTCAAGATATCAAAATAAAAAAATATAATTTTCTAATTACCTTGACTCTTACCTAAGAGGAGGCATTACTATTAATTTCAAGTGATAATATTGCATGTTATTGATCTTAAATTGTCACTAAGAAACTTTAAATGGAAATCTAACAATTACTAGGAGGGAATCAAATGTTACCAAATGATGAAAAAAAATATGCCATAGAAGTTAACAACTTAGTTAAGAGTTATAAAAATAGTATCAAGGCATTAGATGGATTAACTTTTAATATTAGAACTGGAATTATTTACGGACTTCTTGGTCCGAATGGTGCAGGAAAATCGACAACAGTGAAGATTTTAACTACACTATCAAGACCTGATAGTGGTGAAGCAAAAATATTAGGAATTGATGTTACATCTCAGCCTGATAAAATACGTAGTTTAATTGGGTGCGTCTCTCAAAAGTCAGGGATTTGCTTTGATTCTACTGGTCGTGAAAACTTAATGTTACAGGGTCAGCTATATGGAATGAGAGGAAATAATCTCAAAAACAGGGTAGATGAATTGCTTAAGATCTTTAATTTAGAAGAGAGTGCTAATAGGTCTACCTTGACTTATTCAGGTGGAATGCTCCGAAAACTCGATATAGCAATGGGAATTATACACAGACCTCAAATTCTATTTTTAGATGAACCTACCACCGGGCTTGATCCAGAGGCACGATCAACTCTTTGGACAACAATTTCTAATTTATCCAAAAAGGAGAAGGTGACAATTTTGATGACTTCTCACTATTTAGAAGAAATTGATCGTCTTGCAGAGTGTGTTGCTATTATTGACCAAGGCAAAGTTGTCATTGAAGGTTCGCCTAGAGAACTAAAGGAGGAGTTAGAGGGTGACATAATAAAGATAGAACTACAAAAAGATCACTCGGATAAAATTTTAGATATTGAAGCTGTACTAGAAGAACAGAAAGGTGTTAAGGAAGTAATGGTTAAAAATAAGGAGTTGAAACTGTTGGTTAGCCATGGTTCAAGTATACTTCCATATGTACTACAGTCAATACATTCCTTATCAATTGATATAATGTCAGTTGAGGTTATCCCTCCTTCCCTTGATGCAGTCTATTTTAAATATACTGGTAAGAATATTGAAAATTAGGTAACGAGTAGAAAAAACACTTCAATAAGAGGAGAATTAGAAATGAAGAAATTATTAAATGATATTTGGTATCTAGCACTACGTCGCATCAGGCCAACATTTCGAGAGCCAATGGCCATTATCATATCAATGTTACAGCCTATTATTTGGCTACTGCTATTTGGAAATTTATTCAAAGGGATCGTTGAAGTTCCAGGTTTTTCAACTGATTTATATATAGAATATCTGCTACCTGGAATAATTGTTATGAATTCATTATTTATTGGTATATATACTGGAATGGGGACACTAAACGATATAAACACTGGTGTTATGGAACGTTTTTTAGTCGTACCAATAAATAAAATTGCTATAATTTTAAGTGAGTTAGTACAAGTAATTATTCTTTTACTAGCTCAGTTTATTAGTATCATTTTATTGGCTTTAATTATGGGAGCAAGATTTCCCTTTAATTTTTACAGTATTGTAATATTTTTGGCTATCCCAATATTGTTAGGTTTAGCGGTTAGTGCACTATCCATCAGTCTAGCACTTATAACACGTAAGCATGAATCTATGATAGGAGCAATGCAGTTTTTTACCTTACCCCTTATGTTTCTATCATCAGCATTTATGCCAAGAGAACTTATGCCATCTTGGATTCGTGTCATAAGCACTATAAATCCAGTTGACTGGGCAATACTAGGAGCCCGTGAGATACTGAGTTCAGAGATTAGTTGGTTTACGGTTATGGCAAATGGATCTTTGGTGTTCTTGTTTGGAGGAATTTGTGTTTTGATATCACTTCGATCATTTAGGTTTTTTCAAAGTTCAATATAAATATGTAAAGAGGGTCTGTATTACAATTTATATGATTAAAGATACCTAAGGTGTTGACTCTTACCTTAGGTAATGGTTTATAATTTTTTATGAGGAGATGATGGAATGGAATATACGGTTAAAGAAGTTGCGGAGCTAACAGGAACTACAGTAAAGACGCTACATCATTATCATAAAGTAAATCTTTTGGAACCATGTAGAATTACAGATGCTGGATATAGAATTTATGGGATTAAGGAATTAGAAAGATTACAGGAAATACTGTTTTATAGGGAATTAGAATTTTCATTAAAAGATATTATGAAAGCACTAGAGGATGAGTCAAATCGAATTGAGACCCTAAAGCAGCAACATAAACTTCTTAGAGAACGTAGTGAAAGAATGGATAGTATATTAAAAACCATTGAAGAATCAATTATCTTTGCCGAGAAAGGAGAAAATATGGATCAATCTAAAATGTTTAAAGGACTTAATAAAGAAGAATGGAAGGAGGCGCTATCTGAGCAAAAAGAATATTTAAGTAAGGAGTATGAGTTTGAGATGGATACCGAGGCAATTGATGCAGACGCTTTAAATAAAGTATCTGCAGAATCAGAAAGATTCATGAACTTTTTAGCAAATGCATTAAAGGATAAATGGAATCCAAATGATAATAGATTAGAAAGTGAACTATCGAGGCATATAGAATTTTTAAATAGCCATGACATGCCTACTGATTCTAAAGAACTAGTTGAGACGGCTTGGTTTTTTATTGAAGATGATTTTCACAGAGATATGTTAGAAAGTCAACATACAGGGCTTAGTTATTATTTCTATACAGTAGCAAAAATGTATTCATTAAAGAATAGTAAGTAAACAGCACAATTCAGTTTCTAAAAAAATCCACCAGCTATTGATAAGTTTTCGTCTACCGATAGCTCAAAAAATCCTTATGTTCCCCTAAACGAGAAGTTTAGGGGATTTTGCTTTATAGGGGGGATTTTGCAGAATAAGTATCCTGGAAAAGTTAGTAGTTGGTGTCGAAAGAATTATCTGTAATTTTAATACAGGACCTTTGCAAGAAGGAATGTAAACTCTATAATGATAGGATCTATACTAGGATTTCAACAAAGTACATATAGATATAGATTACAGTTCGTTAAATCATTGTTTAAAACAATTCAAAAGTATGCCATTGACATGAAATATTTGCAATGCTATAATCTAGTTAAAATTACTCGGAGGTGATTAGCTAAAATGATCAAATAATCTTATCCATTATAAAACAATTAAAGTATTTTTGGTAAGTAAGAACATCTTTATTTATATACAAGATGGCTTCTTGAGTTACCGAAAACTGCTAAAAGTTTTGGATAGGGTTATGAAGGTGTCGTTTTAGTTATACTCATAGAGAAATTATTAGTTGTTTTTGTTTGAAACACCTTTCTTTGTGATAAGCCTAATTTACATTGTGATACTTATAAACCTTCCAAAGCTTTTGAGCTAGGAAGGTTTTGTTGTTTTTGTTTAAATATTGTGAAGGAGTGATTAATATATGAATGTAAGAATTAATGAATACAACTTACTATCGCCTAAATCAGGACCTCATGGCATTGTACTTGCACAGGACGGAGGCATTTGGTTTGCTGAGGAAACTAATAAGATAGGTCAATTAATTTATTAGATACAATATTCTTTTCAAATAAAAATATGAACAGGATTTAGAATTGGATAAAAAGATAGAAAGGGGCAAAATTATATGACTGGACCGGATAAGAAAAAGTTATATCCAAATGAAAATATAAAGACAGTTTGCTTTATAAGTAATCTATCTAAAAGACCTAATGTTGAGATAGGAGAATACACTTATTATAGTGATAATAAAAAGTCTCCTGAGAAATTTTATGATAATATAGAGCATCACTATGAATTTTTAGGAGATAAACTTATAATAGGTAAGTTCTGTGCAATTGCAGAGGAAGTTAAGTTTATCATGAATGGAGCAAACCACAGAATGGATGGAATTACAACTTACCCATTTAATATTTTTGGAGGCGGTTGGGAAAAGGTTACTCCTACAATAAAGCAGTTACCTTTTAAGGGAGATACAGTGATTGGCAATGATGTGTGGATAGGTGAAAATGTAACTATTATGCCTGGAGTTAAAGTAGGTGATGG
>CAYWTV010000071.1:0-4376 GCA_964461305.1 uncultured Peptoniphilaceae bacterium
TACTAAATTAAGTTAAATATATTATTTACTTTTACCAAAAGAGGTGTTATACTCAGTTCATGAAACGCTTACAAAATGTTAAGAAGGAGAATGGACATACTGCATGAAGTATCGATTTTTGTATATAACATAAATAAAAACTAATAAATGAAAGAGGGTTAGGTAATGATTAAAGGAATGGACATATCTATGTTAGATGAACTAGAGAAGATGGGAGTAAGCTATTATGATCAAGGTGAAAAGAATGATTTAATTACTATATTAGAACAAAACGGAGTCAATACGATTCGATTAAGGGTATGGAAAGACCCGTACGATGACAAAGGAAATGTATATGGTGGGGGGACTGTTGACGAGAAAGTACTAATTGATTTAGCTAAAAGAATAAAGCAGAAAAACATGAAATTTATTTTAGATATTCATTATAGCGATTTTTGGGCTGATCCAGCAAAACAGTTTAAACCAAAGGCATGGAAGGATATTAGTGGTCAAGAATTAGTTGACGTTGTTTATAGATATACTAAAAATCTATTAGTTAATCTAAAAGAAGAAGGAATCGTTCCTGAAATGGTACAAGTTGGTAATGAAATTACAAATGGTTTGCTTTGGCCAGACGGTAGAACACCTAATTATGATGGTATGTTCAATCTAATAAAATCAGGTGTAAGAGCCGTGAGAGAAGTTATGGAAAATAGTAAAATTATCTTACATTTAGATTATGGCGGAGATAATAAATTGTATAGAAGCTGGTTTGATGAAGCTGTGAATCACAATGTAGATTATGATGTTATTGGGTTATCTTATTATCCGTTTTGGCATGGGACTTTAAAAGAGTTAGAGTATAACTTGGATGATATTTCAGAGAGATATAACAAGGATGTATTAATTTTGGAAACCTCTTATGGTTTCACATTAGAAACTAGAGAAGGTCTGGATTCAGTTTTTAGTCAAGAGTTAGCAGAGGTTGCGGGTTATTCGGCTGATGTTGTAGGACAAAGTAAATATATTTCTGATCTGTTTCACATTATGAAAAAAGTAAAAAATAATAGAGGGTTGGGAATTGTATATTGGGAGCCTGCATGGATCCCGGTGGAAGACTCTTCGTGGACAACGATTGTAGGACAGGAGTACATTAAAGATTATGCTAAAAGAGGTAATACTTGGGCTAACCAAGCTTTGTTCGATTACGATGGGAATTCCTTAGAAACTCTAAAATTGTTTAAGAAATTTTAATTAAAAAGAAAGAGGGATGGAAATGAAAAGAAATAAATTGACTATTATATTAATTTTATCTCTATTCGCCGTAATAATACTATCATCTTGTGGAGAAAAGACTACTGATGAGGAAGCTTCTGAAGTATCATCTATTCAAATTTGGACAAATATGGAAACTGAATTAGAATTGTTAAAAGAATATGGAGCCAAGTGGGAAGAAGAAACAGGTAATAAAGTTGAGATTCTTGATATTGCTACTGATATACAAAAATTTGCACAAGCAAGTAAAAGTAAAAATGGTCCAGATGGTATTTTCGGGTTACCGAATGATCAATTGGCAAACTATATAGAGGCTGGTTTAGTAGAAGAAGTTCCTGAATCTGTATTTGAGAATAGTGAGTATGTAGAATCTTCCGTTCAGTCAATTTATTTTGATGGTAAGCGATATGCTGTGCCAATAGCAGTAGAAACAAATGCACTATTTTATAATACCGAAAAAATAAATAGCGCTCCAAAAACATTTGATGAACTAGTAAATTTAGCTGAAACTAATGGTGGTTTCCAATTTGAAGCAACAAGTATATATTATGATTTAGGCTTTTTAAGAGCTTTTGGTGGATATATTTTTAGTTATAACGATGGAGAATATGATGTAAACGATATTGGGCTAGGAACTAGGGAATCTGTTGAAGCTTATGACTATATAAATATGTTAGCAAATGAGTATGGATTTTTCTCGTCAGATATAACAAACGATGTTGCACGGGGGAATTTTCAAAGTGGAGAAACTGCATTTTATATTGGTGGCCCGTGGGATATATCTGGATTTGAATCAGCAGGAGTACCATTTTCAGTAGCTGCAATGCCCACTCTGAATAATCAAAGTTTTATAACACCTGTTGGTACTCAAGTAGGCTTTGTAAGCTCAGAATCACTTAATAAGCAAGTAGTATGGGAATTTTATTCATATTTATTAGAAAATATGAGTGTTGATTTATATAATATAGGCGGAAGAATCCCAGCAAAAATCACAGCACAAAATGAAATTCAAAAAAACCCTTATACCGATGCCTTTTTAGATCAAATTCGTGTAGGAGAGCCATTACCTACAGTATCTGAATTGGGACAAGTATGGACTCCATTTACAGATAATATTAAATTAATGATCCAAGGTACAACAACTCCAGATGAAGCCGCTAAAATAATCGAAGAGCAGGTTGTAGAAGGGATAAATATGATGAATGAGGGAAGATAAGTTAAGGAGAGAAAAAATTTGAGTAGACGTTATAAGAAAGAAAGAAAAATAGCTAATTTTTTTCTAGCCCCCTCACTGATATCTATTGTAGCTTTCACGATAGTGCCTATTGCCTATACAGTATATATATCTTTCACAAATTATAATATATATCACTTGAATGACTATAAATTTGTTGGAATATCTAACTACTTAGAGGTCTTTAGTGGAAGCTTAAGAGGGGTCTTCTTTCCAGTGTTAGGTTGGTCCTTACTATTTGCTTTGCTAAGTACTCTAGGATCTTACTTAATAGGAATGACTCTAGCTATTTTACTGAATAATTCAAACATGAAAGAGTCCAAAGTATATAAATCTATTTTAATTGTGCCTTGGGCATTACCTGCTACAATAGCAATTTTAGCTTGGCAAGGATTATTGAACGAACAGTACGGAGGAATAAATAATTTTCTATCTATCTTTGGAGTTGGAACAATTCCATGGATGACGGATGCATTTTGGGCTAGATTTGGAATTATACTTGTAAATTTATGGCTAGGATTCCCATATATGCTTAATGTTTGTATAGGAGGACTAAAAGCTATCGATCCTACGTTCTATGAAGCTGCAAAAATAGACGGTGCTTCTAGATGGGACTCTTTTAAATATATAACTTTTCCAACACTTACAAGATTATCTATCCCATTGATTGTATCTACTTTTGCAGCAAATTTTAATAACTTTGGAAATATTTATATGATTACACAGGGGGGGCCGGCAAAAGTTGGATCGCAGTTTGCGGGTGAAACAGATATTCTTGCAAGTACAATTTATAAAATGACTACTTGGTCAAATCGCTATGAATTATCGGCTACTCTAAGTGTACTTTCTTTTGTAATTGTGGGTTCCCTAACTTTACTTAATTTACATTTTTCTGGTGCTTTTAAGGAGAGTAAAAGATGAAAAAAAATCCAAAAATCAATATTACTGAAAAAAGAATACTTAGATTTAGTCGTATATTTATTTGGTTATCAATAGTAATAGTCATGTTCCCTGTGGCTTGGATAATTATGGCATCGGTATCAAAAGGGGATAGTTTTTTTAGCTCATCTTTCATACCTGAGCAAATATCTTTTAATAACTATAAAGACCTATTTGAAAAAACAGATTTCATTAAATGGGTAATAAATTCTTTGCAGTTAAGTTTATATGTAGCCTTTTTACAATTAGTTTTATCAAGTACTGCTGCATATGCTTTTTCAAGAATGAGGTTTCCTGGTAGGAATAAAGGATTAATGCTTTTGTTAGTCCTACAAGTGTTCCCAAACAGCATGGCAATAGCAGGCTATTATGTGTTAATTTACAATTTTGGTTTATCTGATAATTTTTTAGTTCTAACGTTAGTTTTAGCAGCGGGAAGTGCATTTAATATCTGGTTACTAAAGTCATATATGGATGGTATATCTAAGGAATTAGATGAGGCAGCCTATATAGATGGTGCAAACCATATCATAACCTTTACTAAGGTAATTCTCCCACTTGCAAAACCACAGCTAGTTGTTATTTTTTTATTCTCATTTATCGCTACCTATAGTGAATTTGTTATCTCATCAATATTTTTACCAAATTCAGGAAAGTACACTTTAGCTGTAGGATTACAGACATTTATTACAAATCAATTTGCAGCTAATTGGACAATTTTTGCAGCAGCAGCAGTGTTATCCTCACTACCTATAATGATTATATTTATGTCCCTTCAAAGATATATCCAAAGTGGATTGGTGGCTGGAGGGGTTAAAGGATAAGTATAGGAATAAAAAATAAAAGTTTTACTTATAAAGAACTTTAACTCAGAAAAGGAATTCAAATGAAATGACAAAAATGGAAAAAAAGTATGTATCAGCTGCCCAGCACTTGTTGCACGGAGGGG
>CAYWTV010000072.1:0-4304 GCA_964461305.1 uncultured Peptoniphilaceae bacterium
TATTTTCATTATTTCTCATTTCCTCTTGTTCAAAATATCCAATTTCAATATTTTGTCCTTTAGAAATAGTGCCTTCTAAGGGTTTAATTTGACCTAAAATTGTCTTTATTAAAGTAGTTTTACCTAAACCATTTTCTCCAACAACGGCGATCCTTTGACCTCTTTCCATTCGAAGATTTAATTTTTTAGTAAGGGGACTATCGTAACCAATTACTAAATCCTTAGTTTCAAAAATCAACTTTCCAGGAGCACCTTTATCTAAAAATCTAAACTCTGGCTTAACTTTTTCCTTTGGAAGTTCAATAAGATCCATTTTATCTAGCTTTTTTTGTCTAGACATAGCCATATTTCTAGTGGCAATTCTAGCCTTATTTCTAGCTACAAAATCCTCTAGGTCATTAATCTCTTGTTGTTGTTTCTTATAAGCAGCTTCAATCTGAGCCTTTTTTTGTTCATGTAATCTTAAGAAATTATCATAATCTCCAACATATCTATCTAGTTCGTTGTGCTCTAAATGATAAACTAAATTAATAACTGAATTTAAAAATCCAATATCGTGGGATATTAAAATAAAGGCGTTGTCGTAGTTTTGTAAATATCTCCTTAACCACTCAATGTGTTCTTCGTCTAGATAGTTTGTAGGCTCATCTAAAAGCAAAATATCTGGTTTTTCCAGTAACAATTTACAAAGTAAAACCTTAGATCTTTGACCACCGCTAAGTTCATCTACTTTAGTATCAAGCCCTAGTTTATCAACTCCCATGGCCTTGGAAACTTCTTCAACTTTTGAATCAATAAGATAAAAATCGTGATTTTCTAAATAATCTTGCAAGGTGCCTACTTCTTCTAACAAGAAATTCATTTCATTTTCATCCACATCGCTCATAGACATATATAAGTTGTTGATTTCTTCTTCAATATTGTACAAATGGGAAAAAGCGTCCCTTAAAACATCCCTAATAGTAGAATTTTTTTCAAGGGAAGTATGCTGATCTAAATATCCAACTCTAACCCTTTTTGCCCACTCAATATCACCTACATCAGGTTGCAATTTTCCAGTAATAATATTTAAAAAAGAAGATTTACCCTCTCCATTTGGACCTATTAGACCCACATGTTCTCCATTTAATAATCTAAAGGAAACATCTTTTAATATATCCCTACCACCATAACTGTGGCTCAAATTCGTAACTTGTAAAATACTCATAAATCCTCCAATGCATATACTGTTCATATAATATCACAAATCTATATAATAAAATAAACAAAATATTTACAACAAAAAATGACAAACTGTTAAATTTGTCATTTAAGTACCTAAAATTTTACCACAATCTCTCTAAGCCGTTTCTCACTTCTAAAACTTCTTTTTTTGCTCTGGAGATTTTCATTTTTGCTTCACCAATTCTACCTAAAACTAACCAATCGGCAACAGGTCCACCGAAAAAATAATCAGCTAATTTTAAAACTACACCCATTTCTAAATCTACATCTATAATAGATTTAACATCAAGAATTTCTTCATTCATTCTTTTAATGGCTCTTTGAGCATTTAAAATATCCCTTTCAGCTTTATTAATACGAGTTTGTTTAATAAAAGTAACAAAGGTCTTTCCACCTAATAAATCCACTATCCCAAGTCCTTGGGCAGTGTTTAGGGATCTTTTTGCCTTATCTAATAGTTTTATAACCTCGTCTGCCGCAGCTATAGCTTCCTTGACTTCTTTTCTGTGCTCTCTTTTTTTCATCATGATTATCACCTATATAAGTTTATACCCCCAAGTTAAATAAATGAACATAACATTATCTTTTAAGTTTTTTAGCTTCAAAAAGCAACTCTTTAATGTTTTCAATTTCAATAATGGCGTGTTGTATATTTTTCTTTGTCTTATCTATTTTAGATTGAACTGCTAAATCAGAAAAAATATTATCTAAAAACAAATCCGTAAAATTTAAAAAATCATCAATTTCCAAATCTATATCTAAAGTTCTTCCTAAATCATCTAATTCATCAATAAGGATTTCAGCTTTTTCCCTAGCTAAGGTTAATTCAGTTTCAACATCATTTAGATGACCTCGTTTAATAATCGAAGTGAACATTCCACCTCCGAGTAAATCAAAGATACCCCAATTTTTAGCGCTTTCAAGCTCCTTTAAGGCTGCATTTAAATGTATTAAAGTTTTATCAGCGGCGACTAAGGCTTCATCTACTTCCTTTTGCCAATTAATATTATTCATTAGAATCTCCTAAACATTCATTAGTTAATTAATTATATACCCAAAAAACTAAATGTTAAGATTTCTTAATTTGATATAATTGAACATATATTGTATAAATAATATATCAAGGAGGAAAAATGAAACTTTTATTTGATTTACACACCCATACTATAATGAGTGGTCACGCATATTCAACACTCAGGGAAAATATAGAAGAAGCGAAAGAAAAAGGTTTAAAAGCATACGGATTTGCAGAACATTCAGTAGCACTACCAGGATCAGTTCACGAAATCTACTTCCAAAACTTTAAAGTAATACCAAAAGAAGTAAATGGAGTAGAAATATATTGTGGAATAGAACTAAATATCCTAGACTTAGAAGGAAATGTTGACTCTAACAAGTTTATCCACGACCATATGGATTATATGATAGCATCTCAACACTCAAATGTATTAATACCTGGAAGTAGTTTTGAAAACACAAAATGTCTATTAAAAGTAATGGAAGACGAAAAAATAAAAATTATAGGTCATCCAGACGACATTAGATACAATTTAGACTATGATATTTTAGCAAAAGAAGCAAAAAACACAAAAACAGTATTAGAACTTAATAATTCCTCATTATCTCCATATAGTTATAGAGTAGGAGCAGAAGAAACAGTAGGAAAAATGTTATCGGCATGTATGAAATACGAAACTAAAATAATAGTAAATAGCGATGCTCATTTTTATAGTGACGTGGGAAACTTTGATAGAGCATTAAAAATACTAGAAAAATACGAATTTCCAGAAGAATTAGTAGTAAATTCATCTATGGAAGGACTAAAATATGTCCTTAACGATAGCCCAAGACTAAATATGTTTAAATAAACTTTATAGAAATGACCCTATGAAAAAACTAGACAAAGAATTTTTTAAAAGAGATACTTTAATAGTAGCCGAAGAACTACTAGGAAAAACATTAGTTAGAAATATAGAAGGACAAACCATAAAAGCAAAAATTGTAGAAGTAGAAGCCTATACTGGAGAAAATGACAAAGGCTGTCATACCTATGGAGGAAAGAAAACTCCTAGAACAAAAGTAATGTATAAAGAAGGTGGACATATATATGTCTATTTAATATATGGACTCTATCATCTTATGAACTTTGTAACAGGAGACGAAACTTGTGGAGAAGCAGTACTAATAAGAGCCGTAGAGCCATTAGATAAATTCGACTTAATCGCGGAAAATCGATTTAACAAGTCTTTTGACGAACTATCAAATTATCAAAAGAAAAACCTAACAAATGGCCCTGGTAAACTTACTAAAGCATTAAAAATAGATAAATCACTAAATGGAAGAGATCTTTTCTCAGAAGAAATCTATATTTTAGACGAGGAATTTAAAGAATTTGAAACAATAAAATCTAAGCGAATAGGAATAGATTACGCAGAAGAAGCGATAGATTATTTATATAGATTTTATATAAAAGACAACCCTTATGTATCTATAAAATAAAAGAATCTAACCTAGAAAAAACTAGGAAAGATTCTTTTTTAATCGTATTCAATTCGATTTTCCACACTATATAACATAACGCTAGTTTTAAAAATAGAATTAGTGTATTTAATATCCATATCACCATTGTATTTTTTCATAACCCTTCGAATACTCTCTAGACCAATACCATGCCCCTTCTTTTCAGATTTAGTAGTGAGAAGTTCTCCGTTTTTTTCTAAAACATTTCCATCAAAGGAGTTTTCAACACTAACATACACCACTTCATAAGCGTTATTAATAATAAGATTTATCCATTTATCAGAAACTTTAGAAGTAGCCTCCATAGCATTATCCAAAAGTGTACCCACAATTAAAGCTAAATCCATCCCATTAATATTCGCATCCTTATTAATAGATAGCTTAATATCTAGATTAATATTTTGTTTCTTAGACTCCCTAAGCTTCATATTTAAAATCCCGTCTAACTCTGGAATCTGCGTATCCTTATAAATAGAAGCACTAGACAGATCCCCAATAATATTATCCTAAAAATATATTATAACACATTTGTTTATAAGGTAGAAAAAAGACTAGCTTAA
>CAYWTV010000073.1:0-4137 GCA_964461305.1 uncultured Peptoniphilaceae bacterium
AAAAAAGAAGACCTTTTACAAGATCTTCTCAGAAATTCTATATTAAACTAACCTTTTCTTTCAATTAATATTTCAATTCTTCTAATTATTTCTTCTACTTCCACACCGGTTTTTTCACTTACTTTTTTAATATCTGCATTTTCGATAAGTGTAGATGCAATTGGAGCCTTTAAAACCTCTAACTTTGGATACATTTTTGTTAATTCATCTTGAATCCAAGGATAAGCTTCTAGTACTTCTTTTACTTTTGTGTTTTCTGTTATTTTCATTTAAACTCCTCCTATATTGTCATTGTCGTTATCGTCTAATTTCTCATTTGTCAACTTTACTAATATCAACCCTAAGGCTAAACCTATAGCTCCACCTAACAAGATATTATCAAGTAAAATTACCAAAGCTATACCCACTACTAATCCTATAATTAATCCAACTGGATTAAATCCTTTTCTATTCATAAAAAACCTCCACTTTAAAACTACATCATATAATCTTTATACCCGCGAGAAGTTTTATCACACTAAAAAAGAGCAGATTTCTCTGCTCTAAAGGATTTTTTATCCAGCGTTCCATCCACCATCCACAATTAAAAATTCACCATTTACATATGAAGAATCGTCACTTGCTAAGAATAAAGCTGCTTTTGCTATATCTTCAGCTTCGCCAGGTTCTGGACAAGTTGCCATTACTTTAGTAAGTCTTTCATAGCCGCCTGGATTAGGTTGTCCCATTGATGTAGATATTTCAGTTTTAATAGCTCCTGGTCCTATTGCATTAACTCTGATTTTATCAGGATTATACATATATGCAGTATTTCTAGTCATTGATAAAACTGCTGCTTTAGATGCACAATAAATTGGTCCAGCTGCTGTTCTAATGGCTCCTAAGGATGCTACGTTTATAATATTTCCTCCGCCGCCTTGTTCTTTAAAAATTTGTACAGCTTTTCTCATTGCACACATTGGGCCGTAAACGTTTATACTAAATACTTTTTCATACATTTCATCAGTAACTTCTCCAATAGGGCTCATATCGTCCATGACTCCCGCATTGTTTACTAATACATCTAATCTACCGAATTTAGAAACTGCTTCATCTAGCATTTTTTCAACATCTTCTTTTTTAGAAACATCTCCAGCTAAAACTTCTATTTCTCCATTACCATCTTTAAGTTCATCTTTTAAAGAATCTAATCTTTCTTGTCTTCTTGCAACTGCTAGTACTTTAGCGCCTTCTTCTACAAATAACTTCGTCATTGCATATCCCATTCCCGAAGAAGCACCAGTAATAACTACGCTTTTTCCTTTTAGTTTCATAAGATTCCTCCTTTTATTGTTATTATTATAATATCATTAATATACATCTGTGAAAACGTTTTTTTAAACGCAAATAAATTGAGCCTTAAAGATAAACTTTAAAGCTCAAATTTTTATATACCAATTCTAACATTAAATAACAATTTATAAAACTTGTAACTTAATAGTGCTACTATTACAAATATTGCAATTCTTAGTATACTTCCGTAATTTCCCATTGTTATGCCAAATATAGCACTTAATAAATTTGCTGTGGAAATTATTGCTAATATTTCTGCGTATTTACTAATATACTTATTTTGAATTAACATTCCTGATCTTTCAGCTTTGGAAATTCTTGTGAATAAAATTCCAAGCCCTAAAAATACTATCCCAACTGCGAAAAATGTTATTATTTCTGTTGTAATATTGGAAACTAGTCCATTTAATGGAAAGTATATGACCTTTAAAATATTATTGTTATCAATAAAGCTATTGAAATTTCTGACTATTGGAGTATTAGATACTTCTTTAAACATATTTATAAAGGTTAAAATATTTACTTCTATTAAATTAAGGCCGGATAAAACTATTATCAAAAGTCCCGCGTGTCCTAGTACATTTCCAGATACTTCTCCAACTGCCATTGTTATTGAAAGTATGCTAAAGTAAATTCCTAATTTCTTTAGAATTTCTATAAATATTCCATTTAGAACAAATTTATCCCCAAAGGCAGAATTTGACCATGTCATGTAGTTTATTCCTAAAAGTACTAAATAAACTCCAATTACAATTAAACTTCCAAATACAATTTTCATAATAAAAGATTTTTCCTTTTTCCAAGGAAGGATTCTAGTAAATTCATAATAACTTGTCAAGTGATCCAAACTTGTAAATAAAAATCCTATTATGATTATTACAAAAGGCAATAATCCAGTGGGATTTGCAATTTTTCCTGAAAAATTAAATGCATCTTTTTCGGGATTATACCCTACTTCTTTGTACATATAATTTTGATAGTTGTAAATTTCTTGATACAAGTTTCTCTGATAATGTTCTTCATCATTATCATCATTAGTATTTGATCTTGACCAATCTGTTTCTAAAAGTTTTTTTTCATCTATATTGTAGTAATCCAATATTTCAGTATATTTTCTATGAAAATCTTTAAAGATATCATCTTTTGCTTCTTTAGAGTGAAGCTTGTCTTTAATATCTGATTCAAACTCACTTGATTCTTCGTAAAGGGCGTCAAAATATCCATAACTTTCGTCTAAAGAATATTCAATTTTTTCTTCTTTATTTTCATAAATCCATTGTAATTTTCCAGTTTGATAGGAAGTTTGATTTACAAATTCTTCTATTTCATTTTTAGCTCCCATTGTGTTTACAAGTAATACTAAGAAAAATAGTAAAGTAAGCCAAAGAGCATTTCTCTTTATGAGAATTTTAGAAAATTTTATAAAATCTTTCATTTAATATTCTCCTTTTCTTTTTCCCAATAAAAATAATCTTCTAGCTTTAAAGGAAGTATATCAAATTGTACAATTTCTTTTCTTATTAATTTGTGAAGTATTTCTTCTTCTGGTCCTTCCATTAAAACAGTATAAACCCTTCCTAATTGAAATCTTAAAAGAGAATCTTTTAATATATCCTCAGGAATACTTTCACTTACTACAATTTGAACTTTGTTTAAAGGTTTATCTCTATTGTCTTTAATATTTTCTACTTTACCATCAATTGATAAATACAAAATATTATCAGCGATTCCCTGAAGTTCATCTAATTGATGGGAACTAATTAATATTGCATGGTCATTTTCAGCAGCAACAATTAAATATTGTAAAACTAATTCTTTATTTATAACATCCATTCCGTCTAAAGCTTCATCAATTAAAAGTATATTTGCCTTTGTACCTAAAATTATTAGTAATCCTAAAAGGGTAGATTGACCTTTAGATAGACTTCTAATTGTTTGATCTAGAGGTATGTTTATCTTTTTAGCTTCTTCTTCAACAAACTTCCTATTAAATTTTGGATAAATTATTTCATAATAGTCCATGGCTTTATTTCCAGTGTCGTATATGAAAAAATCAAATCTATCTGGCAAGTAAGCTATATTTTCTATTAATTTTGGATTTTTAAACAAATCCACATCGTCTACTAATACAGTTCCACTAATAGGATCTAGTATTTTAGATAAAATTTTTAAAAGAGTTGTTTTACCTGAGCCGTTTCTTCCAACTAATCCAGTAATCTCTCCAGTTTTTAGGGTAAAATTAATATTGTCTAAAATTAGTTTACCATCAAAAACTTTACTTATATCTTTAGATGTTAAAATCATATATTATTCTCCCCTTTCTCTACTTTGTCTATAATTTCTATTATTTCTTCTTTTGTAATTCCCAAGAATTTACATTCTCGAATTATTTCAATTAATTTTTCCTTCATTTTTGTTTTTTCCCATTTTATAAGTTGTTCGTTTAAGGATATAAAAGTTCCCTTACCCGGTACAGTAGTAATGACCCCAATGCTTTCTAGCTCCTTATATGCCCTTGTTATTGTAGATTGGTTTACAAGTAATGTCTTAGCTAGTTCTCTTACTGAGGGCATTTGATCATTTTCTTTTAAATATCCCTTAGCTATGGCACTTTTTGTTTGATTTACAATTTGTTGATAAATAGGATCTTTATTAGAATAATCTAAAGTAAACAAATAAATCCCTCCTTTTTCTGTTTGGTTCGTTGCCATACAGTTCACTCATTAATAATATACCACTCTATTAGATTTAATACTAGTTACAATTTAGAAACAAAAAAAACAGCTATCTCTAGCTGTCTCATTG
>CAYWTV010000074.1:0-3994 GCA_964461305.1 uncultured Peptoniphilaceae bacterium
CAATTTTGAACGAGTAGCAATTATATACATATATCTATTATATTTTATTTTTTAAAAACACTTCTCATGTTAGTTTCATCTGTATCTCAAATATTATTCATAATATTCAAATCCGATTTTAATGAAATCTATCTCAATACTATAATAATGCGCCAGTAAAATACCCTTCGTGAACAGCCTCATAAATTTGTCTCACACGTTCACTATCACCAATATTGTAAACTTCCATATCTGTTTCTTCTTCTAATTGATTTGCTAGTGCTGTTTGTGCTGTGAATCCTGCAGCAATCACAATACTATCAGTTTCTAATTCTTTGTGGTTACCAAAACGATCCACTAAAATGGCTTTATTATTTTCAACTGATTCTAATCTTAAACTTAACATGATTTTTATATCCGTTTTGGAAATTTCAACCGCATAAGCTTGACAAGCAGAATCTGGTGTAGCTAAGAATTGATCCATCATTTCTACAACAGTAACATCTTTACCTTCATTTTTAAGTTCTAAAGCTGTTTCTGCTCCAGTAATTCCTCCACCAATAACAACTACTTTATTGCCATTGACTTTCTTTCTACTGCCCAAATAATCCATAGCATATGTGACCATTGCATTGTCAATACCAGGAACATTTAATTCTCTTGTTGCCCCACCAATTGCAACGATAGCAGCATCATATTGACCATTCTTGATTGCATCAAATGTTGCTTCTTCATACTTCACTTCAATATTTTCATTACTATTGATTTGATATTCATAATATTTGATTAATCTTCTAATATTAGCTTTGTTATCTGGAATTGCTGCTTCAATCATCGCTCCACCAAAAGCTCTTTTTTCAAAAATTGTCACTTTATGTCCACGTTTAGCAGCAGTTAAAGCAGCTTCACAACCTGCTGGTCCTGCACCGATAACGGCAACATTTTTCTTGATTTCTACTGGTCCTAATTTAGGATATTCATATTTGTATAATGAAGGATTTACCGTACAATGAATGACGGTATTAGCTAACAGCCCTCTATCTAAGCATCCTATTAAACAATTAATACAAGGTTTAATATCCTCTGCTTTTCCTTCTTTTGCTTTCTTTGCCCATGCTGGATCACTTAATTGTGATCTTCCTAAAGCAACAAAGTCTCCGATATCATCTTCAAGAAGTTTTTCAGCTTCTTCTGGCGTAAATACATTATGCCCAATAAATACAGGAATCTTAACAACATCCTTAATCTTTTTAGTAAATTCAGCATTAAATGCATTGGGTAACAAAAATTCCATAGCCGCAGTCGCATGTGATCCACCCATAATATTAAGATGAGAAATACCTTCACGTTCTAATACTTTACATACTTCAACTGTTTCATCAATACGGATACCTTCTGGTTCCCAGTCTTCTGTAGTTAGCTTCACACCAATAGGAAAATCAGGACCACATTTTTTCTTCATATCTCTTACAATTTCAATTAATAATCTCATACGATTATGTAAAGAGCCTCCATACATATCTGTACGCTTATTATCATGTGGGGATAGGAAGTTTGTAGGTAGGCAACCCGCTGCGCCGTGTATTTCTACAACTTGAAATCCTGCGCGTTTACAACGTAACGCTGCATCTCCAAATTTACTTACTAAATCATGAATTTCATCAACTGATAACGCTCTAGGTAACTTAGCTCCCATTTCATACCATGGTTCAAAAGTGATTGGAGAGGCAGCTATAACATCTTCACTTCCTACAAAGGCTGAATCTCTTCCAGGATGAGCAAGTTGCATTCCAGCAACAGCTCCATTTTCTTTAAGAGCTTCTGCTAAGAGTGATAAACCGGCAATATATTCATTTGAATCAGCTCTTAAACCACAAGAAGTCATAGGAACTGGCGTTGCATTATCCATAAAGATAAGACCCGCTCCTCCTTTTGCTGCTTCTACATAAGCCTTGATTTGACGATCACTAACAGAACCGTCTGGGTTTCCTAGATATGTTCCCATTGAGTTTCTTACAATTCTGTTTTTAATAACTACATTACCAATATGTCCTTTTTTAAACATTTTAGGATATTTATTATGCTTCATTTTTTCCGCTCCTCGTATAAGATTGTAATCAGTTTTAAGCTTTTTCCAGTAATCAAACCGATTACTTTATTAGAAATATTACTGGAAATTACTTTATAAAAAGAAGTAGAGTAGAAGAACCCTTATCTGTTAAAACTTTAGTAAGAATTAGCGTAGGTCTATTCACATTCTCTTTATTGACCACTTTGTAGTACTTCTTTTTTTAATCCTTAGGCTAAATAATTTCCAATTATGTATGAAAATCCTCTTAGCATACTACCAGTCGTCTTTTATCCCCTATGAACATGATATCTCTATGTTATTTATTTAGCAAGCATTAGGAAAGGCAAAAAAGTTGCTTATGCAACAAATAGGGCTTATAATGTTGCATAAGGTCAAAGTCGAAAAGGATGTGTGAAAAATGAAGGAAGATTTACGTGTCATAAAAACAAAAGAAAACATTGAGTCACATTTCATTATGTTATTGAATGAATATGCATTTAAAGATATTACTGTTAAAATGATTGTATCTGAATGCAAAATTAATCGTTCTACATTTTATCGCCATTATGAAGATAAATATGCTCTTATTAATAAAATCACTGATAAAATATTAAAAAAATACAAAAAATCAGTGCAACCTAAGCTTGTCACGGTACATCCGCAAAATACAAAGGAGATTACTCAATATTTTATAGCTATTATTGATTTTTTCTATGATTATAAAAGAATTCTTATTCCTTTAGGAAAGAATTCTTTATACATTGATCTCTTTGAAAATATGTTTGATTTTATGAATCATACTTTTCTCAAAGAAATAACATCTTTCTATAACATCAATCAAAACAAAATGATGATAGTTTCTTATTATTCTAACGTCATATGTAGTAATGTCTTAACGACAATGAGATGGTGGCACCTTGAAAATCAAGAATTATCAAAAGAAGAGATTCTTGATATTCTTGTTCCCTGTGTCACAAAAGGTGTTTTCAATAGCATGAAAGAACTACAGTCATAAAAACTAATACAAATTCACTACTTAGAGGATGAATCGCGATATGATTTCTCTAAGGTAGACAGCATCATAAACTTTTTGGAATTCCTCATAGCTATCTGGTAAAGGAGGAATCCTTGCTTCAATTGCGGTCTTTTCTTTATCAATAATTATGTACATACCACACAATATTCTATGGTTATAAGGAGTCGTTTGAAAATAAAATAATAAAACACTATTTATCTTCCAAGATAAATAGTGTTTTATTATTTTATTTAATTTACCCGATATTTTTAATAGATCCCCTCGTTATTATATCTGTTTTCAGCCTAACTATGGAAGGATAATCACTGCCAGTTGCAAGTTATCAAATCGTCATCTATTTTCACAGAGTAATCTTTATGAACATGCTGATAACCTTTTAGACATTCCTTGCAAATGAATTACGATCATACTATATCATTATACAAACTGCCTAACCCTTCTATTTCACATCTAATATTATCCCCTGACTTCAAAAACTCAGGAGGATTATATCCCATACCAACACCCTCTGGAGTACCTGTGCTTATTATATCACCTGGTTCTAAGCAAGGCTCTTGGCTGCGCCAAATCGCCCACGGGGACAGTCCCTTAACACAGTAGAGTAATGAAGTGAAAAGTATAGATTTATTCTATTAATTAATCCCCTATTCAAATATTCTGCATCCATCCTAACAATCGTCTCAACGTGGTGGAGTCGGCGGGACATGACAGATATCATCATCGAGATAATCTTTCTCTCCGTAATCCGGGCTCTCTCACTAAGTTCACCCCCATTCCGATCGGCTTCACTAAGCGTTCAATGCCCCTATCCTCACTACCACTTCGCAATGCGTGGAGACAACCTCCTAGCTGTCAAAAATTATTAGCCTATATAAATTTATTAGAATTTCCTTCTGTGGGAACATATC
>CAYWTV010000075.1:0-3918 GCA_964461305.1 uncultured Peptoniphilaceae bacterium
ATGTTAAATAGTACACGTAAAGATAAGGCTGGAAGTAAAATTAATCATGTTATTGACCCAAGTTCTTATGCAACGCAGTTAGCTAGAAAAATATCAGAAAAAGATACTATTGCAGCTGATTTTACAGAGCTAAGTATTATTGAAGATGTTGAATATATGAAAGAATTAAAGAAACAAAAAATAAAATCAGAAGAAGAAGTTGTAGATGCTGAACAACGTTTGTTGTCATTTGAAGAATTATATGGAGATGATAAATAATGTCTTTAATGGATTATCAAGAATTAATAGAAAATACAGGTAAGGTTACAGATTTTATAACAAACAAAGCTCCTGTTGAAGGACTAACTCCATTACAGAATAAATTAACAAAATGGGGTGCCCGGGGGCTAGCTGCTAGTGTTATTTTTATTGCAGGTACAAGTATATTAGATGCTAATAGAAAAAGAGTAGAAAGAAATATAGACAAAGATAATCAAGAAGAAGAATTAAAAAAACAAAGTAAAAAGATTAAAAAAGGCACTAAAGCTAAACGAGATTTTGATAAAGAATTTGCTCCTAGTTGGTCTAATGGTTATTATAATGTTAATCCAAAAAATATTGTTTTTGATATGTTTAACGATAGAATGGGACACCATAAAATGGGGAACAATAAATTTCAATAATTAATAGAAAGGAAGTAGCTTATGATAAGTAATAAAGCTGTCATTAAAAATGCAATGGGTGTATTTGGTGATAATATCATTAAAAACAAAAAAGATATTGCAACTAAAGTAGTTAAGTATGCCGGTGTGGGTGCCTTAGGTAGTGGTGCTAGCGCTATAATTAATGGCGGAGATATTAGTGAAAGTATGAAAAACGGTGCTATTTATGGGGGTATGGCTGGGGGTATTCGTTATGGTGCAAGAACAGGTTTTATTGGTAAAAAAGGAATGAAAAAAGCACCAATGTTTTATAAAGATAAAAGTGGTTCTTACAAATCAAGTACGTTTGAGGCAGCTAAAATATTTAACGCTAATACAGCAGTAGCTGGTAAAAGTGTTTCTAAATCATTAAGAAATATGATGACTAATACTTCTTTTGCTAAAGATACGATTTTAAGGAATGATAAATAATGGGACTAGGAACCAGTAAAGTTTTTAAAGCAGGTAAAAAAATAGTTTCACAAATTGACAAGGAAAAAGTTATCGATATAGGTAAAACAGCAGCTAATGTTGGAAAGAAAACTGCTCATAACAGTAAAAATATAATAAATAAAGTCGATAAAGTTTTTATGAAACCTGATAAATCAGGTAAGAATTTTAATAACTTGTTTACAGGCAAGAAAATGAAACCATTAGTTTCACTAGGAATAGGAACAGCTATTGTAGGAACTGGTATTGCAATGGGTTCTAAGGAAGGTGAATTTCAAGATTATGTTATAGACGGGAGAGTTCCCACTGGGTTAAATCCTTTAAGTACTAATCTAAAAAGACCAGTACCACAGCCAATAAATCCACTGCCGCTGGAAAACCCTAGTATGTTAGCTGATGGGTTAGCATCAAGTGCTGATACATTAGGAACTTCGGGCAATATGGTCTTTGGAATGCATAATAGCAGACAAGGAGGTTATATTTAATGGGCATTGGAACAAAAATCTCTGCACTAAGTAAAGCAGCCACATCTGGAACAGCAAATAAAGTAAAAGCATTAGGTATCGGTGGTGCATTAAATGTTGGTTATGAGGTTGTACAATCTACTTTTGCAGTCAACCAAAGAATGGACCAAGGTGACAAATTATTACCTGCAATTGCAAAAGAAGCAGCTCAAACTGCATTGTATATGTTACCTTATACAAAGCCTTTTATGTACGCTAAAGATATTGCACAAATGTCTTATGAAGGAACAAAAGCAGCTTATGCATTTAGAAGACAACGACATCACGAATATACTTCAATGCGTGAAGCAGCTTATGGTAATGTTGTGGGTGGTAATTATATGGATACAAATGCAGCATTAACTATGCGACAAGCAGCTATTCAACAAATACAAGGTAACAAACTAAATGCAAGAAGTGCTCTCGGGGGAGAAGCCCGAATCTTATCTCGCAATATGCCTTATAATAGATAAAACAAGAAGAATTACCAATTACGGTAGTTCTTTTTTTAATAAGACTACTAGTATACCTGTACGCTTAATATAATTAAGCTTAGGTTTTTAATAGAAACTTGACATTAGGACAAATTTTGGGGTAATGTAATAAAAAGAAGAGGTAAGGAGAGGAAAATAAATTGTCTGAATTAACAAGAAAAGAAAAAGAAATTGCACGAATAATGCAAGACCCTGTATTATGGGCAGAATATCATTTAGGAGAAAAACCTAGATGGTATCAAGAACAAGCATTACGTCACCCACATAATAGGAAAGTATTAAGATGGGGACGAAGATTGGGCAAATGTATAGCTGAGGGGCAAAGATTAGTAGATGCTAAAACAGGTGCATATGTTCCTGTTGAAGATTTGTATGAAAAAGGTTCCGCCCGGACATTCTCTTTAGACAATCAATATAAAATAGTAGAAGAAGATATGTTTAGAGTAGAAAAGAATGGTATTAAAGAAGTATTTAAAATTACTTTAAGTAATGGTGCTTGTGTAGAATTAACAGGTAATCATCCTTTGTTGACAATTAATGGGTGGACTGAAGTTAGAGATTTAACAGTAGGAGAATCTGTGGCGACCCCCGTAAAAATTCCTATTTTTGGTACAAATGATGTAAGTTATACACATGCTAGAATGATTGCTTATTCTCTGTTTTGTGGTAAAAAAACAAACTTAGGTTCAACATTTGAAATAACACCTAAAGATGGCAAAGAAGAAATGTTAGAGGTTATTACCAAAGAAGCAGGTTTAAAACTATTTCCTAAATCACAATCTGTTCATTTTACTTTACCAAAAGATAATCCTTATATTGATTTAATTAATCAAGAATATATAGAAATACCTGATGAAGTTTATACTTATACAGAAAATAAACTAGCAGCATTTTTAGCAGCAGTTATAGATGCTAAAGGATATATTTCTAAAGTAACACCTGGAGATATTGGGTATATGGGCAATGATGAAAAACTAGTATTAGATTTAAAACATTTGTTTTTACGATTTGGTATTAAAACTAATATTTTAACTAAAATAAGAAACAAAGGAAGTAAAAAACAATATACTGAATATAAAATAAGTATTGTTAGAAAAGAAGATTTAGATAAATATTTTAGATTTATTGCCCCTTATTCTTTTAGAGATTACAGTAAAACTATAGAACTATGCAAAAACAGTAAAGCATATGAACTAGGTGTTCCTAAAGAAATACATCCTTATATTGAAGAGAAAAGAATAGAAAAAAATTTAAATAAAATAGATATTGTAAAAAATACAAGTACGCAAAGGTTAAGACCAAAAGAAGTTATTAAACTAGAAGATTTTAAAGAAATTGCTAAAGCATTAGAAGATGGGTTTTTATATGATTTAGCTCATTCAGATATTGCTTGGTATCAAATTAAATCAATAGAATCTATTGGAGAAAAAATGACGTATGATGTTATGATGCCTAAATATCATAATTTATTAATTGAAGATATATTTGTTCATAATACATGGACTATGGTTGCTCATATGTTATTTGCATGTCATACTAATATGGGTGGAACTAAAAAATCAGGAAATACAATTTGTTTAGTTGCAACACCATATGATTCTCAAGCATTGAATATTTATAAACAAATAATCCAATTTATTGATAAATCAGATATAATACGTAGTTCTATCGTCTCTACAACAAAAAGTCCTTATAATATAACTTTTGCTAATGGTTCCGAAATTAGACTATTTACTACAGGAGCAAAAACTTCTTCTGGTGGTGCGTCTATTCGTGGGCAAAGAGCTGATT
>CAYWTV010000076.1:0-2364 GCA_964461305.1 uncultured Peptoniphilaceae bacterium
TCTTCTTTCATTCCTCTTGTTGTTATTGCTGGGGTTCCTACTCTAACTCCTGAGGTTACGAATGGGCTTTCTGGATCTTTTGGAATTGTATTTTTGTTTGTTGTTATGTTTACTGATTTTAATTTTTCTTCAGCAACTTTTCCTGTTAATCCTAAGTTTCTAACATCTAGTAGTAAAAGGTGATTGTCTGTTCCACCTGAGACTAGTCTGATTCCGCCTTCTGTCAATACTTCTCCTAATGCTTTTGCATTTTTACATACTTGGTCTATATATTCTTTATATTCTGGTTGTAGTGCTTCTTTAAATGATACTGCTTTTGCTGCTATAATGTGCTCTAATGGTCCGCCTTGTAACCCTGGGAATACTGCTTTGTCTATGATTTTTTTGTATTCTTCTTTACATAATATAGCTCCACCTCTAGGTCCTCTTAAGGTTTTATGTGTTGTTGTGGTTACAAAATCTGCATGTGGTATTGGAGATGGATGAGCTCCTGTTGCTACAAGTCCTGCAATGTGGGCCATATCAACCATAAAGTATGCATCTATTTCTTTTGCAATTTTTCCAATTCTTTCAAAATCGATTACTCTTGAATAAGCTGATGCTCCTGCTACTATCATCTTTGGTTTGTGCTCTTTTGCAAGTCTTTCTAATTCATCATAATCAATTTGTTCAGTTTCTTCGTCTACTCCATAAGGTACGAAGTTGTAAAGGATGCCTGATAGGTTTACTGGAGAACCATGAGTTAAATGTCCACCTTCTGAAAGGTTCATTCCTAAAACTGTATCACCAGGTTCTAATACAGCTGAATATACTGCTATATTTGCATTTGCTCCTGAATGTGGTTGAACATTTGCATGATCTGCTCCAAATAATTCGCAAAGTCTATCCCTTGCTAAATCTTCTATAACATCGATGTGTTCACATCCTGCATAATATCTCTTTCCTGGATATCCTTCTGCATATTTGTTAGTTAAAATAGTTCCCATTGCTTCCATTACTGCTTCAGATACAAAGTTTTCAGATGCTATTAATTCTACATCTTCCCTTTGTCTTTTTAATTCGTCTTGAAGTTTATCAAATACTTCTCTGTCCACATTTTTTAAATCCTCTTTAACCATTTAGCTTTATTCTCCTTTTTTCTTTTCTATTTGTTTTTCACAGGCCTTTACTATTTGGTCCATTAAAACAGTTGTTGTTATTGAACCTACTCCACCAGGTACTGGAGTTATTGCTTTTACTTTTCCAAATACATTTTCGTAATCAACATCTCCACACAAGTTGTTTTCTTCATCTACATTTATTCCAACATCTATTACAATGCTATCTTTAGTAAAGTAACTTTCGTCTAAGAATTTTGCTTTTCCTGATGCTGTTACTACTACATCAGCTAGTTTAGTATATTGTTTTAAATCTTTCGTTTTAGAATGACAAATTGAAATTGTGGAATTTCTATTTAAAAACAACATCCCCAGTGGTTTTCCTACTACTAGACTTCTACCCACTATGACTACGTTTGCACCTTCAAATTTAAATTTCATATTCTCTAACATTTCAATTACAGCTTTTGGTGTACATGGCAAAAATCCGTCTTCTTTTCCTTCGAAAATTTTTCTTAAACTGTTAGGATTCATACAGTCCACATCTTTTTCTTCATCTATCATTAAAGAAATTCTTTTTTCGTTAAAGCTTTTGGGAAGTGGTCTAAATACCATTATTCCATGGACTTTCTCATCTTCATTTCCTTGTTTTATAATTTTTTCTAGATCTTTTTCAGAAGCTTCTTCAGATAATTCTTTTAAATCTACATTAATGCCTAATAGCTCACAGTTTTTTAAAATAGATTTTTTATAAGATTCGTCATCATCTTTATCTCCAACTCTAATTAACAATAATTTAGGATAAAGATTCTCTTCTTTTAAAATATTAACTCTGTCAATAATATTTTCTCGTAAAATATTTACAACTGGTTTTCCTCTTAATTCAATTGTTTCCATTTTTCACCCCTTAGAGTTTTAATTTAATTCTCAATTTTATATTAAACTCTATTTATGAAAGTGTCAATTAAGTTTATAAATATTTAATAAAATAACCAAACTGAAATTATCAATTTGGTTATTTTTCATATCCTTTTAAATCCTCAAGGGCTTTTAGGCCTAGTTTAATCTTTTTTTCTTCTGAAGTGTAGGCTTTTTTTGTAAAGCAGTTGTATTCATTTTTTCTAACTTCATCTCCTATGGAATGATAAATGTAGGAAGCTGCAACTAATGAAAGTCTAGATTTTGGATGGAAGTATCCGATAAAATCTTTGTATGCTTTATAAAAAATATCTGCTAAATCGGACAGTTCTTCCCAAAGTTTTATAAA
>CAYWTV010000076.1:2464-3869 GCA_964461305.1 uncultured Peptoniphilaceae bacterium
ATTATGAGATTCTTTGCTATTTGAAAGTTCTTTCAATTTTTCTCTACTTACTGAGTGTTTCTCTAGTAGTTCTTCTGGAAGATAGAGTCTGTCTCTTTCCCTTAAATCTTCTCCTACATCCCTTAAAATATTGGTAATTTGCATTCCGATTCCTAAGGATTCACATGCCCTTATTACTTCAGGATCTTCGTGATAATTTTCTTCATGAATTAATATGGGAATTAACATTCTGCCCACTGATCCTGCTACAAACTTGGAATATTCTATTAATTCTTCCACAGTCTTTAAATCCCTAAATTTCAAGTCCATTCTTTGACCTTTTAATTGGTTAAGTAAGGATATTTCTGAGACTTTGAATTTTTTTATAGTATCTTCAAAGGCAAACCACCAAGAAAATTTTTGGATATATTTCTCGTAGTCAAAGTTTTCGTCTTTATTATAAATGTATTTTACTGCTTTTTCTAAGTTTTCTAACTCTGTATTTATTTCTTTTTCACTTTTATTATTTAAATCGTTATCTACTAAATCGTCTACATATCTGCAATAAGCATATAGACCGCAAACTCCTTTAAATCTTTCTTCTGTAAGGGAACTAAATGCCTTGTAAAAACTCTTTGACCAATTTTTCATTATTTCTTCAGAGGCCTTGTAAGAATCATTTAAAACAATTTTTGATACTCCTTGCATTTAAAATCCATCCTCCTTTTCATCTCGTCTAAGTTCTTCAGCACAAATCCTACCACCTTCTATAACTATGGGAACTCCAGCTCCTGGATGAGTACTACTTCCAGTAAAATAGAGTCCTTCTACTTCTTTAGATTTAGACTGTGGTCTCCAGTGATTACTTTGTTTAAGGGTAGGCTGTAAGCCGAATGTCGCACCTCTGTAAGCGTTAAATTTTCTTTCAAAATCCTCTGGTGTAAAAACTTTTTCTAGTTCAATAATATTTTTTATGTTTTCAAGGCCTGGAAGTTTTGAAAGTGTATTAAAGGCTTTTTGTCGATAATAGTCGACAGTTTCTTCATCCCAAGAAAATTCTGATATTCCAAGTTCTGATGTGGGAATTAACAGATAGAAACTGGATTTTCCTTCTGGTGCAAGGGATTTATCTGCATTTGATGGAATTTCCAAATACATCGTAGGATCTTCTACTAACTTTCCTTCAAAAATCTTCTTTAAATTATCGTCTAAATCTTCTCCTATTATAAAGTTATGGGTTTTTAAATCTTCAAAGGTTCCGTCTACACCCCAATAAAATATTAAACAAGAACAAGAATAATCCATAGAGTCGATTTTGTCGTTGGTATATTTCCCCTTGTTTTTTTCATCTTTTATTAGTTGTTTCATTGTATATGGAAAATCTGCATTTGAAATGACATAGTCAGATTTAATATTTTCTTCTTTT
>CAYWTV010000077.1:0-3583 GCA_964461305.1 uncultured Peptoniphilaceae bacterium
AAAAATATTTAGAACTGGATTTCAGCTGTGATTTAATCAATTAAATCATACTAGTGGTCCTATGTCAATATTTAGTACAAGTTAAAATGAGAAAATAATCCTCAGATTAACTTGCTAATTCTAATTTATCGTTATTGATTTTTTCATATAGCAATTCAAAATCATTAGGAGAAATATATCCACAATAACTATGAATTCTCTTTGTATTGTAAAAAGCTTCAATATATTCAAATACAAGCCGATAGGCCTGCTTATAGTCGCTTATTTTGAATCTGTTTATCCATTCTCTTTTTAGTAGAGAATAAAATGATTCAATACATGCATTGTCCCATGGAAATGCTTTTTTCGAATAACTCAACTGCATTTTTAATGTTGCTTTTTTGTACTCCCTAGATACATACTGGCTTCCACGATCACTGTGAATTATCAGAGGCAAATCTATTTTTCGTCTTGCTTTAGCTTTATTTATGGTATCAATTACGCATGATACTTGCATCGTTTTAGAAAGTGTCCATGCAATGATTTTTCTGGAAAATAGATCCATTATGCTCGTAAGATACACAAAGCCTTCTTTTGTCCAGATATATGTTATGTCGCTACACCAAACAGCATTTGGTCTGTCTGGATTGAACTTTTCATCAAGGATGTTATGAAGTTCATTACTGAAGTCTGATTCTTTAGTTGTTGTAGTCCAAGGCTTTACCCACTGAGCTCTGATACCCATTTCTTTCATATATTTTCCGACTGTACGCTCAGCTATTACTTCACCGAGTTTTTGCAGCTCTTTTGCAATTTTTGGTGCTCCGTAGTTTTGCTTTGAATCATCGTAGATGTCTTTGATCCTGAGCTTCACAGCTTCCTTGCGTTTTTGCATATCGGAAGGTACATGTTTAAGCCATGCAAGGTAACCAGAGCGAGAAACGCCTAAAATTTTCAGCATTCCAGAGACAGAAACCAGGCGTTTTTCTTTGTTGGCTAACTCTGTCTTTTCAGAAACTTCAAGATAAATGGCTTCTGTTATTTTCCCAGAATGCTGATGGCTTTTTTTAATACATCAAGTGCGTCCTTAGTATCACGAAGCTCACGCTTGAGTTTTGCAATTTCTTTTTCTTCATCAGAAGAAAAATTTCCAGAGCCACGGCATTCAATATTTCCAGTACTTTGCAGTTCTCTTTTCCATCTGGAAAGTGTCTGCTGGCTTATGCCTAGATTTGATGCACAACCTTGAAGACCTAAATCTTTGTGATTAAGATAATACTCGATTGCATCCAACTTGAATTGTTTATCGTAATGTTTTGCCATAATGAGTTCCTCCATAGGTTAGGTATATTTATTCTACCATGTTTTATATATTTAGGAATTTCTCATTTTGACTTGTACTATTTATATTCTAGCACCAGTAGCTCATTACTATGTAGAAAATAGTCATGAGGCTATTATTCCAAGAGAACTATTTATGCAAACTCAAAATGAACTAAATAGAAGATCTGAACTTAGAAAAAAGTAAAAACAAATCAAGAAGAAGAGAGTCTATAGTGGACAATATGCCTTATCAAATGTCCTAGTCTGCAGCGAGTTGGGTGTCCTTTATAGAAGAGTGGCATGGAATAATAAAGCATCAACTTCAGCAAAGTGGAGATGTGCGACTAGAATAACTGATGGACCTGATGCCTGTAAAGGAGAAAACTAGAAGAATCAGAAATTCAAAACAAATGTCATTAATAGATGAAAAGATAAACAAACTAAAAAATGAAACTGGTGAGTTCAGTTCAAGATAACAAATCCGATGACGAAAGGGTTGATCAGCTAGAGGAGTTAAGAAATAAGAAAAGTAAACTTCAAACAGTTGTATCAATTGTAGATGCTAACAGACTAAGAATAGAAGATTTAATGAAATTTATAGACTCTAGTTAATCTAGAGTTGAAAAGTACGAAGATAAATTATATAATTAGGATATAGTAATTTTGATCTTTTAAAAATTTTTGGGTTTAAAATTTAAAATAATGAATAATATAATAAATAAAATATTTCTTATATAAGAATAATCTATTTTAGAGAGAGATAAATGAAAAAAGATTGTTACGAAATATGGGCAAAAAATAAATATTATGTCTTAAGCAAGTCACATATAATATATTTAGAGATCCGAGAATATTTAAAAAATGATGATTTAAATTTTCAAGTTCTAAAAGAAAAAATAAGAAAAGTTGAATTAATTAAAGATAGTAAAAAAGATTTCGAAAATGCCATTCTACACATTTGGGGATATTTTAAGAAAGATGCATCAGAAATTGAAAAAACTACATTGTTTAATTTGTTGGAAAACTATAAATTGGATAAGGCAAGTCAAATTGACATAATAAAATATATAAATAAACTACTTGTAAAATATCCAAATGAATACTTAAAAAATTCTAGATTACTTTTAGGAGAAGATAATGAGATTATGGCATGAAGAATTAATAAGTTCATTACCTAGAAATCAACTTTTGGGTCAACATAGAGAATGTTGCGCTCTTAGGGGGAATGGATGGGGGAGAAAACATGAGACTGTAAATTATGTATTCAATTATTCTCCTTATTATTTGTATAAATATCACTTACTAGTAATGAATGAAATGGCAAAAAGAGGATACAAGATTTCTAAAGAATGGAAAGATAAAGATTACAGAGGTAAAACTGCAATTAGATATAATGATTTAAAAGAAGAAGTTACTGGTGATCCAATTTATAAAGAGCATGATAAGAAATATATGGATGAATGTATTCAAAATTTATTAAATAAGGGAATACATTTAAAAATATAAATATTGTATAAGGTATTTTTCTTTTAAAGGAAACTAGAACTCATACTAAAAATATTTCCAGCTGTGTTTAAAAATCTTTAGATGGGTATTTATTATAAAATCCGCCTGATAATTAAAGAAAAAGAAACAAATGTAAAAAAACTAATTAATATTTTTAAACCTATATACTTATTGAGTTCTATTTTTAATATATTATGGGTTGTGACATTTTCGTATTAAATTATTGGTATTTCAACAGTTTTATTATTCATGCTTCTGATTTCTTTAACTACGATTAATAAAAGCTGGTTGAAAATAGAAGAGAAATATCTTTTAGGCTAACAAGCATTACCTTCGGATTATATGCGGGCTGGCTAACTATTGCTACAGTTGTAAATATATCCGCTTTTTTAGTAAGTATTAAATGGAATGGATTAAGAATTTCGCCTGCAATTTGGCCTCCAAATATACTATTTATTTCAATATTGATAATATTAGGTATCAATATTAAATTGAATAATGCTTTTTATCCTTTGCCGATTGCATGGGCATACTTTGGAAAATTTAATGAACTTAATATAGCAGGTAATCAAGCAAACTATGCTCAATATATTAAACAAGTTATTATTTTTGGAATAATAGCTTTATTGATAGCTTCGATAATACAATTCAAAAGAAATAATTATTGTATAGATGAATTGTCAATTCAAATGCAACACCTAATGTGAGCTACTAAAAAGGACTTCCTTAGGTGTTTTGAATTCTATGCATTTTCTTGGTCTGCCATTTAGTTTAA
>CAYWTV010000078.1:0-3155 GCA_964461305.1 uncultured Peptoniphilaceae bacterium
TTTGACAAGGAAACTAATAATAATATACTATATAAAGGCTAAAAAATAAGTCGCTTGAGTATTTAAGCGACTCCTTTATATTACATAAACTATATTAAGGGAGTGAATTAAAATGAAAAAGCCTGTCTTAGTAATAATGGCAGCGGGAATGGGAAGTAGGTACAATGGCCTAAAACAAATCGACCCAATCGATGAAAATGGATATATAATTATAGATTATTCCATATATGATGCAAAGGAAGCGGGTTTTGAAGAAATTGTCTTTATAATAAAAAAACAAGACGAAGAAGACTTTAAAGAAGCAATAGGAAATAGAATAAAAAAACAGATAAAAGTAAAATACGTATATCAAGATTTAAACAATATACCCAAAGGCTTTCAAGTCCCAAAGGATAGAAAAAAACCTTGGGGAACTGCCCACGCTATATTATCCGCTAAGGAAAAAGTAGATGGACCTTTTGTAGTAATAAACGCAGATGATTATTATGGAAAAGAAGCCTTTAAATTAATATACAATCATTTAACAAAAAATCCAGATGATGAAAAATATAAATACGCAATGGTGGGATATGAACTGGAAAATACTGTTACAGAAAACGGTTATGTATCAAGGGGAGTTTGCACCGTTGATTCTAATAATGAATTAGTAGATATAATCGAAAGAACTAATATAGAAGTCAAAGAAGATATAATAGTATTTACTGAAGATGAAAATGTAGAAGAGCTTCCAAAAGACACTGTAGTATCTATGAATATATGGGGATTTAATTACTCCTTCTTAGAAGAGCTGGAATCTAGATTTCCAAAATTTTTAGAAAAGGGAATAAAAGAAAATCCACAAAAATGGGAATATTATCCGACCCATGTCCTAGGAGAGCTTTTAGAAGAAGACAAAGCAACTATAAAAGTTTTAAAAACTAAGGACAAGTGGCTAGGAGTTACCTACCAAGAAGACAGAGAAACAGTAGTAGAAGGAATAAAAAAACTAAAGGAAAAAGGAATATATCCCCAGAATCTGTGGGAAGGTTAATATATGGAAAAGAAGATTAGACAAGAGATAGTTAAGGGATTTCCCTTTGAAGGAAAAGTAGAAGAAATAAAACTTAATAAAACAGGACTTATAAACGACACATATATGTTGAAATTTGATTCTGGAAAAAAATACGTTTTGCAAAAAGTAAATACGGGAATATTTACAGAACCAGAAAAACTAATGGACAACATTGTAAAAGTAACGAAACACTTAAGGGCTAAAATCGAAGAAAAAGGTGGAGATCCAGAAAGAGAAACTATGAATGTGATTTTTTCAAATGATGATAAACCCTTTTATATAGATAAAGATAGAGGTTTCTGGAGAAGCTATATATTTGTAGATGATGTGGATTGTTACGAACAAGTGGAAAATCCAGAAGTTTTCTACGAAACAGGCATTGCCTTTGGAAAATTCCAAGGAAATCTTTCAGACTTTAATGCATCAGAATTATTTGAAAGTATAAAGGACTTTCACAATACAGAAAAACGCTTTGAAACCTTTAAAAATTCTGTAAAAAAAGATTCAGCGAACAGAAAAGAAGAAGTAAAAGAAGAAATAGACTTTATATTAAATCGAGAAGAGTTTTCAAAAGTCTTTAACAAAGCCATGGAAAATAAAGAAGTAGACCTTAGAGTAACTCACAATGACACGAAATTAAATAACATTTTAATGGACAAAGAGACTCAAAAAGGAATTTGTGTAGTGGACTTAGATACAGTAATGCCTGGACTTGTAATGAACGATTTTGGAGATGCAATTCGCTTCGGAGCAAACACTACCTTAGAAGATGATCCTAATTTAGAAAATGTGAATTTTGATTTGGAACTTTTCGAAGAATTTACAAAGGGTTTTTTAGCTGGAACTGAAGGAAAACTTACAGATAGAGAAGTTGAACTACTTCCTACTGGTGCGAAAATGATGACTTTTGAATGTGCAATTAGATTTTTAACTGATTATTTAGATGGAGATGTGTACTTTAAAGTAAATAGAGAATCTCACAATTTAGATAGGGCTAGAAACCAAATAAAGCTTTTAGAAGAAATGGAAAAACACTCAGAAGAAATGGATAAAATCATAGAAAAGTACAAATAAGGAGACAAAATGGAAAAGATTTTAATAACAGGTGGAGCTGGATATATTGGAACCCACGTAGCTTTAGAACTTTTAGAAAAGGATTATGAAGTAGTAATCATCGACAATTTATCAAATGCATCAAAAATCGCCTTAAGTAGAGTAGAAAAACTTTCGGGAAAAGAAATAAAGTTTTATTCAGGGGATATACTAGATGGAGAATTTTTAGAAAAAGTACTAAGTGAAGAAAAACCAGAAGTAGTAATCCACTGTGCAGCTAAAAAAGCAGTAGGAGAATCTGTAAAAAAACCACTAGAATACTACCACAACAACATTACAGGAACCTTAACACTTTTAAAAGCAATGGAAAAAACTGGAGTAGAAAACATTGTATTTAGTTCAAGTGCAACAGTATATGGAAACCCAGAAGAAATGCCAATAACAGAAGAAACTCCAAAGGGAGAATGTACAAATCCATACGGTTGGTCCAAATCCATGATGGAACAGATTATCGAAGACGTAGCAAAAGCAAACGAAAACTTCAGTGCAGTTATTTTAAGATACTTTAATCCGGTAGGGGCCCATAAAAGTGGCGAAATCGGAGAAGACCCTAAAGGCATACCTAATAACTTGATACCATATATAACCCAAGTAGCAGTAGGAAAACTAGACTACCTTAGAGTATTTGGAGACGACTACGACACTAAAGACGGAACAGGCGTTAGAGATTATATCCACGTGGTAGATTTAGCAAAGGGACATGTAAAAGCCATAGAATACATTCTAAAAAATAAAGGCACAGAAATAATAAATCTAGGAACAGGGACAGGATACTCAGTTCTAGAAATGGTAAAAGCCTTCGAAAAAGCTGTAGGAAAAGAAATTCCATACGAAATTCAAGAACGAAGAGAAGGAGACATAGCAATCTGCTATGCAGACTCTAAAAAAGCCAAAGAAGTCTTAGACTGGGAAGCAGAACTAGGACTAGATGAAATGTGTGAAGACGCCTGGAGATGGCAATCCAAAAACCCAGAAGGATATAAATAGACTA
>CAYWTV010000079.1:0-3140 GCA_964461305.1 uncultured Peptoniphilaceae bacterium
CTTGTATCCCTTGTGGTAGTTGTTGTAGTTTCAGGGTCTCTATCGATTACTTCTCTTGTTGTATGAACTTCTCTTTCGGTTGTTCTTACTTCTCTGTCATTTCTATTTCTACCTGATGATACAAGTAATGCGATTAGACCTAAGATTACTAATCCACCTATTAGTAATGTAGTCATGTCTAGTCCAAATAGTACGTTTTCTCTTTCTACTTGTTCTTCTACTTCTGTTGTTACTTCAATAGTTTCCGTTGTTTCTGTTGTTTCAACTGCTTCCGTTTCTGCAGGCTCTGTCGTTTCTTCAGCTGGTGCTGGTTCTGCTGGAGTCGCTGCGTATACTGGTTGTCCTATTACTAATACGGCTACTAATACTAGTGCCAACAGTAAACTTAATTTTTTCATAATTTCCCTCACTTTTTAAATTATTGTTATTTCTTAGATATTATTCTTATACCCCGTGATATTGGTTAAAACCAATATATATAAATTTTTATATATATTTCACTATTTTTATCTTTCTTCCATTTCTATTTTATTTTTTATTTCTATGCCAATTAATAAATTTTTTGCAAGGGTGGATTTTCTGTCTAGGGAATTTATTATAAATCCGTCTTTAAGTTCTACTATGGTTTTTCCTTCTGTTTCTGTAATGGATTTTATGGATTCTATGTTAATGTATCCGTAGGCTCCGTCACTTTTTCCTATTGGGCGTCTGATTTTTATTTTTACGTAGACTTTGTTTTCTAATATTATAGGAGCGTTTTGGCAAATTCCAAGTTTTCTAAATTTGTTTTTCAAGGCTAGGTGATCTACTGTATAGAAATTCATTAATTTTCTCAAAGCTGTTCTTATGGAAACTTTCAGGGTTATTTTGTTTCCTTTGAATGTATAGATATATGTAGTATCTCCTAGGTTTGAGTATTGAGGTATTATTGCTTGGATTTTTTCTTCGTGTATTTTTTTCATATTAATTTCCTCCTAAAGATATAATAACAGAACGTATGTTCTAAATCAATAGGTGTTTTCATCAATTTTTGCGAAAATTTTCTTACATGCATAAGTTTATTCTTTTGACAATGTTGCTTTATGAAAATTTTTTTTATATAATTCTTTTGTCCGGTTAAAATATTTTACAACCGTTAAAGGAGGAGAGAATGAAGTATATTTTTGATGTTTTTTATGATAGTGCTGAAAAGGCTGATATAGAGTATGATCATCGATTTAATTTAGATAGCACTATTAAATCAGGTTTATCTTTTAGTTTTATTGATAATCCTGGAAGGGCCTTACCATACTTTGTCTATAATGGTTTTACGACGAAGCTAATGGACGATGTTAGGCTAAATGATGGGATTTTAATTAGTCTTGTAGAGTCTCTTCCTAAGATTTCCAAGAAAGAATTTTTTCTTAATTTAGTGGTTTCAGAAATTACTAATAGTGCTGCTTGTGAAGAGATTACTTTAGATAGTGTGGCTATTTATAATAGTGCTAGGGAAATTATTGACAGCCAAAGCTATAATGGTGATGAATATGATGATATGATAAAAGGTTATTATAGCATTATAAGTATGAAGGATTTTTCTGATTTGAAAATTCCTACTAGTGCAGCTGAGGTAAGGGAGATTTATGATGATATTTTAGCTCCTTTTATTAAAAAGAGAAATGCTCCTGATGGAAAGTATTTTCGAACTAATGACACTTATGTAAAAACTAAAGGTTATGAAAATAAACCTGTTGTTAATATAGGGACTTCTGGTGAGGAAAATATTATCGATGAAATAGAATACATATTGGGATTTTCTGAAGACGATAATATGCCACTGTTATTAAGGGTTATTATAATGATGTATCATCTTATTATAATTAGACCATTTTATGATGGGAACCAACGCCTTGCTAGATATATTGCTAGTTTAAAGCTAAGGGAAGGGTATTCTTGTGGGACTTGTTTAAGTTTAGGTAGGGGAACTTTTGCTATACTAAATGATTTTTATGAAAGGTCTAATATTACTTTATCAAAGGTCAATATGGGAGAGTTAAATTCTTTTGTAGATAATCAACTTACTGCGATTTTAATGGGTCAAAAAACTCTAATTAATTATATAAAAAATAGAAAGTCTATTATTAGAGAGGCTATGAAGTTTTTTGAAAAGAACGAACACATTAATTCTGATATTAAATTAGAAATCATGAAATTAATGGTAGAAAATCACTGTTTTAATGAGTATAATCAAGGTTTCTTAAAGGAAAGAATTCTAGATGAAATTAAGATGGATGCTTCTGATGATGAAATTTCTCTTGCTTTTAAAGAGTTAATAGAGGACAGATTAATAATAGAGCTTGATGATGTTGAGGCTTATAAAATAGATTTTAATTATTTCAAAGAGATGGATTAGTTTCCATCTTTTTTTCTTATCTTTGAAAATCCATTTTAATGTTAAAATTATTTGATATAATAATCATATATGTTTATGGAGGAATGATTATGAAAAGGGTTTTAATATTTGGTCTTGTTTTTTGTATTTTATTTTTACCAATAGTGACAATGGCGGCTAGTTTTAGTGATGTGAATTATTATCACTGGGCCTACGATAACATTGAAAAAACTAGTGATGTTGGAGTTTTTGGAGGGTATGAAGATGGAACTTTTCAGCCTGAGAAATACGTATCTTTCCTTGAGATTTTTTCCATAATCCAAAGAATGTCAAATCCTAGTTCTGAGGATTTACAAAGGGCGAATAGTCTTTATGGAGATGTATCAAATCAGTACAATATTTCACAGTGGGCGAGAAGTGGTATTGAATATAGTCTTTATAAAAATATTCTTTACGAATCTGAAATAAAGGCTGCTAGTGAATCTGGGATTTTAACAGATGTTCCAGTTGGGGATTCTGATTTTCCAAGTAGGGAACAAATTGCTGTGTTTTTTGGGAGATTTTTAGAGGTGGCTCCTGATTTTGATCATAGTGGACTTGAGTATGATGATATTGATACTATTGGAAATGCAATTGCAAATGATCTTTCAGTGAGTGATTATCTTTCTCCTTTAGTGGATTTGGGGATTTTTGAAGGTCAGGGAAGTGAAGGACTTTTTGAACCTACGAGACCTTTTAGAAGGGCAGAAATGGCTAAGATTGTAGATTC
>CAYWTV010000080.1:0-3065 GCA_964461305.1 uncultured Peptoniphilaceae bacterium
TTTTTCATTCTAATCTCCTAATTTTGTGATAATCTTATTATAAGATTGAAAAGTTGAGAATACAATAAATTCTTTTTAAATAAATTTACTTGGAGGTTTTATGGAAGGTTTTTCTAATTTAATGACAAAGAAACAAATAATAGAATATCTAAAGGATAATTTTGACTTTTTTAATAAAGAGGATGATCTTTTATGCGAGGAAATTGGAGATGGAAATATCAATTACGTCTTTAAAGTAATCAATCCCCAATCTGGTAAATCCCTTGTAGTAAAACAGGCAGATGTTTTATTGAGAAGTTCTGGAAGGCCTCTAGATATTTATAGAAGTAAAATTGAAGCAGAAGTTCTTAAAATCCAAGATAAACTCTATCCTGGATCAGTGCCTAAGGTATATGGATATGATGATAAAAAAGCTTTGTTAATAATGGAAGATATTTCAAATTATAAAAATCTTCGAAAAGAACTCTTAAATGAACATATATATGAGAGTCTTTCTGATAATCTAGCTGATTTTTTGGGAAATACTTTAATTCCCATGACTGATTTAGTTATTAGTAGAGCTGATAAAAAGGAAAATGTAAAAAAATTTACAAATCCTGAACTTTGCGATATTACTGAAGATTTAGTTCTAACTGAACCGTATTTTAACTATAAAGATAGAAATATTATTACTGAAGGATTAGAAAATTTTGTTAGAGAAAATCTTTACGAAGATAAAGTTCTTCACACTGAAGTTTTAAAGCTGAAAGATAGGTTTCAAAACTATTCCCAATCTTTAATCCACGGAGATTTACACTCTGGAAGTATTTTTGTAAATGAAAACGGAATAAAGGTTATTGATCCAGAGTTTTCATTTTACGGACCTATTGGATATGATGTTGGAAATGTGTGGGGAAATTTAGTATTTCCACTTGGAAATAAATTCGTCTTAGAAAAAGACATTAAGTTTATCGAATATTTAAAGGATTTGATTGTGGAAACTGTAGATAAGACTATAATCAATTTAGAAAAGTCTTATGATGAGAATGTTACTAATAAATTTTTCTTAAATGAAGGATTTAAAAAAGAATATTTAAGAAAAATTACAGATGATAGTTTTGGATATGCTGGTACAGAAATTATCCGTAGAAATGTTGGAGATTCTAAAGTCGAAGAGGTCTCCTTAGTATCTGATATAGAATTGAGAAGAAAGTTAGATAAGATTTTAGTTTTTGTTGGAATTGATTTAATAAAAAATAGAGAAAAATTTTCTTGTGGCAAAGATATAATTTTATCTTTTGAAAGGGCGGTTAGTAGAGTCTATGAAGAGATCTGATCAAGGAATGCCATTTTTATTAAAGTACGAAAATGTGGCTTGGTTTGAAGATGGCGTAGTTAAAATTTTAGATAGAAGGGTTTATCCAAGGGAAGTACGTTTTGAAATTTGTAAATCCTATAAAGACGTCGTGGTTGCTATTGAAAATTTAGTTACTCAAAGTGCTGGACCTTATACTGCTGTTGGAATGGGTATGGCTCTAGCAGCCTATGAATCAAAGGATTTAAACAAAAAAGATAGAATTCAATTTTTAGAAAAAGCTGAATACGACCTTAAAAACTCTAGAGTTACCACTGCAAGCAGATATGGAAAAATAACCCAAAGGGCTTTAAATATAGCTACTAATGCTATTAATAACGGTGATGATCCAATACCACTAATTATTGAAGATACTATAAAATCTTTAAACAGAAGATACGAGACTATGCAAAAAGTTGGAGATAATCTCTTAAAAGTTATTCCAGAAGGGACAACTTTATTAACTCAATGTTATGGAGAAACTATCATTGGAACTTTAATTAGAGCTGCAAAAAGAGAAAACAAAAACTTTAAAGTGATTTGTGCTGAAACTAGACCTTTTCTACAAGGTGCTAGACTTACGGCTTCTTGTTTTGCAGAGGAAGGTTTTGATACAACTGTAATAACTGATAATATGGTGGCAGAAGTCATGTCTAATAAAAAAGTAGATGTATTTACTTCAGCTGCTGATACCATAACTGAAGATGGCTGGGTGGTAAATAAAATAGGTACTTATCAAATTGCTTTACTTTCAAATTATTTTAACATCCCTTACTATGTTACAGGAATTCCAGACAAAGGAAAAGAAACAATTGAAGATGTGAAAATAGAAATGAGAAATCCTGAAGATGTCTTAAGGCTATTTAATGTAAAACATACTCAAGAAAATGTAAAGGGCTACTATCCTTCCTTTGATGCTACTCCACCAAAATATGTAACTGGAGTAGTTACTGAAAAAGAGATTTTTACTCCTGAGAATTTGAAGGACTATTTTAAAGAAGATAACGCAGAATTTTATTAATAAAGGAAATCAAGATGAAATATTTAAAAGAAAAGGAACTTATTATAAAATACGGAAAGAAAATGAGTAAAGAAGGAATCAGTTCAGGAACTAGCGGGAATTTAAGCATTTATATTCCTGAAGATGATGTGGTTTTAATTACTCCTTCAGGAATTGGATACTTTGACATTGTACCTGATGACATAGTGGTTATGACATTAGAGGGAGAAATTGTAGAAGGGAGCAAAAAACCCTCTAGTGAATGGCACTTACACACTTTATTTTATAAAAACAAACCAGAAGCTAGAGGTGTAGTTCATTCTCATTCAGTATTTTGTTCTACTTTATCAGCTTTAAGAATGCCTATAAAAGCAGTTCACTATGTAATTGCAGATGCTAATGCAAAGGAAGTTCCTTGCGCACCTTATAAAAGATTTGGAACCGAAGAACTAGCTAAGGTAGCTGTTGAAACTGCAGGGAAAGCTAATGCTGTTTTACTTGCTAATCACGGAATCGTAACTTGTGGAAAGTCTTTAGAAAGCGCCTACAATTTAGCTAAGGGATTAGAATACGTCTCTGAAATTCAATGTAGAGCAATGAGTATTGGAAAGCCTCATATCCTTAGTGATGAGGAAATGGATGATGTTTTAGAAGGCTTTAAAACCTATGGACAAGAATAAAAATATCCTCCTAGATTTATTTTCTAGGAGGATATTTTTATTCTATATTAAT
>CAYWTV010000081.1:0-3045 GCA_964461305.1 uncultured Peptoniphilaceae bacterium
TTTTATTTTTAATTGAGGGTATATATAAACTACGAAGTTTTATATAGATTTAATAATTTTATGATATAAACAATAATTAATTGATTTTAGGAGGAGAAAATGTTTAAGGAAAAAGTTTTATTAGAGGAACTTTTAACACTTCGAAATAAAATTTACAATGAAGGACAAGATACTTATAAAAAATGGAAACCTGATATAAAAAGAGAAGAGTATAAAGACAGTGCATTAAACTTTGCCTATTATTTAGCCCTTAGAAGAAGAGACATTAGAAGAATTCAAGAGTCTTTAATGCCCTACGGTCTTTCTTCTCTAGGAAGAATTGAGTCTAAAACTATTAATAATTTAGATGCAGTTATAAAAAGTCTTTCTATAATTTTAGGCGAAGAAATTCCTAAAGAGATAGACTATATTAGTGTGGATTCTTATATATCAGGGGATAATTTATTAAAAAAGAACAACCAAATAATTTTTGGGCCTATTCCAGAAGATAGAAATTCTAGTATTATGGTAACTTTATCCAATGAAGCTGCTAAAAGTTTAGAATATGTAAAAGAACTTTTAAAATCTGGAATGAACGTAGTTAGAATTAACTGCTCCCATGATGATGTGAAAACTTGGGAAAAGATGATAAAAAATGTAAAAAAAGCTTCAGAAGAACTAGATATTAAATGTAAAATCAGTATGGATATAGCAGGACCAAAGACCAGAATAGAGGCCATGTATACCACTTTAACAAAACCAGAAGTAAAAATTGGAGATGAAATATTTTTAACTGGAAGGGAAAAAATGGAGAGTTTTTATAATATAGACATGGTAATTAAAAGCACTTTACCAGAAGTTATTCCAATGTTAAAAAAAGGCGATCCTGTATTAGTAGATGACGGAATGATAGAAGGCGAAGTAAAAAAAGTCTACAAAGAAGGAGTTGTTCTAGAGGCTAAAAAACTTCTTAGTGGAAAAAAGGGAAAGATTCGTATAGAAAAAGGATTAAATTTTCCCAATACAAATCAAAATATTCCTATTCTTACTGAAAAAGATTTAAAGGATTTAGAATTTATTGCTATTCATTCAGATATTATAGGTCTTTCATTTGTTAGAGATTCTAAAGATATTGAAAGACTACAAAATGAACTATCTAAAATTTTAGGAGAAGAAGAAGCTAGTAAAAAAACAATTATGGCAAAAATCGAAACTGTAGAGGGCGTGAATAATCTTCCTGAGATAATCGTAAAAGGAGCTAGTAAAAATCCATTTTGTGTAATGATAGCTCGTGGAGATTTGGCAGTTGAATCTGGGTATTTAAGATTGTCAGAGCTTCAAGAAGAAATCCTTTGGATTTGTGAAGCTGCACAAATTCCAGTAATCTGGGCAACAGAAGTTTTAAGAAGTATGGCAAAAACGGGAATACCAACTAGAGCTGAAATTACCGATGCAGCAATGGCAAGTAGAGCAGATTGTGTTATGTTAAATAAGGGAAAATACATTAATGAAACTATAATTTCTCTAGTAGACATTTTAAAACGAATGAAAGATCACCAATATAAAAAAACTTCCCATTTAAGGGCATTAGAAATAGCTAAAATAGACGATTAATTCTTTAAAAGAACCTATTAATTATTTATAGGTTCTATTTTTATTAAAAATGTATAAAAATATTTATATTAATTTTATTGTAATGAGAAATTCAGTAATGTATACTATAAAAGAAGTAATAACTTTAGGAGGAATATATGAAAGATGTAAGAATAATGGGAATGAACTTAGCTCAGGTGGCTATAGTTTCAGCAATATGTTTTTTCGCTGCTTTAATGGATTGGCTTCCAACTGGTATGATAGGTGCTTTTTTATTTTTTATGCTAGCAGGGGAAATACTAAATTTAATAGGTAACAACCTACCAATTATAAAAACTTATTTAGGTGGAGGCCCAATTGTAGTTATATTTTTTGGAGCTGCAATAGTTTATTTTGGTTGGTTACCAGAGAATCAAATCGAATCTATGCAAACATTCATGACTAGTGGAGGATTTTTAAATTTCTATATAGCTGCACTTATAACAGGCTCAATATTAGGCATGAATCGTCAATTGTTAATAAAAGCTGCTATTAGATATTTTCCATGTATTTTAGGTGGATTAGTTGTAGCTTTAGGATTAGTAGCTTTAGTTGGTCCATTAGTAGGATTTTCTGCTGGAGAAGCGATAGCTTATGTTGGAATTCCAATAATGGGTGGAGGAATGGGAGCTGGAGCAGTTCCTATAGCAAATGTATTTGAAGGAGCATTAGGTATTCCTGCTGATCAAATATTAAGCCGTTTAGTTCCTGCAGTAGCATTAGGTAATGCTTTTGCAATAGTAGCTGGTGGATTATTAAATCGTTTAGGAAAAGTTGTACCTAGTCTTTCTGGTGAAGGTAACTTAATGATAACTGATGATGGTTCATTAGATATAGTTGTAGAAGAAGAATACATTATGAGAATTCCAGATTATGGTAAGGGAATTATCTTTGCAACAGCATTCTTTACTTTAGGTGCAATTATTAGTAACTTTTTAAATAATACCTTTGGACTTGATATTCACACTTATGCTTGGATGATTTTATCAGTAGCTATTATAAAAGCTATTGGAATATTACCAGAAGATATTGAAAAAGCTTGTGCAGGATGGTACAAATTCGTAGCATCTAACTTTACAGCAGCTCTTTTAATAGGTATAGGTCTTGCTTATACAGATTTAGGACAAATTATAGCTGCATTAAATGTTCAATATGTAGCATTAGTTGCAGTTGTTATACTAGGTGCTGTAATTGGATCAGGATTTGTAGGGAAATTAGTAGGATTTTATCCTATCGAAGCTGCCATTACAGGTGGATTATGTATGGCAAACATGGGCGGTACTGGAGATGTTGCAGTATTAGAAGCCTCTAACAGAATGGTATTAATGCCATTTGCCCAAATTTCTTCTCGTTTAGGAGGAGCTTTAATTATACTAATTGCATCAGCAATTGTTCCAATACTCTTTGGATAGCTTTAAAGGGAGTGATTTATTT
>CAYWTV010000082.1:0-2939 GCA_964461305.1 uncultured Peptoniphilaceae bacterium
TCACTTCTTCCAAAAAACAGCCCTAAAGCAAGTACTCCACCATTTAAAGCTCCACAAATACAACCTGATTTTCCAACTCCCACAGCCATTCCAGAAGACATTTTAATTACATCATCAGAAATATCTAAATCAAAATTATCCCTTACAGCAGCCATCAAAGCCTCGCAGCAAAAATATCCATTTCTAAAATTGTCCTCTGCATCTTGTTGAAGTTTTCTTAAACTAACACTTTCACTAATTTTCATATGTATCCTCCAAAATATTTTCTCTAAAATATTTTATCATATAATAAACTGTTAAGTTATAGAGATTCCTTAACAAAGCCTTGTACTTATAGATAATACTTATAAATATAAAAATATATGTAATTAAACAACTTCAAATCTTTAAAATCTATGATAAACTAAAACATATAGGAGGATTTATGAGAAACAAATTAAAATTATTTTTTTACAACTACAGAACGTGGATTTATAACCTGCAATATATTTTCGTATCTTTAATTTTGTTAGTAATAGTTACCCATATTGACCATTCTACGGCAGAGTGGGTTTATAACTTGCCTAGGGTTTTATTTACGGGACTTGATTTAGCAAAGACGGTTTTATCATCTTTGTCTGCTGGATTACTTTCTATTACTATTTTTGGTTTTTCCACTATTTTGTCAGTATTAGTTTTTTATAGTGGGAACTTTTCCTCACAAGTTGTAGAAAATTTCGTTGGAAAGAAAATCACCATGAAAGTACTTGGAATATTCATGGGAGGCTTTATCTATTGTATAGGTTCACTTAATTTTATGAGAAGTTACGATGAAGCCAGGTACGTTTTAGCGGGAACTGTTGGGGTAATTTATGTAGCTTTTTGCGTAGTTTACATGATCGTGTTTATCCAAGAAACCATAAAAAGTGTCAATGTTATAAATGTGATATCGGATATTTTTGAAGAAACTCTTCCAGTAATAGAAGAAGAGGTTGGAGAAAGGGATCACGATTATTTAAAAGATAAACTAAATGAAGAACACCTTTCCATAAAAAGCGATACTTCTGGATATTTTGAATATTTTAATACTAGTGAGGCCATAGGCAAATTAAAAGACTTTAGTGGAACATTTGTAGTAACTCCTATTACTGGAGATTTTGTAGTTGAAGGTCAAGAAATCGGAGAAATTCACATTGAAAACTTTGAAGAATACGAAGAACTAGGAGAAGACTTAAAGAAACTTTATCATATCCAAGATAATCAAATTAGTATTACAAATTATCGATATGGAATAGATAAAATAGTTCAAATTGGAATTCAAGGCTTATCTTCAGGTATTAAAGATCCATCGACGACTATACACTGTATTAGAATTTTGTCGATTTTACTTTCAAAACTAGCATCTGTAAATCCCAATCATCACATAGAGAAATTAGAAAACGAAGGAACAATTTATCAAGCATCTTATACCTTTAAAGATGATTTTTCCTTTGCCTTAATGCCAATTATAAACTTAGGAAAAGAACACGCTCAACTAATGTCAGCAGTATTTGAAGGATTTACAATAATGTCATCTAAAGCCACAAGTATCAATAGAGATTTACTTGTAGAATTAGGAGAAAATATTTATAAAGAGACCATAAAAGATTTTACTTTCCAAAGTGATAAAGAAGTAATAAATAAAAACTACGAAAGATTTTTATCAGTTTGTGGTGGTAGGGAAGAATATTAATAGTTTATTAGATTTTAAACTAAAGTATTTTAATAAAGACTAAACTATAAAAAAGTTTAAATTGAACTTAATATATAAAATTGGGAAAAGATTAAACAAAATAAACTTTGGAGGATATAATGAACCTTTGGATAGTTCCTATAATACTTTTTGTAATATTAATTATTTTAACAATTCGAAAAAAATTTGATAAAAAATGGAAGAAAGTGGTTCTTTTACTATTATTAATAGTAGGAGTTTTGTTTAGTATATTTCGCTTTATTGTGCCATTAAAGCCATCTTTAGAACCTACAGGTGATGAGGACATAAAATATTATACGCATTTTTATAAACACAAAACTAATTTTTCTAATATGGCCACTAAAGGAGATGAAAGGGAAATTCCAGTTCACATTTGGACGCCAAAAAATCTGGAAGAAAACTCTCATAAAGTATTTGTTTTCTCCCACGGATCCTTTGGTGTGGGACTTTCAAACGAGACTTTGTTTAAAGAACTTGCCTCTAGAGGATATATAGTTCTAAGTTTAGACCATCCCCATCACTCCTTTTTTTCCACATTATCAGACGGATCTAGGGTTTATGTAGATGGAAACTTTATGCAAAATGTAATGGCCAGCCAAGGTTCTGAAGATTTAGAAAAAACTTTACAGGATTTAAACAATTGGTTGGATATACGCCTAGAAGACATTGAGTTTGTACTAGAAGAAATCACAGATGAAAATAGAGAAACAGAATTTGAAAAGGCCATGGATCTAAATGAAATAGTTCTTTCAGGTCACTCCCTTGGAGGCTCTGCAATGTTAGGAATAGGAAGAAAATACCCAGAAAAATTTAAGAAAATGGTAATTTTAGAATCTCCCTTTGTAAAAGATATTTCGAAAATAGAAAATGGAGAGTTTGTATTTATAAGTGATGACTATCCAGTTTCAATATTGCATATATATTCAGATGCCCTTTATGGGAAAATGGATGAGATAACCACCTACGAAATGAATCAACGACTTATAGATAAAAAAGATCCAAAATTTGTAAACAAGCATATCTTTGGAGTAGGGCATATTGGACTTACGGATATGAGCTTAATATCTCCAATCATTACAAATTTAATAGACGGAGGACTAAATACGAGACAAGCTCCAGAGACATTAATAGAACTCAATAAAATTGTATTAGAGTATTTGGAAAATCTATAATAAATAGCCTCCGACTAATTTCGGGAATTATTTAT
>CAYWTV010000083.1:0-2777 GCA_964461305.1 uncultured Peptoniphilaceae bacterium
AAGCTGCGTTTGCAAGACCTTCGTTTAGTTTAATATGCTAAACTTAGGTTATTTTTTATTAGGAGGGAAAAATGGAAAATTGGTATAATCTAGATACCGAAGACGCCATTAAAAAGCTAGAAACTTCAGAAAAATCAGGCCTGAGTTCTGAAGAAGCTAGTAGGCGGTTAGAAAAATACGGTAGAAATGAACTAGAAAAAGGTAAGAAAAAATCCTTAGCTTCTAAGTTTATTGAGCAGTTTAAAGATCCTATGATTTTAATTCTAATTGGTGCAAGTATATTATCTGCCTTTGTTGGTGAAATTGAAGATACTTTTATTATCTTAGCAATAGTTTTAATTAATTCTATTTTAAGTGTTTACCAAGAAGGAAAAGCAGAAGCTGCAATAGAAGCACTTCAGAAAATGAGTGCTCCAAATGCTAAAGTAATTAGAGACGGAAGGACAATAGAGCTTCCTTCTCCAGAATTAGTTCCAGGAGATATAATTATTTTAGAAACAGGATCTATAGTTCCTGCAGATATTAGAATCTTAACTAGTTCAAATCTTCAAATTGACGAGTCTTCTCTTACTGGAGAATCTGTTCCAGTTGAAAAGGATGCTCAAGCAGTTTATGAAGGTGAAATGGAAATAGGAGATAGAGAAAATATAGGACACAGCTCTACAATTGTTACTTATGGTAGAGGAACTGGTTTAGTTATTGGAACTGGAACAAATACAGAAATCGGAAAGATTGCATCTTCATTAATGGCTTACGAAGATGAACAAACTCCACTTCAAAAGAGACTTGCAGGACTATCTAAGTTATTAGGTATTATAGTAATAGTAGTATGTTTAGTAGTTCTAGGTGTAGGACTTCTATATAATATGGAATTTATTGAAATATTAATGACTTCAGTATCCTTAGCAGTAGCTGCAATACCAGAAGGACTGCCAGCTATAGTAACTATAGTATTGTCTTTAGGTATGAGTAGAATGGCTGAAAACAACGCCATTGTAAAAAAACTTTTAGCAGTTGAAACTTTAGGTACAACTACAGTAATATGTTCAGATAAAACTGGTACATTAACTCAAAACCAAATGACTGTAACTAAAGCTTATGTAAATGGTGAAGTTATAGACGTAAGTGGTGCAGGATACGAACCAATTGGAGAATTTTCAAAAAATGAAGAAAATGTAAATCCAAAAGATATTAGTGGTTTAGATGTACTAATGGGAATTTCAACATTAGTAAATGACGCTGATTTAAAAGAAGATAATGGAAGTTACGTAATGATAGGAGATCCTACTGAAGGAGCTTTACTATCTTTTTCTGAAAAAGCAGGAATAAACCAAGAAGACTACAATGAAAAATATCCAAGAATTGACGAAATACCATTTGATTCTGATAGAAAAATGATGTCAACATTTCACAATGGATTTATTTCTGAAAATACAGTATCTGTTACTAAAGGAGCTCCAGACATAATAATAGAAAGAAGTTCTAAAATATTATTAAATGGAGAAGAAGTAGAATTTACACCTGAATTAAAAGAAAAAGTTTTAGAAATGAACAAAACTTTTGCAAGAAGTGCTTTAAGAGTTCTTGCTTATGCTTATAAAAACTGGGACTCTGTGCCAGAAGAGAAAACTCCTGAAAATGTAGAAACAGAAATGACCTTTGTTGGTCTTACAGGAATGATAGATCCACCAAGGGCAGAAGTAAAAGATGCGATAGCTGAATGTAAATTAGCAGGAATCGTTCCAATAATGATTACTGGAGACCATTTAGATACAGCTTATGCAATAGGTAAAGACTTAGGTATAGCTGAAAATGAAAATCAAGCTATAATGGGTAGAGAACTTAACTCAATGAGTGAAGATGAAATTAGAGAAGTTGTAAAAGAAAAGAGAATCTTCGCTAGAGTATCTCCAGAAAACAAAGTTCAAATAGTAAGTGCTTTAAGACAAAATGGAGAGATCGCAGCTATGACTGGTGATGGGGTAAATGACGCTCCAGCTCTTAAAAAAGCAGATATCGGTATAGCAATGGGGATTACAGGAACAGACGTTGCTAAAAATACAGCAGAGGTTATATTAACAGATGATAACTTTGCTACAATAGTAAATGCTGTTGAAGAAGGAAGAATTATTTATTCTAACATTAAAAAGTTTGTATCCTTCTTATTATCATGTAATATAGGTGAGGTTTTAATAGTATTTATAGCTATAATATTAAATCTTCCAGTTCCACTAACTCCAAAACAACTACTATGGCTAAACTTAGTAACGGATTCATTCCCAGCTATGGCTTTAGGTGTTGAACCAGGGGAAGAAGACATTATGGAAGATCCACCTAGAAGTCCAAGTGAGCCACTTCTAGATAGAGAAACAGTAAAAATCTTAGCAATTCAATCTATAGGTATAACAATTGCAACATTAGCAGCTTATTGGTATGGATTAAGACATTACGGAACTGAAAATCTAAATGGCGCTAGAACTATGGCCTTTGTAACATTAATACTAGCTGAATTATTAAGATCATACTCAGCAAGAAGTGACAAATATACTATTTTCCACTTAGGAGTATTTTCTAACAAAAAATTAGTAATAGCTACAATATTGTCCTTCTTACTAATGTTAGCAGTATTATATATTCCAGTATTAGCAGACTTATTCGATACTATCCCAGTTCATGCAGATGGATGGCTAGTAATAATCCCTGCAGCATTTGTACCATTAGTACTTGGAGAAATTTATAAAGTGATAAGAGCAAAATAAAAATAATTAAAAAAAGAG
>CAYWTV010000084.1:0-2730 GCA_964461305.1 uncultured Peptoniphilaceae bacterium
AGGGAAAACCGACTTCTAGAATTAGATTGGCGTTCTTGAAAGCTGGTGAGCACCGTGTCTAAAAAGAAGAAAGTTATTTTATTTATTGTTGAAGGGATTACGGATCAAATCGTTTTTCAAGAGTTTTTTGATCAAATAGTGAATAAGAATCATTTTGTTGTAAAGGTTGTAAATGGGGATATTTTTACAGATAAAAAATATGAATATTCTCTTTAAATATAAAGTATTGCTAAATTTTTAATGTTATAATCCATTTAGTAAAACAGATAAACTTTATCCGATAGTTCCTGATTAGTAGTGATTCATCAATGCTTATGTAAAATGATAAAAAAACGAAAACTAGCATATGAAGAAATATATTTTTTAATAGTAACTATTGTGTAGAAAAGATTATTAAAATTTATACGTTACTTTATCGCTTTATTAACATATTAATTAGGATTATGGAATTTTATGAAAGGTTTAAACAATGGGAAATATTAAAGAAATAAATAATATGAATGTATTTAATGTAGAAAATGCAAAAGTAGCTAATCAGAATTCGCGCCCAATACAAAGTGCAAATTCCTTGTTCAGATTTGTTGATAGGCTTGAATACTTAATATATTCTTTAGAAAATCTATCTCTTGTTCCAAGATACTGTACAGAAGATATAGAATATTTGGATATTGAAATCAAAAAAATTGCATATCCTATGTTATGTTTTTGTGATTTAAATTTACATAAAATGCAAGAACATATTAATTTTTATGGAGGATATGGTTTAGCTTTTTCAAAGAAATGGGGAATTGCAAAAGGAATTCAGCCAGTTCAATACATTAGTTCGAGTTCTAGATTAAAAAAAGATTTTTCAAATGCATTTATGGATACATTTAATTATTTGTCTAATAATTCAGAAGAAGGAGATTCCACACAAAATTTTTTGGCATTACAAATGATGTATTTTAAACCTATTACTGGGAGTATGGAAAGAAACTATAATGGAGTTATTAAAAATGTTTCGAGATATTTTACTGATGAGAGTGAATGGAGATATATTTTAGAAGCTACAGGTAGTGATTTTCCGTCTGCATTAACTGAAGAAAACATTTCTACTAAAGAAACTTGGAATGAAGCGCTTCAAAACGAAAAAAACTACCATCTTAAATTTAGTGCGGATGATATAAAATATATAATCATAAAAAGCAGAGATGAATTTAACATAATAGTAGAAGCGATACATAGGAGCGGGCTAGATAAAAAATATATAAATAAATTAATATCAAACATACTAATTTGGTCAGAGTTAATGGAGGATTTATGATGGGAGTAAGTTTTAAAGATATTTTTATTAATAAACCACAATTTTCTGGTGAACCACCAAAAGTGATAATAAATACTCTAGAAAAGAAGTTGCCAGAAGGATTTAAGTATACGCCGATAGGTAATGGAAGGTACGCAGTAGATAAGATAGAAAATGGTCTTGAAATTGATTTTGAAAGCGTTGAGTTAAAAGATGATATAAAAAAAGTTTTACCAGGAAATTATACCTCCGAACAATTACTTCAATATGCATATAATTCACAAACAAAGATATCAATTTTACCCAAGGATGGTTATTATACCATAGATGGAAGCAAAATATTGGCAAAATATTTGGTCGTGGAACCATTGAGTAATGAACAGAATTCAAATATTAGTTTGTTATTAGAACCTCCTAAATTTCCTGAACCATTTTCTTTAGTCTTAGGTGTAGGTGATTACACTTTAGATATAAATGTTCAAAGAGTAGCTAATGATAGTTTAGATGAATTTCGATTTAAGAGTTTAGATAATCAACCAATGGAAATTGAATATATAGTGGATGTTAATGAGAAAAAATTTGAGTTTAATTTCAAATGTAAAGTACGTTATGCAAAAAATGTTAAAGAAATTCTCTCAACATACCTAATATACAATTCTTTTATTGATGGTCAAGGATATATTGGAAATTCAATAATAGAACATGCGAGAATTAATTCTGTAAAAAAAATTCCTGAGGAAGCTATTCAGTTTTGGGAAAAGGTATATAAAATAGAAAATAAGCTAGATATTTCTTTTGATATTAAAGAACAAGTTTTAGAAAAAAATATTTTAGATATCGAACAGATTTATCGATGTATTATTGAAGAAAAGCCCTATAAAACATATAAAGTATATAAAAGTGTGATAGGAAATGAGATGGGTAATTTATCAAAAGAATTTTTCTCGGATAATCAGAATTTTTACTTTGAATTTACTGGAAAGGCAGAATATGAACTATTAGGAAAAACTATTTCTTTACAGGCAATTATTGGTATTTTTAATTCAAGAATAAAAGATGTACAAAATAAAGAAGATAATCAGGTAGAAATTCTTCTTGAAACTGTAAAGGATAAAAAAATGTACGAGTCTATGATGCTCTTTATTACTGCTGATGATTTGGAGGGATTTCAGAGTAATCAAGATCATATATTGACATTAAAAGATGCAGAAGAAATTACATACACATATTAAAGACGACTACTTAAAACTTGACTTGAATGTAGTATAAAGGCTTATTCTATAATATTGAGTACAAATATAAGCAGATTTGTCCGAAAACAAGCCCCAAACCTTAAAAACACTAAAATAACTGTTTAAAACTGGATATTTATTTGTTTTCTGGCCGCAAAATTGGTGTCATCCTTTCAGTGGTCTTATACAAACTGCTGATGATAGGCAAATAATCAT
>CAYWTV010000085.1:0-2708 GCA_964461305.1 uncultured Peptoniphilaceae bacterium
TTTTTAAGAAATAGAGTATAATCTAAATATGGAAATGAAAAAATTTTTATCAAGTCGAGACCTAAAAATCATTGCATATGTAACTATGCTAATCGATCATATAGGAGCAGTATTATTAATTCATTTAATGGCGAATTTCGGATTATATAATCTCTCTATAAGTTATGAAAGTCTATTTAACATTTATACAATACTTAGAACCATAGGAAGAATCTCTTTTCCCTTATTTGCTTTTGGGATAGTAGAAGGATTTATCCACACTTCTAATATGAAAAAATACTTAATTAGATTATTTTTATTTGCCATAATTTCTGAGATTCCCTTTGATTTAGCTATTAGATCCACAGCTATAAGCTGGGAGTACCAAAATGTTATTTGGACATTTTTAATAGGAATTATAGCTTTGTATTTAGGAAGAAAATCGGGAAGTAACTTACTTACTGTATTATTTGTATTTATGGGGATGATATTAGGAGAAATATTAAATACAGATTACGGAGCTTATGGAGTACTCTTAATGTTTGCGTATTATTTCCTTAGAGATTATCCATTTAAATATTTAATTTGGGGAATAATAATTTATTACAGTACGCCTTATGGATTAATTTCGCTAATTTTTATGTTTTTATATAACGGAAAAAAAGGGATGAAATCAGGTAGATGGCTATACGGATTTTATCCAGGACATTTATTAATCCTATATTTAATAACATTATTATTTAAAGAAATATTAATATAAAGAAGAAAATAGAAATCATCATAATAGAAGATTTCTATTTTTTATGGTTAAAATAAAATATTATGTCACGTTTTTCATTTTCGTAAGTTTAATTAGTATAAGGAAATTCTTTATTATAAGTACAAAGTAATATCATCTCTAGTATAATAAATATTAGAGAAGATAGGGGGAAAACTCGTGCTTTATATTTTATTAGTGGAACTTTCTTCTAAGGAGAAAGATTTACTAGAAGAGATATACGAAGATTTAAATAAAAAAATGTATCGATATGCTCTTAAAGAATTAAAAGATGTATCTTCAGCAGAGGATGTAGTAAGTAGTACTTATATAAAAATATCTAAAATTATATCGAAACTAACAGATATGGATAAAGAAGAAAGATATAAGTACTGTTTTGCTATGCTTAAAAATAATATTTATGATTATTTTAAGAAAACTTATAAAGAATCAGCATACGATAGTTCATATTTTGAATATTTAAAAGATGATAAAGAGAGTATAGAAGTAGAATTTATAAAAATAGAAAACTTAGAAATTTTAGATGAAATTTTATACTACTTATCTCCTAAAGAAAGACACTTTTTATACTTAAGATATACAGACGATTTATTATTTTCTGAAATAGTAAAGATCTTGAATATTTCAACAGAAGCAGCCAGAAAGAGAAATGAGAGAATAATAAAAAAACTAAAAAAACTATATGAAGAAGTAGAAAAAAATGGAAAAATTATTAATAAAACATAAAAAAGAAGACATATTAATAACAAGTCGAATAAAAATTCATGAAGATATTTCTAATGAAGAAATCTCTTTAGTTTCTAATTCTATAAAATATCTACCTCTTTTATATAAAGAAGTACTATTTTATAGATATATATTGGAAACTAGTAGAGAAAAAGCAAATAATGACTTAAATATCAATAACTCTAATGAAATATTATTGTATATTCAGAGAATATTATCCTTAAGTTTAGATTTAGAACATTCCTTAATATCCGACGAAAGTATAAAAAAAGCCTTAAAAGAGTACTGTAATAAAGACTACGAAAACTTTAAAAAAATCTCTATAGCTGGACAATATAATTATTCGAATAACTATTGGGATAAGTTAAAAAATATAAATATAAAAAAACCTAAACCAAAATATAGTAAAATCTTAAAAAGAGTAGCCATGTTTTTCCTAATATTTTTCATATCTGTAATTTCATTCTTAACAATAAATGTCCAAGCTAGAGAAGCCTTTAAGAACTGGTGGATTCAAATAACCCCAGAATACACGGGTTTTTCAAGGAACCAAGAAAATTCTGGCGAATCTGAAATAGATGTAAATGAGATTAATATAGAATTGGAATTTGGATATATTCCTGAAGGATTTAAATTAGAAGATGAACAAATTTTTGAAGAAATGTCTATTTATTTATTTAAATATAATAGTAAAGAGTTAGACATTGAAATTTTTAGTAAGCTCTATAAAGGGATAACTTATCGTGATACTGAAGATGCCATTGTAACTGAAATTGAATACAATGGTAAAGAGGCTTTTATTTGGGAAAAAGATGGATATGTAACATTGCTATTTTACATGGACGATAACATGGTATCTATCGGAGGACACATATCAGAAGAAGATGTCTTCACAATAGCTGAAAACTTAATAATAAAAGAATAAAAATAATATGTCACGTTTTTCATTTTCGATAGTTTAATTAATGAAGGAGGTGAATATTATTAAAACTAGAAAGTTTTTGTTACTTACTTTATTAATTCTGTTATTATTTCCTATAGATTCTAAGGCGGTTCATTCTAATTTATCATATGCTGAAAGAATAGGTGTAGTTCCGTTATGGGATAATGTTAAAAGATTAAACGTAAATATTAGTAACAGTTCTAATATCGTAAACTGCCTGTTGAATATAAGAAGTAAAGAAAACCAAAATATTATTGGAACAATGTATCTGGAAAAATTTGA
>CAYWTV010000086.1:0-2693 GCA_964461305.1 uncultured Peptoniphilaceae bacterium
TTTTGGCATCTTTTTTATGTTAATTAGTGGCAATTCTTATTATTTATTTCTTCTATGGAACATCCGCTGCAGCCTTCACAGCCGCCACAGTGGGATCCTGATTTTTTGTCTTTTCTTACTTTATATATTGCTAGTCCGATTATAAGTAAGACTATTGCTATTACTATTAAATCTTGCATAGGTTCCCTCCTTTAGGACTTGGGATTTTTGTTTGGTCTTAATAATAAGTATAAGTATACTACTAAGATTCCAAGTGCTACATAAGTCATTGTTGTTACTGGTTGGCCATCTATTAGTACCCTTGAAAATTGGTATATCATAAGGGTCAATGTGTAGGAAAATATTAGAATATATCCTAATGCAAATCCAAACCACTTTCTAGATGCCATTTCTTGTCTTATGGCTCCTACTGCTGCAAAACAAGGTATTGTAAATTGGTTAAAGAACATAAATGAAAGCATTGATGATGTTGTAAATGTTCCTTGGACAAAGGCACTTAGAGCGTTTGTGTTTGTTTCTATATCTCCAAGATTAGCAAGTACTCCAAATGTAGATACTACCATTTCTTTTGCTACCAATCCTAATATAGTGGCTACTGTTGACATCCAGTCTCCGAATCCAAGGGGTTCAAATACCCAAGCGATTTGGTGTCCTAGGAAGGAAAGTAGTGAGTGATCTGTTTCTGTATATGACATAAATTCAAAGTCAGTAGTTATATTTTGTAATACCCATACTATTATTGAGCTTAACAGTATTACTGTTCCTGCTTTTATAATGAAGGATTTTACTCTAAACCATGTGGCTTTTAGTACGTTTTTCATACTTGGAAGGTGGTATTCTGGTAATTCCATTACAAATGGTGATGGATCTGAACGAAACATTCTCATTTTCTTTAGGATTACTCCAGAAATAATTATTGCAATTATTCCACCAAAATACCAAATTGGTCCAAACCAAAAACTTCCTCCAAATACTGCTGCAAACATGGCTATTATATCTGTTTTAGCTCCACAAGGCATCATTGATGCTATTGTGATTGTCATTCTTCTGTCTGCGTCGTTTTCTATTGTTCTTGTTCCGATGATTCCTGGTACTGAACATCCTGTTCCTATAAGTATTGGAATAAAACTCTTTCCACTTAGGCCGAATTTTCTAAATATTTTGTCTAATATAAATGCTATTCTAGACATATATCCTACGTCTTCTAAGATTGCTATAAAGAAAAATAGGGTTGCGATTATTGGTAAGAATCCCAATACTCCTCCTACCCCGCCGATCATCCCGTCTACTACAAGGGATCTTAGGGCTTCTGATACTTGGGCGTTTTCTAGTAAGTTTGACACTCCACCCATTACTATTTCTCCAATAAATACTTCATTTACCCAATCTGTTATAGGTCCTCCTACTACACTTATTGAAATGTAATAAATTAAAGACATTATTGCTGCAAAAATAGGTAGAGATAGTAGTCTTGATGTTAAGATGTTATCGATTTTTTCTGAGTTTGTGGCTCCTCGATTCGTCCTTTTTACTGCTCTTGATGTTACTTCTGTTACGAAGTTGTATCTTTCGTCTGTTATTATTCCTTCAGTGTCGTCTTCGTATTTTGTTTCTGCTACTTGGACGATTTCATCTAAGACTTTTTGTTCTTCTCCAGTAATGATAGTTTCACTTTTAATTTTAGGGTCTTTTTCAAATAGTTTTATTGCAATCCAACGTCTTGCTGGTTCGTCTTTTATGGATTTTACTGTTTCTTCAATTAGAGATATGTTTTGTTCCATTTCATCAGAAAATGGCTTCATTTCTCTATAATGAATACTTTCTTGAGCTGCTTGTTTTGCTACTTCTATAAGTTGATCTATGTTTTTATTTTTTAAAGCTGAGATCTCGACGATTCTACAATTTAGTTCTTTTTCAAGTAAGGATACGTTGATTTTGTCTTTGTTTTTATATACCACGTCCATCATATTTAGTGCTAGGACTACAGGTATTCCAAGTTCTGACAGTTGAGTTGCTAAGTATAAGTTTCTTTCTATGTTTGATGCATCGATTACATCTACTATTACATCTGGTTTTTCTTTAAGTAAATAATCCCTCGTAACTACTTCTTCTAGGGTATATGGTGATAGGGAGTAAATTCCTGGCAAGTCTGTAATTTTTACAGAAGTGTCTTTTTTGTATTCTCCAGTTTTTCTTTCTACTGTTACTCCTGGCCAGTTTCCAACGTATTGATGGGAGCCTGTAAGCTCGTTAAATAGCGTGGTTTTACCACTATTAGGGTTTCCTGCTAAGGCTATGGTTATTGAGTTTTTTTCTAAATTTCTCATATTTCCTCCACCACTATCATTTCCCCGTCTCTTTTTCTAAGACTTAATTCATAATTTCTAAGGTTTATTTGGATAGGATCTCCTAAGGGAGCAACTTTTCTAACGAATATTTCTGTTCTTTTAGTAATTCCCATGTCCATAATTCTACGGCGCAATGGACCTTGTCCGTTTATTTTTACTACTTTATATTTTTTGTTTACTTCTGCATCTTTTAAAGTGAGCATTTTTTCAACTCCTAATCTATATTATGTGTTTCTTGATAGTAATTATCATTTATATATATGATACAACTTTGCCACAAAATTGTAAAGAGCTTTATAATGAAAATCAATATCAATTTTATGATAATTTAAAGGATTTGTATGT
>CAYWTV010000087.1:0-2691 GCA_964461305.1 uncultured Peptoniphilaceae bacterium
TTTTATACTAATCCCATAAAATATTCTACTGTTATTGCTACTATAACTACTAGTAGGGATATTATGAATCCGTGTAACATTGGATTTATTCCTGATTTTTTCATGTCTCTAAAGCTAGTATTCATTCCTATTGCTGCTAGGGATGATACCATTAAAAATTTACTTAATAATTTCATATTTTGTGATACAACAGCTGGAATTATTCCTAGGCTGTTTATTATTGCCATTGCCACAAAGGCAAGTATAAACCATGGAAATAGGGATGTTAGTTTTACTTTTTGTGTAGAGGACATTTCATCATTTTTGATTTTGAATTTTGTATTAATAATTGAGAATAATACTACAGTAGGTATAATCGCTAGGGTTCTAGTTAGTTTTACCATAGTGGCAAAGTCTCCTGCAGCTTCGCTAAATGCATATCCTGCTGCTACTACACTTGATGTATCATTTACTGCTGTTCCTGCCCAAAGACCATAGGCCATATCGCTAAGACCTAGTGCTCGTCCCATTATTGGGAAAGCTATAATCATAATCATATCGAATATAAATGTAGCTGACATAGCATAGGCTACGTCTTTGTCGTCTGCTTCTATTACTGGAGCCATAGCAGCTATTGCTGATCCTCCACAGATTCCAGTTCCTGCTGATATCATATTAGATAATTTCCAGTCTAAATTAAGCCATTTTCCTACAAAATATCCACCGCCAAAACACGTTAATAGGGTAAATACCATAACTGATAGGGATAATTTTCCTACTGTAAAAATCGTTCCTATACTTAAAGATGCTCCTAATAAAATAATGGAAAATTTAAGTACTTTTTTAGATGTAAATTGTAGTCCTTTACTTACTAGTTCGTTTGGTTTTTTAATTGTATTTAGTCCCATGCCGATAAATAGTGCTATAACTGATTCTCCTATTAATGGCAAAGGCAATATTTTTTCTATGGATCTAGCAAGTAATGCTACTATTAAAGCCAAAGAAAACCCTGGCATATTATTTAATAAGTTTTTCATAATTTCTCCCTTTTTGTAACCTATATGATATATTAACTTAAATTCTTTATAATTTCTAATTATTAATTGTTATTATTGATAAGATAATGTTATACTAACTTAAAGGGAGTTTAAATATGATAGATACAAAAATATATACGTTTTTAAAAGTAGCCCAGTGTAAAAATTATACAAAGGCTGCAAAAGAGCTAAACTTGACTCAACCTGCAGTAAGTCAACATATTAAAAAACTTGAACAATATTATAATTGTCAACTTATCATTATAGATGGAAAATCTGTCCACTTAACAAAACAAGGAGAGCTTTTATATAATTATGCAAATTTTCAAGCTTCTAATGAAAAACAACTTATAAATCAAATGGAAAAGGTGCAAATATTAAATAAAGTTGGAGCTACTCTTTCTATTGCTGATTATTATTTGCCAAAATATTTAAGTAGTTTTTTAAATAAATATGATGAGCTAGTTTCTGTAAGTGTTAAAAATACAGAATCTATAATAAATATGTTACTTAACAACGAACTGAGCTGTGCTTTTATAGAGGGAATTTTCGATAAATCCTTATTTGATTATTATGAGTTTGAGATTGGGAAATTTTTGCCTATTGCTAGAAAAAATCATCCTCTAGAAAAAAAGTTAGTAACTTTAGCTGACACCCATAAATATCCAATTGTTTTACGGGAAAAGGGATCTGGTACTCGTGAAATTTATGAAAATTATTTATATCAAGAAAATGATTCCTTACTTTCTGCTACAAAAATCTATGAAATTAGCAGTTTTGGTATTATGAAAGAAATAATTAAAAGTTCAGATTCAATTTCTTTTGTATTTGAAAATGTAGCGAAAAAAGAAGTAGAAAATAATGAATTGTGTTTTTTAAATATCGAAAATTTTTCCATAAAAAGGCCTTTATATTTTATTTATCCTAAGAATAGTTTGTTAAAAAGAAAAAACGAAGAGTTTTATAAAAAGTTGATTGATGTACAATGACAGTTCTTACTATTTTTTTAGAAAATTACAATTTTAATAAAAGAAACTCCAATCTTATGATCGGAGTTTCTTTTATATTACTTAGAGATTGAATTTATATTTTAATATGGTCTCCAATGTCTAATCCAACGTTCTTGCCTATTTGTTGTTCTTTCGTAATCGTGACTATTACTAGCTTCCATAATTTCGTAATATGCCCAATGAGAATTATTTAAGTCAATATAGTTTACTATTGTTCTTCTATTAGTATCTACATATCTCTTATCTGCTACTCTATCTAGCATTCTGTTTACGATAGTTACAGTTTCTGCACGACTTAGTTCTTTTTCTGGTCTAAAGCTTCCATCTGGATAACCTTTTAACCAACCTTGTGCATAAGCTGCTTCTATAGAACCTTTAGCCCAATAATCCGAAGATATATCAGAGAATCCACCAAACCCGCTTTTCTTAGTTTGGATAAATCTAGATGCTACAGTTGCAAACTCAGCTCTTGTTACTGGATCTTCTGGTCTAAATGTGCCATCAGGATAACCAGCAATAACTCCTACTTGAGTTAACATTCCAATATATTCTGCATACCAAGAATTTCTAGCTACATCACTAAATGGAAGTGGATAATCTTTAGTTAAGAAAATCTTTTCTTCTAATAATCTAGCAAATATCGCTGTCATTTCTCCTCTAGTTAT
>CAYWTV010000088.1:0-2500 GCA_964461305.1 uncultured Peptoniphilaceae bacterium
AAATATCTCTAAATGTCTCTGGTATTAAGTCCAACTTTTTGGGGTCACATTAAAAACATCTGCTCTTCCTTTAAAATATATATTTTTTTTGAATATAATAACTAAGAATAAATAAAAATGCATCAACTATAAATTTTACAGATACATCAGATATTAAATTGATTTTTGGTGCAATAAAAGTAAGTAGTCCACCACTGACTATCATTATAAAAGATGCCAAAGCTACATATCTTAATAGAGATTCTGAATGTTTATTATTACTTTTAAATACAAATTTATAATTAACTAAATAATTATATGTTGCAGAAATTAGTCTTGCTAAAACAGTTGAAATAAATAAATAGGATTCTGGAAATCTTGAGACTAATATCTTAGTAAAAATATAAAATAATACTAAATCTAATAATAGTGAAGTCGCTGCAGAAATAGTATATTTAATTAAATAACTTAAAAGTATTTTTATTACTTTAATAGAATCACTAAAGGTATTAAAGTGGCTTTGGTGATCTGTTTTAGAGTGATACACAGTTTCAATTGGAACTTCTAAAATATTTAATACACCTTTAGATTCTAGTAACATATTAGTTTCAAATTCAAATCTTTCTCCCTCTATATGGAGTAACTTTTCCATATAATCTTTTGGTATCGCTCTTAATCCTGTTTGAGTATCTGAAATTTTAAGTCCGCTTAAATACCTAAAAACTTTATTTGTGATTTTATTACCTATAACACTTCTTATAGGCACATTATCCATATCAAAATCTCTGATTCCTAGTATTAAAGAATCTTTATTGGATTTAAGTTTTTCAATGCACAATTTTATATCTTCAGGTTTATGTTGCCCATCAGAATCTGCTGTTACACACCCGATAAAGTTTTCATCACTATTTTTCAATAAAAATTCAAAAGCAGTTTTTAAAGCTCTACCTTTTCCTTTATTTTCTTTGTGATGTAATACTTTAATATTATATTTATTTTCTATATCAAGAAACACTTTATTATATTTATCATCACTGCCATCATTTACTATTAATATATTGGTAAGATTGTTTTTTATTAATTTCTCACATAAATTTATAAGATTCTCATCAGGTTCGTATGATGGAATAACTATTGAAATTTTTTCACGGTCCATATTCTCTCCTCTTGTTTAAACAATTTTATCATAAATATTCCTATTTTATACATATAAAAGTTTAAAACTAATAGCTAAATGTAAAAATTTATTATATTATTGAATTATTAGAAGCTACTAAATATAATGTCAATGGAGGGTCAATATGAAAAGAGAAAAAATATTAATTGTAGATTTAGATAAAGTTCAAAGTCAAAGGGTTGCTAGACAAGTAAGAGAAGCCAATATTTATTGTGAAATATACCCTGAGTCAAAAGTACAAGAAAAAAACGATGAATTCACTAAGGGAATTATAGTAGCAAATAGCAAAAAAAAGAAAATAGACTTTTCTGATGAAAAAGTCCTTAATCTTTCTAAAGATTTATCATTAGATGAAGAAGTCCAATTAGTTTCAGATTTTTTAAATGATTTAAATTTAAAGTCAGATTGGAAAATGAATAACTATAAAGATTATATTATCAATGAAATAAAAGAAACTGTAGGAGATGGCAAAGTTTTATTAGCCCTATCTGGAGGTGTGGATTCTTCAGTTTGTGCAAAACTAATTTCAGATGCAATTGGCAATCAACTTACATGTATATTTGTAGATACTGGATTAATGAGAAAAAATGAAGGGGATGAAGTAAGAAACGCATTTAAAGATTCTAATATAAACTTAATAAGTATTGATGCAGAAGAAAGATTTTTAAATAGATTAAAGGGAGTTACAGATCCAGAGAAAAAGAGAAAAATCATTGGAGAAGAATTTATAAGAGTTTTTGAAGAAGAAGGTAAAAAAATTAAATCTGTTGATTTTCTAGCCCAAGGTACTATTTATCCTGATATTATAGAAAGTGGCGAAGATGATGAAACAGTTGTAAAAAGTCATCACAATGTAGGTGGTCTTCCAGATTTTATAGATTTTAAAGAACTACTTGAACCATTAAAATATCTATTTAAAGACGAAGTTAGGGAACTTGGCGAAGAAATTGGACTAGACAAAAAACTAGTATGGAGACAACCATTCCCAGGACCAGGCCTTTCTGTTAGGTGTATTGGCGAAGTTAGGAAAGATAAACTAGATATTTTAAGGGATGCTGATTATATATTTAGAGAAGAAATTGCCCTTGCAAATTTAGATAAGGATATAAATCAATATTTCGCTGTTTTAACAGATGTATTATCAACTGGAAATAGAGACGGAAAAAGATCTTACGAGTATACAATAGCCCTAAGAGCCATTGTAACTAAAGATTTTATGAACGGAAAATTCGCAGAAATTCCATTTGACATCCTTAGAAAAATTTCTAAAAAAATTACAGATAATGTATCAGGTGTTAATAGAATAGTTTACGACATTACTGATAAACCACCAGCAACAATTGA
>CAYWTV010000089.1:0-2434 GCA_964461305.1 uncultured Peptoniphilaceae bacterium
ATTATAAATGGCACAATCACTCACCATTACAAGGGTTTTTATATTGCCCTGAGTGTGGTCATGTTTTAGCAATGACAAGATCAAAGAGACAAAGGAAAGATGGCACAGTAAAAGAACATCGATATTTTAGATGTCGTTATTGTAAGAATGATGGAGTAAAGATAATAGGGTCTAATGCTGATAAAGTTGAACCGTTAGTATTAGAAGCGATTAAAGTTAAATATGATATTTCTTCTGAAATACAAGAGCAGAAGAAGTATCTAATTGACTCTGATGTTCTCATACAAGATTTAGAATCTAAAAAGCTTGCTTCTTATGAGAAATATAAACTAGGAAAAATGACAAGACTTGATTTCATAGAGGAAAAGAAAAAACTTGATGATGAAATTGATGCTTTGAAAAATGAACAATCAAAGAAAGTTGTTCAACAAGCAAATATTCATGAAGAAAAGTTAACAAGAAAGCTGATGGAAAAGGACATCAAATCAATCATAGTTAGAGGAAATCAGATTCTAAAAATTGAATGGAAGTAAGCTAGAAGAGGGTGACATAACAGTTGCCCTCTTTTAATGCCTAGAAGCACTTATTTTTACATATTATATCGGAAATATTTTTTGATTTTATTTGTAAATATTAACCAAATTTTCAATAAATCTATATAATTTAAATCTAATTAGCTATAGAATAATAGTATATATTATGACGTAAACTGTTACTACAAGTTTATAAGAAGATTTTAAGGTAATAAAATGGAGGATAGATATAAATGATCTATTATTTTTCTGGTACGGGAAATACCGAACATATTGCTAAGAAGTTGGCAACTAAGATTGGTCAAGAATTTATTCTTATTACTCATGAAACTATTACAGATAAAGATGAGCGCACGATTATCCAAACTCCACTTTATTTTTGGTCTATGCCACAAATTGTCAAAGAATATTTATCAATGATTACTTGGAAAAAGAAGATGAATTAATTTTTATTCTAACTTGTGGAGGATCTTTAGGAACAGGAGATTTAGCCATTGAGAAGTTGATAAATCCAGCACGATCAAAAGTATACGAACTACCAATAAAAACAAATTATATTATTTTTCATGAAATGGACGATGAAAAAACGATAAAAAGTAAACTCAAGAAAGCCGATGAAAGTCTTCTGAAAATCATCGATGATTTTGAAATAGGTTTTTTAAAGAATGAGAAAATAAAAATCGTTATTCATCAAGAGAATATCCAAGAAGAAAAACTAACTAAAGATTTAATCGAAAAATATATTGTGTCGATTGTAGTTAGAGGAAATGAAATATTATAAGTAAATTGTAGATAATAGCTAGTATCCAAATTCAATAAACTATCAAAAAGCTGTTGTTGAAGTGGATACTTAGAAGTGATATAATGAAAAAGAGAAAAATAGTTTCTCTAAAAATTAATGTATTAAAGATGCATTAATAATTTAAGGAGGACATAATATGCAAATATATGGTGGCATTTATCATATCAGATTAAGAAACAGTTCATTAAACCAAACGATTAATTAACCGGTTATAATGAACTAAAAAAGGTTCATTATAACCAGAAAGGTAAAGGTTATAATGAACAGAAAAAGTGTTAGATTTGGACAAAATTTTGTAACTTCTATTAATGATATAAACAAAATATGTAAGAAGATAGACGTGAATTCTAATGATGTTTATTTTGAAATTGGTCCAGGTAAAGGCCATTTTACTCAATACTTTGTGGAAAGGGCTAAAGAGGTAATTGCTATTGAAATAGACAGTGAATTAATTCCTATATTAAACAACAAATTTTCAGATCTAGATAATATAAAAATTGTTAATCATGACTTTATGTCTTATGAATTACCATCTACATTTAAGTATAAAGTTTTTGGAAATATTCCATTTAATTTGAGTACTTCTATTATTCGTAAACTTAGTTTAGAAAAATATGCAGATGAGATTTACTTAATAGTGGAATTAGGGTTTGCAAAAAGATTAGAAGACTTAAACCGTAAAATGGGCCTAATGTTAGCTCCATTTTATGAAATTTCAATTTTATACAATATTCCAAAAAGATATTTTCATCCCATACCCAGTGTTGAGGTAGTGCTGATAAAACTAAAAAGAACTTCCTATAATATGTCCATGAAAGAATATATAAAGTATGAAGACTTTATAGAAAAATGGGTAAAAAAGGATTATAATGTTTTATTTACAAAAAATCAGCTAAAACAAGCAATCAGATATGGAAATATTGATAATTTAAGAATCCTAAAAGTTGATCAAATTCTATCCATATTTGAAAGTTACAAATTATTTAATGGGTTAAAGTAATATAATATTTTAAAAAAAGCAGTTGACTTAATAAAGTTGACTGCTTTTAATTTTATTATCCATTAATATAATTATTGTCATTAGCTTGACACGAGAGGG
>CAYWTV010000090.1:0-2361 GCA_964461305.1 uncultured Peptoniphilaceae bacterium
AGTTTGTTTTATTATAATATTCGCAAACTGTTTTTAATAAATTAGAAGACGCAAATTCTGCACACGTTTTCCAATTTATTTGCTCAGATGTTATATTTAAATATTTTAATAAATCACTTTTTAAAATTGATTTCTTTATATAGTCTATATCTGATATCATACAATCAATTATAATATATTTATCTATTCCGTTTTCTTTTGCAAGTTTTTTCTTATAATTATCATTTTTAATATTGTCACATAGACTATTCCCTCCTAAACTGCAAAATCCATTTTCTTTATAATGTCCAGCACCATGATTCTCAATAATCATATTCATTTTAGATATGTATAAATCATATACTTTATGTTCTGACCAATCAAATATTTTTTCATTTTCAAAATCAATATTACATTGAATTAAAAATTCTGTCATAAATTTATTTGGATAAGATATTCCATCTCCACAATGGTTACATGAAATCCCATATTTCACAAGATTAAAAATAGCTATTCTTTTTTCAAAATTACAATATTCACATTTTACTTTTATTTTATAATTACTTCCTGAACTATGAATGTAAGCTTCTTCTTTATCTACTACATATTTCATTAAATAAGGATGTGTTGTACTTAAATCATTAATTCCCTTGATAACTATTTGATTTGAACAAATTCCACAACCTCTTTTATTTATATTACTTGAATATTTATCTGTAATATAACCACATTTTAAACATTGACACTTATAATATATTAGATTATTTTTATAATATTTATCTAATATTATAAATCCATTATATATTTTCCCAATTTCAAACTTATTCATCATCAGCAATATCCTTATCAAATCTTATCGTTTGAAATATAGGGAACTGTAACGAATACATTCCATTTTTATTTTTTGTAATTTCTTTGTATTTAATTGAGATAATTTTATTTATAATTTCTAATTTATTATTCCAATAATATTCTCTTTGTTTATCATTAAATCCGCTTCCAACTTCAACGATATTGTTTTTATATTTACAAACAATTGAACCTAATTGATTTTTATATTTTCCACCTCCCAATTTAATATCTATACATCTAAGTTCTATTTCTTTGAAAAGTTTAACTTTAATCAAATTCTTTGTTCTCTTACACTCATATGGTGTATCAAGATTAACAATTACACCTTCCAAGTCATGTTCTTCGGCATAATCAAGCCATTTCCATATCTGTGTTTGGTCTGTACCCTCATAGAACATATCTACAACAGATAGATTTTCAATATTTAATTGCTGAACGGTTTCTCTTAAAGCTTCAATTTCTGGCTTTCTTTCACTATATGTAAGTTTAGATTTGCCATTTTCAAAGTCATTAACCGTAATAATATCGAATATTACAAGCTTTAACTCTTCTTTTGTTTCAGCTTTTGAATTAGCGATACCTACACCAATTTGAAAATTTTCACTGTCAGATTTATTATCAACATTTTTTCTCACAAGTTCGCCATCAACAACAATATTTGGATTGATTGATACACGTTTTAAATCATTAATAATATGCTCTACACCAGTGTATTTCTTGCCTGAACGAGTATATAAATCACCTTTGTAAAATAATGCACGGCTTCCGTTCAATTTGTGGCTGATATAAAAATATGTATCTTCAGGAATTTTACACTTTTCAATTGAAGTTCCAAGCATTACATCGAACTGAAAAACGAAATTATCACCATATACTTTATTAACTGTTTTGACATCAAGTCCTAATTTAAGTGATTTAGTAAGAATTGATTTATAAAAGTCTTGCATTTCAAAAGGTTGGTAATTCAAAAAACTATGTATTTCACTAAGCACGTTGTCTGTTCCTGTATTATTCTCTTTTACATATTCAAGTAGTTGAATAAAATTCATGTAGCTTTCATCACTTGGAACAATCTTTTTAATCTTTGCTTCTGAAACTCCTGTTGTAATATTTGTATCTAATAGAAAATTTAATATGTATTTGAAATCTTCGTTATCTGTATTATCTTTTAGTATTTGTTCTTTTTCAATACGACCATTAGTAGCTTGAAGTTGTTCACATATTTCCTTTACTTTTTGCATTTTATCACCTCATTTTTCAATTTGGTATTTCCTTTACCATATTTATAATAACATATCTTAATTCATTTGTCAATACTTATTATAAAATAAATTGAAATTTTTTATGCAAATATTATGCATAATTATCACAAAAATCTTGCAAATTTTAAGTTTTTTTTGGTTATTTTGACTATAATTTGCAAGATTTTGTAGTATAAATTACATGATTATTTGAGTTATGAAACTAACAAATCACCTAAAAATGTTTTTCTATCAAAATTTTCTTTCTTTTTAATAGCTTTGTTGATTG
>CAYWTV010000091.1:0-2097 GCA_964461305.1 uncultured Peptoniphilaceae bacterium
AATGAAGGTTTTGTGGCGAAAGCACCTGCTGCTGTGGTTGAAGGCGAGAAAGTGAAACTTGCTGAGTTTGCGGATCAGTTAGCGAAGATTAAAGCGAATATGGAGCAAATTGCAGCGCTTTAATTTAATTGCTAAATACTTAAAAAATAAGATAAAATCCCCTCATTATTGAGGGGATTTTTTTATAAAATCTAATTACTTATTTATAATAACGATAGGCATTTTATATGACTAAGAAAAATTTACTTGTAGTTCTTCTTACAAGTTCAGTATTAACTCTCACTGCATGTGGAGGAAGTAGTGGCGAAGATTCCAGTAGATCTGCTGAGGATAAAGAGGATACTTCTCAAGCATCTAGTTCATTTAAAGAGATAACAGTTACTCCCCATCTTGGGCAAGTGCATGAAGGTAGAGTAGTTCTTAAGAGTTCTCTAAATAATGAGATAATAGATGAGAAAAATATTGATGGCGTCCATGATATAAAATTCAAAATTGATATAAAGAAAATCTCTGAGCCTCTTTTAATCGAACTTCTACCCACAAAAAATGGTAAATTTAAATATTCTGATCCAGCTATTGATACTGATCTAGTCAGTATTACAAACCTACCTCAAACTCCTATTTTAAGAGCTGCATTTAATCTTAGAGAAGACCTTACACATATTAGCCTTAGTGCCTTAACAGAAGCATCAGTTAAATATGCGGAAAAAAATCGACTTACCCCTGAAAATATTGAAAAAGCTAATCAATTTATTCAAGATCAATTAAATATTAAACAATTTAAAATTCTTGATGCAACATCTATAACTAATTTTAATACTACTACCTTATTAAATAAAAATACTGTTTCACTTAATGAAATATTCTATATAGCCTATCTATCAACAGCAGCAAAAGAAATTAAGAGACTACATCCAACAAGTAAACAGCCAGCTTTTGATTTTGCTTTAGCACTAGGTGAAGACTTCACTGACGGTAAATTCGATGCATCTCCAAGCATTTCTAATCAGACCTATGATCAATCATTTGGTGCATATCATAAGTATTGGGCAAATGCTTGGAAAAATTGGGAAGCTACATATTATGACCAATTAAAAAATATTCAGGATCCTAATACAGCTTTAGAATGGTTAAATACTTTTAATTCAAACTTTTTATACCAATATAATAACAGTCAAATCTGTGAACAAAATTCATTAGTAAGTGCTGAGTTAAGTGATATTCAGATTTACAATGGTAAATATCAAGATATAACAGCTAATAATGATTTTGACCTCGATATATCTTCCGAAAGAGTTCTAGTAGATGGACATACCAAACAACTTTTAAGTATATGTCGAAAAAAAGATTCTAATATTTACCACGCTTTCATAGATTATGGAAATATTCAATTTTTTAAAAATAATGAGCAAAAATTAATTTCATATGATATTCAAGTAGGAAAATTAGGTGCCTCTATATCAAAAGTAGGAAACTTAATAAGAGAATCAGAACCTACACTTCCATTAATTTGTCAGGAAAATAACTGGGGATGTCTATTAATTTCAGACTATGGTGAATTCACCCATAAAAGCCGCTTGTCTGATATGCCAAAAATAGAGATACAATCCAATCCAATATTTGGTACCGCAAGTTTTTCAGCTTATTATACTTTTGATAATAAATTTAGCGGACAAGATATTTTAAATATTGAAACTTCTACCAAAGATTTTTACACATCCATCTCAGTCAATTTTGTAGAACAAAACTTATATGGCGATAAACTAGGATACTCTTGTTTTAAAAGTAATAATACAACTCAGCAAAATCACTTTAGTTGCTCAAATATCAGTTTGGATCAGCAAAATCGCACTATTGTTTTCAGTAATACCAAATTAAAAGTTCTTGGTGGCGGATCTAAGACAATATCTTTAAACGGTACATTACGATACTAAGTTAGACGAATAGATCTAACTAATTGATCTACTTTTCCTCACATAGAAAAGTAGATCAAAAATTATAATCCTCCATGCTCCAACAACATCTCCAACCCACTCTCTTTGCCCATAAAACTCAGCCGTTGCTTCTCCGCTTTTAACTGATGCTTCACGTTCGACA
>CAYWTV010000092.1:0-2035 GCA_964461305.1 uncultured Peptoniphilaceae bacterium
TTAGTTTCGGACTTCGTATAAATTTAGGAACTGCACATAAGTATATGTAGCTTATAAACTAGAGTGACAATGTTTCAAATCGGTTTATCAGGTATATTGTTTACGGTAAAATCAACTTTTGTTTAATTAATGAGTTAATTAAAATTCAATAATTTTCTAGGGGTAATTCTATTTAAATACTGATAATTGTATATTTGGCTATCAACACACAACTTTATGAAAAAAATTATACTAATTATCATTATCTCATTTCTAAATTTAGAAATGTTTTCACAGATGTCATATGTGCCTGGACAAGGTACGCAAGGTTTAGAATATCAACGCTCTTCCAAAGCAAATGAAAATATAGCTTTCGCTTTCTACTATCCTGAGGGGAACCAACCCATAGTTTATGTATTTGAAAATGGACTTGCTGAGGAAATCGTATGGGAAGAAACTCCTAATAATTTCAACCCTTATTATAGAGGACAACTGGGAAACAAATATTATTTTTTTAGTGTTTTTGGTGAAGATGGTTTTCTATATGAGTATGACCATGATACGGGAGAAACAAAAAAGATTCCGTTCCCCCAAGATTACACCTGCAATAGCACCCTTTTACTTACCGATAATTTTAATGATAAAATCTATTTATCCTGTGGTGATTTTATAAATGGAGATAAAGCCATTCTGAGTTTTGACGGAAATAATTTTGAAGCTTTTGATTCTCCACCAAATTATGGAATCTTAATGGAAGATTATATGTTCGTCGATCATCTAGATCAAATTTTGATTTGGTATTACGAAATTGGAACTCATAACAATGGAGCCCAACTTTATAGTTTTGATGGAGTTAATCTTACACATATCCCTAATCCTGCTAATAATTTATTGTCTGAACGTAATGGTATTCTATTTGAAAACGATTTAATTCTACCTTATGCAAATATAGTTAACAGTACGGAAATCATTTACTCTTTATACAGATATGATGGATTCAATCTTGTAGAAGTTCCTGGGTTACCAAATGAACTTTATGAGAATATGCGCATTATGGAAGCAGAAAACAAATTTTATATTGCTTTGGACAATTTCAGTAGTCTTATTTCATCTCTATATCAATTTGACGAAAATGGCATATCAGAGATTTATAATTCTACATTTTTTTACCCGCACTTTTTAAGTGAGTTTAATGGAAAAGATATGTTTTCCTTGGCCGATACAAACCAAGAAACCACAGGGTTATATGCGTTGGAAGAGTCAGATTTTGAACAAATTATTGGTGCTGAGGCAGATCAGCCAATAGCTTTCAGTGGTATCTTGGACGATAAAATATACTTAAGTTACTTTGATTCTTCAACTGCAACAGCTTCACTATATAGTTATACCTCAGGAAGCAATAATGTTGAGTTAGTAAATGATGTACCTCAAGATTTAAAATATGGAAAATATGATTTAAAAATTAATAATCAACTTCTTCATATTTTTGTTTCAAATTATGAATATTCACTTTTTAGTCAAGATCAAAATAATCAATTTGAAAATTTAACCCCCGAAAATTATATTCTTTCCAATTTTGAATTTCAGTTACAAAACAAGGTTTATTATAGCTTCTATGATAGTGATTACAAATCACATATGTTTGTTTGGGACGGGACCCTGAACACTGAAGATTATATTCTACATAAAAATGATATTGTCATTTATCCAAATCCGGCTTCCACTCATATTATTTTAGAAATACCTGAAGTTTTCGCTCAACAAAAGACTGAAATAAGTATTTTCTCAATCGAGGGAAAAATGGTAAAAAATGTAATTTTTGACAATAATAGTTCTCAGGTTCAACTTTCTATTGAAAATTTAATGAATGGAATATACCTCTTAGAGGTGAAAAGTGAATCAGAAATTTTTCGGAAAAAAATTATAAAAAAGTAAGTTTTAGTTATCTGAAATATTTTTTAATACCATATAGAGGGTGCTTTGTCTATAATATTCATGATACAAAAATCAATTAAAAGTCTTCAAAATCCGTTGATAAAACAGATTGTTCTCCTTC
>CAYWTV010000093.1:0-2017 GCA_964461305.1 uncultured Peptoniphilaceae bacterium
GACCTTCATTCTTAACTCGTTTCTTGGTTAGAAAATCTACTGTGACAGTCTTTTGTAAGAGTGCATCTCCGATGTATTTTTCATTTTGGAGGATTTTTTTACTGATTCCGGTCGCCATCTTGGTTTTCCTGCTGCTCAAGCCAATATCCATCTTGTCAACTCACCACATTTTTGCCAGCAATCTTATCAACTCACCAAGCCTATATTCAAATTCGTAAATCCGGTGAGTAATCCACCACTCTTGGATATCTTCCCTCAAAGCAAAAATCCGTGATTATCCTTCCGGCTTAGAACCAGACCTCAAATCACGGAAAGCCTTTATTTACTTATCTTATTACACGCTTACTTATCAACCCTCGACATCAACACCACACACTCCACATGTCTCGAGTCGACACTATGGATAAAAAGCCCCTACACTAATTTAGTTATCATATTATAAATTATAAAACAGTTCCTTCAGAAAGTATGTCTACATATTCTTTGTATACATATTGTCTATATCTTTGTTTTTCTTCCACTAGTTCTAAAATCCCTAATTCTGTTAATGAGTAAAGAAGCTTATTGACTGTCGGTTTGCTAAGATCTAATAGATTTCTAATATCTTCAGCTTCAATAAAGGGATGTTTTAACAAATAATCATAAATAGATAAAAGATGGGAAACATTAGCTTTTGTTACGCTACGGATTTTTTCTGTATCTTTAGATTTTAAATGAACAATATCTTGAATCGATTTGATAGAATCCTCTGATATTTCACAAATTCCTTCCACGAAAAATTTTATCCATTCTTCAAACGCTCCCTTAAATCGCACGTTATTTAGTAATTCATAATACTTGCTTCTATTCTTTTTGAAAAAATAGCTTAAATAGAGTATTGGATATTCGATAAGTCCTTTCTCATTCAAATACAGAATAATTAGTAGTCTTCCCATTCTTCCATTTCCATCTAAGAATGGGTGAATCGTTTCAAACTGATAATGCACTAATGCAATTTTTATTAAGTCGTCAATTTTATCTTCATCATGTATATATTTTTCTAAATCACTCAAACTTTTAACCATTTCATTTGGTGCTGGCGGTATAAAGCTTGCAGTTTTTATTGTTGAACCAGAAGGGCCAATCCAGTTTTGGGTCTTTCTAAATTCCCCTGGCATTTTCTCTTCACCTCTAACATTAGACAATAGGACTTTATGAGTTTCTCGGATTAATCTCATACTTAATGGTAAGTCTTTTAATCTATCAAAAGCATAATTTGTCGCCTTAATATAATTTACAATTTCTTCTGTTTCCTTTATTTTTTCATTAGTTCTGTCTTTTTGAAGTACATCAACAAGAGAGGCCTGTGTCCCCTCTATTTGAGAACTTATTACAGCCTCTTTCTGTACATACATAGATACAAATAAATCAATATCTGGTAAAGTAATAGCCATTCCATCTAATCTACCTAAAAATAAATATGCTTTTTTAATCAGCCTATTTGTGTCTGCATCAATATTTATATCAATATCTTTCAAATTATTTGGAACAAAGCATTCATAATCACTTTGCATCCTTTTTAATTTTCCCGCTCTATTATTTTCTAATCGCATAAAAATTGCTCCTAAGTTAAATAATTTTTACTTAAAGAAATTATATCTGCTTTAAGTAAAAATTGCAATGTTTTATTTTACTTAAAATCCAGTATCTAATTCTAAGTAAAACATTTTTCCCTTATTAGATGGTTTAGAATAGAGTCTTCCCTAAAGTAACTTTACCTCAAAGCCACATTCTCCACATAAATAGAGTGCTCACTAAGTACATCAACTAGTCCTGTCTGTATGTGGGAACATATCATTAAAACTTTAACGATAGGTCATAGAATTAGTTAAAAGGTATCAGACAGACAGATAAACTGAAATTTTTTAAGCTTTAGATATCGGAATCCAAAGTTCCATTTTATAGTCTTTGCTATCCATATCGCCTTCATAATAATATTCAAAGTCAGGCTTTCCTGAATGGACATAACCATGCTCAG
>CAYWTV010000094.1:0-2003 GCA_964461305.1 uncultured Peptoniphilaceae bacterium
ACATTTACCAATCTAATCGGACTGTTAAATACATCAATACTGAATTGATTGTTTGGATAAATCTCTTCAATAATCTCCTCAAAATAATTTGTAAATTCTTGGTTGTCATCACATACTGCTATTTTTAACATCTATATTGCTCCTTCATATAAAATGCATTACATGACATATACACGGTTGTTTATTGCATTTTATTATTTGCATAGTAGATTTTCTATATAATGTTCAACATATAAGGAATCGGAAATCAATAATGTTAGAATGTTGTTTCTCTAATTGCAGATTTAGTTGCATGCAGGATACTTGCTAATAAATGTATTTCTTTATCAGTACAGTCTTCAAAGAGAAGAGACATTTCATACAGGTCCTGTCTTCTTGTAGCAGAGATATTTTCGGCTAAGACATCATCAGCAGTTATTTCTAAAGTATTAATTATATTAATCAGGGTTTTAATACTAAGTCTCGAATGACCATTTTCTATATTGCTTAAATGCACAGTGCTAATACCAGCTGATTCTGCTAATTTTTCTTGAGAGACATCTTTTGATATTCTGGCAATTTTGATTCTCTTTCCTATCGATTTGTAATTAATATCCATGTTTAAAACTCCTCAATCTCTTTAAATAGAGTTTAACTGTTTTTTAGATATTAATTAATAAAGTATAGAAATATTATATCCTAATAGTTTAATTTTTGCACTTTTTATATTAAAATAATCCTTTTGGTTGCACCTTAATAACGAACATATCATTATTGAATTTAGATGTTGAAAAGTTTTCTAAATTTCATAATATATTATCTATTTAAAAAGCAGTTATCTTTCCGTGATTTAGGAGATAAGTGCTTTTTTTTTGGTAAAAACTAAAAAAACGCTCTCAAAATCTTCTTGTTACTGCATTTAATTGTTGAAAGGATGAAGGACCTGTAAAGGAGGGGTGAATTGTTCAAATTCTTTCAACATAAAATATGTATTAATCAAGAGAGGAAAAATACATGGAAGAACATGAAAGAATATTAAAGTATCAATTTGATGCGTATTGTAAAAAAGTGATTAAGCGAACAGCGTGTCGATTATTGAAAATAAATGAAAGTCGTTTAGAGCATGAGCTATCAATTGATTCATTACTAAATTTCAATTATGATTCTTATTCTTTTAATTATGAAGGAGAAGATTTGCTGGAAGAGTTACTAAAACTGGATAAATGTTCAATTGAAATATTGATTGCGTATTATGTGCATGGAATGAAGTGTGCTGAAATAGCAAAGTTAATGAAAACAACTCCTCAAAGAATATCCTATCTAAAGAATAAAGCTGTAGATAGATTAAGAATTAGATTAATGGATAAGGGGGTATAGTATATGAAAAATAATGTAATTAATTTACCGTTATCAGTTATTGAAGAAGCGATAACAGGCGATAGAGAGTCCATTGATACAATCATTGAACAGTATAGCATGTTAATCAATGCTTACAGTACTCGTAAAGTAGCTGGGACGAATGAGTATAGACTGGATTCATATATGAAAAGTTCTATAGAAGTGGAATTAATTGCGGCTATTTTAAAGTTTGAGATAAGAAGATAGTATACCTGCATAGTATGTTTCCGGCTGAATAATAGTATTTAGCCGGAATATCATAATTTTGTGATATCTATCTAAATTGAAAGTCTATGTAAGTATTGACGAGCGAAGAAGGCAGTGATAGAACGTAATTAAGCGAGTCTTACCACGCCTAGCAAAGAAGCGTACCAGGTAAGGCCTATTTTTTATTTTTCAGTTGAATTTATATGAATGAAAAAATATTAAGGGCATATTCCAAGAAAATAAAAAAAGCATTTTAAACGTATGATGTTACAGAATACGATAAATTATATGTGGAGGGAAGCAGTTTTCCTATATGTGACGAAAATACACAAGAAAAAGTCAACGAATTAAAGGAACCTTTATCTATAGAGGTAATGACTTTTAAATTAATGAAACATGGAATTACTTTTTCAGAACAA
>CAYWTV010000095.1:0-1987 GCA_964461305.1 uncultured Peptoniphilaceae bacterium
AACTTTTCAATCTTATAATAAGATTATCACAAAATTAGGAGATTAGAATGAAAAAAATCATTTTTTTAATATTATTATTATCATTATTTGTTGGATGTAATTTAAATAGGGGAGAAAAAATATCTGTTGAAGGTATGGATTTAGTTACTGATGAGATTGTAAATGAACAGATGCTAACTAGTGAAAAAAACGTTGTTTGTCTATGGCAGCCTACTTGTCCTCCGTGTGAAGTTGAACTGAAGATTATTGAAAGGGCTTATAAAGATTATCCAGACATTAATTTTGTAGGAATTGGAGTAGGAGAGAGTAAAGAAGTAATCAATTCTGCAATTGAGAATTGGAATATCAGTTTTAATAACTACTACATTACAGAAGAATTTTTAAAAGAAGCTAGAGAACTTACTAACAAAACCCCGACTATTTTTTACTTAGATAAAGATGGCTACGAAGTGGCTGAAAGAGACATTGGATATGTATTAAGTACTGAAGCTTTAGAAGAAGGTGTAGCTGAATTTAAGGCAAATGTTGAGAAAGCTTTTAATTAAATATTAACATTAAATTACCCCTCGAAAATTTATTCAAGGGGTAATTTTTATTTTGCTAAATCTATAAACTTTTTAACTAACTCTACATCAACATCTTCTTCTACTTTGCCGTGGCGTACTGCTGTTCCTACGTGGATGTCGAAGTTGTCGTAACTTTTAAATTCATTTTTAATTTCTTTAACATTTTCTAGTGTAATTCCACTTCCTAGTATATAAAACTTCTCCTTTATTGTTCCACGCCTGTTACAAATACTTTTTCAACTTTAAGATCCTCATTTAAAATAACTAAATCAGAATCTTTACCTACTTCAATACTTCCTTTTTTGTCCTCGATTTTTAGTAGTTTTGCCGGATTAAAACTCATCATTTGAACAACTTTTTCAATAGGCAAGTTGCTTTCTCTTAAAGTGTTTACTAGAGCTTTTTCCATCTCGTGAACACTACCGGCAATCGTGCCGTCTTTTAGTCGACAAGCACCATCTTTTACGGTAACTTCTTGACCTCCTAAATCATATACCCCTTCTTCCAAAAATGATGCCCTAATAGCATCAGTAATAAGGACGCATTTATCTACACCTTTAAGATCCAATACACCTTGCAAAAGTGCAGGATGAAAATGTATAAAATCAGTAATCAAATCCACACTAAAAGGAGTAAATAACGCAGCTCCCACCATTGAAGGCTCTCTGTGGTGAAGAGCACTCATTGCATTAAAACAATGGGTAACATGAGTAACACCAGCATCGAAGGCTTTAACTGCAATATCAAAACTCGCACCAGTATGACCAGCACTTAATAAAACTTTGTCCTTTAAAGACTTTATCATCTTGAAATCTTCATCCATTTCAGGAGCTAAAGTTATCATTTTAATAATATCTAAATAAGGTTTCACCCAAGAACTATTAGGTTTTTGAATGTTTTTTTCATCTTGAGCCCCTTTGAACTCTGGATTAATAAAAGGACCTTCCATGTGAATACCTAAAAGATTAGACCCAAATTCTTTACCTTCAAGTTGAAGTTTTTTAAACTCTCTAGCATTTTTTATGGCAGTTTCGATTTTCTCTTGCTCCATAGTCATAGTAGTAGCCAAAAAAGAAGTAACACCTTTTTTAGAAAGAGTATTTGAAATCTCCCTTAAAGCCTCAAGTGTGCCATCCATAGTGTCATAACCACTACAACCGTGAATGTGAATATCTATCCAGCCAGGAGACAAAAACCCCCTAAACAAAATTTTTTCTCCATCAAAACTATCAATTTCACTTATATCTATAATATCTATAATTTTTTTATCAAAAACTAAAGCCTTATTTTCTAAAACTTCATCCTTAGTAATAATTTTTCCACCATAAAGGATTTTTTTCATTAAATATCCCTCCATCTATCTATAAAAGATTATATTAATAATTATAACAGTTTTTGTATAAGATAGATTGTTGATTTTT
>CAYWTV010000096.1:0-1953 GCA_964461305.1 uncultured Peptoniphilaceae bacterium
ATTTCTTCTGGGATAAATTCGCTGTAGATTCCATAATCTGTAATAAACCAGTCAAAGAGCTTCTCCCTTGCTGTAGTGTTTGTAGATAGGAATAGTCCTAGGGATATTGTGGTTACGAGAAGGATTGCTGCTGCTTTTTTACTAAAGTGTATAAATCTTCTTTTTGTGTTTATTCCCGCTTCCTTTAGGATTTTTTCTGTCTTTCCATTGTATTTTGGTTTTATTGTTATATCTTTTCCTATTTTTCTTGCTTCTTGTTCTTCTAGTTTTATCACTATTTCACATGCTTTTTCAAAGGATTCATCATCTATAAGGCCTTCTACTTTTAGTTGTTTTGAAAGTAAGTGATTTAAAAAGATAGATTTTTCTTTTGGATCTTTTATTTCAAAGACTTCTTTAGTCTCTTCTGGGGATGTTTTAAAATAGTATTTAGACAACAAAACTATCCTACTTTCAAAACTCAAATTATCTATTTTTTCAGCTAGAATTTCTATTTCTTCCGAGGTCAGAGTATTGAATGTTTGATTTTCATAGGTTTCTTTGTCGATTTCTAATTCATCTTTGTAGTATTTAATTAATTCTTTTTTTAACAATTCTTCGAAATTATCTCTCACTTGTCCCACCTTCTTTATAGAGGTTTTTTAGTTTTTGTATGATTCTTTGATTTCTCTTGTTGGCAGAGTTTTCTGATATATTTAGAAGTTTTCCTATTTTTTTATATGATAGATTCTCCACATATCTAAAATATAGTAGTTGTTTTTCTATTTCTTCTAATTTTTCGATTTGCTCTATTAGTTTTTCTGATTCTAAGGTTTTAAAGACTTTTTCTTCTAGGGAGTTGTCATCCTTTGAAAAGTCTTCTATTTCGTCAATATCTAAAAACTTCTTTTTCTTTCTTAGTATATTTATAGATTCGTTCTTTAATATACTAACGCAGTAGGAGTGCATTTCGGGACAAGAAAGTTTAGAAATTTTTTTAATATTTTCCATTATCTTTATAAAAGCGCTAGAAACAGCCTCTTCTGCTTCTTCTTTGTTTCGAAGATAATTTAAGGCTATTTTGTACATCATAGGATTAAGTTCGTTATATAGTTTTGTTACTAGTTGTTTTTCGTCCTGTTCCATTGTGGATAAGAATATTATCATGTTGTTGTCCCTTTCTTATTTTCTAGTTTAGCATATTTTGGTTATTTTAAGGGGGAATATATTTAAATTGTAAATTTTTTAAATTTGATATAACATTTAGTTAGTATATTTATTAAGGGGTGTTTTATGAAATTTGGTATTTTAGGTGCTATGGAGTCTGAGGTAAATTTAATTATTTCTAAGCTTGAAAATTCTAGTGTTAGAGAAATTAGTGGATTTAGATATTTTGAGGGGATATACAATAACAAGGAGATAGTTGTTACTGAGTGTAGTATTGGGAAGGTAAATTCTGCGATTTCTACTCAGATCATGATAGATTATTTTAAGCCTGATTTTATTATTAATACTGGTATTGCTGGAGGCCTTGATGATAGGTTAGAGATTTTGTCGATGGTTATTGGTGAGGAGCTAACTTTCCACGATTTCGATCATAGGCTTATGAGGGAGTATTTTCCTTTTAGAGAGTTTTTTCATGCTGATGAAAGGGCTGTTACTTTAGCAAAAAAAATCGCATCTAGAGAAAATATCCACCATATTTCTGGAAGAATTATTACTGGAGATTTGTTTGTGGAAGATTCTTTAAAAAAAATAGAGCTTATGGATAAGTTTGGTGGTCTTTGTGTAGAGATGGAAGGGGCTGCTATTGCTAATACTGCTTTTGTAAACAATATTCCTTTTATTGTTTTAAGGTCTATTTCTGACATGGCAGATGATGGTGGAAAGATGACTTATGACGAATTTAAAGTAAAAGCTTCGAACCAATCTGCAACTATGGTGCTAAATTTAGTTGATGAGTTATAGGATTTT
>CAYWTV010000097.1:0-1951 GCA_964461305.1 uncultured Peptoniphilaceae bacterium
ATTTTGTGTATAATGATTTTTAGGAGATGGATATGAATATTATTGAAATTATAAATAAAAAGAAAAATAAAATTAAGCTATCAAAGGAAGAAATAGACTTTTTTGTAAAGGGTTTTGTAGATAATTCTATTGAAACTTATCAAATAAGTTCTTTGTTAATGGCTATTTTGTTAAATGGAATGGATGAAGAGGAAACTTCTAATTTAACGACAAGTATGATAAATAGCGGTGGGGTTGTAGATTTATCTAGTATTGAAGGGATAAAATCTGACAAACACTCTACTGGTGGTGTTGGAGATAAGGTCTCTATCGCTCTTGTTCCCCTTGTGGTTTCTTGTGGTGCAAAAATAGCAAAGATGAGCGGAAAAGGCTTAGGACATACTGGTGGAACATTAGATAAGTTAGAATCTATTCCAGGGTTTAAGATAGAACTTACTGAAGAAGAGTTTTTAAATTCAGTTAGAGACAAAAACCTAGCTATTATTTCCCAAACGAATAATTTAGTTCCTGCTGATAAAAAGCTATATGCTTTAAGGGATGTTACTGGAACTGTGGACTCGATTCCATTAATCGCTTCATCTATAATGAGTAAAAAATTAGCTTCTGGAGCTGATACTATACTTTTAGATGTAAAATGTGGAGAGGGTGCTTTTATGAAGGATTTAAAAAGTGCTAGAGAACTTGCAGAGTCTATGGTTTCCATTGGAAAAAATCACAATAAAGACACCCAAGCTATTATCTCAGATATGAACGAGCCTTTAGGTTTTGCAATTGGAAATTCCCTAGAAGTAATAGAGGCAATCGAGACCTTAAAGGGAAATGGTCCAAAGGACTTTACTGAACTTTTATTAATTGAAGGATCTATTATTTTAAAACAGGCTAAAATTGTAGATGACTTAGAAGAGGGAAAAAGACTTTTAAAAGAAAGTATAGAAAATAAAAGTGCCCTTAAGGCTTTAAAAGATTTAATAAAGGTTCAAGGTGGAGACGAAAGGGTCCTTGAGGATTATTCTTTACTTCCTAGTTCTAAATTCAAAACTGATGTAAAATCCCCTTTTGATGGGTATATAGAAAGTATAAATCCTTTAGAGATTGGGAATATGTCTTCAGAATTAGGAGCTGGAAGAAAAACTGTTGAAGATTCTATTAATCACGGTGTTGGTTTAGTTCTTAACTTTAAATCTGGAGATAAAGTCTCTACAAAAGATACCCTACTCACTATTTATCACGATGAAAAACTAGATGAAAGTTATGAAGAAAGACTTTTAAATGCTTTTAAATTTAAAAAAGACTTTTCTAATAAGAAGAAGTTAGTTTATGATCATATTTTTTAATGGAGGAAAATAATGAATTTAAATAGCTACATTGATCACACTTATCTAAAACCAGAAGGAACTCAGGTAGAAATTGACCAACTTATAAAAGAGGCAATTGACTACCAATTTAAAACTGTTTGTATAAATCCAACTTGGATTGAATATGCAAATGCAGCTTTAAGGGGAACTGATGTGGAAGTTTGTACTGTTATCGGATTTCCTTTAGGTGCCATGTCAACAGAGTCTAAAATATTCGAAGCAAGGGATGCTATCGACAAAGGGGCTGATGAAGTTGATATGGTAATTAATATTGGCATGTTAAAAAACAGAGATCTAGATTATGTTAGTTCTGAAATAAGATCTATAAAAAACACTTGCCAAAACAAAATTTTAAAAGTAATAATAGAAACTGCCCTACTTACTGAAGAAGAAATAGCACTAGCTTCCCAAGCAGTATTACAAGGTGGAGGAGATTTCGTAAAAACCTCTACTGGATTTAGCACTAGAGGAGCAAGTGTAGAAGACGTTAGATTAATAAAATCTATTGTAGAAAATAACTGTAAAATTAAAGCCTCTGGCGGAATTAGAACCCACGAAGATATGATGGCTATGATAGAAGCAGGAGCAGATAGAAT
>CAYWTV010000098.1:0-1937 GCA_964461305.1 uncultured Peptoniphilaceae bacterium
TGTTATTTATGTAATTAAAGCAAAAAAAGATGCCTTTTCAGGCACCTTTTTTGGTGTTTCGAAGCTGTCTAATTTCTTCTGCTAGTTCTTGGAGGGATCGGTCCAATTTTAGCATTTGGAAAATTGTTATGGCTATTGGAAAACCGAGGTTTGATACTAGGTTTATCCAGTTGTCCATATTTATTCTCCTTCGATATAGTCAGTTCTTGTTTGTTCGATTTTATATGCTGCTTTCGGATTTACAAGATCAGTTCCTTTTAAGGTAAATACTCCTGATGATACGATATTTCCCATTGCTGCTGATATTTCAGTATCTGAAAGGTCTTCTCTTGGATTGTTTATTGACATTCTCATTAAGTCTCCTTCTGCATTTTCAAATTCTAAATACAATTTAGTGTCCATTTTTCACCTCCTTTTTCTTTTTCTTTCTACAATTATTCTTCGATAGCTGTTGTTACTACTTTTAAGGTTTTTAAAACTGAATCTCCAGACAAAGTGTTTATTGCACTTGATGCTGCGAAAAGGCCGTCGTCTGAAGCGTCGTTTTTAATGTTGGAAAATGTTTTGGATTTGTATCTTTGTTTTCCGTCTACCATTCCATTGTCAAATTGTAGCTTTAGTTGAGTTTTATCTACTATACTCGTTGCCATGAATATCACCTCCTTATGTTAGTAAATAGAAATTTTAGGATAATTTTTTCTTTAAGACTTTTTACAAAGTATTAAGTTTTTTTGCAGACTTTTTTAAAAGTCTAGGGATTTTCTTTGGACTTTATAAGAAAGTTTGGAGATTTCTTTGAGACTTTTATTAAAGTCGACTTTTTAAATTTTTTTAATTTTTTATTATAGTGGCTTTGGGATCAAAAATATTAAGGAGGTATTTTATGAGTATTAATGAACTTGTAAGTAGCGCAAAAAATGGAGACAAGGTGGCACTGTATAATCTTATTGCTGTTTTAAAACCTATTAGAAAGTCCTTGATTTCAAAGTTTTCCAAGTTTGATAGTGAGGATTTAGATCAGGATTTGATTTTAGTATTAATTGAGTGTGTAGATAGTTTTTTGGAGGGGGAATGTTCTTTTCAGTGGTATGTAAGGGAGAAGTCTAGGTATTTTTGTCTTGATTTAGCAAAGGAGAAGGGCTGTTTAAGTCTAGATGAGGTAGATGATAATGGTATAAGTTTTATGGACATGATTGATAGTGGAGAGGTTTTGGAAGATTTGGTTTTTGATTTTAATTTAAGGGAGAAGGTGCTCCTTGAAGTATCTAGGCTTGAGCCTAGGGTTCGTTTTGTGATTTATTTTCATTTTTTTAGGGAGTTTTCTTTAAAGGAAATCGCCGAAAAGATGAATGTAAGTGTAAGTACGGTTTTTAGATTAAAGGAAAAGGGAGTAAAGGTTTTGAGAAAGAGTTTAGGAGAGATTTCAAAGGAGGTTTTTTATGATAATTAACAAAATGCCTATTAGGGTAAATTTTTCTAAAAGGTTTAATGAACAAAAATATATTGTAATTCACGATACTGGAAATTCTAATAAGGGAGCTGGAGCTGTAAACCATTATAGGTATTTTTCTGGAGGTTATCGGGGAGCATCTGCTCATTATTTTGTAGATGATAGTAATATTGTAGAAACGGTAGATCCCAGTATGGTTGCGTGGCATTGTGGTGACGGAAAAGGACGAAACGGCATAACAAATTCAAATTCCATAGGCATCGAGATTTGCATCAATCCAGATTCCGATTACCAAATGGCCCTAGCCCAATGTAGAGAACTTATTCGGTTTTTAATGGAATTTTACAAAATCCCAAAAAACCGAGTAGTAAGACATTTCGACGCCAGCGGAAAAAATTGTCCAGGGAGTATGAGTAAAGATGGATGGAAAAAGTGGAAGGAGTTTTATGAGAGTTTGTGATGGGATAGGATCACAGGGGATAGGGCG
>CAYWTV010000099.1:0-1921 GCA_964461305.1 uncultured Peptoniphilaceae bacterium
TAATTTCCACAAACCTCCACAATCACAACTAGCCTTTTTAGTAGTCACTTTCTCTTTAGTATTGCACTTAGAACAAATAAATTCCACAATCTCACCTCTTTTAATATATTATATCAAATTTAGATATTAGATATCTTATTTTTAATTTATTTAGATATTTTGTTAAGTTTATAAATAAAAAATGACATAAAATTATGCCATTTAAATTTCTTACCATTCTGCCCTTCCAAAACTACTTTGAATAAATAAATTAACAAAAATGATAACTCCACCTAATAATATAAAAAAGGGATTTCTCCTTATGAACTGAAAGTAGGGAAATAATAAAATTATATATTCTAATACCCATCTAGTTATTCCAGTGAGAGGAAAATTTGCCTTTGGAGAAAAAAACATCCCCCATATAAAACCAAATATCAAAACTACAACTATTGCAAAAACTATTTTTATAATATTATTTTCGGGAATTGAATGTGCCCATTTAGCTAAAAGAACTAAAGACAAAATCTCTAAGACAAATGCTAATAGGTCATTAAAAATTAACATTAAAATCCTCCCTTATTTAAATACTTAGAATAATAATTTAAATATCATTCTCCCAAAAAATCCCTAATCTCTCTCGATATTCTTTCATACTCGTGGTTGTGTAGATAATGAGGAGAATCCAATTCTATCATCTGAACTTGATTATTTGTTTCTGCAAAATCTTTTTGGAACTGGTCCCACTCTTCTTTAGAAAATCCGGTTCCTTCACCATTTGATACGAAGAGTAAATATGGAATATTTGGATATTCTTTTGATTTTACTTTTTCTGCTGAGGATTTTATTTCCATCATTTCATTTACCATTGTTCTGTTCATGGTTTGCTTGTAGAATAAATCTTCGTATATGGCCTTTTCTTCTTCTGTTAGGGTCCCGTATTTTATAGCTTCACTTTGGGAAATTTTTGGTATTATGCGTATTATTCCACTTTTTGATGAAGCGTAAATCAAGTTTAGTAATTTCGAATCTATTTCCAAATCAGAATACGAATCTGGCAATGACATATCTAATCCAATAATACTTTCTACTTCTTCTGGATATTTCTGTGCCCAATAAAGAGCTTGGATTCCAGACATAGAGTGGGGTACTAATACGTAGGGACCTTTTATATTTAGTTTTTCTAAAGCTAGTCTGCTTTCTTCTAAAATGGTATCTACATCTCTTTTTCCTTTAGTTTCGTAACTATATCCATATCCAAATTTTTCTATTACTACTATTTTATAATTATCTGAAAGGTTAGAATACAATGATTTAAAATCTAAAATTGGAGAGGTAGTTCCACTTCCCGATAAAAATACTAGGGTTTTATCCCCTTCTCCTTCGTAGTATACAGACATTTCTTTTCCATCTACTTCTACTAATTTTCCAATAGGAGGTAAATTTCTAGATTCAAAGTGTAAAAGAACCCTATGGGATATAAATACTAATATAAAAAATATTAATAGTGCATAAAATACAGTTTTTAAAACAAATTTAATCCTTCTCACGTATCTCTCCTCCTATAATTACTATTATGTAAAGTATATCACGTCTTTAATTGTAAGGTATAATATTTTATTCAGTAAAGTAGATAAAAAAATACTCGCACCCAAATTGAGTACAAGTATTTTAAAAATAAATATTAACTAAAATAGATTTCATCTATTGGAAGGGTGAAAACAAGTCTTATTCCTGATTCTTTATCCTTCTGTATTTCATTTAGATCTCGGATAACTCTTTTTAGTTTATCCTCGTCTTTAATTACACTAAATATAGTCTTGTTATAAACATGACTGTCCTTTAGAATTTTGTTTAAAGATCCAAAAAGTGGTAAGTCTGTTATATTGTTGTTAACTATTGTGCTGCCCATTCCTTGACTTTCCAAAATAGTTGCGCCTCT
>CAYWTV010000100.1:0-1823 GCA_964461305.1 uncultured Peptoniphilaceae bacterium
AACGATTTTGATATGTTTTTCCTAAAATTCACATGCTTTTTTAGTAAAATTTAGTAAATATTTAGCAGCATAAATCACTGTATTTATCTAAATAAGTCCATTTAAGTTAGAAAAAAGTTACTTAAAAATATAACAAAAAGCTCCCCTAATAAATTCAGAAAGCTTTAAAATGATTAATTTTTGAATATAGAAAAAACTTAAAGATAAAAAAACCCCAAATCCTAAGGGATCTAAGGTTTATTAATATTTTAATAGTCGTCTGGGTTTCCACCGGCTTGTCTTATGGTAGCCCTTGCTCCTTGAATTATTCCCTCGGAGGTTTCAGTGGCTCCTGATACTGCATCTACATTTAGGGTTTTATCCCTTTCGATTTGGTAAGGTATTGAATTTAGGGCAACTTTAGAAATTTGAGAGGTTTCGTTATGTCCTATTACTTTAAAAGATAGGATAGTTCCCTGTTCTACTACCATTTCTACTTCTATATCGTCTATGAAGCCTTCTCCTGATGCTCTGTAAGTTCCATCTTTTAGTTTTTGTTGATGAGCTTCAAAATAGTATGGATTGTCTTTTTCTGTCGCTACTGCATCTTGGGGCTGTTCTTTTGTCATATTTGCTCCTAAGATTACAAAGGCAAGTATTATAGAGAACAGTACGAATATTCGTCTTCTTCTTTTTCTTGTTCTCTTTTTCATATATTCTCTCCTTCGAATCTTTCAGATACGCCTTCGAGTTTTTCTATTATTGGTAAATCGTATGGACATCTAGATTCACATACACCACATTTTATACATTCGCTAGCTTTTACTTTTTCTGTATCGTATCTAGCTTCTGACCACTCTATAAGGTTGTATTTAGTTTTGTATAAATCTAGTGTAAACATTTGAGAGATGTTGATTCCCACTGTGCAAGGTTGACAGTAATTACATCTTCTGCAGAAATTATTTCCTAATGATTTAGCTTCTTCTAATAGTTCTTTCTTTTCTTCTTCTCCAAGGGGCTTAAGGTTATTTCCAATATAAGTATTTCTCATTACTTCGTCTACTGAATACATTCCAGGTATTGCAACTGTTAAGTTTTTATCTTCTAAGATATATCTTAGGGATTCTTCTCCATGATTCATTAAAACTCCACCTGCTATAGGTTTCATTGCTATTGTTCCAATGTTAAGTTTTGTTGCTTTTTCTATTAGAGGGATTCCTTGACATTCTACTGCATTTACTGGAAACTGCATTGTCGAAAATTCGCCTGAATCTAGTGCCATATCCATAAGATCCGCACTGTGACTAGTTATTCCTATTTCTCTAATGTAGCCTTTTTTTTGAATTTCTTTAAAGAATTTCATAGCTCCATTTTCGCCCATAACAATATCGTAGTCTTCTTTTTTGGATATGTTATGAAACTGATATAGATCTATTGTTTCTAGTCCAAGATTTTTATAACTGATTTCAAAATCTTTCTTAGCAGCTTCATAAGTTCTTCCCATAGTTTTCGTGGCTACGTAAATTCCTTTTGTATTTAGTTTTTTTAGTGAGTTACCGATTAATTCTTCGCTAACTGTGTAACCTCTTGCTGTATCTATAAAATTAATTCCTTGTTCTATACAAGTTTTAATAAGTTCGTCTGATTTTTCTTGATTTAACTGTTGGATAGGGATTCCACCGAATCCGATTACTGATATGTTAAATCCAGTTTTTCCTAGTGTTCTTTTTTCCACATTCTCACCTACTATGTGATTTATTCTATATATATAATAGCCTATGTGGATAGGTTTTTCAACGCCATAAAAGTTATTATTATATTATTTTCACTTATTTTTCTTTTTA
>CAYWTV010000101.1:0-1822 GCA_964461305.1 uncultured Peptoniphilaceae bacterium
TAAAGGATCTTCTTTTCTATTTAAAGTTTCATCATTTAAAGGGTCCGTATCTATTGGCTTGTCATCTACTAATCCATCAGGATCCACATATAAAGGATTTCTATCTTCTAAATTTTCTTCACCAAGGGGAGTATTTGGGCTAAGTGGAGTATTGTAATCCACTAGACCATCAGGATTTCCAAATACCCTATCGTCTACTTCTTTCCCTTGTTCAGATAATGGATCTTCTGGAGCTACACTTCTTTCCAGTTCATCTAAATCCACATCATTATCAAAAAGAGGATCTCTTTCTAAGTTTTGTCCCCTATCTAATGGGCTTTCTTCGTCATAATCAGAATATAAAGTATCATCAGGATCCACATAGGCAGGTCTGTTTTCTAAAAGTTTTCCTTCATTTATAACAGTGTCCTCTTCAATTATTCTCTCATCAGAAATAATATTATCTCTGTATTCCCTATCTTCACCAATAACTCTTTCATTTCTTCTGTCAATAACATCTTGGTTTTCAAAATTGTCCTTTTCATCAACAAACAAGACATAATTTCCAGCCCTAACAGAATCTTCCACTTCTTCACGATATTCATCTTCAATATCTAAATTCACAAAAGATCTGTCCTCTGGGTCTTCGCCAGTGAAAAAGGCAATAATTCTATCGCCTAAAGACGGCTCATCCCTTTGGATATTTCTATCTAGGTCTTGTCTAGAGTTAATAGTACAATCAACACAATTTAAATAAGCTGCATCGACTCTTTCCTTAGAAATTATCTCCAAATCACTATCTCTATAGCCAGCTTTTCTGTATTCTTCTATTCTATCTAACAGTTCCTTCTCAGTTCTAAAAGATTCAAAGTTTCTCATTATGTCCCTTCCTTTCATAAAATCCTATAATTATTGTCAGTTCTAACATTTATACAATAAATATACCCCCTATCAAAATTAATATGCTAATAGTTAAAATTTTTTAAATAATACTATAAATTTAAGGCGATGTATTTCAAATTTAATGTTTTTATGTTTATTCTTATTATATTGTGGTATAATTAATCTATAAGTTAAAATAATTAATTCCTAGATTGATTTTGTAAAAGAAATAACTAAAATATAGAAAGAAAAGGGATAAAATTGAAAATACAACAAAAATTTAATAAGGTAGTTGGTTTTGTACCTACATTTTTTAAAGCAATGAAAAGTAAAGATACCCCACCTTTAGCAAAAGCAGTAGGACTTTTAGCAATAGCATATGCAATAATGCCAGCGGACTTTATAGCAGATGTAATCCCTGTTATAGGACTACTAGATGATGCAATAGTGTTACCATTTCTAATGTATCTAGCAACAACTATGCTACCAGAAAATCAAAAACAACCACAAACAGTTAAAGTAGAAACTAAAGATTATGTAGAAATAGACTAAAAATCACCTCTTACGAGGTGATTTTTTATAGTAAATTTTTCCATATTAAATAATGTTTTAAAGCTGTATAACCTTGTAATTCCACAAGTTCACTTGCATTTTTAATTGCCTTTTCTAAATCCATCGGTTCATTTACAATATCTAGTACAAGATCCACACCTTCATCGTAAACATCCACAACTGTTTTATCATAAGATCCTACTATTGCAACAACGGGAAGGTTGTATTTTTTTGCAAGTTTTGCCACTCCTATAGGAGCTTTGCCAAAAACAGATTGACCATCCATACGTCCTTCTCCAGTAAAGACTAAATCAGTATTTTTTAAAATATCTTCCATTTTTATCATCTCTAGAATTTTTTCAATCCCACTAGACATCTTTGCATTTCCAAAGGCCTTTAAACAAGCACC
>CAYWTV010000102.1:0-1805 GCA_964461305.1 uncultured Peptoniphilaceae bacterium
CTTCTGGCCTCTTTTTTAATCGTATATTAAATAATTTTTTCTAATTTCTTTAAATTCATCTAATTCATCTTGGTAGGATTCTATTATTTCTTCTGGAGATTGTTTATTCAAAAGGGCTCTTCCCATTTTGTTGGTTCCATGAATTTTTTCAAACATTGGAATTTCTCCGTTAATTTCTCGTGGAATATTAATATCTCCTAAAAGATTTGCCGTTGCTAATATATATGTTCCTGTTTTTTGGGGATTGTATTTATGATAATCTGTAATTCTAAGTCTTACTCCCCCTCTGTCTTTATTGTCTTCTGGGGTAAATATTACTCCAGGAAGATTGTAAGAGTTTAGTTTCCTAGCGTACTCTTCAGAGTTTAGTGTTTTTGATCCTACCCATGCAAATTTATATCCTTGGCCTAGTCCTGTTCCGTCTCCGATTCCTGTTGCCATATAGTTAAATGCTGATGTTATGTCTGGAATGTTAGGGCTAGTTTGTGCAAATGGAAGATTAGTATCTTGCCATATCATGGATCTTTTGTAGTTTTCCATTGGTACTACTGTTAGTTTTGCATTTATATTTCTGTTATAAAAATTTGCAAGTTCTCCTGCTGTCATACCATGGGCCATTGGAGTATTATCTACTCCTACAAAGGTTTTGTATTTATCTTCTAATACAAATCCTTCTACTATTTCTCCTCCAACTGGATTTGGTCTATCTAGTACTACTATTTCTATTCCCGCTTTTTTCGCAGCTTTCATAGCGTAATTCATTGTAGATACGTAGGTGTAGGTTCTAGAGCCTATGTCTTGAATGTCAAATATCAACACGTCTATCCCCTTTAACATTTCTTTACTAGGTTCTCTAGTTTTTCCATAAAGACTAAATACTGGTAGATTTAGCTGTGTATCTGTGTAGCTTTCTACATATTCTCCCGCTTTGTGTAGTCCGTCTAATCCATGTTCTGGTGAATAAATCGCTATAAGGTCCGAGTTGTTGTGGTTAAATAGTTTGTCTACTGTTCTAATTCCCTTTGAATCAATTCCTGTTTGGTTAGTTATTAGTCCTACTTTTTTCCCATCTACTAAATAACTAAAATCTTCTAGTAGTCTTTCGTTTCCAAGTATTACTTTTTTAGTAGTCTCTACTGGTTTTCTTTCAAAGTCTCTAGTAAATATTTGGGCTTCGTTTCTCACTTCATTATAATCCACATCAAAGCCCAAGATAGCTCCAATATCTCTTAATCTAAAATAGTTATATCCGTCTATGTTATATACTAGAATTTCTTGACTTGTTGTGTTGTCGTTTTTAGTAAGGGTTAGTAAAATAGGCTTTTTAATCGCCGTCTTTTTTTCTCCTACTTTGTTTATCACCTTTGGGGTTTCGTCTTCGTTGTACTTTTTATACATTGTAACTTTTATTTCTTTATCGTCTCCCCAAAGACTAAAGTTGAAGTTTTCTGTTTTTAACATACTTGCCAAGTCTCTAAGTCTGTAGTAGTTGTAATCATCTATATTAAAGCCTACTGTATTTTGATTTTTGTCGTTTAAATATAGTTGTTGATTACTTCCTTGGGCTGAGACTGTTTCATTTGCGTAAGTTTTATTTGGTAAAAGTATTATTCCAAATAAAAGTATTATATAAATTAGTTTTTTCATTTTATCACCTAAGTCATTATATCACGTAAGCCTTCTTTTAAAGATTAACATTCCATTACAATTATTTTAGATTTTGTTATAAGTGTGCTATAATGTGATTTGTAAAAATTCAAAAGGGAAGTGTTAAAGTAAATGGAAGGTTTTCATCATATTTTTGT
>CAYWTV010000103.1:0-1765 GCA_964461305.1 uncultured Peptoniphilaceae bacterium
AATATTATTTGCACTTTTCTTTTTAATATGTTATAATATTTATATAAGTTAAATAAATAATAATAAAAAGGGGCGTTCACAAAATGAATTTCATGGAGCAGGTAGAAGAAGCGAAAAAACTTCAAAGACGATTAAACATAGATGAAATTAGGAATAGTTTAAATGAAGACTGGGTTAAAACAAAAATTAATAATCATATAAAAAAATTTGATGGGCTTTTCACATATGAAGATATAATAGAGCAAATTAAATCAAACGATATTGTTGCATCTATGTTTTGCAAAGACCCTTCAAAACAAAATATTTCTGAAAAAATGGTAGAAAAAATATTGGGAGTACCCAAACTTCCTGCAAGTGGAGCAAAATCAATTCGTTTTACCCCAAATGGAGAACTTACAGGGGCCAAAAGCGTAGGCACTTCTAAATCAGCAGACTTCCTGTTTAATGGAATTTATTTTACACAAAAATACACAACTGAAAGTGGCGGAGCTCAAGATAATCAGTATAATGATGTTGTAGATTTTTTAGTAAAAGGTTCTATTAACAATAAAGTCGGAGCAATGGTTGACGGAAAATACTGGGATAACAAAAAAAGAGATGCCCTGAGAGAGTATTTCAAAGATAACCCAAATGTAGTTGTAGTATCTGTAGACGATTTAGTAAAGAAAGAAGTGGTTTAATGGTAGATTTTTCTCAAAGAGATATAGAAAGAACAAAACACTACACAACCAGATCTGAAGAGATATGTTCTAATTTATTAAAATATATTCCTAGCGATGCCAAATTGGTAGAACCTTTTGTGGGAGAAGGAGATTTAAAAAATCTATTTCCTTCGCACTCTTGGGAGTTGTATGATATAGATGAAAGCATAGATGGAGCAATCCATCAGGATACTTTGGCAGAGCCACCAGTCTATAAAGGTAAATGGGTTATTACAAACCCGCCTTATCTAGCTAAAAATAAAGCTTTGGATAAAAGCCTTTTTAATAAATATGGACTAGATGACCTATATAAGATAGCCATTAAAACTATCCTTGATTCAGAAGGTGGAATTTTAATTATTCCAACCAACTTTTTTACCGATGAAAGAACTTATGGAATAAGAACAGAGTTCATGGAACAGTTTTTGGTTGAAGAGATTAATATTTATACAGTCCCAGTATTTGAGACAACAACCTATTCTGTGTCAGCCTTTGTCTTTCGACGAGCAAAAGAGAAAGTTCAAGAACAAAACCTAAAAGTTAATATCTTCCCCGATGATAAAAAAGCTTCTTTTTTAGTGAAAAAAGACTATGGTTTTAGATTGGCTGGAGATTTCTTCTCCGAGATTGAAAAGACACCTGCTGTTTTTTCTCGTCTATTAAAAGACCGAGAAATTCCAGAGGGTAAATATCTTACCAATATCAAACTTTATGCTTTAGATACCAGAACAGATAGAATTAGATTAAGCTATGAAGAGGAACATTACTATGGTATCTCAACGGATAGGGTTTATGCAACATTAATATCAGAGAAAAAGTTAACTGAAGAACAACAAAAAGAATTAATCCATAGATTTAACAAAAAGTTAAACGTAAAAAGAGATGAGTATTTTAATTTAATTCTAACCAACTACAGAGACTACAATAGAAAGAGAGTTGGTTTTGAATTTGTTTACAAACTATGCTCTAAAATTTTACCAGAGATTGTTGAACCTACTTGAAAAAGTAGGTTTAATATGTTATAATTAATTATAAATAAAAAAGGAAGTGTTGTCTATGGATGA
>CAYWTV010000104.1:0-1748 GCA_964461305.1 uncultured Peptoniphilaceae bacterium
AATAATCAAAACTTTTAAAATCATATAGTTATGAAATCTTTGTGCAACAAAGCCAATAAAATTTAAAAAGCCCAGAAAATTCTGGGCTTTTCATTATTCAAATAAATATGGAAATAAAACTTGAACTGCTCTCGGAGACAATAAAACATGTAGCTGTCTTTTAGGTGGAGCCAATATCAACTGTTCTTTCACCATTTCAGAGATAATATCTCTTAACTTTCTTTCACTTATTTGTAATCTTTCTTGAAGTTCTTTTCGAGTATGAGGCCCATAATATAAGAGAGTCTTATAAATATCTTTTGCCTCTAACGGTAGCTTTTTCAACGGTTTTTTTGTCTTAGGATCAAATAATCCACCACTAAAACGCAATTGAAAATATACATTAATTCGTTCTTCAAGCTTATAAGGCTCTAATAAGTTTGTGAAATAAGTCATTTGATCAATCGCAACATCTATGAAGTATTCAGTAAAACTTACTAAACCATTATCAGATAAAATTCCTCTACCATCACTATCACCTTGTCTAGCTCTGTCGGCAATAGCAAGATGCTTATAATAAAGTTCACTAGACCTAGCAAATCCACGGGACATAGACCATAGACCATAACTTTTAAGGCCGATAGCTCGCATAAAACAATCAGTAAATAATCTAGATACTCGACCATTTCCATCTAAAAATGGATGAATCCATGCTAAACGATGGTGAGATGCAGCCATCGCCCAATATTTTCTTAGTCCATGTAAATATTTTATTTTATATTCGCTAGAAAACCATGACATATATGCAGGAACTTCTTCCGCTTTAGGCGGACGATGATTTCCAACGATTACATCTATAGTTCGATAATCACCAGGTTCAATTCGATGGATAACAGATCCATCATGATTCGGAACTTCTAATTCCTCAGAATCACATTGGTCATAAAAAGCCTCATGAATTTTTCTAATAAAATCTTGAGATGTCACTTCTTCGGGATCATTATCTTTAAAGTTAAGTTTTAATTGAACTTCAATATGACGCTTAATCTCTAAAAGACCTTTAGATTTTTTCTCAATAGAATCATCATTTAGATCAAGTAAGTCACTAGGTTTTGTTGGGTTACCTTCAATTTTATTGCTGTAATAGGAATTAACTACTCGTAATAAATCCTCAACAGCTTCTCGAATTGTTACCGGTACTGTCGCATCTAATTGAGCATCTAGCCTTGCTATTTCTAACAATTTCTCTTCTAGCTCTGGAGGGTATGTATGTGCAATCGGTGTAATGTTCATTTCAAACCACCTATATAAAAAACCGCTAAATTGTAATATATATTTGCCGAAATATATATTTTTTTTATTTTTAAAAATCAACGATATACAAAATATATAAAAAAATATTGCCGTAATTTTTGCCGAAATATAGTTAATTGTAATTATTTGTGCATGATTAATATTCACTTTTCTAAAATATTGAGTTATATATGTGATTAATAAGTAATCTGAGATCTTTGATGAATAAAGACTTACGCTTAATTTTTACAACATTTATTGTTGTTTTAGGAACTTATTTAACATTAATTGGAGCTCCCCAGAACTATTGGGAAATGATGGGGATCTTCGCCTCCTCACTACTAATTGTTTTAGTGATACGGATGGTTCCTATTCTAAAAAATACAAATTAATAAAAAGAAGAGGCTCTAGAGCCTCTTCTTTTTATTTCTAAATGTAATGCTATTTAACATAAAATCTCTTATGCGAAATGAGAT
>CAYWTV010000105.1:0-1661 GCA_964461305.1 uncultured Peptoniphilaceae bacterium
ACTTAATAAAGATTTACAAACATCATATGTATTATTATTCAAACTAGCACTTCTAGCTTTAATTTCTTCTAGACTTGCAGCTTTAACAAATGGTATTATTCATAATTATGTAGTTTGTTTATTTGTAGGTGTGTTAGCAAGAGCTATTGGATTCTTAGAACCAAGTGCAATGACAGCAGCAAATGGATTTGGTATAGCTATGGCAGCTTTAATGGCTGTTATATTTGCTCCACTTGCTAATGCGACACCAGAAGTATTGTCAAGTTTAATACTTCCACTTGTAATTACATTAGTTTTAGGAACAATTGGTATATTTATATTTGCTACAATAGCAGCTAAAATTTTCAAAATGAGCGTTCCAATGGCAATAGCCATAGGTGTAACAGCACTATTCGGTTTCCCAGGAACTTTCGTTTTATCAAATGAAGTAGCAGTAGCAAATGGAAAAACTGAAGAAGAAAGAAAGAGAATACTAGACGAAATATTACCAAAAATGCTTGTAGCAGGATTTGCAACTGTAACAGTTGGATCAGTAGTAATGGCAGGAATAATGGTAAATATGCTTTAATTAAAAAAATCTTATCCAAATTGTAAAACTTGGATAAGATTTTTTATTTTCTATTTTGAATGTTTTTCTAAATATTTTGTAGCTATTTCTGCATAGATAGAAGCGCCAAGGGGAAGAATGTCTTCATCAAATATCATAGAAGGATTGTGCATTCCAAATTTATATCCCTCTTTAATTGTTCCTCCGCCAAGATGAATCATAACAGCAGGAACCTCTAAAGCTACATAAGCAAAATCCTCAGTACCAGCTATCATTTCCTTTAAAGAAACTTTATCTTCCCCTAAAAAGTTTTTAGTGATTTCTAATACATCATCAGAAAGATCTACATCGTTAAATAGGGAAGGAGATCCCATAGTGTGATTAATTTCTACAGTTGCTCTAAAAGTGGAAGCTACTCCCTTTGAAATTTCTTCAACACGTTTATTTAAAAAAGCTCGAGACTCTTCGTTATTTGCTCTAGTGGAAACTTCTAAAACTGCAGAACCAGCAGCGGTGTTTACAGTATCACCACCATTTATTTTTCCTACTAAAACAACACAATTATCAAACATAGATATTTCTCTGGCGATAATATTTTGCAAAGAAATTGCAATGTGACATCCAATAATTACAGCATCTACGCCTTTTTCAGGGGTAGATCCGTGAGCTTGTTTTCCAGTGATCTTTATTTCAAATGCATCAGCACTACTCATAGCCTGACCTCTCGAAAATGATAAAGTTCCAACATTAGTATCTTCTTCACCAGAGAAAATGTGCATTCCTATGGCAGCATCCACTTTTGGATTTTCTAAGATTCCATTTTCTATCATATCCTTGGCTCCCTTTAAAATTTCTTCGGCAGGCTGGAACATGAATTTTACAGTACCTTTTAAGTTTTCTTCATTTTCTTTAAGAAGTTTTGCAGCTCCAAGTAACATAGAAGTATGTCCATCGTGGCCACAAGAGTGGGTAGCGCCGTTTTTAGAAGCAAAATCAAGACCTGTAGTCTCATCCATGGGAAGAGCATCCATATCTCCCCTTAAAAGCACAACAGGGCTACCAGTTCCTACAGTAGCACTAACACCAGCTTTTCCAACTTTTTTAGGTTCATATC
>CAYWTV010000106.1:0-1657 GCA_964461305.1 uncultured Peptoniphilaceae bacterium
GAGGGCACTCCTAGCAAGAGTGCCCTTTTCGTAAACGGTACGATTAGTGAATATGTTTCCACGAACGTACAAATTAGTCGATATGTTCCCGCATACGACTATTTCATTAAAAATCGCAAATACATCAATTTAGAACACTCCCTGCACGGAACTCCCAAGAACAACGAGTGAAGCGAGGGAGTGATTGGCTGAGTTCGGCTGCTTGAGGCCCTAGCCCTACTATCAAAAGTTGCATCTACTAAGTAAATAAAACATTTAATAATAAGGATTATTCAAGAGATATCATTAAAAGATATCATTAGTAGAGAGTAAGCTTATATTTTCTTCAGAATTAAAAGGTCAACATGGAGGTGTATTGCTAAGTTTATATTTGACTTACATACATACTGTACGTATAATACAATTACATACAATGTGTATGTAATTATAAAAAGGGGATTAAATATGAAAATAAATAGTTACTATCCTGTAATAATGGTGGATGAAGTTAAAGAATTGTCGATATTTTTTCAAAAATATTTTGGATTTAAGATAACTTTTGAGTCTGATTGGTATATAAGTTTGATAAACAAAAATAATAATGAAATAGCTTTTTTAAACAAAAACCACAGTACTATACCGAATGGTTTTGGAACTAAAATAAGTGGATTATTACTAAATTTTGAAATAGATGATATAGATAGTGTTTATAAGAACTTTAAAAAAGAATTGCAAAGTAGAATTGTTTTAGATCTTAAAGATGAAGATTTTGGTCAAAGGCATTTTATTGTGGAAGGTCCTGAAAAAGTATTAATTGATATTATCCAGGTTATAGAACCAAGTGATGAATATAAGGAAAATTATGAATAAAAATGAAATATCTACAATCAAAACAAAACAAAATATTATTGAAACTGCAAGAACAAAGTTTAAAAGTAAGGGATATTTCAAGACATCATTACAAGAAATAGCTGATGAAATTGGATTAACTAGAGGTGCTTTATATCATAATTTTAAAGATAAAAAAGAGATATTTTTAGAAGTAATAAAAATAATTCAAAAAGAAATTGGTGATTATGTAGAAAATAAAACTGAAGAAATAGATGATTCCTGGGAACAACTTGTTATTGGATGTGTGGCATTTGTTGAAAAAGCAGTAGATAAGGATATTGTCAAGATATTACTTATTGATGGGCCATCTGTAATTTCCTGGGAGTCCTGGAAGCATTTGGATATTCAAAATTCAGAATCTCACCTAAGAGAACAGTTATCATTTCTAAGAGATAAGGAAAAAATAAAAAACTTGAACATAGATTATTTAACTAGTTATATTTCAGGTGGCCTAAATGAACTCGCAATGAATATTTCCTATAAGGATAATTTTGAAGTTAATGAAGTAGAAATATTTGTTAGAACGATACTAGAGGGTATAAGAAACTATGGCTAAAAAGCTTAAAGATTATTATGACTTAAAATATTTAGAAAGTTTATCAGGTAAGATTTCTAGTATTACCGAGTATTTTGATAAAAGTATATTTTTAGAATTAACAAAATCTCAAATAGATAGATTAGAATTTAATCAAAGACAAGAATTAATTGCTAAGGCATTATATGATTCTATAAACGCCGATTGTAAAATTAAGCTAGACAACTAAAACAGACATTTGTGGTACACTCA
>CAYWTV010000107.1:0-1656 GCA_964461305.1 uncultured Peptoniphilaceae bacterium
TAGTTTTATATTTAAATTTCTTTTTCATTCAAATAATATATTTCCTTCTTTTATTATCATCTTACCATCTACATATATATCCGGATACATTCCCACTAGATCGAAATGACCTGTGGCATCGTGGGTTCCTCCTAGGGCGGTATTTCTTCCAAATCCTATATGAAATGTTTTGTATGCCGATTCGTCTTCAATATAACTATTTCCAACTGTTTGAGATAATAAATTTAATCCAATTCCAAACTCTGATGTTGTGCACATTTCTTCGTCTTTAAATTCCTTAAAATATTTTTTTAGTTTTCTTCCGCTTTCATTGTCTTGTATATATTCTATTTCTCCGTCTTTAATTTCTATTTTTACATTTTCCTTTGGTGCACCAATATAACCTAAAGATCCATCTACTATTAAAGTTCCTTGGGTTTTCGTCTCTTCTATAGGCACATATATTTCAAAACTAGCTGATGAAATTCCTTCTCCGTCTTTTAAGTTTCCATTAAATAACCCAGTTTTTCTATTTTCTTTATACACTGTTAAGTTTGTTCCAGATTTTGATTTTATTTCTATTTTTTTACCTTTATCTATAGTATCTTGAATAAAACTCGCCATCATTTTACTGACTTTTGGATCCATTCTTATAAAATCGTATTCTAACATAGACCTATCGTCATTTACATTTAGAGGTAGGGATAAAAATCTTGATCCTCTTGATACGGCGTATTTTGTAGCATTTACTGTAATAAGGGAATAACTAGCCGCCCCTATTATTACATCATATCCATCAAAGGCTTTTTCATTTTCATCATAGACTTCTCCTGCTTGTTTGTTGGAAGAATCCATAACTTCTACCTTCCCAATTCCACCTATTTTTTCTGCCTCTTGTAGTAACAACTCTCCTTCATCAATTCCTTCTTGATCTATAACTATTAGTAGATTTTCTCCTTCTTTTAATTCAATCCAATCCTTTAGAATTATTTTTGCGCCTTTTATCATTTCTTTAGAATATTTTTTCATTTTTACTCCTTAAAGTTATCATTGTTTTTTTCATATGTATTAATACCCAAATTATATTTATTGTAGTTAAATTTTTACATATGTATTATAATATATAAAGATTTTTATATAATTTGGAGGAAACATGGAAAGTGTTAGTTTAAGTACGAAAGATTTAGTTAGGGTTTCAATTTTTACAGCTTTAATTGCAATTGGAGCATATATAGCCATTCCTATTGGTCCAGTTCCTATTACTTTACAGTCTTTTTTTGTTTTAGTTTCGGCGGTTTTTTTAGGAAGAAAGGCGATTTATTCTACTATAGTTTATATTGTTCTTGGAATTATTGGACTACCAGTATTTTCCAGTGGTGTTAGTGGAATTTCTAAGGTTTTCACTCCTTCTTTTGGATTTTTAATAGGAATGATAGTTTGTTCTTATGTTTTAGGTTATATTTTTGAAAAATACAGAGATCTATCTTTTTCTAAAGTTTTAGCTGTATTTTTGCTAGGTAGTTTTATTCTATATTTAATAGGGATGCCTTATATGGCAGCAATTTTAAATATATATTTAGATAAAGGATTATCTTTTAATCAAATATTAACTAGTGGAATGTTGTTGTTTTTGCCAGGTGATATTCTAAAATCAATTTTGGCTGCTATGATTTATAA
>CAYWTV010000108.1:0-1654 GCA_964461305.1 uncultured Peptoniphilaceae bacterium
TATTTTAGAATACTCTAATAACGAAGTTCACATGGCCGCTAACAACTACGGCAAGGGAAGAAGTTTTTATATGAGTGGAATGCCATATTCCCTTCAAAATACTAGAATTTTAAAAAGAGCTATAGCATTTACCATGAATAAAGAAGATGACTTGAAAAAATACTATGCAGATGATATTAGATTAGAAGTAAATGCTTATCCAGCTTTGAAAAAATATGCAGTAATAAACAACTCTATGGAAGAAGTTACTAGTAAAGTTTACGATAAAGATGGAAACTCTAAGGAAATAACTATTGAAGGATCAGAAATAGTTTGGATTGAGGAGTGATTATATGGATTTTTACAAAAAGAAAACATATGCTAATATAATATTAGTTATTCTATTTATAATTGGAGTAATTTTACAAGTAGTAGGACATAGGTTTAGGGGTTATAATGGTCTATTTATCCAAATGGGATCTTTAGCTATTTTACTTTCAGTGTTGTTTATATACAACAGGAGACACTCCTAATTTCTAAAGGAAGGAAACAACAATGGCAAATTTGAGTTTTAAAAATATATACAAAATTTACGAAGGTGAAGTTACAGCAGTAAAGGACTTCAACCTAGAAATTGAAGATAAAGAGTTCGTCGTCTTTGTAGGTCCCTCTGGATGTGGAAAATCTACTACTTTGAGAATGGTAGCTGGTCTTGAAGAAATTACTAAAGGGGAGTTATACATTGGAGACAAACTGGTAAACAATGTGGAACCAAAGGACAGAGACATTGCAATGGTGTTTCAAAACTACGCCCTTTATCCCCAAATGACAGTAAGGGAAAATATGAGCTATGCCTTAAAACTAGCAAAAACTCCCAAGGACGAAATCGACAAAAAAGTTATGGATGCTGCAAAGATTCTAGGACTAGAAGAGTATCTAGACCGTAAACCAAAGGCATTATCAGGTGGACAAAGACAACGTGTAGCCTTAGGTAGAGCAATAGTAAGAAACCCAAAGGTATTTTTAATGGATGAGCCCCTTTCTAACTTAGATGCAAAATTAAGGGTTCAAACAAGGGCAGAAATTACTAAGCTTCACGAAAGATTACAAACTACTTTTATATACGTTACCCATGATCAAACTGAAGCTATGACTATGGGAGATAAAATAGTTATAATGAACGAAGGTGAAATCCAACAAGTAAACACCCCATCAAATGTTTATTTCCACCCAGCAAATTTATTTGTCGCTGGATTTATAGGTTCGCCTCAAATGAACTTTTTAGAAGGTGTAGTTGTAAAGGAAAATGGCAGATATATTGGAAATGTTTTAGGAAAGAAAATAGAAATTTCAGAAAGACATGGAAAAGCTTTAGAAGTAGAAGGATTTTTAGACAAGGAAATAATCTTAGGAATAAGACCAGAGCATATTTACGACGAAAACAGAAAGACAAACATAGAAGTAACTGGAAAGGTAACTTTCCTAGAGATGTTAGGATCTGAAAAATACGTCTATATGGATATTAGTGGAAGGGAAGTTCTTGCTAAATTAAATTCTGATTCTAAAGTTACAAGGGATGAAAATCTTACAGTATATATTGACGAAGAAAAGCTACATTTTTTTGACAAGGAAACTAATAATAATATACTATATAAAGGCTAAAAAATAAGTCGCT
>CAYWTV010000109.1:0-1646 GCA_964461305.1 uncultured Peptoniphilaceae bacterium
GGGGAATAGGATACAAATTTGTAGATCCAAAAAGGAGGAATTAAATATGAAAGACAACAAAGGATTTTTATATTCATCAAAAAGTATTCTTTTATTTATAATAGTTATTTCAGTTTTAATGAGTTTGCTTACCCAAGCTCCCATAGAGTTTTTTAATAATACAGTAGATTCTAGTATGTTTTATAGTAATTTATACAATGATATTGATTTATCTTTATATGGTGGACAAAGTAGAGATACGGGAAGACTTCTAAATTATTATATTAGATCTGAAAAATTTGTAAGTAAAAATATAGAAGAAGATAATTTATTTGAAGAAAATGTAGAAGAAATAGGTCAAAATGGAGAAGAAATTTCATATTCTATAGATGAAGAACGAGGTCTTTTTGAAAGAACTACTGTTCATCCTGATGGATCTATAGAAATATCATTATCTGAAGAACCTTTTATATCTTCCTCATTAGAAAATAAAGAAGTTTTAAAAACCTCTTATCTAACTAATGATAGATTATTCCAAAGAAATTATGGTAGAGACTTTTCTTTTGATACTGAAAGTATAGAGTTTAAAGAAGGTTATGGAGTAATTAGAGGAACTTTTGATGGAGAAAATGTAGTATTTAATTTAGATAATTCTAATGTAGATCAAAGTAGAGAAAGTAATATAGCTTTAGATACTTTAGAATCAGTAGTTGAAGATGTTTATTTAAGTATAGATGAAGATTCTAGTATCCAAAATTTAGATTTTGCCTATGCAATGGATGTTTCATCACCTCAATTTTATAATTATGTAAATACAAATTTAGCTAGAAGAGCTCTTATTCCAAAGGTAATAATTTTTTCACTATTGGGAATGTTTATATTTTTAGTATTTAGTAGTATATCAAAGTATGAAAAGATGAAAGAATCAAAATTTTATATTTCTGTATCTAGATTTCCAGTAGAGGTATCCCTTCTTTTACTAGCTATTTTAGTAGGGGTATTTGGAGTAAGCTTTTCAGATTTAATTTATAATAGTACTAGAGGTTTTCATCCAGTAGGCCAAGGTTTATTTCAAGCTTTAGGATTATTTTTCTCAGGAATATTTATATATTATTTTATTTTTTCTATAAAAGATATATTTAATAAGGGAAGAAATTCTCTAATTATTAGAAATTCCATAATATTTAAAATATATGATAAAATATTTAAAGGACGTATTAATAAACTGACTGATAATATGGAAGGAACTAATAAAAAAACTGTAGCAATAGCTTATGGAGTTTTAATATTTATAGGCTTTATAGGAGTTAATTTATTTGTAAATTACGGATTTAGATTTATAGTCTTTATTCTTTGGGCTATATTAATAACTGGAATATTTGCTTTCTTTAAAAAATATTATGATGATATAATAAGGATTGAAGAAGTTTCTAAAAATATTGCCCTAGGAAATTACGAGATAAAATTAGATGAAGAAAACTCTAAATTCAAAACTTTAGCCCATAATTTAAATACTGTATCTGAAAATTTAGATTTAGCTGTGGAAAATGCAGTAAAGTCAGAGAGAATGAAGACGGAATTAATTACTAATGTAAGTCACGATCTAAAAACTCCACTTACTTCTATTATTAACTATTCAGAGTTACTTGAAAATGAAGATGTAGAAG
>CAYWTV010000110.1:0-1518 GCA_964461305.1 uncultured Peptoniphilaceae bacterium
TAGATCAGCGTGACCCAGCCGAATTACTTGGCGTTCTTCTAAAAACTGCTGAAATCGACCCAAATGATATGAAATGGCAAATTTGGAAGGATTTAGGACAAGAAACCTTAAATCAGCGTAAAAAGTGACGTTTTATAATAAAAATCCCAATACTTAAATTGGGATTTTTGGAAACTAGAAGTTATTTTTTAATATCTTTTAACCAACCATAAAGGTATGGGTCTTTTTTCAATAGACTAGCAATCATTTCAATGCGTTTTGATTTATCTAATTTTAAAAGAATACTTCTGAGATCAGCATTTATAGATTTCTCTGGCGCACCTCGGTCACGTGCTTTGCTATACCAATCATGTCCAAGAGTATATTCATGGTTTTCCATATATATAGCTCCCAATAAAGTACATGGTCTGTAGTCCTGAGAATTATTTTCATGAGCTTTTACGCCACATTCTATTGCTGTATCGACTTTTCTAATATCTCTCTTAACTCCTCCCAATGTAGTGAAATAAGCTGACAATAATTTTTTATTTTTATTTAGTGAGATTTCAGTATTTTCTAAAAACTTTTCAGCCTCTTTACTTGCTTTAGCTTTTCTTAATTGACTAGAGGCATTAATAGCATGCCAATGTAATTTGGTTGTCTTATATTCATTAAGATAAAAATCAGCTTCCACACGATGAAATTTTATCTTAAGTTCATCTGTAAAAAATTGTCGTCCTTCCGAATTTAACCAAATAGCATCTTGTTCAGATAATCTCTGATTATTATCTAATAATTTCAATATATTAATTAACTTGGATCTATGCTTATCAGCTATGTCATAGAAGTAAATATCATATTTTTTTATTAGATTTTTTTCTTTTTGCCTCTCTATATATTTAGGGTCAGATTCTAATTTTTTCCTACGTTCACGTTCAGCTTGTTCTCTAACTTTTCTTTCCTGAGCTAATTTTTCTTGTTGTTTCTTTAACTGAATTAGTTCTAATTCTCTTAATTTTTCCAAGCGTAATCTTTCTGCTTCTAAGTGTTCTTGATGCTTTATTCTGTCATTAACAACTTCTTTCTTATATTGATTAAAAGAAATTTTACCTTCAACTAGACTATGTAAAGCATTAAGGTTTTGACGAACTAAATAGGCTTTCTCTGGCAAAGTTAAACTATCATTTTGCTTAGTTTTTAACTTTTGAATTATTTTATGAAGCATACTATGTGGGATCATTGAACTTTCGATATGATCTACACAATAAAAAACAGCATCTTTTCTCATATCATCAAGATATGTTTGATGTTTAACAGCATCCTCAACAGATACTTTACCTCGATAATTAGAATGGTACGTTTTTTTAAAAAATCTGCTTCTAGTCATTTCAAAGATTCAAAAATTATTACCATTCAATTAAATAACGATTTATAGAAGATTAAAAGCATAAAAAAATAGCCTAAGCAGAATATTAGGTATATTAAAACCCATCTGCCTAATTCCCCTAAAAACAAATGCTCTCAACTTCTCAACTCGCC
>CAYWTV010000111.1:0-1514 GCA_964461305.1 uncultured Peptoniphilaceae bacterium
TTTCCAGATTAATAGAAAAAGATAAGGGAGAAATAGAATTTAAGGGCAAGGATTTAAACTCATGGAAAAGTAAAGAACTATCAAAAAAACTTTCAATTTTAACCCAATCTAACAACGTAAATTTAGCTTTGACTGTAAGAGAACTTGTAAATTTTGGAAGATTTCCATACAGTGGCTCAAGGTTAGATGAAAAAGACAATGCAATTGTAGATGCTGCTTTAAAAACTATGGAACTTGATGATATAGCTGATAAATATATAGACCAATTATCAGGTGGACAAAGACAAAGAGCCTTTGTAGCTATGACCATAGCTCAAGATACAGACTATATTTTGTTAGACGAACCGACTAATAATTTAGATATTTATCACGCTACTCAGCTTATGAAAAAGGTAAGAACATTTTCAGAAGACTTCGGAAAAACTGTAGTTATGGTACTTCACGAAATTAATTTAGCAGCAGCATACTCAGACTATATTTGTGCAATGTATCAAGGAGAAATAAAAAAAGTAGGCACAGTGGAAGAAGTAATGACAAAGGAGATTTTATCAGATATGTATAAAGTTGACTTTGAAATAATGGATATAAATGGTAGACCATTATCAATATATTTTTAGGGAGAAAAAAGAATGAAAAAAATAGCATTAATAATTATGAGTTTAATACTTAGTATAGGATTAATAGGATGTGCAAATGAAGGAAATGATTCAGCAGTAGAAAATACTGTAGAAACATCAACAATTACAGAAGATAATAATGAAGTAGGAGAAAATCTAGTAATAAAGTCCCTTAACTCTTCAGAAGAATTAGAAGATGTAGAAGTTCCTTTTAATTCAGAAAAAATTGTAGTATTAGATATGGCAGCTTTAGACATAATAGAATTTTTAGAATTAGATGAAAAAGTTGTAGGAGTAGCTCAAACTTCTATAGAATACTTAAAAGAAATTGCAGAACAAGAGGGAGTTGAAAACGTAGGGACATTAAAAGCGCCTGACCTAGAAGCTATAATGAGCCTACAACCAGATGTGATTTTAATGGGTGGACGTGCAGGAGAATTTTACGATCAACTTTCTCAAATCGCACCCGTAGTGAGATTAAGAGCAAATGCTGAAATTGGTGTAGTAGAAAGTACAAAGGAAAATGCAAAGTTAATAGCATCTATATTTGGACTAGAAGAAAAAATTGATGAAAAAATTTTTGAATATGAAGATAGAATTTCTAATATTTCTGAAATTGCAACAGGAAAAGAAGCAATAGTAGGCTTAGTTACTAATGGAGGGTTTAATATATTAGGCAGTAATGCTAGAGCTTCATTAATATCAAATGAAATGGGTTTTACAAATTTAGGAGACAACTCAGAACTAGGAGAATCATCAACTCACGGTAACGAAGCATCCTTTGAATTTATAGTAGACCAAAATCCAGAGTATGTATTTGTACTAGATAGAGACTCTGCAATAAAAACGGAAGGCGCAAAACTAGCAGAAGAAATTATGGATAATGAATTAATCCAC